>NZ_LMEG01000001.1:0-791683 GCF_001426275.1 Ensifer sp. Root423 | reverse complement strand
GGGGGTGTGACGAAGGGAGGGCGTAGCCCGACCGGAGTTACACTCCCGCCGCGGCGCAATTTTTAGGCGTCTCATGATCGCGGTCGGCCCGCTACGGTGGCGGTTTTCTGGAATGGAGAACCACCTTTGTGCCGGGTCGCCATGTAACCGATCATCAGATGAGATTATTCATGAAGTATCGACAAACGCATTCTGTTGAGGTCGCCGCCGCGAAGGCGTCGATCAGCCGGGCGACGGCGTTCCGTGTGGAGAAAGAGCAACGGCTTCCGTCGCAAAWCAAGCCGCCGCGCGGTCGGCGTCGCCCCGATCCGCTTGCGCATATCTTTGATGCGGAGGTCGTTCCGCTCCTCAAAGCCGCTCCCGGCATTCGTGCGGTCGCCGTTTATGACGAGATGCTGCGGCGTCATCCGGAACTGCCCGAAAGCATTCGCCGCACACTTGAGCGGCGCATTCGGTCATGGCGGGCCGTTCACGGTGAGGCACAGGAGGTGATCTTTCGCCAGACGCACGAACCCGGCCGGTTGGGGCTGTCGGATTTTACCGACATGGGCAGCCTCAGCGTGACGATCGCCGGCCAGCCGCTCGACCATCTGCTTTATCACTTCCGGCTGGTTTGGTCGGGCTTCGAACACGCCCATGTCATCCTTGGCGGCGAAAGCTTCGTCGCCTTGGCGGAGGGCCTGCAGAACGCCCTGTGGTCGGTCGGCGGTTCGCCGCTCTATCACCGCAGCGACAGCCTGTCGGCCGCCTTCCGCAACCTCGATGCCGATGCCMAGGTCGATCTCACCAACCGCTATGAGGACCTGTGCGCTCATTACCGGATGACGCCAACCCGTAACAACAAGGGCATCGCCCACGAGAACGGTTCGATCGAAAGTTCCCACGGCCATCTCAAGARCGCCGTCCGCGATGCACTCCTGATGCGCGGCACCCGAGACTTCAACGATCTCCGCTCCTACCGCRCCTTCATCGACGAGATCGTCAGCCGCCGCAATGCCGCGCATGGCAAGCGCATCGATGCCGAGCGCCCGCATCTGCAGGCACTTCCCGCTCGCCGCACCACCGACTTCGAGGAGGTGGTCGTCACCGTGTCGCGCACCGGCGGCTTCGCCTTGCGCAARGTCTTCTACACCGTCCCCTCCCRTTTGATCGGCCAYCGGCTGCGTGTGCGTTTGTTYGACGATCGYCTCGACGTCTTCATCGGCGGCACGCATCTGCTGACGTTGCCGCGAGGTCGCGCCCATGCGAGCGGCAAGCACGATCAGGTCGTCAACTATCACCACGTCATTCATTCCCTGCGCAAAAAGCCGATGGCGCTTCTCAACCTGGTCTATCGCGACAAGCTCTTCCCTCGGCCGGAATACCGAAGGGCTTTCGACACTCTCATCGAGCAACTGCCTGACCGGCAGGCTTGCAAGGTCACCGTCGAACTGCTGGCCCTGGCTCATGATCGYGGWTGCGAGCGTGAACTGGCCGAGGAGCTTGCCAGAACGCTCGACGCCCGCAAACTGCCCGACCTGATGGCCTTGAGAGCCATCTTCGGYCCGGACCCGGATCAGTTGCCGACTGTGCATGTGCAGCTCGCATCGCTCAATAGCTATGAAGCCCTGATGGGGCCTGCTTAKGCGGGAGAGGCCGCATGAAAAATGTCCACAACACCATCGACGAAGCCCGCCTCGGCATCATGCTCAATGACCTGAGGCTGCCGACGATCAAAACGCYGTGGCCGCAATTTGCCGAACAGGCCGATCGTGAAGGGTGGCCTGCGGCGCGTTTCCTTTCGGCCATCGCCGAGCATGAACTGGCTGAACGGGCGCATCGCAGGATCGAACGTCACCTCGCCGAGGCGCATCTGCCGCCCGGAAAGACGCTCGAGAGCTTCGCCTTCGACGCCGTGCCCATGGTCTCCAAGGCCCAGGTTATGGCCATTGCCGCCGGCGATAGCTGGCTCGCCAAGGGTGCCAATATCCTGTTGTTCGGCCCGCCCGGCGGCGGAAAGAGCCATCTCGCCGCCGCCATCGGCCTCGCGCTGATCGAAAACGGTTGGCGAGTGCTGTTCACGCGCACGACCGACCTCGTTCAGAAGCTTCAGGTCGCACGGCGTGAACTCCAGCTCGAATCCGCCATCGCCAAGCTCGACAAGTTCGATCTGCTCATCCTCGACGATCTGGCCTACGTCACCAAGGACCAGGCCGAAACCAGCGTGCTCTTCGAACTCATCTCCGCAAGATATGAGCGGCGTTCCATCATGATCACCGCCAATCAGCCCTTCGGAGAATGGAACCGCGTCTTTCCGGACCCGGCCATGACGCTTGCGGCGGTGGACCGACTTGTTCATCACGCAACGATCTTCGAAATGAACGTCGAAAGCTACCGGCGACGTTCCGCCATGGAAGCCAAACGCCAGCGCGGCAGACCTGCCGCCTTCGCGACAATTAAAAGTGCTTCCCAGATTGTCGCGGAGCGGCAATCAGAACACGACGAGACTCTTGCCAGCGACAATCAGCATGATACTTTCATCCCGACCGCGACATAAGAGTCTCATCCAGATTGTCGCCGCCGTCTCATCCTGATCGCCGCGCTATANCTTCGCGACAATTAAAAGTGCTTCCCAGATTGTCGCGGAGAGGCAATCAGAACACGACGAGACTCTTGCCAGCGACAATCAGCATGATACTTTCATCCCGACCGCGACATAAGAGTCTCATCCAGATTGTCGCCGCCGTCTCATCCTGATCGCCGCGCTATAGACCACCCAGCCCCAGGCGCCGGACTTGCCCCTGGAGAGCTTGCCGGTGGCGTAGCCTTGCTTGGTGAGCGTCGCGTAACTCTCGGCCTGTGCAATACCGGGAACAAAGGCAAGAGCTACCACGGCGACCACCGCCAGGCGTTTGAAAGAAATAGACATCGAGATTCACCCCTCTGAAGAAACAATAACGCAGCCTTCTAGGCGGGCGCCAACGGTCTATGCAACCATAACATGCAGTCGTCCTTAACGGCATCCGGACGGCCAGACACTCTGCCAGCCAGACAGGTGGAACGCAGGAATGAATGTTGACATCATCACGCTCTGCATCTGAAGTTCGTCCGATGGATAGGGAGCTGCCTTGCACGACACAGCCGATTGAAATCTGCGATTGGTCCTCCGATTGGGCGGAGCGGTTTGCCACCAAGGCGAAGACGATCCGCCAGGTTTTGGGCGATCATGCCTTGCGTATCGACCATATCGGCTCCACCGCAATCCGTGGTCTGGCTGCCAAGCCGATCATCGATGTTCAGATTTCCGTTGCCGATCTGGAGTCCCTCGACGTGCTGGCGGAAAAAATGGCGGCGATCGGCTACCTGTGGCGGCCGCAGAATACCGATCTGGCGAAACGCTACTTTCGTGAGCGCCCTGGCGACGAACGCACGCACATCCACGTGCGCCGAGCGGGAAGCTGGCAGGAACAATGGTCGCTGCTGTTTCGCGACTACATGCGCGCCCATGCCGAGGAACACGGCCCATACGTCGAGCTGAAGCGGGCATTGGCAAGCCGACATCGCCACGACCGGGCAGCCTATACCGAGGGCAAGTCGGAACACTTATGGCAGGTCATTCGACGCGCGGATCGGTGGGCTGCGGCAAGCGGCTGGAGACCAGGTCCTTCCGATGCGTAGGCCGGTCTTCCGCTGCCCGGCACAGCCTTAATCCGAGATCGGTGCGGTGGCCAATGATCGGCCGAATACGGTAGCTGCTGTCTGCATCGCAAGCCTGTCCTGCGAGCGACTGGTGTTTAGCCGCCTGCCCTTCGCCAAAGGAATGCGTGAAGCATCGCGAACTTGCTGCAGGTCCGGCCAAATTCCTCGCCCAAGGTCAACGGTGTCGGGATGCACGGTGGCAAACGAAAAAGGCCCCGGACGAACCGGGGCCTTTTTCGTTGGGTCTTGGTCGTACCGGCCTGAGCCGGAGCCGATCAATGTTCCTTGTTGGCGTAGACCGACTTCTTGGTGAGGTACACCAGGCCGGTGAAGATCAGCAGGAACACCATGACCATGAAGCCGGTGCGCTTGCGCTCTTCGAGGTGCGGCTCGGCGGCCCACATCAGGAACGCCGAAACGTCCTTTGCGTACTGGTCGACCGTCTGCGGCGTGCCATCGTCATAGGTGACCTGGTCGGCGGAGATCGGCTGAGCCATCGCCAGCGCGGCAGCGTTGGCGAAGTACGGGTTGTAGTGCGTGCCTTCAGCCACTTCGACGCCCTGCGGCGGATCCTGGTAGCCGGTCAGCAGCGCGTGGATGTAGTCCGGGCCGCCTTCCTGGTAGGGCCAGAACATGTCGAAGATGAACTGCGGGAAGCCGCGCTCGATGCCGCGAGCCTTGGCGATCAGCGAGAAGTCCGGTGGAGCTGCACCGTTGTTCGATGCGGCAGCCGCTTCCTTGTTCGCGTAAGGCGACGGGAAGTGGTCGGAGGCGACAGCCTTGCGGGTGAACATCTCGCCGTCGGCGTTCGGGCCGTCCTGAACTTCGTAGTTCGCCGCAAAGGCCTTTACCTGGCCTTCCGAATAGCCCAGGCCTTCCAGCGTGCGGAAGGACACCAGGTTCATCGAGTGGCAGGCAGAACAGACTTCGGCGTAGACCTTCAGGCCGCGCTGAAGCTGACCCTTGTCGTAGTGACCGAAGGGACCGGCAAAGCTCCAGTCCTGCTGTTCCGGCTTGTGGATCGGATAGTGGGGCGTACCGCCGCCATGCTCCTCGCCGCCCTTCGCCTCTTCGGCAACAGCCGTACCGAGACCGAGACCAGCGACGACAGCGAGTGACAGAATGCCTGTAACAAGCTTTTTCATTGTTGTGGGTTCCTTATCAATCGCTGTTCTGATCAGGCGCGCGCGGCAGCCGGCTGCGCCTTGGCATTCTGCTTTTCCAGCACCGCTTCGGTGATGGAGTTCGGAATGCGCTTCGGCGTCTCGATCAGACCGAGGACCGGCAAGATGACGAGGAAGAAGCCGAAGTAGTACAGCGTGCCGATCTGCGACATCACGACGTACAGGCCTTCCGCCGGACGCGAGCCGAGCCAGCCGAGCAGGATGGCGTTGGCCACGAAGACCCAGAAGAACAGCTTGTACCACGGACGGTAGACGGCCGAGCGGACCTTGGACGTGTCGAGCCAGGGCAGGAAGAACAGGATGATGATCGAGCCGAACATCACCAGAACGCCGCCGAGCTTGGAGTCGATCGGGCCGACATTGAAGGTGATGGCGCGCAGCATCGCGTAGAACGGCAGGTAGTACCATTCCGGAACGATGTGAGCGGGCGTCTTCAGCGCGTCAGCCGGAATGTAGTTGTCCGGGTGGCCGAGGAAGTTCGGCTGGTAGAAGACGAACCAGGCATAGATGATCAGGAAGACGGAAACGCCGAGCGCATCCTTCAGCGTCGCATAGGGCGTGAAGGGCACGGTGTCGGTCTTGGACTTGACTTCAACGCCGGTCGGGTTGGTCTGACCCGTTACGTGCAGCGCCCAGATGTGCAGGACGACGACGCCGGCGATCATGAAGGGCAGCAGGTAGTGCAGCGAGAAGAAGCGGTTCAGCGTCGGCTGATCAACGGCGAAGCCGCCGAGCAGGAACTGCTGGATCCACTCACCCACCAGCGGGAAGGCGGTGAAGAAGCCGGTGATAACGGTCGCGCCCCAGAAGGACATCTGACCCCAGGGCAGAACGTAGCCCATGAAGCCGGTCGCCATCATCAGGAGGTAGATGACCACGCCGAGGATCCAGAGGATTTCGCGCGGAGCCTTGTACGAGCCGTAGTAGAGACCACGGGCGATGTGCAGGTAGACGGCGATGAAGAAGAAGGATGCGCCGTTGGCGTGCATGTAGCGCAGCAGCCATCCGTGATTGACGTCGCGCATGATCTTCTCGACCGAGTTAAAGGCGACGGTCGTTTCAGCGGCGTAGTGCATGGCCAGCACGATACCGGTCAGGATCTGTACGATCAGCATGACCGAGAGCATGGCACCGAAGGTGTAGGCGTAGTTCAGGTTCCGGGGAACCGGGTAGCTGATGAAGCTATCGTGAACGAGACGCGGCAACGGCAGACGGGAATCAACCCATTTCTCAATGCCAGTCGTCGGCGTGTAGGTTGAATGTTCAGCACTCATTATCAGTAGTCCCCTCAACCGATCTTGATAACTGTGTCGGATACGAACGAGAAGGTCGGCACGTGAAGGTTCTCCGGCGCCGGACCCTTACGGATGCGGCCGGCCGTATCGTAGTGCGAACCGTGGCAGGGACAGAACCAGCCACCGAAATCACCGGCCTGGCCAAGCGGCACGCAACCGAGATGGGTGCAGGAACCGATCATGACGATCCAGTTTTCCTTGCCTTCGCCGGCGGAACGATCGAGGTCGCTCGCGGAAGCGTCGGCCGGAAGGTTGGCGTTGCGCGCAACCTGGTCCTTAAGCTCGTCCAGCTTGACGGCCTTTGCCTCCTCGACTTCCTTCTCCGTACGGTTGCGGATGAAGATCGGCTTGCCGCGCCATTTCGCCGTCAGCGACATACCGGGCTGAAGGCTCGATACGTCAACCTCGATCGAGGCGAGCGCGAGCGTCGATGCGTCCGGACGCATCTGGTCGATGAACGGCCAGGCGACGGCACCAGCGCCGACGACGCCTGCCATACCGGTAGCCAGATAAAGGAAGTCGCGGCGAGTGGGCTCGCCCAAGGCCTCGCTTGAAGTGTCGTGTTCGCTCACGGCTAAACCATCCTCTCACGCAATATTGCGGAAACCGCATCCGCCCCCGGCGAAATTCCTGCCCCTTGCGGTTTGATCCAGGTCAAGGAACCACGCCCTATTCATAGTGCTGTCGCCCCATCGCCTTGCGGTTGCAAATGCGACATCGGCACAGAATCCGAAAAGAATCGGCGCGCGCACAGCACGCAGAATCCCCGTCAATCCGGCGCGTTCTATGCTTGATCGCAAATTATGTCCAGCCTTGACAAGGGCATGTGGGCAGATTGTCGCGGGGAAAAGCGCGGCCAATTGGCACAAGGACTTGACGGCCATCAGTTGGGCGGAATTTACGCCCGCCGGATGGGCTTGAAGGCGTCCGTAAAGCGCCCTACTCCGCCGCCTCTTCCCGGGCGAGAAATCCGCCGGACTGGCGTGACCAGAGCCCGGCGTAAAGCCCGCCGCGGGCGACAAGTTCGGCGTGCGTTCCCTGTTCGACGATCCGCCCCTTGTCCATCACCACCAGCCGGTCGAGCGCGGCGATCGTCGACAGCCGATGCGCGATCGCGAGCACCGTCTTGCCCTGCATCAGGCGGTCGAGATTGGACTGGATCGCCGCTTCGACTTCGGAATCGAGCGCCGAGGTCGCCTCGTCGAGCACGAGGATCGGCGCATCCTTCAGCATCACCCGGGCGATCGCGATGCGCTGCCGCTGTCCGCCCGAAAGCTTGACGCCGCGCTCGCCCACATGGGCGTCGAGCCCCTTGTGGCCGCGCTGGTCCTGAAGGTCGGCGATGAAGTCGTAGGCTTCGGCTTTCCGCGCCGCAGCGATCAGTTGCTCCTCGTTCGCGTCGGGACGGCCGAAGAGGATGTTGTCGCGGATCGAGCGATGCAGAAGTGAAGTATCCTGGCTGACCATGCCGACCTGGGCGCGCAGCGACTCTTGCCTGACGGACGCGATATCCTGGCCGTCGATCAGGATGCGCCCGCTTTCAAGATCGTAGAAGCGCAGCAGCAGGTTGACGAGCGTCGACTTGCCGGCGCCCGAGCGACCGACGATGCCCACCTTCTCGCCCGGGCGCACCACGAGCGAGAAATCGTCGATGACGCGGTCGCCCTTGCCGTAGTGGAAGCGGACGTGCTCGAAGCGGATTTCCGGCTTGCTCACGGCCAGTTCCGTCGCGTCGGGCCGATCGACGAGACCGATCGGCTGAGAGACCAGTTCGGCCGAGTTCTGGATCGTGCCGATGTTGCGCATGATCGAGTTGAACTGCGTCATCATGCGGCCAAGCAGCATGTTGAGCCGGAGCACCAGTGCCAGCGTGAAGGCGACCGCGCCGGAACTGATCGAGCCTGCGAGCCAGAGATGGATGGCGTAGACCGCGATCGCCGTGATCATCAGGCCGGAAAGCAGTGCCAGCGAGGCGCGCACGGCCGTCAAGAGCCGCGTGAACGGGATGACCGCGCGCTGGAACCGGTCGAAGCCGCCGCGGATATAGCGGTCGTTCTCCTCGTCGCGCCCGAAGAGCTTCAATGTCTGGATGTTGGAATAGGCATCGACCATGCGGCCGTTCAGCATCGACGCCATTTCGGCGGTATCGCGGGCGTGCTTGCGGATGCGTGGAACGAAAAAGCGCGCCAGCACCAGGAAGACGACGATCCAGAAGCCGACCATCGCGGCCAGACGCCAGTCGAGCTGCGCCACCAGCGCCATGGTGGACGCCGTGTAGATGACGATGAACCAGACGACCTGCAGCAGCGAGACGAGCAGGTCGCTCGTTGCTTGAGCGCCGGCCCAGACCTTGGTGACGATGCGGCCGGAAAAGTCGTTCTGAAAGAAGGTCAGCGACTGCCTGGCGACGTGCACGTAGGATTGCCAACGCACCAGGTTCAAAAAGCCTGTCGTGATCGCCTGTTCTTCGACGAGCGCCGCCAACGACACCGCGATGAAACGGAAGACCATGACTGTCAGGAGCATGAACAGAAGCTCCGGGCCATTGGCGGCGATCAACCCGCTCCAGCCAGCTTCCGGCTTCACGGTGTCGAGCAGATCGACGAGCCGCCCGACGAAGTAGAATAGACCCGCCTCCAGCATGGCGACGAGGCCGCCCAAGACGGCCATAGCGATGAACGGTCCCTTGGCCTGTCTGGCGTAGAACCAGGCAAACCCCCAGAGCGATTTCGGCGGCTGCAGGCGCTCGCGCGGTGCGAAGGGCTTGATCCAGTTCTCGAAGAGGCTGACGATGGCGCTGAGCATGGTTCCGATATAGGCGGTTCGGCAGGAACAGCAATCGGTTTCGACACAATTGCAGATTACAAATGCGTAACGTCTAACAAAGAGGCCCGCCGCTCTTTCGAACGGCGGGCCTCAGGTTGCTTACTCTGCGGCCTCTTCCTTCTCGACGTCGTCGGCGATGAAGCCGCCCGACTGGCGAGACCAGAGGTCAGCGTAGAGACCGCCATGGGCAACGAGCTCGGCATGCGAGCCGGTCTCGACGATGCGGCCGGCCTCGAGGATCACCAGCCGGTCCATCTCCGTCAGCGTCGACAGGCGGTGGGCGATCGCGATCACCGTCTTGCCGGCCATCAGCGCGAACAGGTTCTCCTGGATCGCCTGTTCGACTTCGGAATCGAGCGCCGAGGTCGCCTCGTCGAGGATCAGGATCGGCGCGTCCTTCAAGAACACGCGCGCGATCGCGATACGCTGGCGCTGGCCGCCGGAGAGCTTGACGCCGCGTTCCCCGACCTGCGCGTCCAGGCCCTTGCGGCCCTGGTTATCCTCGAGCCCCTGGACGAAGTCCCAGGCGTTCGCCTTCTTGGCCGCCGCAATGATCGCCTCGTCGTCCGCTTCCGGATGGCCATAGGCGATGTTGTCGCGAATGGAGCGGTGCAAGAGCGAGGTGTCTTGCGTCACGACGCCGATCTGCGAGCGCAGGCTGTCCTGCGTGACGGTGGAGATATCCTTGCCGTCGATCCGGATCGCACCGTCCTCCAGGTCGTAGAAGCGCAACAGCAGGTTCATCAGCGTCGTCTTGCCCGCACCCGAGCGACCGACGAGGCCGATCTTCTCACCCGGCTTGATATCGAGCGACAGGTGATCGATGACACCCTTGGCCTTGCCGTAGTGGAAGCGGATGTTGTCGAAGGCAATCGCCCCCTTGTCCGCTGTCAGCGTCTTGGCGTCCGGCTCGTCGACGATGTCGTGCGCCTTGGTCATCATGCCGATGCCGTCATAGACCGTGCCGATATTCTCGAACAGCGCCGAGACTTCCCACATGATCCACTGCGACATGCCGTTGATGCGCATCGCAAGGCCGACGGCGATCGCGATCGCGCCGACGGAGATCGCACTCGTCAGCCACAGATGGATGCCAAGCGCTGCGATCGCAAAGAGCGCGATACTGTTGTTGGCATAGACCAGCACGTGGAACAGCGTCACCTTGCGCATCTGGCGATGCACGGTGTCGAGGAAGCCGTCCATGCCGTCGCGCGCATAGCCTTCCTCGCGGCCGGCATGCGAGAACAGCTTGACCGTACCGATATTGGTGTAGCTGTCGACGATCCGGCCGGTCATCATCGAGCGCGCGTCCGCCTGCTCCTTGGAGATCTTCTGCAGCCGCGGCACAAAATAGCTGACGATGCAGATGTAGATCGCCAGCCAGATGCCGAGCGGGATCACCAGCCGCCAGTCGGCGGTGGCGACGACGGCGAGCATCGTGACGAAGTAGCTGACGACATAGACGAAGACGTCGAGGATCTTCATCACGGTTTCGCGCACGGCTAGTGACGTCTGCATGACTTTCGTTGCCACGCGTCCGGCGAACTCGTTGGCAAAGAAGGTCATGCTCTGGCGCAGCAGGTAGCGGTGCATCTGCCAGCGGGCGATCATCGGATAGTTGCCGAGCAGCACCTGATGCATGATCAGCGAATCGATCGCCACGAGGCCCGGCAGGCCGATGAGGACGAGCGCACCCATCCAGAACAGCCGTCCGCTTTCGGCGGCGAGGAAGCTCTCGCGGTCGGCGCTCGACAGCCAGTCCACCATGTTGCCGAGGAACTGGAACAGCGCCACTTCGCCAATGGCGATCAGCGCCGTACAGACGGACATGATGATGAGCCACGGCGCAGCCGGCTTGGAGTAGTGCCAGCAGAAGCCGAACAGAGTCTTCGGCGGAACCGTCGGCTCCTCCGGCGGATAGGGATTGAGGCGGGATTCAAACCAGCCAAACATAACATTGCTCCTTCAGAGTATTTTGAAGGAAAGCGGGATTTCGCCCCGCATTCTTATGATGAAAAAGTCAGTCCGGAAATGCAGCCCGCAAAGGGCTTCGTCTTCCGGAGTCCCGGAAGCGCGTCGATCTCGGTTAAAAGATAGGTCGCGGAACCGGTCAGGCCAAACGGTGGCCCACTACTCCAGGAAGGCGTGTCAACATCAATACATTCATGTTTGCCTCCGTCGGTTCGCGTTGAAGAGGTCCGATCTCTACCCTTATTCGCGCTCGCATGCCAGATTGTCGCAGGCACTTTCTTGCCCAATTTTTCATCGCTCCGACCGCTGTTGCCGTTTCGGCACAGATTAGCGCAGGCAATATGAGCGACCTCAAAAGCAAGCAGCGCCGGACGTTTCGCGGCGGAGAACAAGGATGATCGCTTCATCGGACACGCCTCCTGACCTTCAAAGTGTCGGCTTTCTCCTGCGGCGCCCCCGCGAGGGTGACGCAGACGTGCGCCTGAGGCTCGGCCGCCATCCGGATATCTACCGGATGTTCGGTGCGGGCAGGTCGTTTCCCGGCCTCTTCGGCCACGGTGAAGCGGACGCCTGGGTAACGCGCATCGCCGAACATCCGGCCGCCTGGATCATCGATCAGGACGGCCTCGTCGGCGAAGTGCGGCTCGACAACATCAACCGCGCCGATCGCCGCGCGAACTTCGCCATCGGCATTTTCGATCCGGATCGCCTTGGCAAGGGTCTTGGCACGGCGGTCATCAAGCGGGTATTGGCCTATGCCTTCGACGAACTTGCCCTTCATCGGGTCTCGCTGAGGGTCCTCGCCTTCAACGAGCGGGCGATTGCGGCCTATCTCAAGTCCGGTTTCTCGATCGAGGGCCGCGAACGCGAATCGGCGCTGATCGACGGTGAGTGGCACGACGACATCATGATGGGCATCCTGGCTGCGGATTTCGATACGCGGCGCAACGCCCCCGGAAACGAGTAACCTGACGTGAGCAATCTGCGCATCGCCCTCTACCAGCCCGATATTCCCGGCAATACCGGCACGATCCTGCGCATGGCCGCCTGTCTCGGGCTTTCGGTCGATGTGATCGAGCCGGCCGGCTTCGACCTCTCCGACCGAAACCTGAAGCGCGCCGGCATGGACTACATCGCGTCGGTGGCGCTCACTCGTCACGTCAACTGGGAGCGCTTCGAAGAGTGGCGCTCGGCGAGCGGACGTCGGCTGGTGCTCGCCTCCACCAAGGCTGCCCTGCCCTATACGCGCTATGATTTCCGCCCAGACGACATCCTGCTTTTCGGGCGGGAAAGCGCCGGCGTGCCCGATCACGTGCACGAGCGCGCCGATGGCCGCATCCTCATTCCGATGGCCGACGGCCAGCGCTCGCTGAACATCGCGATCTCCGCCGCGATGATTGCGGGCGAAGCGATCCGGCAGGTTTCGCCGATTTGATACCGTCTGCATAGCCGTCTCCTTGGCGGCAGGCCGAGCTCTTTGAGAGCCCGGCCGAGAGCCCTCGTTTCCAACGTTACGCCGCGACTTCGTTGTAAGGTTTGCTCTTGCGCGCCTGCTTCAGCACCCGCGCCCACCAGGTCAGGCGATCCATCATCAAAAACAGCGGCGCGCGGAGCTCCTCCGGTTTATAGAGGTTGCCGGCAGCATCGAACTTCGACCACGCCTTCGGGAAGGCCACGCCGTCGCGCAGTGTCACCGTGTGCAACTCTCCAAACACCTGGCGCAATTGCTCGACCGCGCGAATGCCGCCCGAGGCGCCGCCGTAAGAGACGAAGGCGACCGGCTTTGCGTGCCAGGGCTCGTAGACAGAGTCGATCAGTTCCTTCAGCGCCGCCGGGTAGCCGTGGTTGTATTCGGGTGTAACGACGATGAAGGCATCCGCCTCGGCGATCTTGCGCTCCAGCCATTCGCCCGGATTGACCGCCGCGCCAAGGCCGCGCGACGTTCTGAGCCGCGCCGGGTCGATGATCGTCAGGGAGAAGGTGTCGGAAGCCGATAGTTCCCGGATCAGCCAATTGGCGACTGTGTCGCAGAAGCGACCCTGCCGCGCGCTGCCATAGATCACGGCGAGGGTCATTTTCTCAGTCATGGGGATCAAGCTCCTGTTGTCTCAGTCATGGAGCCAATGCTATAAAACCTCAAGATTAGTTGAGGTCAATAGCCGTTATGACGATTGTGAAACAAAGCGAATTGCGCCGCGAACTGACCGTGGGCGAAGTGGCGGAGCGCAGCGGCGTCGCCGTCTCCACCCTGCATTTCTACGAGGCCAAGGGGCTGATCCGCAGCAACCGCACCCGCGGCAACCAGCGCCGCTATCCGCGCGGCGTGCTCAGGCGCGTCGCCGTCATCAAGGTGGCGCAGCGCACCGGCATTCCATTGTCGGAAATCCAGGACGCTTTGTCGGTTTTGCCGGACGATCGTCCGCTGACGGTCGAGGATTGGGGCAGATTGTCCGAAAACTGGCGCGAACAGCTGAACGAACGCATCGCCAGCCTGATGGCGTTGCGCGACCATCTGACGAGCTGCATCGGCTGCGGCTGCCTGTCGCTGCGCGAATGTCCTCTGCGCAATCCGCACGACGTGCTGTCGATGGAAGGCGCCGGCCCAAGGCTCATGGATGAAGACAGCCACCCTTGAGCGGCCGCCACGACCAAAGGTGCCTACGCATGGTCATTGTGCGGAAAAGAAGATGAAGTCAGAACTAAGAGGCCGAGTTGCGATAGTCCTTCCTCTTCTCGCTCTCATCCTGTTCTCATGGTTCTATTATCTTGACGATCGCGCATGCGCCGCAGGGGATCAGCAATGCGCCGTCAATACATTCCTGGCGCTTGCCCTGGGGACCGTGATACTCGGGCTGGTAGCCATCATTAATCTATTGATTCTTCTCGGAAAAACTCTGATTTATATTCAGGATCGAAATCGAGGTTGAGCGCTGTGCTACCTTGGCTCGCAGGGAATCTGGCGCGTTTGTTGACGTGACCGGTGATCTCAGAAAAAGCGGCAGGGGCGATGGATCAATCCGCGGTCGGCAGGCGGCGCATCGTAAACTCGATCTCGTCGCCCTCGAGCTGGCGCCAGCTTTCCACCTCGGTCCAGTAGGCGGCCTTCGGCCAGGTGTCGAACCATTCCCGCGCTTTTGCACGGGCAGCACTGCGGTCGAGCCGAAAGGTTTCCCGCACGAAAAGGCCGTCGCCTCGTGTCGGATTTTCCCGGCGATGCCGGGCGATCTGCCGCCGCAATCCATCGAGCGGCGGGCCTGCAGGTATTCTTGCCATGGGCTATACCTCTGGATTGTAAGATAGTGAGGCAAGCCTGCCTTTGCCAGAGCTTTGTGTAGGCGGGTTTCGCCGGGGCCAAGGACACGCCGCGACCGAGTGGCCGAAGCGCTGGACCGCCGTTGCCATCAGCGCCAAAGTGTGAACTGTGGCGACTTCAATCGAATCGGCGGCATCTCATCGGGAAATCCCGCCAACAGGACGTAATTTCATGGAACGACCGCAGCTACCCCAGGGGCTCCCCGCAGACATCGAAGATAAGAAGGCGGAGGCGCGTGCATGGTTCGAAGGGCTGCGCGACACCATCTGCGCCGCCTTCGAGGCGGTGGAGGATGAGCTGACCGGGCCGCTATCTGACCGCGCCCCCGGCCGCTTCGTTGCCAAGGACTGGAGCCGTGAGGATGGCAAGGGCGGCGGTGGCCGCATGTCGATGATGGAAGGCCGCGTCTTCGAAAAGGTCGGCGCGCACACCTCGACCGTCTACGGCGAGTTCTCGCCCGAATTCCGCAGCCAGATCCCGGGTGCAGCCGAAGATCCCCGTTTCTGGGCTTCGGGCATTTCGCTGATCGCCCATCCGGTCAATCCCAACGTGCCGGCCGTTCACATGAACACCCGCATGGTGGTGACGACCAGCAACTGGTTCGGCGGCGGCGCCGACCTCACTCCGGTGCTCGATCGCCGTCGCGTCATGACGGATCCCGACACGCAGCTCTTCCACCGCGCGATGGAGATCACTTGCGGGCGCCATGCGGTCGCCGACCATGCCAAGTTCAAGAAGTGGTGTGACGACTACTTCTTCCTGCCCCATCGCAACGAGGCGCGCGGAACCGGTGGCATCTTCTACGACTGGCTGCATTCCTCGGAAGAGCAAGGCGGCTGGGACGCCGATTTCGCCTTCACCCGTGATGTCGGCAAGGCGTTCGCCATCGTCTATCCGAAGATCGTGCGCACCAATTTCAATGCGCCCTGGACCGAAAACGACCGCGACGAACAGCTGGTGCGCCGCGGCCGCTATGTCGAGTTCAACCTGCTCTACGATCGCGGCACCATCTTCGGCCTGAAGACCGGCGGCAATGTCGAGTCGATCCTGTCGTCCCTGCCCCCGGTCGTGCGCTGGCCGTAAACTCAGCAGCTTAGACAGGCAGAGAGAAGCGCTCGCACCGCGCAGATGCGCTTCTTCTCCGGGACCGCGTCATAGCGCGATCGAGCCGATGAATGGCCCGCTGACCAATGCCGTCGCGGGCCGCTTCGGAATTCCTGACGTCACTTGCAGATCCGCACCTTCTTCCAGAAGACCTTACCGTCGGCGCCATAAGCCCGTTCGGTTTTGACGACGCAGCTCGGTTTGCAGCCGTAGCTATAGTTCGCGGCCTTCGCCGGCATGGCCAAGGCAAGTGCCATCGTCGTCGCCAGAGCCATGGCGAAGCAAGAACTGCGCATTTTGTATATCCCCGTGTAATCCGACCGCGACGGAGCCGCCCGTCGCCTGAAACGAGCCATCGCACGGATCAGTCCCACCCCGCTGTTTCGAATGAAACAGGCGAACAAAGCCCGCTATCAGGCGTTTCACCTTCGTCGAGCGAGGTGAAAACAATGATCTTCAAGAAACGGACATTTTACGGCGATGAACCGGAGCGGCAGGTGGCCGATCACCCGGCCGAACTGGAGCGCCGCGTCGCCCATCTCCTGGCTGTCACGCCCGGCCTCGATGCAGCCGATGTCACTGTTACCGCCAAAGGCAACACCATTGTGCTTGCCGGTTTCGTGGCGACCGAAGGCGAGGTTTTCCGCGCCGAAGAGGCGGCAAAACAGGTGCAAGGCGTCGCGGAAGTGATCAACCGGATCGAGACGGTCGCCGCAAGATAGAAGCGTTCTCGGTTCCTCAGATGGAGCCGAGCGTCCAGCTGACGATTTCTGCCGAAACATTGGCGAAGGCCTGATCCATGGCCTTGATGAAGGCCGTGTTGCCCGTGCCCCTGACCGCGGCCGTGGCGCGAAACGCCTTTTGCGCCAGCACCGTGCCGTTGCGATCGTTGAGGATCTTGGCGAAGATTTCGACATTGGCCGTGTCGGCGCCCTCGGTCGAAATCTCGAAGGCGCGGATTTCGGTGATGACCTGGTAGTCGATCGCCAGGCCCTGGCCGGGCTTGCCGACGCCGCCGATCTTGCCTGTGTCCTCGAAGGCCTGCACGAGCTTCGCCTGTACCAGCTTCGGCAGGCGGTCGCTCCACTGAGCCTTGGCGAGATATTGCAGTTCCGCGCCGGAGAGGCGGATGACGACCTGATCGCTGTCGAGTGCCTTCAGAGCCGTCGGCTCCGGCACGAGGATCTGCTTGCCGGTCGATGCGCGACCTTCGACGGCCGGCCTTGCCGAAAGACTGTAGGTGTCGTTGACCGCTTTGGTACCGCAGCCAGCAAGTCCTGCTGCCAGCATGATCATCAGGGCGGAGCGCCACGCTCCCGCTACTCGCACGCCCACCAGCCCTGGAAAACTCATACTGCCGTTACCTTTGTCCCACACAACTTCGGCGCATTCCCGATCGAAACACACCACCCGGCCCCACGCCGGCTGTGCCCACCGACTCAGCGTCGGGTGCGGCCATCATATTGCTTTACCGTCTCGCCGCCAAAGAGAAGGCGTTGCGGATCCTTGTCGAACGTCGAGATCGTGTTCTCGAGGCTCTGCACCGTGCGGCGCGTATCTGTGACGAGCGCCTCGACGTCGCGCAGCCCCGAATTCGAGAAGCGCTTGAGGTTCTCCGCAATCGGGCCGATCTGGGCGTTCAGGTTGTCCGCCATCTTGCGGAACGAGGCGAGCGTCGCGCGGGCGTCAGCCGAAAGCGACGGCGCGTCCGCATCGCCGAGGAAACCGTCGACCTTGACGAGAATGCTGTCGACCCGGTTGGCCGAAGCGTTCAACTTGCTTGCCAGCTGCGTGACGTCGGTGATCGTGCGGTCGATGTCCTGCTGGCGCGCCGTGATCTTGTCGGCGAACTGCGAGATGTTGGCCACCGTCTTGCGGGCGTCCGCCGTCGCCGCTGTGATGTCGTTGACGACGAGCTCCACCTTCTGCTTGTCGACCGAGGCGACCAGCGTATCGACCCGCTCCAGCGTCTTCTGGGCGTTCTTGCCGAATTGCTCGTAGGTTTCGACCGTGCGCCGGAAGGCAGCGATGGTTTCGGAAACGCCGCCCGACGCAGCCTTCAGGTCGGTGCTGATCTGCTCGACGTTCGAGACGATCTGATCGATCTTCTTCGGATCCACCGATTTCACCAGAGTTTCGGCAGATTCCAGAGTCGAATCGAGCTTCTTGGACGCAGCACTCACCGAACCGGAGAGTTCCGTCACGCTCTTCAGGAAGTCATCGATCGCGCCGGAATTGTTCGCGAGCGCATTCGAAAACGTCTCGGCATTGCCGATCGTCTTGGTCAGCGGACCGCGCACGTCAGTGACGAAGCCCTGGATGTCGGTGATGGCGCTGTTGGCGCGGTCCATAATCTGGTCGGCCGTCGCGAGCAGGCTGGTGACGCTCGACTGGTCCGCAAGGATACGCGCCTGCGTACCCTTCTCGATCGCAGTCTTCAGGATGTTTTCGTCGCCCTTGTGGCCACCGCTGAGTTCGATATAGGCCGCACCGGTCAGGCCTTGCACTTCCAGCGTCGCCTTGGTCGACTTGAGCACCGGCGCGTCGACCGAAACCTCGGTCAGCGCGATCGAATAACGCGGATCGTTGGCATCGATCGCGAGGTTGCGAACCGTGCCGACGGGAATGCCGTTGAAGCGCACCGGAGAGCCGACCGAAAGGCCGTTGGCCGACCCCGGAATGTTGATCACCAGCTCGATCATCTCGCCGCTACGGCCATACTGCGACATCCAGTAGACGAAGCCGAATGCGGCTGCGACCACGAACACCGTGAAGAAACCGACAATGGCGTAGTTCGCTTTCGTTTCCATTCGTACCGACTACCTTCGTGGCCGCTTCACCGGCTCTACCTCCGATCTCGACGCCTGGGCATCAAAATCGGCTTCTCAAGATTCATTGATCGTTCCGCACGATCGATCGTGCCCGCTTGCCACGGAAATAGGACTGCACCCACGAATCGTCGCAGGCCAGCATGTCTTCCACCGTGCCTTCGACCAGGACCTTCTTCTTGCCGAGAACCGCGATGCGGTCGCAGACCGAAAAGAGGCTGTCGAGGTCGTGAGTCACCATATACACGGTCAATCCCAGCGTGTCGCGCAGCTTGGCGATCAACTCGTCGAACTCCGCCGCCCCGATCGGATCGAGCCCCGAGGTCGGCTCGTCGAGGAAGACCAGGTCCGGATCGAGCGCCAGCGCGCGCGCAAGTGCGGCGCGCTTGATCATGCCGCCCGAAAGCTCCGACGGGTACTTTTCCGCCGCCTCCGGCGCAAGGCCGACCAGCTCGATCTTCACCCGCGCCAGCTCGTCCATGAGGCTCTGCGGCAGGTCGAGATATTCGCGCATGGGCACCTGGATGTTCTCGCGCACCGTCAGCGCCGAAAACAGCGCTCCGTGCTGGAAGAGAACGCCAAGACGCATGTCGAGCGCGATGCGTTCGCCCTCGGTGATGTTGTCGTAGTCCGCGCCGAGGATTTCGATCTTGCCGGACCGCTTCGCAAGCAACCTCAGAACCGTGCGCATCAGCACCGACTTGCCGGTGCCGGACGCTCCGACGAAGCCGAGGATTTCGCCGCGGTAGATCTCGAGGTTCAGCTTGTCGAGCACGATGTTGGAGCCGAAACCGACCGTCAGGTCGCGAACGGAAAGCACGGCCTCGCGCCCGTTCGCCTCGGTCGGCTGGTACCCCTCGTGACTCTTTTCGATTGGGTTCACGCTGTTCTCCGCATCAGAAATCAATGGCCGCGTAGAACATGGCGAAGAGCCCGTCGATCAGGATCACGACGAAGATCGACTTGACCACCGAAGACGTCACGTGGCGGCCGAGCGACTCCGCGCTGCCGCCAACCTTCAAGCCCTCGACGGCTGCCACGACCCCGATGATGAGCGCCATGAAAGGCGCCTTGATCATGCCGGCGGCGATCGACGAAAAATCGATGGCTTCCTGCAATCGGGCGAGGAAGGTTGGGATCGTGATGCCGGAATAGCCCCAGGCAACGAGCGCCGCACCGACGAGCGCCGCGAAGTTTGCGATGATCGTCAAGAGCGGCAGCGCGACGGTCAGCGCCACGAGGCGCGGAAATACGAGTACGCCGACCGGGCTCAGCCCCATCACCTTCAGCGCATCCACCTCTTCACGCATCTTCATCGAGCCGATTTCGGCGGTGATCGCGCTGCCGGAGCGGCCAGCGATCATGATCGCGGTCAGCAGCACCCCGATTTCACGGAGCTGCAGGATGCCGACGAGATCGACGACGAAGACCTCGGCGCCGAAATAGCGCAGCTGGAACGCGCCCTGCTGGGCGATGATGGCGCCGATCAGGAACGACATCAGCGTGATGATCGGTACGGCTTTCACGCCCATGCGGTCGATCTGGTGGACAATCGCCGCCGGCGAGACGCCGCTGTGCCGTCCAAGCTTAAGCTGGGCGCCGCGCACCGCGGACCCCAGGATGTACATCGCAGCGACGATATCTTCCCACGTCGCCGCCATGACCTCGCCGACCGGGGCGAAGATGCGCTGAAACAGCGGCAGCCGTTCGCCGTTCTTTTCCGGCGAACGCAGTTCAGCCGGCAGGGCGTCGATCAGCTCGACATAGCGCTGTCCGCCTTCGGCGAAATGAACGTTGTCGCGCGACGGGCCGACGACACGGGTCATGAAGCGGCGGATGATCCAGGCGCCTGCGGTATCCATCGCCGCCACGCCGGACAGATCGAACTGCGCGGCCCCGTCGCCCTTGCGCGCAAGGCCGTCGAGCTTTGCCGCCATCGCTTCGGCCGTCTCGTGCCGCCAGGTGCCGGTAAAGACATAGCTTCGCCCGCCGCCACTCTCGGACAGCGCGACATCGGCGGTCATCTTGCGGGCGGCTTGCGACACGTGTCTTCTGTTATCCCGATTTGCCTCTGCAAAACTCGTCCAATCTCGATAGATTTGAGGACAAGATTGTGCAGCAGACCTAAAGTGTTACCACGTCTGTTGCGCGTCCGACCGGAGGCAACGACTGTGTAAAGATTCGTAAATCCTTCCACCGTCATAACGGCTCGCACCTTTGCTGTCACCCGAACGTTGCGGCGCTATGACGCCGGGCCAACAGATTACCTGCCGGAGACGCTTTCATGTCACTTTCCCTCGATGCCACCGTGGAACATTTCCCGATTGCGGGCACGTTTACGATCTCGCGCGGCTCCAAGACGACGGCAAGCGTCGTCACTTGCCGCATCGGAGACGGTGTCCATACGGGCTCCGGCGAATGCGTTCCCTACGGCCGCTACGGCGAGACGATCGACACGGTGCTCGCCGAAATCGCCGCCATCCGCCACCACATCGAGGCCGGGCTCAGCCGCGCCGATCTGCAGCGCGCGATGAAGCCGGGTGCTGCCCGCAACGCCGTCGATTGCGCGCTGTGGGATCTGGAAGCAAAGCAGAAAAACAAGTCGGCCCATGTTCTTGCCGGCATTTCTTCACCGGAAGCATTGACCACGGCCTATACGCTTTCGCTTGCCGAGCCCGACGCGATGCGCGAGCAGGCCGCCAAATATGCCCACCGCGCGCTCCTCAAGGTCAAGGTCGGCACGTCGGATGATGCTGCCCGCATCCGTGCGGTGCGCGCCGGCGCACCGGAAAGCCGCATCATCCTCGACGCCAACGAGGGCTGGACGCCCGAAACGCTTGCCTATCACTTTGCGATCTGCGCCGAGGAACGGATCGACCTGATCGAGCAGCCGCTTCCCGCCGGCCGCGACGAGGCGTTGGCAACGATCGCCCGTCCCGTTCCGATCTGCGCTGATGAAAGCGTGCACGCGACCGGCGACCTCGCTGCTCTCGTCGGGCGTTACGACGCCGTCAACATCAAGCTCGACAAGACCGGCGGCCTGACCGAGGCACTGCGCATGCGCGATGAGGCGGTCTCGCTCGGGCTCAAGGTCATGGTCGGCTGCATGGTCGGCAGTTCGCTCGCGATGGCGCCGGCGATCCTGGTGGCGCAAGGCGCGGATTTCGTCGATCTCGACGGGCCGCTGCTGCTGGCGCAGGATCGCGAGCCCGGCCTGCGCTACGAGGCCTCGCTTGTCTTCCCGCCGGAGCCGCGCCTCTGGGGTTGAAGATACCAGGCGGTGACGGCAAAGCAGCAGCCGGCAAAGGCGACGACCGACATTGAATAGAAGCCGTTCACCCCGTACCAGGCGTAGAAATAGCCGGACAGGAACGTGAAGATCGCGGTGAAGATACCGGTATAGAAGAAGTAGAGCCCCTGCGCCGACGCTTCCTGTGATTCCACCACCCGCTCGACCAGCTTGTGCTGCATGCCGGTGTGCATGATCGCATAGGTGAAAGCGTGGAAGCACTGCAGGATGAAATAGCCGCTGAAGCCGATATCCATCGGGAAGATGATCCAGCGCACCACGGCGAGAAAGCAGCCGGACAGGATCATCACCCAGACGCTGAAACGGCGGCTGATCGCCTTGGCGAAGATGAACATCGTCACTTCCGCCGCGACGCCCGCGCTCCAGAGCAGGCCGATCTCGGTGCCGCTGTAGCCGATGTGCTGCCAATAGATCGCCGAGAAGGCAAAGAGCATCGCGTGGCTGGCGTTGACCAGCGTCACCCCGATCAGCAGCAACTGCAGGTCGAGCTGCCGCAGCGACTTCGGCGGCGGCTCCGTCAATGCCGTGATCGGTGACGGCCGCCGCGGCTTGCCGACTCGTGGCGCGGCATAGGCCATGATGATCGTCAGGCCGAAGCCGATCGCCATCGCCGGCAGCACCATGTCGCTGCCGAAGATGCCCACCATCCAGCCGCCGAGCATCGTCGCGCCGATGAAGGCGACCGAGCCCCAGAGCCGCATATGGGCGTAGTCGAAGCCCCAGCGCCGCACGCCTGAAAGCGCGATCGCCTCAACGATCGGCACATAGGGAGAATAGACGGCCGACTGCAGCGTATAGATCACGAGCACCGGCCAGAATTCGCGGAAATAGAACAGAACCACGGCCGTTGCGAGCGACAGGAAACCGGACCAGATCAGGACGATCGCCCGCTCGCCGAGCCTATCGGCAATGACGCCGGCGATCGGCGCCGTGATGACGCGCACGAACATCGGCAACGCCAGAACGACGCCGATCTCGAAGTCGCTCATCGACAGCGTGCTCAGCCACATCGGGAAATATGGCATCGCGAAGCCGTTGACGATCAGCGGCGCACAGAAGAGCAAAGCAATGCGAAGCGCAAAATGGCGCGGCGGAGGGCCCACATAGGCGGGCGCTTGGAAGGGAATCATCGTCTGACCTGATGGCTGTGCCCAATCTCTAGCACGAGCCGGGCGCCCCTCGCCATAACCTAGTTTTCGCGACAGGAATATCGCTGCGCCGCGAAGGTCAGGCCGCGCGCTGGGTCAGCAGTTGGGCGAGCAGTTTGTCCGCTTCGCCAGAGGCTTCGCCTTCGCTGGCGCCACCGCGCATCTGGTGCCAGGTGATCAGTTCCATCGTGCCGTCGTGGTGCTCGGCAATCGCCGTGCAGCTTTCCACCCAGTCGCCGGTGTTGATGTAGCGGATGTCGCCGATCTCCTCGATGACAGCATGGTGGATATGACCACAGATCACGCCCTGCGCATCGTGACGGCGCGCCTCCTCGGCGACCACCTTCTGGAACTCGCCGATGAAGTTGACGGCGTGCTTGACCTGGAGCTTCGCCCAGGACGAGAACGACCAATAGGGCATGCCGAGACGTCGGCGGACCGCAGCAAGCCCGATATTGATGGCGATCGCCGTGTCGTAGGCCCAATCGCCGAGATAGGCGAGCACGCGGGCGTTGCGCACGACGACGTCGAATTCGTCGCCGTGCAGCACGAGATATTTACGGCCGTCGGCCCCCTCGTGCATGTAGCGTTGCGCCACCTCGATGCCGCCGAAATGCACGCCCGGAAAGTCGCGCAGGAATTCATCGTGATTGCCGGGGATGTAAACGATGCGGGCGCCCTTGCGCGCCTTGCGCAGGAGCTTTTGCACCACGTCGTTGCAGTTCTGCGGCCAGTACCAGCTGCGCTTCAGCCGCCAGCCGTCGACGATGTCGCCGACCAGAACGATCGTCTCCGCTTCATGATGCCGCAGGAAGTCGAGCAGGTAGTCGGTCTTGGCGGCCTTCGAGCCGAGATGGACGTCCGAGATGAACAACGTCCTGAGCTTTCGTACGGAGTTGTCTTGCTGCGCCGCCATCATGCGAGCCTCGTCTTCAGGTTATGCTTTCTGCCTTCGTGAAACCAGACTCGTGTTTCAGGAAGATGACATCAACATTGCGTCACCGGTCCCCCCGCTGAAATCAGCACTGCAAAACTGTACCTCGCTTCGAATTCATGCCAAAAGGCACGACCACGAATGAGGAATGTGAGAGCATGAATACGGGCGACAAGACGAAATCCCATACCGGTCCGGCCAGCGGCGACATCGACCAGCAGGCCCTTTTCTTCCACCGTTACCCACGCCCGGGAAAGCTCGAAATCCAGCCCACCAAGCCGCTCGGCAACCAGCGCGACCTGGCGCTTGCCTATTCGCCAGGGGTTGCAGCCCCCTGCATCGCCATTCGTGACAATCCGGAAACAGCCGCCGATTACACAGCGCGCGCCAACCTGGTCGCGGTCATCTCCAACGGCACGGCCGTCCTCGGTCTCGGCAATATCGGTCCGCTGGCTTCCAAGCCCGTCATGGAGGGCAAGGCCGTCCTCTTCAAGAAATTTGCCGGCATCGACGTCTTCGACATCGAAATCGACGCGTCGAGCATCGAGCGCATGGTCGACGTAATCTCGGCGCTCGAGCCGACCTTCGGCGGCATCAACCTTGAAGACATCAAGGCGCCCGAATGTTTCGAGGTGGAGCGGCGCCTGCGTGAAAAGATGCAGATCCCGGTCTTCCACGACGACCAGCACGGAACTGCGATCATCGTCGCCGCCGCCATCCTCAACGGCCTCGAACTCGCCGGCAAGGACATCGCGACCGCCAAGATCGTCACCTCGGGCGCAGGTGCCGCCGCACTCGCCTGTCTCAACCTTCTCGTGACGCTCGGCGCCAAGCGCGAAAACATCTGGGTCCATGACCTCGAAGGCCTCGTCTACAAGGGCCGCGAGGTACTGATGGACGAATGGAAGTCCGTCTACGAGCAGGATAGCAGCAACCGCGTGCTTGCCGACAGCATCGGCGGCGCTGACGTCTTCCTCGGCCTTTCCGCCGCCGGCGTCCTGAAGCCGGAACTGCTGGCGCAGATGGCCGAAAAGCCGCTGATCATGGCGCTCGCCAATCCGACGCCGGAAATCATGCCGGAAGCCGCCCGCCAAGCCCGTCCGGACGCGATGATCTGCACCGGCCGCTCGGACTTCCCGAACCAGGTCAACAACGTTCTCTGCTTCCCGCATATCTTCCGCGGCGCGCTCGACTGCGGCGCAAGCACGATCAACGAAGAAATGAAGATGGCGGCCGTACGCGCCATCGCCGGTCTTGCCCGCGAAGAGCCTTCCGATGTTGCCGCCCGCGCCTATTCCGGCGAGACCCCGGTCTTCGGCCCGGACTACCTGATCCCCTCGCCGTTCGATCAGCGCCTTATCCTGCGTATCGCGCCGGCGGTTGCGAAGGCAGCCGAGGAAAGCGGCGTCGCCACCCGTCCGATCCAGGACTATGACGCCTATCTCGACAAGCTGAACCGCTTCGTCTTCCGCTCGGGCTTCATCATGAAGCCCGTCTTTGCCGCCGCCAAGAACGCCCAGAAGAACCGGGTTATCTTTGCCGAAGGCGAAGACGAACGCGTGCTGCGCGCCGCCCAGGTGTTGCTCGAAGAAGGCACGGCCCGCCCGATCCTGATCGGCCGTCCGCAGATCATCGAGACGCGCCTGCGTCGCTATGGCCTGCGCATCCGTCCGGATGTCGATTTCGAGGTGGTCAACCCCGAAGGCGATCCGCGCTACCGCGACTATGTCGAGGACTATTTTGCCCTCGTCGGCCGTCTCGGCGTCATCCCGGAAGCCGCCCGCACGATCGTGCGCACCAACACGACCGTCATCGGCGCGCTCTCGGTCAAGCGCGGCGAAGCCGATGCGTTGATCTGCGGCGTCGAAGGGCGCTACAGCAAGCACCTGCGCGACGTATCGCAGATCATCGGCAAGCGCGACGGCGTGCTCGATTTCTCGGCCTTGAGCCTGCTGATCTCGCAGCGCGGCGCAACTTTCTTCACCGACACCTATGTGAGCTACTGCCCGAGCGCCGAAGAGATCGCCCAGACGACGGTCATGGCGGCACAGGAAATCCGCCGCTTCGGCATCACCCCGCGCGCCGCCCTCGTCTCGCATTCGAACTTCGGTTCGCGTGATTCGGAGAGCGCCACCAAGATGCGCACGGCGCTGCAGCTCGTGCGGGAACTCGCGCCCGATCTCGAGGTCGACGGCGAAATGCACGGCGATGCGGCGATCTCGGAAGCGTTGCGCCAGCGCGTCATGCCGGACAGCAGCCTGTCGAGCGAAGCCAACCTGCTGGTCTTCCCCAATCTCGATGCCGCCAACATCACGCTCGGTGTCGTCAAGACCATGACCGACAGCCTGCATGTCGGCCCGATCCTGCTCGGCTCGGCGCTTCCCGCCCATATCCTGTCGCCGTCCGTCACCTCACGCGGCGTCGTCAACATGGCGGCTCTGGCGGTGGTCGAAGCCAGCCATCCGGGTTGAGATGGCAACGCGGAGATCGCCACCGGTCTTCGCTGCATTCGGGCGCCATGCCGGCGCCGGCAAAACCGTATCCGGATGTCGCGCCTGCTTCAGGCGCGGCATCGCTGGTTTTGCAGATCACCCGCGAATCAGCCCCTGTCACGCGGCCGATCGACGACTACAATCAAGGCGTGCACAATTGGTATTACACACCAATCGGGAAAGTTTGCGCTGGACAAAAGGTGAACCTCTAACCATGCTGGGGCCTCGGACGAGATTCGGTGTTGTGGCATGACTGAGCAGCAGGCTGCCCTCGACATGCTGGAAATCCTGGAATGTGGCGGCTGTGTCGAGCCCGCTCATTTCTTCACATTGATGCGTCGAACCTTCCGCATTGCCCATCTTCTCTATCTCGAAGCGGAGCCCTATGCGGACGAGCTCAAGGTTTGCCGGCTGCATCACACCTTCGGCGCCTACGCTGCCGAGATCTACCATGCCCGCAGCCTTCACCGGATCGATCCGATCCTGAAGCTGGCGCTTGGCGGCGTGCGGCCGGTGGAATGGACGATGGCACGGCATCGCTTCCCGGAATGCGAACCGTTGTTCCAGGCAGCCCAGGAAATCGGCATATCCACTGAGGGCGTCGCCTTGCCATTGCCCTCGCCCGCCGGGCGCATGGCGTTGCTCGCAATCAACGTCAACATGACAGCCGGCGAATGGACGACCTATCGCCGCCATCACCTGCGCGATTTCCAGCTGGCCGCCAATCTCTTCCATGCCGCCATGCTGGAGCACGGCGCCATGGCCGGCAGCATTTCGACCCGAGAGATGCGGTTGACCGGCCGCGAGACCGAGGTCCTGACCTGGGCCGCCGCCGGCAAGAGCTATTGGGAAATCGCCACGATCCTCGGCATTTCCGAGCGCACCGTGCGCTTCTTCATGACCAATGCGCGACGCAAGCTGAATGTCGTTTCCAACACTCAGGCTGTGGCACAGGCCGTACGACACGCTCTGATACCCTCCGTTTGACACCCGACAATACGCCTCCACCGAAACCCCTCGAAATCTAGTGGCAAATATCGCGCATTTGAACTGTCGCTAGCGACAGTTACGCAACCGCCGCGAGCCTGACAGCATCGCCCCATCCCCAAACTCGGATGGAGAAAACGATGATCAGGATCCTGAACGGAAAGACCCGCGCACAACACCCGGCGGCCGTCGACGACATGTTCCGGTTGCGCAAGCGCGTCTTCCACGACTTCCTGAAATGGGACGTGCAGACCGAAGGCGACTGGGAAATCGACAACTACGACCAGGCAAACCCGCTCTACGTCCTGTCCTATGCGCCCGATACCGGCCGGCTGCGCGGCGCGCTTCGCCTCCTGCCGACACTCGGCCCAAACATGCTGGACGATACCTTCCCGATCCTGCTTGGCGATAATCCGGAAATCCGCAGCGCTTCGGTCTGGGAATCCAGCCGCTTCTGCATCGAGCCCGAGATCTCGCAGGACCGCGCCTCGAACCAGGTGACGGTCGCGGCCGCCGAACTGATGTGCGGCGTCGGCGAGCTGGGCCTTGCTTCCGGCATCAGCCACATCGTCACGGTGACGGATGTGTTCCTGGAGCGCATGTTCCGGCGCATGGGATGCCCGGGCGAGCGTATCGCCGAACCGCATCGCATCGGCTCCGTTTTCGCGGTTGCCGTCGCCTGGGAAGTAACGCCGGATCTGCTCACGCGGATGAAGGCGGTCGCTGCCATCGAAGGTACCGTGCTCGAACGTCCGATGTCGCTGGAAACCGCCCGCGCCGCCTAAGCGCGTCAGTCGATCTGCGCTGTTAACGCAAACCGTCGCTTGTCGTTGCACGATCACCGACAAGCTCTATGATGGAGGCGAAACAGGAATGCCGCTGGCAGCCACCCGCAGAAGGTCGGCGCCGACCTGGCAACAGGAAGAGACTTTCGCCCGTGTTCACGCGCATGAAACACGTCGCTGCGGCCCTTGTGCCTCTGGTTCTGATCGGTGCCGGTCCGTCACTGGCATCGACGGCCTGCGACCGACTGAACGCGCGGCTCGCGCAACTGCCTGACTACGTCGCCAGCAATGCCGATGCGCGCGACTACGCAAGCGCGATCTCGCGGCAGAATATCGAGCTGCGGCGGGCAAAGAACGACCGCCGCCGCGCGGGTTGCGGTGGCGGCAACGCCATTGGCTTCGACGGCGGCGACCCCGACACCTGCTACGGCCTCAACAGCCTGATCGCCGAGATGGAAGACAATCTGCGCATGCTGAAGTCCGAGCGCGAGCAGATCGTCGCCGGCGGCAGCGACGACAGCCGGCGCCGCATCCTCGCCGCGCTGGAGATCAACGGTTGCTATGGTGACCGCGAGGAGTTCGCAAGCGTGGAACCGGACGTGCCGGAAAGCCACCGCAACATCGTTGCCGACCTGCCGCCGGAAGACGCCTACGGCCCGATGCTCGGCCGAGGCGAAGACGGCTACGCACCGCAGGAGCGCTACTATAGCGGCACGCTCAGAACCATGTGCGTGCGTACCTGCGACGGCGCCTTTTTCCCGGTTTCTTCAGATGCGACGCCGGCCGATTTCCCGCGCGACGAGCAGGCCTGTCGGGCGCGCTGTCCGGGGGCTGAGACCGAGCTCTATTTTCACGACCTCAACACGGAAGAGAGCGACAAGATGGTCTCGGCCGTGACCGGCCGTCCCTATACCGAAATGCCCAACGCCTTTGCCTATCGCACCCGCGCTGTCGGAAAACCCGGCCAGTGCGGCTGCCAGATACCGCAGACCGCCTCGACCACACCGAAGGCAAACGGAACGAAGATCGGTGACGACCAGTCGTCGATCATCGTCATCGAGACCAAGAAGCCGGAAGCGGCGAGCAATACCGCCAAGGCGCCGGCCGAAGAGCGGCCTTATGATCCGTCGAAGAACAAGGTTCGCGTCGTCGGCCCGACCTACCTGCCGCAGGAAGAAACCGCCATCGACCTCAAGCATCCGAAGGGACCGGCCTATCAGCCGGTCCAGAATTGATCGGACGAGGCCTTACGCCTTCTCCTTGCTGCGTCCCCATCCGTCTTCGAAAACCAGCTCGTCGAGCGGCAGGCGCTGGCGCCAGCCCTTCACAGCGAGTTCCGGCTGCTGATAGAGGCGATCGACATAGCCGAGGCAGAGCCAGGCAACGATCTCGATATGATCTGGGATGCCGAGAATCGCCTTGATCTCGGCCTCGTGGAAAATGCTCACCCAGCCGACGCCCACCCCTTCGGCCCGCGCAGCAAGCCAGAGGTTTTGCACGGCGCAGACGGTGGAATAGACGTCCATCTGCGGATTGTGGGTGCGCCCGAGTACGACGGCACCGCCGCGCGTGCGGTCGCAGGTGACACAGATGCTGAGCGGCGCCTTGCGGATGCCTTCCAGCTTCAGCGCACGGTACTTGGCCTGTTGTTCCGCCTCGAACATCAGCGCGGCCTCGTCATTGGCGCGGCGAAACGCATGCCAGACGCGCTCACGCGTTTCTTCCGCCCGCACCAGCACGAAGTTCCACGGCTGCATGAAGCCCACGGACGGGGCGCTGTGCGCAGCGGCCAGCAGGCGCCCGATCAGATCTTCCGGCAATGGCGCGGGCAGGAATTCATCGCGCACGTCGCGACGTGTCTCGATGGCACGGTAGACGGCCTCCCGCTCTGGCAACGAAAAGGCGCCGGCAGCCGCAAGGCCGCCCTTCGGTTCAGTCAGCATCGTTCGATCCCCAACAATGCGAAACCTCCCGCCGTCCACGCGGGGTTCGGTCTATCTCGCCAGGCCGGTCTTCTGACTTCGGTTCAACCGATCACCTCGCCTTCCCAGATCGATTGAAGATCCAGTGGCAAAACCTTGAATCAATTCAAGGCTCTCTTAGACGCGATCGTCCCCGTCACAGCGTTGGGCACGTTCCGGAATGACACCGGATTCCCGATTCTCCCGCTTTCGCGGGCACCTGACGACGGCACTAAGTGCACAGCCGTTTGAGAAAGACAAGCGGCGCCAACCCGGTCGAGACATGGCGCGCCACTTTCCGCCGGCTACTGTCGAGCTTAGTCGTTTGCCTCCGCCTCAAAGCGGAGCGACCGGATGCGGCGAGCCGTCATAGGCGCCCCAGACCGACTGATCGAAGCAAATCACCGATCCGGTCATCAGCCCGGACTCGGCCGACGACAGATAGGCGCAGGCCCGCGCCACTTCGGCCGGATCGACGAGCCGACCGAAAGGCTGGCCGGCCGCCGCCTTTTCAAGCCAATCGGCAGCCGCGCCATGAAACTCGCGCTGGATGCGGTCTTCGCCTTCGGACGCCATCCAGCCGATATTCAGGCCGTTGACGCGAATGCGGTTGCGAAGAAGCGCATAAGCCGTGTTTTTGGTCAGCGTTTCGAGGGCGCCTTTCGACGAACAATAGGCGGCAATGAACGGCTGGCCGGCCATCGCCGACATCGAGCCGATGTTGACGATCGTGCCCTCGGTCTTCTCCCGCCGCATGATCTTCACCGCCTCCTGCATCAGGAAGAACGGCGCGCGCACATTGATCGCGAACATGCGGTCGAAGAGTTCGGGCGTGGTGTCGAGGATCGTGCCACGGTCGGTGATAGCTGCGGCGTTGACCAGCGCATCGACCCGGCCGAATTCCGCGTCGCAAGCGGCGACCACCTTGCGGGCGTCCTCTACTTTTTCAAGATCGGCCTCGACATAGACGACTTTCGCGCCGCTTGCCTTGCCGATCTGCTCGGCCTTCGCCCGCCCCTTGGCGGCGTTGCGGCCGCAGATGACGATGCCTTCAGCGCCGCGCTCGGCGAAAAGGCCAGCAATCGTCGCGCCCAGTCCCTGCGTACCACCGGTGACGATGGCGATCTTGCCTTGCAATTGTCCACTCATCGAATTCCTCCCTTGGAAATGATCGTTTGAAACGGCTGCGGCTCCCGGCTGAAACACACCGGGAGCCTGTCAAATTGTAACTCGCTCGTCAGCTCAGCTTGCGCTTCGCCTGCGCCTCCAGCACCGAGAGAAACTCTTGTTCGCCCGTCCCCGCAGTGAGAGCCTCGCGCATCAACTGCGCCTGCGTCTTCGGCGCCAACCCGCCGAGTGGCGGATCCCGGTCGAGATTGGTGGGGAACGAATAGCCCTCGGCACAGGAGGAGATCGCGTTGGCCGCTTCCGCCTGCGTCAGCGTCCCGCCCGCCAGCAAGGCCCGCAAGGCCGGATAGAGCGTCGCGCTCATGGTCAGTCGGTCAACGGTTTCCATTGCGCGACCGAAGGCCGAAGACACCTGCAGCAGGTTGGCCACGCGGCGGATATCCCGGGAGCGGTTGGTGCCGGCGGCATGGAAGAGCGCCGGGTTGAAGAAGACAACGTCGCCCTTTTCGAGCGGAAGCTGCACATGGTGTGCGTCGAAATAGGCGCGGAATTCCGGCCGGTTGAGCGCCAGATAGCCCGGCACATAGGTTTGGCTATAGGGCAAGAACAGCGTCGGTCCGCTTTCGAGCGGCATGTCGCGATGGGCAACCGCCCCCTGCAGCGTCAGCACCGGTGAAAGCCTGTGCACATGCGCCGGATACTGCTCGATCACGGCCGCGGTCTGGAAGCCGAGGTGATAATCCCGGTGCGCCGATTGCGCCGCACCGCCAGGATTGACGCGATTGACCTGCGCCGTCATCTGGTAGTTCGGCCCGAGCCAAGCCTCGCTGACGAGCGCTATGACGGCATTGCCGTAATAGGAGGCGAAATTCTCCGGCGCGTTCAGGCAGTGCTTTTCCAGCGAGTTCCAGATGCGGTCATTGGCACCGGGTTTGGCGAAGTGATCGCCGCCGCCGCTGTTGCTTCGATGTTGCTCTTCGATGATGGCGTCAAAGACCCCGCTTGCGACGTCGATTGCTGTCGTATCGGCAAAGGCGCGCTTGAAGACCGCCACGCCAGGCCCGGTCGCCAGTACCTCGCAGATCTCCGCCAGAACAGAACGCCGCGCCTCGGCATCGCCGCACGCCGCAATCAGCGCGGCGCTGTCATATATCAGGATATTCTTTTCGCAGCCGGAAGCATGGGGGTAGTCGGACAGACTGGTTTGGCGTTCGACTTCCGCCCGGAACGCTTCGAGATCGCATGCCTCTTCGGTGAGCCAGACGCGGTCGATTCGCTGGCGCGCTTTGTTGTCGGTCTTCATCGCGTTTCCTCCTCTGGAACATCCTGATGAACACGACTATAGGCGGCGGCAAAACATGATATAGAGCAAGAATCCATCAAAAATCCATCAGGAGAGCAAGGCGATGGCCCATCCGTTTCTGGTCAAGGACATCGCCTTTCAGGCCGGGCTCAGCACCGCGACCGTCGATCGCGTGCTCAACGAGCGGCCGGGCGTGCGCCGCCAGACGGAGGCCCGGGTTCGCGCAGCCATCGAGGAATTGGAGAAGCAGCAGGCCGGCCTCGACATCCAGGGGCGCAAGTTTGCGATCGATATCGTCATGGAGTCGCCACAGCGCTTCACCGATGCGGTGCGTCGCGCCTTCGAGAGCGAGGCGATGACCTTCGCGCCCACCGTCTTTCGCTGCCGGTTCCACTTCGCCGAGACGATGCGCCCGCAGGAGATCGTGCAACTGCTCGACCGAATCCGGCTGCGCGGGACCGACGGCCTGGTGTTGAAGGCGCCGGACGTGCCCGAGATCGTCGCCGCAGTCGCCCGTTTCGAGATGGGCGGTACGCCCGTCGTGACGCTGGTAACCGACCTGCCCCATTCCCAGCGGACGGCCTATGCCGGCGCCGACAACCGGGCGGCGGGCGAAACGGCCGCCTACCTCCTCGGGGAGCGCTTTTCCGGCGCGCCGGCAACTGTGCTGGTGACCCTTTCGAGCGGCCGCTTTCGTGGTGAGGAGGAACGCGAGATCGGCTTTCGCCGGGTGTTGCGCGAGCGCTATCCGGCAATCCGGATCGTCGAGATCAGCGAAGGCCACGGCCGCGACAGCGAAACCGGCCGCCTGGCTCACGCGGCGCTCTCGGCCAATCCCGATATCAACGCGGCCTATTCGATCGGTGGCGGCAACCGCTCCGTCCTTGCAGCCTTCGAGCGCCTCGAACGTCACTGCGCGCTCTACATCGCCCATGATCTCGACGAGGACAATCTGGCGCTGTTGCGGGAACGGCGCATTCACTTCGTGCTGCATCACGACCTCAGGACCGATGCGCGCACCGCCTTTCGCACGATGATGCTGCGGCCCGGCGCCCAGGCGCCGGCAATCGGCCCGCAGCTTTCCGCCGTGGTGGTGATCACGCCCTACAATGTTCCGGAGTAACGCTGCTGACGATCAGCGGGTAACGTTCAGGCCGCCGACTGGCCGTCGTTCTTTTCGGCTGGCAACACCATGTCGTCCGCCGTCTCGAAGCGGTTGCGACCGCGCCGCTTGGCCAGATAGAGCGCTTCGTCCGCAGCCAGCAGCAACTGGCGTGCCGTCAGGCCATGCCGCGGCGCAAAGGCGATGCCGGCGCTGCCGCCGACAACGAGCATTTGGCCGTCGAAAGCGACCGGCGTCTGCGCGTCGGCGATCAGGCCGGCCGTCAGGCTGCGGGCGTCGGCCTCGCTGCAATCGCCGAGAATGACCGCGAATTCGTCACCCCCAAGCCGCGCGACCGTGCCCTTCGGGCCAGCCCGGTTGCGAAAGCGCTCGGCCATGGCCACCAGCACGGCATCGCCGGCGGCGTGGCCGTGGCGATCGTTGACCTCCTTGAATTCATCGAGGTCGGCATAGACGAGCGTGAACGGATGCGTCGATGCCCGCAACAGGGCTGCCGCCAGCATGTCGTCGAAGCCGCTGCGGTTCATCAGCCCCGTCAGGCGATCGTGCTTGGCAAGATGCCGGTTCAGCGCCTCGCTCTGCTGCAGAGCGGCAAAGAGCGTCGAGAACCGCAGCGCCACGAAGGCCATCAGCAGTGCTGCGACGATCGCCATGATAATGACGCTCGGCAACAGCTCCGCGCGGACGAACCCACCGGGCGATTTCGGCACCCAGGCGGCCACGAGACAGGACGAATCGGAGCAGCGCCCGACAGACGCATAGGCACTGCCTGCAGGCCGCTCGTTGAGCGGAACAAAGGCCAGCCCGCGAATACCCAGCCGTGCCGCGATCTCGCGCGTCATTTTCGGCGTGACCGGCCGAACGGCGACCATCAGCACCGGATCGCGCCGTCCCGCCGGAACCACCAATGTCTCGGGGATGACCGCCTGCACCACGGCAACGCTCATGCGCCCGCCGATCTCGCGCAGGTCCACCGCGTGGATGCCGGGCACGGCCGGCATCACGGACTGCGCATCCGGCGTCGTGACATCGAGATTGTAGGTGCCGTCGTTGTTCCTGAGCGCATTGTCGTAGCGGCGCTTGGCTTCGTCTACGAGATCGTCGACCTCGTCGAGCGGCACGCGGGCCACCTCTGCCGGAACCGATGCGCCGTCCTTGAGCGCCGTCGAGACGGTGCGGGCCGGATCCGTGAAGATGATCCAGGAGAAGCCGTAGTCTTCCCAAAGCCAGCCCGAAAGCTCGTCGGCGACGAAACTGTCGCTGACATGCCCCGTCGCCAGCTCCTCGTAGGTCTTGTCCCAGAAGGACACCTGCGCCTGGAACTGAACGACCGCATCCATCTGGTGGCGCAGCTCGTTTGCGACAAGCCGACGCTCGGCCGAAAGGCCGAAGCGATCGGCCTCCGTGACGGATCGGTCGAGGACATAGATGAGGCTTGCAATGATCAGGACCGCGACCAAGGTACAGGCGGCATGGATCGCCCAGACCGTCTTGTCCCGTTTTGCCTGCCGCAACGCCTTTTCCACCACGCCAGTCCCCCTCGTCCGTACCGGCCCTGCCGGGCATACTAGCACTTGTGGAGGTGCGATGCGCAACGATGGCAGCCGATACTGCCGGCACCCTAGCGACCAAAATCGAAGTTTGGCTTAAATAAGCTGGTGATAAAATACTTAACGATTTCAACCGACTGAATCGCCCGACAATCAGCGGTCGCAGCGGGGATCAGGAGAACGCGGGCGACTGCCCGCGCCTCCCTCTGCGTATCCTATTGCGGGGCGGCCGCCGAAGCGCGCAGCAAGGCGACGATCTCCGCATTGCCCTGCTCCAGGGCAAGATCGCGTATCGACGGGCCGGCGGCGCCATCGCGCACGCGTGCATTCGCGCCCCTTTCGAGAAGCAGCCGCACCGTTCCCGCCTGCCCGTTGATCACGGCAAAGGCAAGCGGTGTCATCCAGTCGTGCTGTGGCTCCGGCCTGCCGCGCCCGCGGAACGTGCCGAACGGCGTTTCGATCAGATCCGGCTGCCGGTCGAGGATGTCGGAGAGGCGCGCGGCCACGCCAAAGGACGCAGCTGCGAAGATGTCGAGCGGCTGATCCTTCAGGAAAGTGACCATCGCGTCCTTGCCGTTGTATTTGGCCCAGCCGATCGGCGGTGCATGATGGTAGGGGTCGCGGGCCAAGGGATCGGCGCCGTGATCGAGCAGGCGCCTCGCCATCGCGACATGCCCATGCAGCGCCGCCTCGTGCAACGGCGTGCGCGAGGTCATGCGGTTGACGTCGAAGCCGAGCGCGAGCATCAGCGCCACGGCGTCATGCCGGTCCTCACCCGCCGCCTCGTGCAGGATGGCGGGGTGTGCAGCCTGGGTTCGAGCGACAAGTGTCGGATCCCTATCGACAAGTTCCCTCGCCTCGTCGGCCTTCACTTCCCCAACGGCACGGGCCAGCCGGTCGACATCCTCCAGCGGTGCTTCGGTCGCGCCGCGCGACACGAGGTATTGTGCCAGTGCCGGATCGCCGCCGAGCTCCGCCCATTGATAGGGCGTGCGCCCCTTGATCGGGCGATTGACGTCGGCGCCGTGCGCAACAAGCAGCCGGACGCGATCGGACATGCGTTTTTCCAGTGCCCAGGCAAGCTGATAGTCGAAGACGCGTTCGCCATTTTCGACCAGGCCGCCATCGTTGCGCACCAGCCAGTTGTTGCGGTCGTCGGCATTGAGGCCATGGTCGAGAAGCAGCTGGAGGCAGGAATTGTCCGGTTCGAACATCCGGTTGTAGAGCGCCTGGCTGTCATTGACTCGGGCACCGGCATTAAGCAGCAGCCGCGCAAAGGCAAGGCAATCCGGGTGCGGTGGCTGCCGCTCCGGCCCCGCCTCGCCCTCGCCGAAGACGCCGGTCAAAGCCGTGAAACGATACTGGCCGTCGTCGAGCCAGTAAGCGTTCGGATCGGCCCCGCGCGCAATCAGGCGGGCGCCCGCCGGCAGCGACGAGCGGCCGGGAACGCGGGCATATGCGGCGTAGAGCAACGGCTCCCAGTCGAACGGACCGCCGCGCTTCTCTGCGAGTTTCGGGTCGCGATCGAGAAAGCGGTCGATCGCCGCGGCGTCGCCGAGCGCAGCGGCCACGTGAATGTTGTCCCCGGCAATCTCAGGATGGTCCTTGAGAAGGTCGAGTGCCTGAGCGAACCGCTCGGGATCGGCAGCGACGTCGCCGAAATAGGAGACTGTCGCCAGAGCGAGAAAGCGGTTTGCGACCTGTTCGGTCGACGGCGTGCCGGCCTCGGCTTTCTCCAGATGCCGCTTCAGCCGCGTCCAGCTGGCAAAGCCGAATTCGCGGGCAAGCACCAGCTGGGCATCCTGAAGGCCCATTGCGGTCGGTTCGGAGAAATAGGGAAGCGCCCGCTGTCTTGCACTGGCATCGCCAGCCTTGACGGCCTTCAAAAAGGCCTTGGCCTGCTTGCGGATCGTATCGAGGGTAATATTCGCGGAAAGATCGCGCGTGATCATGAAAGACCTCCTTTCATTCACGTCCGGTATCCGCGCCCACAGACTGAAAAGAGGTGTGGCAACCAAGTTCAGTGAGACAGGTGGGCCTTGCCCTTCCCGCGGATCGGATGCGCCCTGCGAACGACCTCATCGCTAGCATGGCCTCGATATACTTGTCCAGCGCGGTCAGCTTTCCCGTTCGTAGCGGACGAAGGCGAAACGATCGCCCGTGGGCGCCCAGTTGGGAACGTTGATCGTCCCCTGCCCGCCGAAGAGCTCGAACAGGATGCGGGCATTGCCCCCGTCCAGGTCCATCAGCCTCAACCGGACATCGAGATCCCTCGGATGATCGAAGACGTCGCCGTCATAGGAAAGCACAAGCAGATGCTTACCGTCAGGCGACGGATGCGGAAACCAGTCGCCATAGGGGCTGTCGGTGATGCGCGTGACGTCGCTACCGTCCGGGCGGATCCGCCAGATCTGCATCTGGCCGGTACGGCTCGAGTTGAAATAGATCCATTCGCCGTCTGCCGACCAATCGGGCCCGTCGTTGCGGCCCTCCCCATGGGTGAGCCGCCGCTCCTCGCCGCCGTCGACGGAGATCGTATAGATGTCGAAGACCTGGTCGCGGATGCCGCAATAGGTCACCGTGTTCCCGTCGGGCGACCAGCCGTGCCAATAGGAAGGCAGGTTGCGGGTGACGAGCCGCGGCGTGCCGCCTTCGGCCGGCAGCAGGTAGATCGCCGATTTCCCGAACTCGGTCTTGTCGCTGATCGCGATCGTCGTGCCATCCGGGGAGAGGCCGTGGTCGTTGTTGCAGAGCGTCGCAAAACCGGTATCGATCTCCACCGGTTCGGAACCATCGAGGCCAAGCCGATAGAGCCTGCCGTCACCGTTGATGATCAGATGTGAGCCGTCCCGCGACCAGTTCGGTGCCTCGACCAGCCGGTCCGTCTGCCAGACAACCCGCGTTTCACCTGTTGCGATGTCATGGATTTCGACGGAACTGCGCATGCTCTTCTCTCCCGGACGAGGCCGCTATTTCTTGTCTTCACCCGCCGGCAGGGTCGCCAGAACCTTGGAACAGACCGATTGCATCAGAACGGAATTGCGTCGGTCCCGCCAGTCGGTGACCAGACCCCAGGCCAGCAGGAGCAGGATACAGATGAAGGCAACGCCGACGACGGTGAGGCTTCCGGTCGCAAGGCCATAGACCCCAAAGATCGCAGGCGTCGCGAAATAGCCGATCTGCGCCGATAGCTGCCGGCCGGCGGAAACGTCGCTTGCCGACCACAGTCGCAGGAGCCGGATTTCCTCGTCCGTAAAATCTGGACGGCCCTGTCGGCCGTCCGTCTCTTCGGAGAGGATATCCATCGCCTAGCCCCGGTCGCGGAAGCGGTTGGTGATCGGGTAGCGGCGGTCGCGTCCGAAGTTCTTCTTGGTGATCTTGACGCCCGGCGCCGATTGCCGGCGCTTGTATTCGGCGATGTAGAGCAGATGCTCGACCCGGTGTACGGTCACCTCGTCATGGCCGCGGGCGACGATCTCGTCCGTCCCCATTTCCTTTTCCACCAGGCATTCGAGAATGTCGTCGAGCACCGGATAGGGCGGCAGCGAATCCTGGTCCGTCTGGTTGGGACGAAGCTCGGCCGAAGGCGCCTTGTCGATAATGTTCTGCGGAATGACGATGCCGGAAGGACCAAGCGCGCCCGGAGGAACCGTGGTATTGCGCCAGCTCGAGATGGCATAGACCTGCATCTTGTAGAGGTCCTTGATCGGGTTGAAGCCGCCGTTCATGTCGCCATAGAGCGTGGCATAGCCGACCGACATCTCCGACTTGTTGCCCGTGGTCACAACCATCGAGCCGAACTTGTTGGAGATCGCCATCAGGATCGTGCCGCGGGTGCGGCTCTGCAGGTTCTCCTCGGTGATGCCTGATTCCGTGCCTTCGAACGTATCGGAGAGTGCGCTGAGGAACCCTTCGACCGGCTCGGAGATCGGCACGATGTCGTAACGGCAGCCGAGGGCCTCGGCGCATTCCTTGGCGTCCTTCAGCGATTCCTGCGAGGTGTAGCGGTAGGGCAGCATGACCGTGCGCACCCGCTCCTCGCCGAGCGCATCGACGGCGAGCGCTGCGCAAATGGCGGAATCGATACCGCCGGAGAGGCCAAGCACGACATTCTTGAAGCCGTTCTTGTTCACATAGTCGCGGAAGCCGAGCATGCAGGCGCGGTAATCCGCCTCCTCCCGCTCCGGCAGGCGCGACTTCAGGCCGTGCTCGCAATGCCAGCCGCTCTCGCCCTTCTTCCACTCCACGATCGAGATAGCCTCTTCGAACTGGCTCATCTGGAAGGCGAGCGACTTGTCGGTGTTGAAGGCGAAGCTGGCGCCGTCGAAGACCAATTCGTCCTGGCCGCCGAGCTGGTTGGCATAGATCATCGGCAGGCCGGTCTCGATCACCTGCTTCAGCACGACCTGATGGCGCACGTCGACCTTGCCGCGATAATAGGGCGAACCATTCGGCGACAGCAGGATTTCAGCACCGCTTTCGGCCAGCGTCTCGCAGACGCCGAGATCGCCCCAGATGTCCTCGCAGATCGGAATGCCGATGCGCACACCGCGGAAATTGACCGGTCCCGGCATCTCGCCCGGATCGAAGACGCGCTTCTCGTCGAACTCGCCATAGTTCGGCAGATCGACCTTGTCGCGGATCGCGATCACCTTGCCATCGTCGAGTACTGCCACGGCGTTATGTCGGCCGGTCTTCGACAGGCGCGGGAAGCCGATGATGACGCCCGGGCCGCCATCGGCCGTCTCGGCGGCCAGCTTTTCGACGGCCTGGAGGCAGGCCTTGAGAAAGGCCGGCTTCAGAACAAGGTCTTCCGGCGGATAGCCCGAAATGAACAGCTCCGTCAAAAGCAGGAGATCGGCGCCCTGTCGCGCCGCATCGGCGCGCGCCTCACGCGCCTTGGCCAGGTTTCCGGCGATGTCGCCCACGGTCGGATTGAGCTGGGCTACGGCGATACGAAGGAGCGAGGGGGCGTTTTTATGGGCGGTCATGAGCGGGCCTGTCGGTCTGTCCTGAACGATTGCATCTGACTTTCGCAATGTTCTTTAGCGCAATCTGCGGAAAAATACCCACAGCCAATCGCAGCCACGCGAAAAAAACCGAAAACTTCTGTTTTTCCCGGTCCTTATACTGGGCCGTTCGTGCGGCTTCACGCCACGAAAAGCCACCCTCCATTCCCGTTAAGAAACCATTCATCCCCTGTTCAAAATGACGGGCGTATGACAGTTACACGACGCATTTATGAAATTGGAGAATATGTTGGCCAGTATCGATTCCGCTGTCGCGCGAGGCTCACGTGTCTATGCCGATCGACCCGGCTTCGCCGCACGGCACGCCAAGACGCTCGCTTCCACGCGCAGCGCCCTGTTCTCCCTGTTCGTTGCAACTGCCCTTGTCTTCGCCGTTGAACTGATCGTCCGTCAGTCGCTGACCGATACCCTATCCTATGTCCTCGACCCGACGCGCCCGGCGCTGACGACCATCGGCATATTCTTTCTCATTCTGCTCGCTGTCGACGGTATTTTCGGCCGCGAGCACAAGTCCGCCGTGGTGATCGCGCCGCTGGCACTTCTGCCGGCCGTCATCTGCCAGCAGAAGCAGGTGTTCCTGTCCGATCCGCTCTATCCGACCGACTTCCTGTTCGGCCGCCAGATCATGGAGCTGATGCCCGTGCTGGTAAAGGACCGTCCGTGGACGGCGGTCGGCATCGCGGTCGGCCTGGTTGCCACCGTCGTCGCCATCGCCCTCCTGTTGCGCTTTGCCTGGCGGACCTTCCCGAAGCTGACGACCCGCGAGCGTGTCGCCCGCCTCGCCTTCGCGCTGCCGCTGCTCGTCGCCTTCTGGAACATCATGGATTACAACCAGTTCTCCTGGATCCGTGATCGCCTGAAGGTCATCCCGATCATGTGGGACCAGACCGAGAACTATAAGCACAACGGCTTTGCGCTCGCCTTTGCGATCAACCTGCCGATGGCCAATGTCAGCGCGCCCGCCGGCTACATGGCCGACGCGATCGACCGCATTCCGGTGAAGCCGCTTCCCGCCGGCACCTCGCACCGCGGCAAGCCCGACGTCATCGTGCTGATGAGCGAATCCTTCTGGGATCCGACCCGCCTGCCGAACGTCAAGCTGTCGCCCGATCCGATGCCGACGATCCGCGAAATGCAGTCGGGCAACGTCTTCTCGCCGGAGTTCGGCGGCATGACCGCCAATGTCGAGTTCGAGGCGCTGACCGGCTTCTCGAACGCGTTCCTGCCCTACGGCAGCATCCCGTACCAGCAGTACATCCGCAATCCGATCCCGTCGCTTGCCACCTTCTTCCGTGGCGAAGGTTACGTCTCGCGCGCCATCCATCCGTTCCAGAGCTGGTTCTGGAACCGCACCGCCGTCTACAAGGCATTCGGCTTCGACATGTTCAAGTCGGAAGAGAACATGCCGCCGATGCAGAAGCGCGGGATCTTCGCCTCGGACGACTCGCTGACCAACGAGATCATCCGCCAGGCCGACGCGATGGACGACCCGTTCTTCTTCTTCGCCGTCACACTCCAGGGCCATGGCCCCTATGAGGCCAACCGCTACGCCAACAACACCATCAAGGTCGAAGGCGACCTGCCCGAGGCCGACCGCCAGGTGCTTGCCACCTACGCGCAGGGCATCAAGGAGGCTGACGACAGCCTGAAGAAGCTGATGGACTGGGCCAAGAACCGCGATCGCGAAACGGTTATCGTGCTTTTTGGCGACCATCTGCCGCCGCTTAACACCGTCTATACCAGCACCGGTTTCATGAAGGGTGTGACGGCGGAGCGCAAAGGTTCGAAGGAGCAGATGAAGGCGCAGCATGAAACGCCGCTCGTCGTCTGGTCGAACAAGACTGGCCCGAAGAAGAACGTCGGCACCATCAGCCCGGCCTTCCTCTCCTACCAGATCCTCAAGCAGTCCGGTTACGAGCATCCCTACTACACCGGCTTCCTCGGCAAGGTGTATGACCAGTACCGCGTCGTCGACCGCTACATGCTGATCCGCAAGAATGGCAAGGAAGTCGCCGAGTGGTCGCGCCAGCCGAAGGTGCCGGCACTCCTGCGTGACTACCGCTTCCTGCAACACGACATGATGTTCGGCGACCGCTTCTCGACCGACCGGTTCTTCAAGTCACACGCTGATCTCTTCGCCAGCGTCGAAACCCACTGATCGAAGACCGGAGCGGCCAGCAACCGCTCCGGTCCTTGCGGCATTTTCGCGTACCGCCTGATTTCCTTGCGGCGCTGACGCGCTAGATTGTCTCCGGCCAACTCCGGAGATCGCCATGCCGCACTTCAATGACATATCGAAACAGCTTTTCGGCAAGCCGCTCAGCGAGCTCGGAGAGATCGAGCGCCGCATTCTTACCCATGCCCGGGACCGACGCACGCTCGCCACCGATTCACATGCCGCCTTCACGGCACGGCTCTCCTTCGGCGACAGGCTCGCAGACAACATCGCCCGCGTCGGCGGCTCCTGGAGCTTCATCATCGGCTTCTGCGGCTTTCTCGTCTTCTGGGTTTTGCTGAACACCATTCTGCTCGCCACCGGCGCCTTCGATCCCTACCCCTATATCTTCCTCAACCTGATGCTTTCGATGCTCGCCGCGCTGCAGGCGCCGGTCATCATGATGTCGCAGAACCGCCAGGCGGAGCGCGACCGCTTCGCTGCCTCGAAGGACTACGAAGTCAATCTCAAGTCGGAAGTCGAATTGATCGCACTGCATCACAAGGTCGACGACGTGTTGCTGCGCGAGATCTCCGAATTGCGCGCGGACCTGGCGACGCTCAACCGGCAGCTCGAACGCTATCGCACGCCCCCCGGACAGGAGTGACCGGACCCCGGCCGAACCGGGACGATGCGCTGACGATAGGCAAGCCGGCCCTCGCGCAGATTTCGGCGCCCGGACGCGGACGCGCGCAGCCGCCGCGACAGGGCGAAAACTAGCTCATTATCATAAATACTAATTCAACTGTGAATACACATTTTGCAACATTCGCGAAATGCATTGGGATTCAACAACTTATCGGAGTATGAAAAAATTAATATTTGAGGATCACGTTATGGGTGCAGGGACATTCGAGAAATACAGCAACGTGGGTACGCGGAGATGCTGCAATGTCCAACTTCAAGCGCCTGTTAGGCGGCCGGGACGGGGCCGCTGCGATCGAATTTGCAATAATAGCACCACTCTTCTTCATGTGCGTGCTGACCCTGATCGCCTATGGCGTCTATCTCAGTGCCGCCCATTCCATTCAGCAGATTGCTGCCGATGCCGCCCGCACAGCCATCGCCGGCCTCTCCCAAACCGAGCGTGAACGGCTCGCGACCGACTATATCCGTCGCACGACGATGGATCAGGCCTTCATCAAGTCGTCGCGCATGACCGTCACCGTCAGGGACGACGCCAACAACGCAAACCAGTTCACCGTCCGGATCAAATACGACGCCGGCGACCTGCCGATCTTCAACCTGTTCACATTCGCCATGCCGAGCGAACAGATCGAGCGCTTCGCAACCATCCGCATCGGAGGGGTCTGATATGCTGTGGAAACCCATGCGCTCCCTCGCCCGAGCCCGTAGCGGCAATATCGGTATCTCGGCCGCCCTGGCCATGCCGTTGGTGATCACGTCCATGGCCCTTGCGATCGACTACGGCTACCTGACCGTCCAGAAGCGTGAAATGCAGTCTTCGGTCGATCTCGCTGCGATCGCGGCAGCGGCCAACGTCTCCGCCGCCGAGAAGGCCGTGCTCAACCACTTCGCCAACAATGGCCTGAACTACGGCGTATCGACGCCGAACGGTTTGTTGACCATCGACGGCAAGACCCTGCCGCCCGGTGACATCAGCACCGCCAAGCTTGATGGCGTCGCGACCGTAGCGCGCGGGCGCTACGTCCCCGATCCGTCGGTCGATGCCGGCCAGCGCTTTATCAAGGACGCCACGCCCACGGACGCCGTGCAGGTGATGCTCGAAAGGAAGGGCGACATCTTCCTCGCCTCGATCTTCAGCGCCCCGCCGGACCTCAGCGTCTACGGCACGGCGGCGAGTTCGAAAATCGCGGCCTTCTCCGTCGGCTCCCGTCTTGCAAGCCTCAATGATGGGCTGCTCAACTCCATCCTCGGGCAGATGCTCGGAACGACGATCTCGCTCAAGATCATGGATTACCAGGCGCTCATCGACGCCGACATCGATATCCAGCCGTTCCTGAAGATCATTGCGACCAGGCTCAACCTGACGGCGGCGTCCTATGAAGACGTACTCAAGGCAAACCTGACGATGCCGCAGCTGCTTGCCTCCATGCGGCTCGTCCAGGGCCTGTCCGGAACGGTCACGGCCGCACTCAAGAGCATCGAGCTTTCGACCTCGAACGACAAGCGCACCTTCACCTTGGCGCAAATCCTCAACCTCGATCCGAAGAAGAGCCTGCAGGTCGACGCTGGCTCCGATTGGGCGATGCGCGTAAGCGCGCTGCAGATCGTGTCGGCGGCTGCAGCCATCGCCAATGGCGAAAACCAGATCGCCCTCAATGCCGTGGCCGGCCTTCCGGGGATCGCATCTGCCAAGGTCAAGCTTGCGATCGGCGAGCCGCCCGTCGAAACGCCAAGCCACCGCCTCGGCACGCCTGGCGCAGCAATACGCACCGCCCAGACCCGCCTTGCCGTCGAAGTCAACGTCGATGGCCTGGCCGCCCTTGCCGGCATTCGCATCCGACTGCCGATCTATGTCGAACTCGCCTATGCGGAAGCCAAGCTCGCCGACATCAGGTGCTATGGCGGCACGCCCGAAAATGCTTCGGTCAGCGTCGATGCCGTGCCCGGCATTGCCGAAATCGCCATCGGCGACGTCGATCCGGCGGTCCTGTCCAACTTCTCGTCAGACGCGCGGGTACAAAGAGCCAAACTCGTGGACGCCCTGGTGGTCAAGATCGATGCGCTGGCCCATGTCGAGGCGCAAAACCTCAAGCCGACGCGCCTGAGCTTCAGCCCGTCCGAGGTCGCGGCCCGGTCGATCAAGACGGTCTCGACCAAGGACATCCTGACCTCGACGACGCAAACGCTCCTCAACAATCTCGACCTGAACATACAGGTCCTGTTCCTGACGCTCGGCAGCCCGACCATCGTGCAGCAGGCATTGGCCCAAACGCTCGGAGCCGTCACCAAGCCGGTCGACGATCTGCTCTACAACCTTTTGCTGCTCGTCGGCGTACGGGTCGGCGAGGCCGATGTCCGCGTCACCGGCGTCAAGTGCCAGTCTCCGGTCCTCGTGCAGTAGACCCGTTCAAACGGGGCGTTCGACGGCCACCGTCAACGCCCCGTTGAACAAATTCGGTTGCTGACACGTTATGCACAAGGTAGCCCTAGTAAAAGGAATGCAGCTGAGCGCGGCTGGCCGGCGGGGCACCGAGAGTGCCCTTCACTTGGCGGGCCGCGCAAGCATTGGGGGTATGCGCAGCAGATGCATGTGATGGCAGAGCAGGAAGGCGCAGCGCGGGATGGCTCGCTCGCCTTCACCGCGGAAGGTTTTCTTTGTCATCCGGAGTTACGCAACGTGCTCCAGGCGAGCGCGCGCGATCTGATGGCGGCCTACGACATGTTTCCCCGCATCGCTCGCCTTGTCGCCTCCCACCAGAAATGGACGCTCAGCCAGGCCGTCTACGCCCTGCACCTCGAGCGTGAGCCCGGCAACCCCGAAACGGGAGTTACGACCGCCCGCCTTCTCAAGTTCATCCATGAGACCGGCGGCGCCAGCCGCAATACCGCCGCTGCCTTCATCGCCGAACTGCTGACCTACAAGCTTTTGCGCGACGCGGAGGGCGGCCGGGGTCGCAAGAAGATCCGTCCGCTAGAGCCGACCGAAATCAGCGAAGGCGCCATGCTGCGCTGGTTCATGAGCCAGATGGGAACGCTCGATCGCTTCGACGGCCAAGGCCGTGTCGCCCGCGTCGAAGCCGACCGCACGGTTTTCGAACGGGCTCAGCCGATCGCCGCCCGCCTGCTGCTTTCGGATCGCCGGTGGACCCAGCCGCCGGAAGGTGTCGCGGCTTTCGTCTGGACCGAGTGCGGTGGCCTCCTGCTCGACGATCTCATGGCGCGGCCGAAGAGCCTTGAGCCTGTTAATGGTAAAGTCTGGCTGGAGGCGAACCTCTCGGATCTCGCCACGCATTACATGATCTCGAACACCCATATCCGGCGCATCTTCACGCGGGCCCAGGATCTCGGCTTGCTTGGAAGAGCCGATGAGGGGCAGCGCGGCCTGTTCTGGTTGAGTGAGCGGCTGATCGAGGAATATTGCCAATGGCAGGCAGTTAAGCTTGCCGGCCTTGCCAACGGCTTCGAGCAGGCCGAGCGACAGGCGGCAAACCCGCCGGCCTGAACCTCAGACGCGGCCGGCTGCGAATTTCGGCAGGTCGTCCTTGATCTCGTAGAAATCGCCCTGATCTTCGCAGAAGATATGGTAGCCCGGCTTCAGCACCGTCGGCTTGTCAAAGGCGCCCGCGAGGATCGACGTGTAATCCGAACCGTCCGCCTTCCAGAACAGCGCTGACCCGCATTGCCGGCAAAAGCCCCGGCTGGCGCTGTCACTGGCCCTGTACCAGGTTACGTTTTCCGCGCCCTTCAGCTCGAAGTCCTGGTCCTGCACGTTGGTGGCGGCGTAATAGAGCCCGGTCTGCTTCCGGCATTGGCTGCAGTGGCAGAAGATCAGCTCGCGCAGCTCGCCGCGCGCTTTGAAGCGAATGGTGCCACAAAGGCAGCCCCCGTGATGAATGTCCTGCATTGCCCCTCCCCAAGTTCATGACCCCTCGATCCTGCCATGGAGCGTGCCGACGCAAGCCACAGCCCGCGCCGCGCCCTGCTCCAGACACGAAAATGCCGGGCCAGCTTCCAGAGCCGGCCCGGCATTGTCAAATTCAAAGCATCCAAGCGACGTTCAGAAAACCTGAACAATGCCAGAGATTTAGATCAGCCGTTGACGACCATCTTCTTCTCGTCGCGGCCGCCCTTCATGCGTTCGGCGAGCAGGAAGGCGAGTTCCAGCGCCTGGTCCGCGTTGAGGCGCGGATCGCAATGGGTGTGGTAACGGTCGGCGAGATCGTCGCCCGAAAGCGCACGCGCACCGCCGGTGCATTCCGTCACGTCGTTGCCGGTCATCTCGATATGGATGCCGCCCGGGTGCGAACCCTCGGCGCGGTGGATCTGGAAGAAGCTCTCCACTTCCGACAGGATCCGCTCGAACGGACGGGTCTTGTAGTTGTTGAGCGTGATCGTGTTGCCGTGCATCGGGTCGCAGGACCAGACCACCTTCTTGCCTTCGCGCTCGACCGCACGGATGAGGCGCGGCAGATGCTCGGCCACCTTGTCATGGCCGAAACGGCAGATGAGCGTCAGGCGGCCGGCTTCGTTGGCCGGGTTCAGAAGGTCGATCAGCTCCAGCAGGCCATCGGCCGTCAGCGACGGACCGCACTTGAGGCCGAGCGGGTTCTTGATGCCGCGGCAGTATTCGATATGCGCATGGTCAGGCTGGCGGGTACGGTCGCCGATCCAGATCATGTGGCCGGACGTGGCGTACCAGTCGCCCGAGGTCGAGTCGACGCGCGTCAACGCCTGCTCGTAGCCGAGCAGCAGCGCCTCGTGGCTGGTGAAGAAATCGGTCTCGCGCAGGCTCGGGTGGTTTTCCGAGGTGATGCCGATCGCCTTCATGAAGTCCATGGTCTCGGAGATGCGGTCCGCAAGCTTGCGGTAGCGTTCCGCCTGCGGGCTGTCCTTGACGAAGCCGAGCATCCACTGGTGCACGTTGTCGAGGTTGGCATAGCCGCCCATCGCAAACGCGCGCAGAAGGTTCAGCGTCGCAGCCGACTGGCGGTAAGCCATGATCTGGCGCTCCGGGTTCGGAATGCGCGCTTCCTCGGTGAACTCGATGCCGTTGATGATGTCGCCGCGGTAGGACGGAAGCGTCACGTCACCCTGCTTCTCGATACCCGAGGAGCGGGGCTTGGCGAACTGGCCGGCGATACGGCCGACCTTGACCACCGGCTGCTGTGCACCGAACGTCAGAACGACGGCCATCTGCAGGAAGGCGCGGAAAAAGTCGCGGATCGTGTCAGCGCCGTGCTCGGCAAAGCTCTCGGCGCAGTCGCCGCCCTGCAGCAGGAAGCCGCGGCCTTCGGCGACATTGGCGAGGGCACTCTTCAGACGACGGGCTTCGCCCGCAAACACCAGCGGCGGATACTTCGCGAGGCGCGCTTCGGTCGCCTCAAGCGCTGCCAGGTCCGGATATTCCGGCACCTGCTGGATGGGTTTCTGCCGCCAGCTGTTTGGAGTCCAAGTCTGTGCCATTTCGATCACCTGTTGTCTGCCGCGGATCCAACCGCGCGGGTCACGCCCTGACGGCCAATGGCGGCCGCCCGGTATTCTGAAATTTCACTCAACATCCGCTCGCCCTGCCCCGGTCACTTGGCCAAGCCTCGTGCCCGCCCAGCCGGAAACGCCGCGGAATGCGGGCTTATAGACGTTAAGGAAACGCTTGGAAAGCCATCCTACCAGAATTCATTGCTTTGCAGGGCGCCCGGGGCGCAACGATATTTCCGCGGAGCGCACGATCCCGAAAGTCCTGCTCCCTATATCGAAAGAACGCTGCGCAGTTTCAATGGGATAGTGGCATCCCTGATGCTACAGCCGCCGCCAAGATAGGCGACAGATTGTTCAGCGATCGTGCCCGGCGGCTTGCGGCCGGCAATGGCTGGCCCTCACGTCCCAGCGCGCGCGTGTGCGTTCGGTGAGTGGCGCATCGGAACGCGTCAAGCGCGCGTCCGATCTGCGCCGGTTAAGCAGAAAAGAGAAGGCCGGCAGCACCCAGTGCAGGCCACGCCACTCCGGTCCGTCGAGCGGATCATCCAAGCCGTTGCGTGACCCGCGGCGACGTTCACGCTGCAGAACCGTCCACATGACCGCCCAATGTTCAAACATGGTCTCGCCTCCTTTGCCTTGAGACAATCGGAGACCTAATGTCTTCGCCGGCAGCGTTGTAGGCGCACCGTTGAAAGACGTCTTTCATCCGCGAACGGAAGTCAGGGCGGACGACCCGCGCTACTACGAGACAATGACCGCCATGGAGTGCTTATGGCCGAGGCAGCCTGGGACGATTTGAAACTCTTTTATCACGTTGCGACCGAGGGTGGCTTGAGCGGGGCTGCCACGCGAACGGGGTTGAGCGCGCCGACCATCGGCCGCCGCATGCTCGCGCTCGAGCGAGCGACCGGCAGGGCACTCTTCATCCGCAGCCAGCAAGGCTACCGCCTCGCCCACGATGGCCAGATCCTGCTCGAACATGTCCGTGCCATGCGGAATGCCGCCGCAAATATCTCCGATTGGCACCGCGACGCCTTCGCGCTGCCGATCGTCTCAGTCGCAAGCGACGCCTGGGTCGCGGGCTTCGTGGCCGATCATTCAACCGACATCCGCGGCTCGGGCGACGGCTTTCGCTTTTGCTGCAAACATGCGCACCGCGGCCTCGACCTGACCTTCAGAGAGGCCGATGTGGCCGTCCTGTACGAACAGCCCCGCTCCGGCAACGTGGCAGTGCGCCGCTCGGTGAACATCGCCTATGCCGTCTATCGCGCTGGCAACATGCCGGAGCGCGAGGACTTTCCCTGGATATCGATTGGCACCGAAGTTGCCAGCTCGCCGGCTGAAAAATGGGTCTTTGAAAACCGCGAGCAGCAGATCCATACGTGGACCGACAGTGCCGCTCTTCTCGTGCGGCTGATCCGCAATGGCGCCGGCCGCGGCGTCCTGCCCGCCTTCGTCGGCGAAGGTGATCCATTCCTGAAGCGCGAAGGCGAATTGATCGAGGGCCTGACGCATCCGTTGTGGATCGCGGCAAACGACGACGACCGGCGCCGTCCGGAGGTCCGGACGGTCATCGATCGTCTCGCCGATCTTTTCAAACGCGAGGAGGCGCGGTTTGCAGGAGCTTCCGCCTGAGGCGGCTCAGACCCGCTCGCCCTTGCGGATGCGATAGGACGGCGAATACATCGTTACCAATTCTTCCGCCGCCGTCGGGTGCACCGCCATCGTCCGGTCGAAATCGTCCTTGGTGCAGCCGGCCTTCAGCGAAATGCCGAGCAGCTGCGCCATTTCGCCGGCGTCGTGACCGAGGATATGGGCGCCGAGCACCTTGCGGTCGGCGGCATTGACGATCAGTTTCATGATCATCTTTTCCTTGCGGCCCGAAAGCGTCGCCTTCATCGGCCTGAACTCGGCGCGGTAGACTTCGAGTTCGTCGAACCGGCGCGTCGCTTCCTCTTCGGTCAGGCCGACGGTACCGATTTCCGGCTGCGAGAAGACGGCAGTTGCGATCAAGTCGTGGTCCGGCGACACCGGATTGTTCTTGTACTCGGTCTCGATGAAGCACATCGCCTCATGGATCGCGACCGGCGTCAGCTGAACGCGGTCCGTCACATCGCCAAGCGCATAGATGCCGGGCGCGCTGGTGCGCGAGAAGGCGTCGACGATGATGGCGCCGCGCTCGTCCGTCTTGACGCCGGCGGCCTCCAGGCCGAGACCTCTGGTGTTCGGCACACGCCCGAGCGCCAGCATGACCTGGTCGGCGACGATGTCGCCGTGCTTCATCGTGTGCGCGACGCGCTTGCCGTCGGCGTCGAGCGCAACGGACTGGATGATGTCCTCGCAAAGGATGCGGATGCCCTTCTCCTCCATCGCGACGTGCAGCCCGCGGCGCAGGTCATGGTCGAACCGCGAGAGAATTTCCTTGCCGCGATAGATCAGCGTCGTCTCGACGCCGAGGCCGTGGAAGACATTGGCGAACTCGACGGCGATGTAGCCGCCGCCGGCGATCAGGATCGACTTCGGCAGTTCCGCAAGGTCGAAGGCTTCGTTGGAGGAAATGCAGTGCTCGTGGCCGGGCAGCGCGTCATGCGGGGTCGGATGACCTCCGACGGCAATGACGATGCGTTCGGCCGTTACCGTCCTGCCGCTGTCGAGCAGGCGAACCGTGTTCGGGCCGACGAGCTCGGCGCGCGTATGCAGGATTTCGGCGCCCGCATTGTTGAGGCCCTTCTGGTAGAGCCCTTCGAGCCGGGTGATTTCCTGCTCCTTGGCGGCGACCAGCTTCTTCCAGTCGAACGTGCTTTCGCCGACCGTCCAGCCGAAGCCCGCTGCATCTTCGAAGTGCTCGGAAAACTGCGACGCGTAGACATAAAGCTTCTTCGGAACGCAGCCGCGGATAACGCAGGTGCCGCCATAGCGAAACTCTTCCGCGATCGCGACCTTCTTGCCGAGGCTTGCTGCAAGGCGCCCGCTGCGCACGCCGCCCGAACCGCCGCCGATTACGAAAAGGTCATAGTCGAAAGCGGGCATGGGCAGTCTCCTGAAAGCAAGCGGGCCGAAATGGCGATCTGAAAAGCGCGCCGAACGATCCTGGGCCGACACGCAACCGGGCGCAGCCGATGGCCGCGTCGCAGGCACATATAGTGGAGCCTCCGGGCAAAAGAAAAGCCCGGATCGCTCCGGGCTCCTCGAAACGTGATGAAGGCGCTCGGCGCCGCAGCTTATTGTGCCGGCGCCTGAACTGCACCTTCGGCTGCTGCCGGCTGGGTGGAGCCGACCTTCTCGTCGAGCGACTTGGTCGCTTCCTGGGTCAGGTCGCGCGATACGCCCGATGCCCAGATGTCGGCGGCCTTCAGGAGTTCGCGGGACGCGATCGGGCCGTCGTTCAGGAGCTTCTTGCCGGCGGCGGAGTTGTAGAACTCGGTGATCGCGTTCAGCTCTTCGAGCGAAAAGGTCTTGGCGTAGATCGTCGCGGCTTCGTTCTCGAGATCGGCGCGGCGGGCGGCAAGGCTCAGCGCCTTATCGTCGACGGTCGCGGTGATCAGTTCCTGATGGTTCGGCGATGCCTGGATCAGCGTGTTCTTCAGGCGCTCGGCAAGGTTCGGCAGAATGTTGTCGAAGCTGTTGGTTACGCCGAGAGCAGCGATCGTCGCGCGCGCCGCCTTGATCTGGTCTTCGGAGACGTCCTGGGCCTTAACCGCCGGAACGGACGCAGACAGCAGAACCGCGGTGGCAGCGAAAGTGCGGACAAGACCTGCGAGTTTGTTCATTTTTACCCTTGCTCCTGTGTTTGTCGCATGCTGCCCGGGCGATTGCCGCCGCCAGGCCCGCATGTATGGAAACCTGTTGTCTTCACCGCTCCTGCCCCTGACGGGGCAGCGAAGCCGGCTCAGGACGCAGTCAGCGTGCGTGCCCCTTGCGGCCCGGCAATGATTGCCAGCGAAGCGATGCCGATGAAAAGCCCGTGCTCGACGACGCCGGGAATGGCATTCAGCTCCCCGGCGAGCGCATCTGCATCAGGAATACGGCCAAAAGATGCATCGAGAATGAGGTGCCCGCCGTCCGTCAGAAAGGCGCCGTCATGGGACTGGCGGACAGTGATGTCGCCGGAAAGTCCGAGGCGCGAGGCAACCTTTTCGATCGCGATCCGGGTTGCCACCTGACCGAAAGGATTGACCTCGATCGGAAGCTTGAAGGCGCCGAGAACGTCGACCACTTTCGTCTCGTCGGCAATCACGATCATGCGCTTGGACGCAGCCGCAACGATCTTTTCGCGCAGCAGCGCGCCGCCGCCGCCCTTAATCAGACGCAGCTGACCATCGACCTCGTCGGCGCCGTCGATCGTCAGGTCCAGTTCGGGCAGCTCGTCGAGCGACTTCAGCGAAACACCGAGTTCGAGGCAGAGCCGCGCCGTGCGCTCCGAGGTGGGAACGCCTTCGATGCGAAAGCCCGCTGCAACCTTCTCGGCCAGGAGCCGCACAAACTCCTCGGCCGTGGAACCCGTGCCGATGCCGAGACGCATGCCGTCTTCGACATATTCCAGCGCCGCGGCCGCGGCTTTGATCTTCATTTCGCGGGCGTCCATGCGCCGGTCGCTCCCTTGTGATTCGCACGGGCAGCAGGCCGCAATCAGCGAACGGCCGCCCGTTTTTCCGCTGTGACACTTACACGCCCGACGACGCAAACAAAAGTCAAAATGAAATCGGCACTCAGGATTCCGTGTGCTTGCCGGCACCGCTTGCCATTGCAATCGCCGATGAGTTCGCCTACCCGATCAACAACGGTTTTCAGCGCCAAGAGGTTTTCTCCTTGTCTTCTCCCATTGTCGTCTTCGACCTCGACGGAACGCTCGTCGACACGGCCCCAGACCTGGTCGCCAGCCTCAACCATGCGGTTACCCAGGCCGGCGTCGAGCCGGTCACCTACGGCGACCTCACCCATCTCGTCGGCCACGGTGCCCGCGCCATGATCGAGCGCACCTTTGCGATGCGGCAAAAGCCGCTGGCCGAAGACATGCTGGAATGGCAGCTGAAGGAGTTCGTCGATTTCTACCACGGCTCGATGCCGGGCGATTCGCTGCCCTATCCGGGCCTGGTCGACGCGCTCGACCGCCTATCCGGCGCCGGCTTCAAGCTCGCGGTCTGCACCAACAAGCCGGAAAAGCTCGCCACGCGTCTGCTCGAACGGCTCGGCCTGATCGAGCGCTTCGCCGCGATATCGGGCGGCGATACCTTCGAAGTGCGCAAACCGGATGCTGCCCACCTGCTGCGCACGGTCTCCAATGCCGGGGGCCTGGCAACCCGCGCCGTGATGGTCGGCGACAGCCTCAACGACTTCCTCGTCGCCCGCAATGCTCAGGTGCCCTCGATCGCCGTTCCCTTCGGCTATTCCGATGTGCCGGTCGAAAGCCTCGACCCCACCGTTGTCATCAGCCACTTCGACGAACTGACCCCGGATCTGGTCTCGGGCCTGTTTTCCAAATAGAAGACAAGAAAAAGGCCGCTCGAAGCGGCCTTTTTCTTGCTTATCCTTCCGCCCGGCGTGCGCCGCGCGTCGCCTCGAAGGCCCGGTTCATATACATGTCGCGCTCATAGACGTCGTTGAAGTACTCGACCACGCCGTCCTTGTTCGGCCAAGCCGTGAAGTAGGCGACGTAGACGGGAACCTTCACCGGGACCTGCAGCGCCTTGTTGCGGCCGCCGGCGATCTCCTTGCCGACATCGTCGACGCTCGTGCCGAGCACGGCTGCCGCCATCAGGCGAGGATCGGCAAGCCGCACGCAGCCATGGCTGAGCGCGCGATTGTCACGCTTGAAGAAGCTCTTCGACGGCGTGTCGTGCATGTAGATCGCGTGACTGTTGGGGAACAGGATCTTCAACTCGCCAAGCGCATTGTCGCTGCTCGGCGGCTGACGCACGGCAACCGATGCGGTCGAGCCGTTCCAGTTGACCGATGCGGACGGGACCGGGCGACCGCCGACCTCGACCTGGTAGCCCATCCGGTCGAGATAGTTCGGGTCGCTCCTGAGCTTCGGCAGCATCTCGTTGACGATGATCGACTGCGGCACGCCCCAGTAGGGGTTGACCTCGACCGTCTGGATCTCGTCCTGGAAGAAGTAGGTCTGGTTCGCCTTGGACCCGACGACGACGCGCATGGAGAACTGCTCGGCGCCCTTGTCGGCGTAGGTGGCGGTAAAGGCCGGCTGGTTGATGAAGACGTAGCGGTCGCCGAGACCATCCGGCAGCCAGCGCGCCTGCTCCATGGCGATTTCGAGCTTGTTGATCTTGGAGGCGACCGTGTCGCCGCCCGTCAGGATGCGAAGCGACGCCTGGCCGACGACACCGTCGGCCTTGAGCCCGTGCTCCTGCTGAAAGGCCTCCACCACAGCAACCAGCTCCGGCGTGTATTCCGGCGTGCCCTGGTAGGCGGCAAGAACCGTGGCATGATCGGCCTTCAGCTTCTCCGAGCCCTTGAGGCGGATACCTGCGATGACGTTGGCGAGCTCGGGATTGCTCTGCCCCGGCTTCAGCAGCGTGCCGGGCGCGATTTCGACGCGCTGCTCGACGCTCTGCTCGGAGCGCAGCTTCACCAGTTCGGCAGAAAGAGCGGCAAATTGCGCGCTCTTCGGGTTCTGCTCATTGAGAAGCGCGGTCATGTCGCTGCTTGCCGACATCTTGTCGAGAAGCGGTAGCAGATCCACCGTCTTGCGCTTGAAGTCGTGATAGCCGGAGATCTTGTTCGGGTCGATGCGACCGCGCACCGTGTCCTGCACGTAGCTGAGCGTCGCTGCCGAAAGCGCGATCTCGAACTGCACGAGCTCTTTCTCGCGGGCGATCATGTCGCCGCGATCGAACGTATCGGAGGGCACGCTGACGGCATAATCCTGCGGATCGAGGCCGACCTTGGCGGCGTCGGCAAGAACGGCAACCGCCGCCTTCGCCTTGGCGTTGACGCCTTCGGCGCCAATCCAGATGTAATCCATGCGGGCGCCGTAATGGGCTTCGACCGCCTTTGCGACGTCACCCGAGGCGCGCACATTGATGCCGGGAAGGAACTGCCGCGCGTCAGCCAGCGGCATGCGCAGCACCGGCGGCAGCGCGTCGTTGCGCACGGAGCCGGTGACCAAGGGATCGAGCAGCTTGTCGGTTGCGATCCGACGCAGCGGCTCCGCCTTGTAGGTATAGTATTTCGGGCCGGTGATCTTCGGCAGCGGCTTGGCCGCCTGCTGCGGGTCAGCCATCGTGCCGACGCCGGGGAGCGGCTGGGTCGGTTGCACCTGCTGCGCCTCGGGCTTCTTTCTGCCTGCCCGAATGAAATCGCCGAACGTGAAGGCCGAAGCCGGCCGCGCGTCCATGGTCGCGATCGCACAGCCGCTCATGAGCGCCACGATCGCTGCCGTCTTAAGAACTCTCATATGAAACTACGTCCCCGTATCGCGTTGTCGCCGAATTCGGCTGAAGCCAGATTCTCGCCACGCCCTCGTGCGCTAAAAGTTATAGAAAAGGATGGTGAATGAAAAGGAAACGCGCCGATAACGATCGTCCTCGAACCTCCGTTTAGAATCTCCCCAACGCCTCATTTGCAGGACGTTCAGCGAGCGATAAAAATTTGATCCCACTGGATTTTATTTCGGTGCGCGCGTTGGCACGGGCGGCGGCCGGCGATCGGCGCTGGAAAAGAAGATGGCGTCTGTGACCGAAACATCACAACGCCGCCAAACGCCCGGCAAGGACCGAATCACGGTGACGCGACATGCACCCGCCACGCCCAAGGGGTTTCAAACGATTGTAGCATGGCCAGCCATGGACCGCCCCTTTACAAGCTCCAGCCGTCGGGGCAGAGAGAGGCCCGGCACCCTGGAGAGATCGGCCACACGGCCCCTCGCCCAGGCTTGATGAACCGCATGATCAAGGCAGGTATCACGATGACATCGACGCGCACGGAAACAGATACGTTCGGCCCCATCGAAGTGGCAAATGACCGCTATTGGGGCGCCCAGGCCCAGCGTTCGCTCGGCAACTTCAAGATCGGCTGGGAAAAACAGCCGGCCTCGATCGTCCGGGCGCTCGGCATCGTCAAGCAGGCGGCCGCCCGCACCAACCAGGCGCTCGGCCGGCTGGATTCGACCGTCGCCGACGCCATCGTCAAGGCTTCGCAGGAAGTGATCGACGGCAAGCTCAACGACCACTTCCCGCTCGTCGTCTGGCAGACCGGCTCCGGCACGCAGTCGAACATGAACGCCAACGAGGTGATCTCGAACCGAGCCATCGAACTGCTCGGCGGCGTCATGGGCTCGAAGAAGCCGGTGCATCCGAACGACCACGTCAATATGAGCCAGTCGTCGAACGACACCTATCCGACGGCCATGCACATCGCCTGCGCCGAGCGCGTCATCCATGACCTGCTGCCGGCGCTGAAGCACCTGCACAAGGCGCTCGAAGCCAAGGTCAAGGCGTTCGACCACATCATCAAGATCGGCCGCACCCACACCCAGGACGCAACGCCGCTGACGCTCGGCCAGGAGTTCTCCGGCTACGCGGCGCAGGTCGCCTCCTCGATCAAGCGCATCGAAATGACGCTGCCGGGCCTTTGCGAACTCGCCCAGGGCGGCACGGCCGTCGGTACCGGCCTCAATGCGCCTGTCGGCTTTGCCGAAAAGGTCGCTGAAGAGATCGCCAAGATCACCGGGATCGCGTTTACCTCGGCGCCGAACAAGTTCGAAGCGCTCGCCGCCCATGATTCCATGGTCTTCAGCCATGGCGCGATCAATGCGACAGCCGCCGCCCTCTTCAAGATCGCCAACGACATCCGCTTCCTCGGCTCCGGCCCGCGCTCGGGTCTTGGCGAACTGTCGCTGCCCGAAAACGAGCCTGGCTCGTCGATCATGCCCGGCAAGGTCAACCCGACCCAGTGCGAAGCCCTGACCCAGGTCTGCGTCCAGGTGTTCGGCAACCACGCCGCACTCACCTTCGCCGGCAGCCAGGGCCATTTCGAGCTCAACGTCTTCAACCCGCTGATGGCCTACAACTTCCTGCAGTCGGTACAGCTGCTGGCCGATGCGGCCGTATCCTTCACCGACAATTGCGTCGTCGGCATCGAGGCACGCGAAGACAACATCAAGGCGGCACTCGACCGCTCGCTGATGCTGGTGACGGCGCTTGCTCCGAAGATCGGCTACGACAACGCCGCCAAGATCGCCAAGACCGCCCACAAGAACGGCACGACGCTGCGCGAAGAAGCAGTCGGCGGCGGCTATGTGACGAACGAAGAGTTCGACGCGGTCGTTCGTCCGGAAACAATGATCAGCCCGGCCTGATCCATTTTGATACACCACGGCGCCTCCAAGGCGCCGTGGCTTTGATGTCGCGAACGCACTGTCGATCGGCAAAATCTGCCGTGATCGGTCATGATGCGGCGGCGCGACGGCGGCAAATATTAAGACTTCGCAAATCATTTGCCCCTAAAAATAATGACCGATAAGCAGCGTTTCATATTAGGGGGTTTGCAGATGCAAACGGCAAGCTCGGGCAAGGCTCAGACGCCCGATATCGCAGCGCAGGTAACCCATGCGATGCGCATGATGGGCGTGGCGCCCATCCCCCGCAACTACGAGCTCTATTACGAAGCCTATCTCGGCTCCAACCCGCAATTGTCGAAGGAGCTGGCAGCGCTCGGCAGCCGCGCGACCCAGGAAGAACTGGATGCAATCGGCGCGCAGTACTTCAGCCACATCCATCGCTCCACCGGCATCGAACGCGCCCACACCACGCTTGCGGCCAAGCTTGCCGAACTCGTCACCCTGTTGCGCGACGAGCAATATGCGCTCGAGAACTACAACAAGGTTCTCGACGAGGCCTATGTCAACATCGTCAGCAAGAGCGCGTCGAGCGCCGATATCCTGCGCCACGCAATCGGCATCCTGACCGACGCCACGGCCGAGACGATGAGCCAGGGCAAGGAACGCGTCGAGACTGTCGTGCAGAAGTCCTTCGAGATGGAGGTCATTCGGCAGGAACTCGACGAGTACAAGCGTATCGCCAACACCGACTCGCTGACGCGGCTCGCCAACCGCCGTGCCTTCGACGACAATCTGGCGGCCGTCTACAACAACGAGCACCTGCGAAACTTCACCGGCCTGCTCGTTGCCGACATCGACCATTTCAAGAAGGTCAACGACACCTTCGGCCATCCGGTCGGCGACAAGATCCTTGCGACCGTCGGCGGCGTGCTGCGCGCCAACCTGCGCCGCGAAGCCTTCGTCGCGCGCACCGGCGGTGAGGAGTTCGCCATCATCCTCGGCGACAGCAGCCAGGAAGAATGCCTCCAGATCGCCGACCGCATCCGCACTGTGCTGGCCGCAACGCCCTTCCGCAACTCCAAGACCGGCGTCAATTACGGCCCGATCACGCTGTCCGTCGGCGTCTGCATGGCGACGGCCGCCGAAGACCCGGTCGACCTCTACAACAAGGCCGACATCGCGCTCTACTCGGCCAAGAACGCCGGCCGCAACAAGACGGTTCTCTTCGAAGACGGCATGCGCAAGGAATCCGGCCGCAACTGGCTGATCTACCGCCGCTGAGACAGCAGCGCCTACCTGAAACGAAACCGACAACGGGCGCCTTCACGGGCGCCTTTTGCGTTTCATGGGCAACGAGCCCGCTTTCCGCTCAAATGCGTTACCGGCGGCAGGAATCGGCGCCTGCGGCGCGAGCGATTGCGATGATCTCCGGCCGGTACTCGAAGTGCATCGTGTCGAAGTGATACCAGCGGCCGCCCCAGATGAAGCCGTGTTTCTCGAAGGCTTGGACGATGTCCAGCGGATAGCGGTTGCGATAGCCGCCCCTGGCTTTTCCCGCCCAACGCCAATAGTCGGCAAAGCGCGTGTTGATATCGATGGCCGCACCGAAGCTGTGGACCGACAGCGTCGCAGCGCCGGCAATTGGCCGCCAGTTGAAGGTACCGGCACTCGGGCTGAGATAGCGCTTGAGTTCGGCTTGCCGCGAAAGGTCAGCAGCAACAGCCTTCAGCGCCGCCGCCATCCCGTGCTTCCTCGTCACTTGCAGCCATTCGCCGAACCAGTCCACGCTCACGAGATCCCGCCGGACGGCTGCAGCGCTGCCGCCATAGAGCCGTTTCAGCAGCGCTTCGCTGCGGATGCGCCCCGGGTCGAAATCGACCGCCGGTGGCGTCGCACAGGCGCCGAGCGGATAGATCTGCGACAGGCTGTCCTCGACGTCTCCTGCCGCGAGTTTCTCGGCATGGCTTTTCGCTCGGCCGTCGTCGATGATGATCGGCGGTCCGCCATCCCTGAGGACCAGGGCATTATTCTCGATGCGCTCGATGGCATCAGGGTAGCGGGCTGCCAGCAGCCTGAGCTTCTCCGACAGCAACGGCTCGGTGGCAGACGCCTTGCCGATTAGGAGAGCGAGCAGGAGTGCACCTGTCATAGCTTGCCGCAGCACCCTCGCCTCCAGCCTCTGTGCTTGGCCAATCGTGCCGATCAGCCGGGACGCAGCCTACCACATGGTCTTGGCGGCGCGCTCCGGCCATTCTCGGTCATAGGTGTCACGGTCGAAATCCGCCTTGGCGGCCTTCAGAAGCGTGCCAGGCGTCGGCAGCGATGCCGGATCGAGGAAGCGGTCTGGGTTCCAGAGCTGGGCGCGCATGACGGCGCGGGCGCATTGGAAATAGACCTCACCGATCGTCACGACGATAACGCTGCGCGGATGTTTGCCGTCGACCTCGAAGCTTTCCGTCAAGCCAGGATCGACACTGAGGACCGCCGTGCCGTTGATGCGCATCGTCGTGTTCGAGCCGGGGATCAGGAACATCAGCGCCACGCGCGGATCGCGCACGATATTGGCGAGCGAATCGACGCGGTTGTTGCCGCGCCAGTCCGGAATCAGCACCGTCCTGTCGTCGGCGATCCGCACGACGCAATCATCGTCCCCGCGCGGCGAGCAATCCAGGCCCTCCGGACCGACGGTCGCGAGCGCGCAGAAAGGCGATGCCTCGATCATCAGCCGGTATTCAGCCGTCAGCGTCTTGGTGACCTTGGCCACCGATGCTTCGCTGACGCCGCCATAGAGCGCGTTGAGTTCCTCGACCGAGGCGATGATCGACATACCGTCCCCCAATGCTGCCAGATTTCCCCGGGGAACGATCAGGGCGCTGATCTGCGCGCCGAATCCCGGGCCAGTGACCCTTCGGCCGATAGCATGACAGACTGATGACGAGGTCAACGAAAAATAGTCAGGCGACGGCTTTTTGATCTTCCGCGTGTATGAAGGCGTTGATCCGCGCAATCACCGGTGCGGCCGAAACAATGCGCCTGTGGCCAAAACCGTTTGCCCAGTGCATCTCGACATTCGGCCCGGCCGCCGCATAACGGCGCGCATGGTCGGCGGAGACTTCCTTGTCGTCTTCCGCATGGATGATGAGCGTCGGCACGGCACGCGCCTGGATCACGCGCGCGGCATCGAAATCATCAAGGCGCCGTCCGGACAGACGCTCGACCACGCCTTCGAAAGCCGCCTGCGCCTTTGGCGACAGGCGAAGGATTTTTCCGAACCCTTTGAAAAGCCAGGTCATCTCGCTCGGCGCGCCGATCAGCACCAGCTTTCTCGGCATATGGCTGTGCACGTCGCAGACGATGCCGCCGGCCGCACAGGCCAGGCTGCCGCCGCCGAAGGAATGGCCGACACAGACGTCGAAATTGCCGAAATGCCGCCAGGCCGCGTCGATCGCTCGAACCGCCGCCGGCATCGTCAGCGTGCGCCCCGGCGAAGCGCCGTGCCCTGGCCAATCGAGCGTCACCACCTCGGCGCCGCCCTTGACCAGGCCGTCGATCATCGCCGCCAGATAGTCGCTGCGCGATCCCCAGCCGTGCACGAGGAGAATGCGCTTGGTGTTGGCAGCCTCGCGCGGTGCGGCGAACTTGCGCGCCAGCACCCAGCCACCGGCATAGGAGAGCGTCACCGGCTGCCCCCTGGCGATCACCGGGGCTGCAGCCGCAAGCGCCGCCCTTTCCTTGGCATTCTTCGGCCTTCTGCCGGGCGTGAGGGTGAACAGCCTGAAAGCGAGCCGCCCGGCCGCCTCGGGTGAAAACGCGTCGACGCCTTTCAGCGCGTTGCGGATGACCTTGATCGCAAAGGATGCCATAGTGGGAATCTCTAAAAATGTTCAATGCTGAACATAATTGTACAACGATGAACAAAAATCAAGTGACCACAGAACATCATTTTCCCTGGGACCACCCCCGCTTCCGCAGCTGGATCGCGGTTGCCCGTGCCTGCCAATTGATGCAGCAGACGGTAACCCGCGAGATCGCCCATCTCGATATCAAGCCCCCGCATCTCGACATCCTGATCAATCTCTACCGGTTCGACGGCATCTCGCAGCAGGAACTGGCACGCAAGCTGCTGGTCGGCCGCTCCAACATGAGCATGCTGCTGCCGCATCTGGAAAAACGCGGCCTGATCCTGCGTCGCGGTGACGAGAAGGACAAACGGGTGCTCAGGCTATCGCTGACGCCCGAGGGCCGCACGCTGACGGAGGCCGCGATGGAGATCCACACGGCGCTGATCGAAAGATTGCTCGACGATGAGTCGATCGATGACTGCTTGGTGGTCACCCGCTCCATGGAGCGGCTGATCGGCCTGCTCTTGCGGGAGGAAGGCGAATTGGCCTGAGGTGGGCGCCACGCGGGCGCCGCATGCATGAAACCACGCGAGAGCGCACGGCCGTCGTCAGCGCGGCTTCTCGGCCTTGTCCCGTGACATGCCCTTCTCCACGAGCTCCTGCTCGTAGCCGGCAAACAGCTCCGCACCCTTTTCGCCGAGTTCGCGCAGGTAGTTCCAGGTGAAGATGCCGGTGTCGTGGAAGTCGTCAAAGCCGATGCGCACCGCATAGTTGCCGGTCGGCTGCACCGAAATGATCTGCACGTTGCGCTTGCCGGGCACGGTCACCCGCTGACCGGGACCATGGCCCTGCACTTCGGCCGACGGCGAAAGCACCCGCAGCATCTCGGCCGAGAGATCGAAGGAGGCTCCGTCGTTGAACGTCACCACAAGCCGGTGGCGATCCTTCGACACTCGCAATTCCGTCGGCCAGACTTCGCTCATTTCGCTGCTTCCTTTCGCGTACGACAAACCGGATGCCGGCCATTCGCCGTAACCTGCGTCCCCCGATGCGGCATTGCTCTGAAGGACAACAATGCACTAGCGCAGAAATCGGCGCGCGAGAATTACCCGTCTCTTCCGATCAACACTTTGCGACAGTATGCGCCTTGACGCGACGATCTTCGACGACGACATTGAAGGGGCTGGGAGAAAGACGCTTGAACACAGCAACGATAGACAGATCTGGCGCTCTGCCGCTGGAGCAGAAGACAGCCCCGATGATCGACCCCTTCGGCCGGGCGATCACCTATCTGCGCGTGTCCGTTACCGACCGCTGCGATTTCCGCTGCACCTATTGCATGGCCGAGCACATGACCTTCCTGCCGAAGAAGGATCTGCTGACGCTCGAAGAATTGCAGCGTCTCTGTTCCGCCTTCATCGAGAAGGGTGTCCGCAAGCTCAGGCTCACCGGCGGCGAGCCGCTGGTGCGCAAGAACATCATGTTTCTGGTGCGCGAACTCGGTCGCGAGATCGAGGCCGGCCGGCTCGACGAGCTGACGCTGACGACCAACGGCTCGCAGCTTGCGAAATATGCCGCCGAGCTTGCAGACTGCGGCGTCAAGCGCATCAACGTCTCGCTCGACACGCTCGACCCGGCAAAGTTTCATCAGATCACCCGCTGGGGCGATCTCTCCAAGGTTCTGGAAGGCATCGACGCAGCCCAGGCCGCCGGCCTGAAGATCAAGATCAATGCCGTTGCGTTGAAAGGCTTCAACGACGCAGAGATTCCCGATCTCATGCGCTGGGCCCATGGCCGCGGCATGGACCTGACCTTGATCGAGACCATGCCGATGGGCGAGATCGAAGAAGACCGGACCGACCACTACATGCCGCTGTCGGAAATGCGCCGGCAACTGGAAGAGCAGTTCACCTTCTCGGAGATTCCCTATCGCACCGGCGGCCCTGCCCGTTACCTCGAGGTGGCGGAAACCGGCGGAAGGCTCGGCCTGATCACGCCGATGACGCATAATTTCTGCGAGAGCTGCAACCGCGTCCGTCTCACCTGCACCGGCACGCTCTATATGTGCCTCGGGCAGAACGACGCGGCCGACCTGCGCACAGCGCTGCGCGCTTCCGAAGACGATGCCTATCTCAGCCAGGTGATCGACGAGGCGATCGGCCGCAAGCCGAAGGGCCACGACTTCATCATCGACCGCGAGCACAACCGCCCGGCGGTTGCCCGCCACATGAGCGTCACCGGCGGCTGATCTTTCATCAGGATACCAATTTGGAAGAACAACCGGCAGGCGGCCCCTCAACCGCCTGCCGGCACCTTCTCCGCGCAGGTGGGGAGAAGGGAATGTGGGGCACATCTTCGTGTCCCCACGTATTCCGCGTGTAAGTGGATAGCGCCTGTATGGGCGCGCTTGACCGTCCGGCACGTTCCCTCGCCCCGCCTGCGGGGAGAGGTTTGGTCAGCGGGTGCCCAAGCCGCCCGCCCGGACACTCAAGCCGCGTAGCTTCGATGCCCCTGTCCGCGGGCGCCGATACCGTCCGTCCCGGTACGGAAGCGTTCGATCTTGTCGTTGAGCGCTTCCACCTGCCGGCGCAGGCCATGGATCTCGGCGGTGTTTTCCTCGACCATCGCGGCGTTCTGCTGGGTGATCATCTCGACCTGATGCACCGCCGAGTTCACCTCGTTGAGACCGGTGTACTGGTCGGCGGCCGAAGCCTCGATGTTGCTGACGAGGTCGTGGATCGTGCCTATGTGGCTGTTGATCACTGTCAGCGCGTCGCCGGTTTCCTGGACGAGAGCGACGCCGCTTCTCACCTGTGCCGAGCTTTCGGAAATCAGCCCCTTGATCTCGCGGGCAGCCCCGGCACAGCGCTGGGCGAGTTCGCGCACCTCCTGCGCCACCACCGCAAAGCCGCGGCCCGCCTCGCCTGCCCGCGCCGCCTCGACGCCGGCGTTGAGCGCAAGCAGGTTCGTTTGGAACGCGATCTCGTCGATGACGCCGATGATCGTGCTGATCTTCTCCGAGGAGCGGTTGATCTCGGCCATGGCATCGATCGCCTTGGCGACCACTTCGCCGGAATGCTTGGCGTAGGAGTTGGTTTCACCGACCGAAACCGTTGTCTTGCGGGCGCTTTCGGCCGTCGCGCGGACGATATCGGTCAATTGACGCAGGGCCCGCGAGCTTTCCTCGAGGGCTGCCGCCTGCTGCTCGGTCCGGCGCGCCAGATCGTCAGCCGACGCGGCGAGATTGCCGGTGCCGCCGGTGATCTCGCCGGTGACAACGCGCACGTCGGCAAGCGTCGCCCGCAGCGCCTCGACCGCATTGTTGTAGGTGCGGGCCATGATCACGTAATCGGCGGGCAGATCCTCGGACATGCCCTCTTCGAGATCGCCATCGGCAAGTGCTGCGAGCACGTCGGAGAGCGCGTTCAGCGCCTGCATCTGCTCGGCCTCGATGCGGGCGCGCTCAGCAGCCCGGCGCGTTTCCTCTTCTGCAGAAAGCGCGCGCGCGGCCTCGGCCTCACGACCAAGCCGGACATTCTCGACCGCATTGTCGCGGAAGACGGCAACCGAGCGCACCATGTCGCCGATCTCGTCGCCGCGGTTGCGGCCTTCGATGGCAACGTCGAGGTCACCATTGGCAAGCCGCGTCATCGTTTCGGTCACGCGCTTCAGCGGACCGCGCAGCGTCTCGACCAGCATCAGGCCACCGATGATGGCGAGCAGCGTGCCGGCGATCATCGCCACGATCGAAACGTCGGCCGAACGCTGGCTGTCGACCTTGCCGGCCTCCTGGGCGCTGCTGACGAAGCTTTCGAGCGTCGTGCTGGCGGCTGCGACCATCGTCGCCGCTTCGCTCTTTGCCGTTTGCCAGCGGCCGCCGACGTCGATCAATGCAGCGGTGTCCTTGTCGATGTTGTCGAGCGACGGGCCGAGCTTACCCGGAAGGTCGCGAAGGGCAGCGTTCTTGCCGCCGAGTTCGCCGAGCTTGGCTGAGGTTTCGCGAACCGCCAGGATGTCGGCCATGACCGGCTCGCGGCCGGCGGCATCGAGCTTGCGATGCAGTTCGCTGATGTGCAGCCGCGTGCTGTCGAGGCCCTTGAAGGTGTCGCCCATCAGCGCGATCAGGGTCTTCAGCTGCGAGATCTCGGCATCCATGCCGACGAAGCGCTTGGCGGCCGTGTCGGAATTCTTTGCGGCCTCCTTGGCAAAGTCCGCTTCGTATTTCGAGAACTTGCTGAGGATCGGCACCAGCGCGTTCTTCTTCGCCTCGTTGTCATCGCCGCCGGCAAGGGTCGCCTGCACCTTCGTTGCCTGATCCTTCAGTTCGGCAATCGGCGCCTGCACCTTTTCCGAGGCGATCTTTTCCGCCTCTTCGATCTGCTTCATGAGATGCGGCAGAAGCTTGTTCGCCTGGTCGATCTTGGCGTCGGGGTTGACGGCCATGGTTACCGGCAGGCGGAATTTCTTGATGCGCTCCGCAAGGCCCTGATAGGCGGCGGCATCGAACAGCAACGCCTTGGCAAAAGCTTCCTTCTCACCCGATTCCTTGCGGATGATGTCGATCTGCTTGTAGGCGCCATTGCCCTGTTCGGTCATGTCGGCAAGCGCCTTGTCGAGTGACGCTGTTACCTGGTCGCGCTCGAGCTTGGTCGCCCAGAGCTTGTCCGTCTGGCTGCGCATGGCTTGACCAAGCGTAAGCACCGAAGCGATTTCCGCCTTGTCCTCGGCACGGGTCAACAGGCCGTCGAGCGTCTTCACGCCGCTTTCCTGTTCGTCGATCTGGGCCGACAGTGCCGTGCGCGTCTCCTCGCTCGGCGCATCAGCAAAAGCCTGCAGCGCGCCGCGCAGCGCCTGGAAATCCGAGAGATTGTTGATGGTTTCCCGCGTCACGGTCATATGGCCGTTGAGCGTGCGGGCAGTGAAGAAGCCGATGAGACCAATGCCGGCGATAAGCGCCACGAGCGGAACCACGAAAAGCAGCACCTTGGTGACGATACGCAGCCGTTGCAGCAAGCGATCGATGAAAGACATTGCGCACCCCTGATTATTCTTATGGGAAGCAGGCCCGCGCGGCGGTTTTTCTTGGTGGAAACACCGATGGGCCATCGGCCGGAGGCTCTCCCAAGCCTCAAGCAAACGTCCCTGGAATGGCCACCCTGCAAGGTTTATTGCGGCGCCACCCCGCCGATCGCGTCATGCGAATGGATGCGGAATTGCCGCGACGATAGGCAGCGAAACTTAAGATTCCGCGAATAAGCTTATGTTCGAGCACACCGGCTTTACCGGCATGCGACAGTCTTTCCGGCAATGGTTCTCCCTCGAAGGCAATCCTTCTACTTGTCGGACAAGAAAAGTCGGAGCGGCATGCGATCCCGTTTGCACAACCCGGCAGCCAATGCTTAAACATTAGGCGATCCATTCACGGATTCGCCTCCCCATCCGCCGGCAGCGCAGGCCGCTTGCCCGGCGTCGCAGGACAGCCAGCATGCAAGCCTCCACCAATTTCCGCGGCATTCTTTTCATGTGCCTGGCGATGGTCACGTTCTCGTGCAACGACGCGCTCGTCAAATCCGTCACCGGCGCAATGAATGTGGGGCAGATCATCTTCGTGCGCGGTTTGCTGACGACGCTGATGGTCGTGCTCGCGGCCTGGCATTTTCGCGCCTTCCGGCCGATCGGAACGCTGATGCGGCCGGTGATCCTCTTGCGCATCGCCATGGAGGCGCTGGCCTCGGTCACCTATATCTCGGCCCTCGGCCAGATCCCGCTCGCCAACGCCTCGGCAATCATGCAGGCGCTTCCCCTGGCCGTCACGCTCGGCGCCGCGCTCTTCCTCGGCGAACCGGTCGGCTGGCGCCGCTGGACCGCGATCATCGCCGGCTTCATCGGCGTGCTGATCGTGCTCCGGCCGGGCCCCGAGGGCTTCACGCCGGCGGCGCTGACCGTGGTTGGGTGCGTCTTCGTCACCGCCACCCGCGACCTCTGTACCCGCCGCATCGGCCACGACGTGCCGGCGCTCTACATCACCGTATCGACTTCGCTCGTCACCACCCTCGTCGGCGCCTTGCTCATCCAGCCGATGGGCGGCTGGCAGCCGATGTCGACGACGACCATCAGCCATATCGCTGCGGCAAGCGTTCTGCTGATGCTCGGCTACCAGACGATCGTGCTGGCGATGCGGGCCGGCGACATTTCGGTGATCGCCCCCTTCCGCTACACCAGCCTGATCTGGTCGATTGCGATCGGCATCTTCTTCTTTGCCGAGGTGCCGGATCACTGGATGCTGGTCGGCGTCGCGATCATCATCGGTTCGGGTCTCTACACCTTCTATCGCGAGACGCTGCGCGGTCGCAAAGCCGTCGCCCAGCGCTCGCTGACCGGCCCACTGGAATAGGAGCCGACAATGCCCGGAAGCCGTCCCTCGCCCCTGATCAGCGCACCCCTGCCCGCCGTCGTGCTTGGCGGCGGATTGTCGCGCCGTATGGGCAGCCCGAAGTTCGGCCTTCAGCTGGGCGGCCAGACGATGTTGACGCGCATCGTCGTCCGGCTCCGGCCTCAGGTGACGAGCGTCGCCGTCAACCTCAACGTCGATCCGGCCGGCGCCATCGACAGAGGCGTGCTCGTCATCGCCGACACAGTCCCCGGTTTTCTCGGCCCGCTTGCCGGCGTGCTGACAGCCATGCGCCATGTCGCGGCGACCAATCCGGCAGCAAGCCACGTCGTCGTTGTTCCGACCGATACGCCGTTCTTTCCGGATGATCTCGTCACCCGAATGATTGCCGGCCTGACAGAGCACCAGCAGATTGCCGTTGCGGCATCCAACGGGCAGATGCATCCGTTGTTCGGGCTCTGGCCGGTCGCCCTTGCGGACGAGCTTGAGACCTTTCTGACAAGTGACCCGAAGCGCCGCGTCCGCGCCTTCATCGAACGCCACCCTTCGGTAACGGTCGATTTTCCGCTTATCGCGACGGCAGAAGGCGCATTCGATACGTTCTTCAACGTCAACACGCCCGAGGATCTGACCGACGCGGAGCAATGGTTGCGTTTCTTCGAGGATGACAAAACATGAGCGCCATGAAGATCTTCGGCATCGCCGGCTGGAAGAATTCGGGCAAGACCGGCCTGATGGTACGGCTCGTCACCGAGCTAACGCGGCGCGGCTACATCGTCTCCACCGTCAAGCACGCCCACCACGACTTCGATATCGACAAGGTCGGGGCCGACAGCTACCGTCACCGCGAGGCCGGCGCCCATGAGGTGACGATCGTCTCCGGCACGCGATTTGCCATCATGCACGAATTGCGCGGCGCCCCGGAGCCAAGCTTCAAGGAGATCCTGGCGCGGCTCGCGCCTTGCGATCTCGTCCTCATCGAAGGCTACAAGCGCGAACCGATCCCGAAGGTCGAGGCTCGTCGTCTGGAGTCAGCGAACCGCGAGCCGCTGGCGCCCACCGACCCCCACATCTGCGCAATCGCTGCCGATCATCCGGTAGAAGGCTCCGATCTGCCAGTGTTCGAGCTCGACGACACGGCGGCAATTGCCGATTTCGTCGAGAAGGTCACAGGGCTACAGCGCAAAGGCGTCTGAAATGCGCGAAGGCGCTGCAGGCTCAACGCTGTGAGGCACGGCGATACTCTTCAGGCAGCTTCGCCAGCAACTCCTGCGCTTTCTGCATCCCTTGCGCGGCCGCCTTGGCATACCACTCGGCCGCGGCTGAAAGATCCTGCTCCACCCCATCGCCTCTCGCATAGGCGATACCGAGAAAGAATTGGGCGTCCGCATTTCCTTGCTCCGCCGCCTTGCGGAACCACCTGACGGCAGCCGGAGCGTCAATCTCCACGCCGATGCCATTGAGATAGGCGATGGCGAGATTGAACTGCGCCAAGGCATAACCCTGGTCAGCCGAAAGCTTGTAGAGCCGCGCCGCCTCCTTCGCGTTCTTCTCGATACCTTGGCCATTCGCATACATGACCGCCAGGTTGAATTGCCCTTTGGGATCTCCGCGATCGGCAAGCATCAGGAACCAGCGGTGCGCCTCGGCGTAGTTTTCATCGACGCCGGCACCCGTCAGGTACATGGCGCCGACATTCATCTGCGCTTGCGGGTTTCCCTGTTCTGCCGCCTTCAGGAACAGCTCGAATGCCTGAGCCTCGTCCTTCTCGACACCGCGACCCAGCATGTAGAAGATTGCCAGATCCACCTGCGCCGAGACCATGCCCCGGTCCGCCGCCATCCGGCACCACTTCACCGCCTCCCGATCGTCGCGCCCGACGCCGAAGGCGCGCACGTAGATCGTGCAGAGGAGATTTTGTGCCTGCCCGTTTCCGGCATTCGCAGCAAGCCGCAGCCAGCGATCACCCTCCTTGGTATCGACCCGCCCCGCCTCGCTGTTGAAATAGAGCCTGCCGGCATTCACCTGCCCTTCGATGTTTCCCTGCTCGGCTGCTCGCACATACCAGTTGAGCGCCTCGGGAACGCTGCGTTCGACACCGGTGCCTCTCTCATACATAACGCCGAGATTGTACTGGGCGCGGGGTTCCCCGCCGATCGCGGCGCGCGACTCCCAGCGATAGGCCTCCGCGTCATTCCTCAGCGTACCGTTGCCCCGCAAATAGGCGACGGCAAGATTGTGCATGGCCGCAACCAGCCCCTGGTCCGCAGCCTTCCGATACCATTCGAAGGCCGCGGCCGGATCGCGCGTCGTTCCGCGCCCCTCCTGAAACATGTAGCCGAAATTGTATTGGGCCGCGGCATAGCCCTGCTCCGCTGCCAGCCGGTAGTAGGCAACGGCCTGCGCGTCATCCTTGGCGACACCCAATCCCTGTTCGTAGTGAACGCCGATATTGTACTGGGCGGCCGGCGTCTTCTGATCGGCTGAAAGCCGAAACCAGCGAAGCGCCTCGACATAGTTCTGCTTCACACCTTCGGCACCGTTGAAGTAGATCGAGCCGAGCAGGAACTGGGCTTTCGCGTTGCCCTTCGCTGCAGCCCTCCCGTACCAGCCGATGGCTTTCATGACATCGTGGGCAACACCTTCGCCGGTCTGGTAGCGCATGCCGAGATCGACCTCGGCCTCAACGTCACCGGCCTCGGCGCGCTCCAGCACCTGCTCGAATGGTGGCAGAGCCGTGCCTGCGCCATAGGCACGCGTAGGCAAGGAAGCCTCCACGAGCAGTGCGATAACGAGCCCGAAGACGACACGTTTCATCCCACCCCTCCAGAACCAGTCGCATAGGGAGAGAAGCCTAGGGGGAGGAACCGGCAACGGAAAACGGATTTCGACGGGCCGCTACTTTGCGTCGAGCAGCGGCCTCGTGGCCGACGAGACATGAACCGCCGCGGAGGGCGCGCCGCATTCACGGCCCACACTTGCGGCTTACGCCAACGGCCTCGGCGTGCGGATATTTTCCGGTATCAGCCGTTGCTGGCGGTCAGTTCGTCGCGCCGACGGTCATTTCGTCCGGAGTGTCGTTCAGTCGCACGAAGCTGTAGCCCTTCGCCTTGAGGTCGAGGATGCCGCGGGCAACGCCGGCGCCGGCGGAATGGGTCGGTTGGTTGATATGGGCGATGATGACGTCGCCGTCCTTGGCGGCGCGAATGCGCTTCTCCGCCATCGCCGCACCCAGCAGCGAGCCACCATCACCGTTCACCGAGTAGCCGGCGATGCGGTAGCCCATGGCGCGGATCTGGCTCATCGACGAATGGGTGTATTTGGCCGTCGCGCCGCGAAACCACTTCGGCGCCGGCAGGCCATGCGCCTTGATTGCGACAGCACCGCCATCGACTTCGGCGGCGACTGCCGCCTCGGAGCCGGCTGCCGCGATGCCATAGACGGAAATCTTCACGTCGATCGGCGGCACGTGCATGGCGCCGTGGTCCTCGATCTCGAATAGATCCGGATGCGCCTTCATCACCTCGACGACGAGGCCGTTGCGCTTCAGCCAGCGCGCGGTGACGAAGATCGTGGCGGGGATGCGGTTTTCGATCAGTGTGCCGAGGATGCGCATGTCGGTGGCGCCGCTGCAGGCGTCAAGCGTCAGCGCCACCCGCGGCGCTCCGCCCTTTCCCTCGGGATTGGCGGGCAGACGCAGATCCGGCTCGACGAGCCCGGGCGCGGCGATGGCCGAATGGGCGAGCGTGGTGGCGGCAACAAGCGCGAGAACGAAGGCTTTCATGGCAATCCGAGGAAGAAAAATCTGGGAAGGAATGTCAAACGACAGAAACCCGCCTTTTGCGAGGCGGGTTTCCTGCTCTTATCCGGGCAGTCCTGCCCGAAGCTTGATCCGCGCAGCGCCAATCATTTTGGCGCTGCGCGCGCCTTGTTAGCGCTGCGCGAAGCCCTGTTAGCGCTGTGCGACCGGGCGAACCAGCGGGGTCACACGGCGAATGGTGACGCGACGGTTCTGCTGTTCGGCGTCCTGGGTGCGAACCTTCAGGAAGCGCTCGCCATAGCCCTGGGTCGCCAGGTTTTCCGGCGGAATGCCGTAGACCTCGGTCAGCAGCGAGGCAACCGATTCGGCGCGCTTGTCGGAGAGCACCAGGTTTGAGCGGTCCGAGCCGACGGCATCGGTGTGGCCTTCGATGAAGAAGGTTTCACCCGGATCCTTGGCGAGGATCTTCTCCATCGCGGCTGCGACCTTGCGCATGGTCTTGGCCTGCGACATCGACACTTCGGCGCTGCCCGTCGGGAAGGTGATCGTGTCGAGGTCGACGCGGCGCACCTTGTCACGCAGGCGGGCGGAGTGGCGGACTTCGTCCATGGTGTAGACGCGCTCGACACGCTCGACCGGCGGCTCGGCCAGGAACTCGTAGTAGTCGCGATCCGGATCGTCGGAAACGTCGGCGATGTAGTCACGAACCGGGATGCGCAGGCGCATCGGCGGCAGTTCGTAGCCGACGTCGATGATCGCCGGACGCGGACCCTCGTCACGCTCGGGCGCATAGATCATCAGGTATTCGTTGCCGTCGCGGTCGACACGCGAGCGCTGCAGGATGTCGCCGTAACGGTTGTAGACGGTGACGATCCGGTAGCCGCCCGGACGCACGATGGTTTCGCGGGTACGACCGCGCGGAAGCTGATCGTAGTAAGTCTCTTCCGCATCGTAACGCAGGCGCGGACGGTCGTCGCCACGCACGAAGATCTGGTCGCCGACACCGAGGATCACCCGGTTGTCGACCTGCTCGACGATCTTTACCTCGGTGATGTTGTTGGTGATGTTGTTGACCGTCGTGTTGTTGTTGATCACCGTGTTGTTGATAACAGTGTTGTTGACGATGTTGGTCGTCTCCGGAACCACGAAGACCGGAGCCTCATCGACGCGCGTCCCCTTTTCGTTGAGGTTCGCTTCGATCTTCTGCGGTAGGTCGGCCGGCATCTCGGCAGCAATCGCAGCCTGCGCTGCGGCATCGTCGGCCGGCGGAGGGGCGTCCTCTTCCTTGGCGCGCAGTTCCTCACGCAGCTTCTGGCGCTCTTCGCGCGCCTGGTTGCCGCCGGCATTGTCGGCGTCCTTGTCGCTGTCGAGCACGGCAGCACCGTTTTCGACCGGCAGCACGACGGTTTCGTCGGTCGCGGCCGGATCATCGGCGATCTTCACCTTCTCTTCTTCCGTGCGGGTGTCGACCACTTCCGGAGCCGGCTGCTGCACCTGTGGCTGCTCGGCCGTTACCGGCTGCTCCGTGCCGGGCACGGGCTGACCTTCGCCGGTCTGCGGCTGCTCGGTACCCGGGACCGGCTGTCCCTCGCCCGTCTGTGGCTGTTCGGCACCAGGCACCGGCTGTCCCTCGCCCGTCTGCGGCTGTTCTGCACCAGGCACCGGCTGGCCCTCGCCAGTCTGCGGCTGCGGCTCGACGGCGGGAGCGGTTTCGCCACCAGCCTTCGGCTCTTCGGCAGCCTTCTGCTCTTCGGCAGCCTTCTGCTCGTCAGCAGCCTTCTGCTCGTCAGCGGCCTTCTGTTCGTCAGCAGCCTTCTGTTCGTCAGCGGCCTTCTGCTCTTCAGCGGCCTTCTGCTCGTCGGCGGCCTTCTGCTCTTCAGCGGCCTTCTGCTCTTCAGCGGCCTTCTGCTCTTCGGCGGCCTTCTGCTCTTCGGCAGCCTTCTGTTCGTCAGCGGCCTTCTGCTCGTCGGCGGCCTTCTGTTCCTCTGCAGCCTTCTGCTCTTCGGCCGCCTTCTGCTCTTCAGCAGCCTTGCGGGCAGCCTCTTCCTCAGCAGCCTTCTGCTGCTCGGCAGCCTGACGTGCCGCTTCTTCTTCAGCAGCCTTCTGCTGTTCGGCAGCTTGGCGTGCGGCTTCTTCTTCAGCAGCCTTCTGCTGTTCGGCAGCCTGGCGCGCAGCTTCTTCCTCAGCGGCCTTCTGCTGCTCGGCGGCCTGGCGCGCTGCCTCTTCTTCAGCGGCACGCTGCTGCTCGGCGGCCTGACGGGCAGCCTCTTCCTCAGCAGCACGCTGCTGCTCGGCAGCTTGGCGTGCAGCTTCTTCTTCAGCGGCGCGCTGCTGTTCGGCAGCCTGGCGCGCGGCTTCTTCTTCCGCCTGGCGCTGCTTCTGCAGCAGCAGTTCCTCGTCGGATTGGCCACCGCCCTCCTGTGCAACCTCGAATGGCTTCATCAGGCTGTCGGCCACCGCGGGCGGAACCGCCACGGACACCGACAGCACCGGCAGCGCGACGGTCGCGAACAGCTTGGATCGAATCGACATTTTGTCTTCCTTCCTCTTCCTGGGAGGTCCTGGCCCGCATCCTCTCGTCAACCTGTGACACGCTGAAGAAGAGAATGCGAACACGAATACTTACGGGGCCTTGACCCAAGGTTTCGGCTTTTTTGTGTTGGCCGCGAGACGCGCGGTCCAATGCAACGCCCAAACCGCGAACCGGTTCCTTGACAAGGGCTAGCGGAGGCAAGATTAACCGCCGCTGAACGCCCCGTTCATGTTTCTCCCGCGCGGAAAACCACAATCATCGGTCGAAACTTGATTCCCGTTGAGCGCCTTCGCTTTCCTGTTGATTTTTAGTGGAAAAGAGTACGAATATCGCCACAACCGGCGGCAGACGCCCCGGCTGAAATTGGCATCCGCGAAAAACAACAATGCCGGATGTCGACCAACAGAGAGGACTATCATGCGTATTTCCAAGCGGCTGGCAGCCGCCGCATCGGCTGCCGTTTTCGTGCTCATGGCAGGCTCGGCCATGGCCGACGGCGAAAAGGTCGTGATCGGCACGGAAGGCGCTTACCCGCCCTTCAACAACCTGGAAGCGGACGGCACGCTGACGGGCTTCGACATCGACATCGCCAAGGCGCTGTGCGTGGAAATGAAGGCCGAGTGCACTTTCGTGACGCAGGACTGGGACGGCATCATTCCGGCGCTCATCGCGAAGAAGTTCGACGCCATCATCGCGTCCATGTCGATCACCGCCGAGCGCAAGGAAAAGGTCGACTTCACCAACAAGTACTACAACACCCCGCCGGCAATCGTCGTGCCGAAGGATTCGCCGATCACCGAGGCAACCGCAGCCGCCCTTCAGGGCAAGGCGCTCGGCGCGCAAGGCTCGACCACCCATTCCAACTATGCCGAAGCGCATATGAAGGGTGCCGAAATCAAGCTTTATCCGACGGCTGATGAGTACAAGCTCGACATCGCCAACGGCCGTATCGATGCGGTCATCGACGACGTCGTCGTGCTCTCGGAATGGCTGAAGACCGCTGACGGCGCCTGCTGCAAGCTGCTCGGCACCTTGCCGATCGACCCTGTCATCAACGGCGACGGCGCCGGTATCGCGGTCCGCAAGGGCGACGATGCGCTGCGCGAGAAGTTCAACAAGGCGATCGAAGCGATCCGCGCCAACGGCAAGTACAAGGAAATCAACGAAAAGTACTTCCCATTCGACGTTTATGGCAGCTGATTGACGGTTTCCGGTGCGATTTCCTAGTGAATCATGCCGGAAAAACGTCGGTTGATGCGAAAATTGCAACGGCGGATGGCTTGCCCTTCCGCCGTTTTTGTTTGACAAGTGCCTAAAACAAAGCGCGATCGATACGCATAAAAACAGCGCAAAAGGGGAAATCTCTGACATGAGCGGGTTGTTTGCCGGCTTCTATTCCATCCTCTCCTGGATCGGATCGATCGTCGATCCATTCTGCGGCCCGGTCGGGGTCTTTACCTGGCTCGCACCTGGCACGCTTCTCGCCTGCGGTGACACCGGATGGGGCGACGATATCGCCCACGGCTTCGTCATTACCGCGAGCCTTGCCATCGCAACGCTGCCCGTCGGCCTGTTGATCGGCTTCTTCATCGCGCTGGGCAAGCAGTCCGAAGAGCGCACGGTTCGGCTCGCGTCGAACATTTACACGACGATCTTCCGCGGCCTGCCCGAACTGCTGACGCTCTTCATCGTCTATTACGGCTTGCAGATCCTCGTTCAACAACTGCTGGCATCGCTCGGCTACGACGGTCCGGTCGAGATCAATGCCTTCTTCGCCGGCATGATCGCACTCGGCGTCGTCTTCTCCGCCTATTGCTCGGAAGTGCTGCTGTCAGCCTTCAAGGCCATCCCGCATGGACAATACGAAGCCGGTGACGCCCTTGGCTTGCATCGCGGCCGCACCATGCGCCTCATCATCCTGCCGCAGCTCGTGCGCATCGCCCTGCCCGGTCTCGGCAATCTCTGGATGGCGCTGCTCAAGGATACTGCCCTCGTTTCGGTCGTCGGCCTGACCGACATCCTGCGCCAGACCGGCATTGCCGCCCGCGTGACCAAGCAGGCCTTCGAATTCTACGGTGTTGCCTGCGTGCTCTTCCTGATCCTCGCGATGATTTCCTCGATCGTCTTCTCCTACATTGAACGGCGAACCAAACGTGCGGAGATGGGCCGATGAGTGTCGTTGCAACGATGATCCCGCCGCAGGCGCCGCCGCCGGTTCCGCCGAAGCCCTACACGCTCACCCGCTTCGTCGGCAGCGTTGCGCTCGGCATCTGGCTGGCACTCGGCGTCGGTATCTTCCTGACCGTGGTCGGCGGCTGGGATCCGGACAAGTTTGCCAAATACGGCCCGCGCTTCATCAACGGCCTCGGCGTCACGTTGATGCTGGTCGGCCTTTCGATCGTCATGGGCGCCATCCTGTCGCTGCCGATCGCGTTTGCCCGCATGTCGATGAACAAGGTCCTGTCGTGGTTCGCCTACGGATACGTCTACTTCTTCCGCGGCACGCCGCTTCTGGCACAGCTCTTCCTCATCTACTACGGCCTCGGCAGCTTTCGCCCGCAGCTGGAAGCGGTCGGCCTGTGGTGGTTCTTCCGCGACGCGTGGAACTGCGCGATCTTCGCTTTCACGCTCAACACTGCGGCCTACCAGGCGGAAATCCTGCGCGGCGCGATCGAGAGCGTGCCGCGCGGCCAGCGCGAAGGCGCTGACGCGCTTGGCCTTCCCCAGCGCGTCGCCTTCTGGAAGATCATCCTGCCGCAGGCAATGATCGTGGCGCTGCGCCCCTACGGCAACGAGATCATCCTGATGATCAAGGGCTCGGCGATCGTCGCGATCGTCACCGTCTTCGATCTCATGGGCGAAACCCGCTATGCCTTCTCGCGTACCTTCGACTTCCAGATGTATATCTGGGCAGCCATTCTCTACCTCATCATGGTCGAGATCCTGCGCAACATCTGGAGCCTGCTGGAAGCGCGGCTGACCCGCCATCTGAAGCGATAGGGTTTCTACGTCGGTTTCGAACAAGCTTGGCAGCACTCCCTAAGAGAGGCTGCCAAGCTTTTGTTATTTCACGAGAAAGTTTCACTTCGGGACAAATATTAGCCCTTGATTAACAAATCAGGCGTTTCATCATAGGGACCAACCTTTGCGAGAAGTGAGGTCCACATGACGAACGAGATGGAACTTCAGCTCAAGGGCTACGGACTGACGACGGCGCAGATCCTCTATCACCTGCCCGACCATCCGGCCTTCCTGCAAACCTATATCTGGCAGCACTACGACATTGCGCCGGACTTCCCCGAAATGCGCAGCTTCCTGAAATTCTGGGAAGAGAAACTGGACGGGCCGCTGCATTCGGTGCGCTACGTGCACCGCAAGCTGATCTCGGCCACCGAATGGCGCGCACTGAAGGGCGAGCTCATTCTGCACTGAGAGCCGCCGACGGCGACCGCTCTCTGTCACCAGGAACCCTGGATCGGCGTGACGCCCGGCGCCCTCAGACATGCACCTCCCCATGCGCGAGTTCGCCTTCGCGCGGCTCCTTGTGCAGCGAGCCGTAGAGCACCAGCCCGTAAAACACGATGACACCAACAATCACCGGCCAGCCGGGCAAGGGACCGAGGGCCGCATTCTGGGCGACGTCCATCCAGGAGCGCACGTGGCCGAAGGGCTCGCCATTGGTGGAGATCTTCGGCGAGGAAATCTTCAGCGCCCAGGCAAGCAGCAGGATCAGGTACATCCAGCAGTAATTGCGCTGCAGCCGGCGGCAAAGCGCCTCGCGGTAGCTCATCAGGAAAGCGGGCTTGCGCAGGCTCTTGGCGATCGACGCCGCCCAATTGAGGTTCGGCGTGCCATCGGGCGCCAGGATCTGGGCGAAGTAGCCGCGCTCCAATTGCCGTACCCGGGCGCGATAGACGTCGAAGAAGCGATAGCGCCGGGCTTCGATCAGGAGCAAGAGCGTAATCAGCAGCATGGCGAAGAGCAGCACGCCATGATGCGACGACGGTGTGGACAGCGAGACCGAGAGCAGCGCCGCAACGACGGTGATTGCCCAGTTGGAGGTCCGGTCGATGCGGTCGCGCCAGCCGGCCATGCGCCCCATTTCGCCGCGATAATAGTGTACCACCGCGTTGATCTGCTCCTGCGACGTCTGCGGCAAGGGCGGGCCTTTCGGCTCCTTCGTTTCGGCGCTCAAGATCAGCGGCCCAAGCTCGGCGGACATCGGCATTCCTCCCGTCTTTTCTTATGCTTGCGATGATGACTCCTTTCCTGTCGCCGATAAATCCCGATGGCGCCGCATGGCGACGTTTTTCGTCCGGAAGGCCAAGGAAATCCTGCCACTGACCGCCAAAACGCCAGATCCACGCCCGCAAACCTTTCGCCGACGGCGATTGCCAAAAACCGGCTGCGGACGTAAGAAGCGCCCATGACCCAGAAAAGCACGAAAATCGACGAGGAAGCGCTGGCCGAGGCCTATAACCGCGCCCTCTCCCTGGAAAAGTCCGGCAAGTTCGATGCCGCGGCGCAAGCCTATGCCGAAGTGCTGGCGCTCGATCCGGAAGACCACGGCGGCGCTGCCGTGCGACTGGCTTCGATGGGACGCGGCGAAACGCCGGTGAAGGCGCCCGATGCCTATGTCGCCACGCTCTTCGACCAGCATGCCGAAGTCTTCGACAACGTGCTCGTCGACCAGCTCGGCTACTGCGTGCCGCTCCTCGTCCGCCAGCGCCTGCAGGCGCTTGAACTCGGGCCCTTCGACCGGGTGCTGGATCTCGGCTGTGGCACGGGCCTGACCGGCGGCGCGCTCCGCGACATGGCTGAAGACATCACCGGCGTCGACCTCTCCGAAAACATGGTCGAGATCGCCCACGAAAAAGACCTCTACGAGACGCTTTATGTTGCAGAGGCGGTCGACTTTCTCGACGACAATGACGACGAGCCCTTCGACCTGATCGTCGCCACCGACGTGCTTCCCTATATGGGCGCGCTCGAAGCGCTGTTTTTCGGCGCGGTCGACAACCTCGTCCCGGGCGGCCTGCTGATCTTCTCCAGCGAAACCCTGCCCGCAGAGACCTTCGCCGGCCGCAATTTCATGGTCGGCCCGCACCAGCGCTTTGCCCATGCCGAGAGCTACCTGCGCGACCGTCTCGCCGCCACCGGCTTCGAGATCGTCGAAGTCGGCGACATCACGGTGCGCCTGGAAGAAGGTGAGCCGATCGCCGGACATCTGGTGGTCGCACGCTTCAAGCCCTGATCGGGCCATGACAGCATCATGAGAAGGGAGCATCGCACGATGCTCCCTTCTCTCTTTTCCGCACCCGCGCCATCGGCTACACCAAGGCGAAAGCAATGGGAGTATTCGGAAAATGGCAAAGGTTGCATTCATCGGTCTCGGCGTCATGGGCTACCCCATGGCCGGTCACCTCAAGGTCCGCGGCGGTCACGAGCTGACGGTCTATAACCGCACCTTCGCCAAGGCCGAAAAGTGGGCGGCCGAGTTCGGTGGTCGCGCGGCGCGTACCCCGGCAGAGGCCGCCGATGGCGCCGATTTCGTCTTCTGCTGCGTCGGCAACGACGACGACCTGCGCTCTGTAACGACGGCCAAGGACGGCGCCTTCGAAAAGCTGGAGGCCAACGCCGTCTTCATCGACAACACCACGGCCTCCGCTGAGGTCGCCCGCGAACTCTACGAAGCGGCCAAGGCCCGCAATGCCCACTTCGTCGATGCCCCGGTCTCCGGCGGCCAGGCAGGCGCCGAAAACGGCGTTCTGACGGTGATGTGCGGCGGCGACGAAGCCGCCTTCGATCGCGCCAAGCCGGTCATTGAAGCCTTTGCCCGCATGGTCGGCCTGATGGGTCCGGCCGGTGCCGGCCAGATCACCAAGATGATCAACCAGATCTGCATTGCCGGCCTCGTCCAGGGGCTCGCCGAAGGCATCCACTTCGGCAAGAAGGCGGGTCTCGACATCGAGAAGGTCGTCGACGTCATCTCCAAGGGGGCAGCCGGCTCCTGGCAGATGGAAAACCGTCACAAGACGATGAATGCCGGCAAGTACGACTTCGGCTTCGCCGTCGACTGGATGCGCAAGGACCTCGACATCGTGCTCGCCGAAGCCCGCCGCAACGGCGCCAAGCTGCCGGTGACCGCGCTGGTCGACCAGTTCTACGGCGATGTGCAGGAAATGGGCGGCAACCGTTGGGATACGTCCTCGCTGCTCGCCCGCCTCGAAAAGTGAGCCTTAGCCCGTCCTCGACCGCGGGCGAGATCATCGCTCACCTGCGGTCTCTCGGCTCTGAAGACAATCTCGCCGGCATGGCGCGTTTCGGTATCGTCACCGACGCCGCCATCGGGCTTTCCAACGTCGAGCTTCACAAGATCACCCGGCTGGTGAAGACCGATCACCGCCGGGCGCTGGCGCTCTGGCAAACCGGCATTCGCGAGGCGCGCATCCTGGCCGCCTTCACCGCCGATCCGAAAGTACTGACGCTCGACGAGGCGCGCCTTTGGGCGGAAGATTGCAATTCCTGGGAAGTGGTCGATACCGTCGCCGACCTTTTTATTGCCGCGCGCTTCGAGCGCGAACTGATTCCGGAATTTGCCGCCGACGAACGGGAATTCGTCCGCCGCATCGCCTTTGCGATGATCGCGACGGCTGCGGTTCACCTGAAGAAAGAACCGGACGCAGCGCTTCTCGGCTGGCTGCCGTTGATCGAGCAGCATTCCGGCGACGAGCGCAACTTCGTGAAGAAAGCGGTCAACTGGGCGCTCCGGCAGATCGGCAAGCGCAACGCCGCCTGCCACGGCCCGGCCCTTGCGCTTGCGAAGCGACTGGCGGAAAGCTCGAACCGCGCCGCCCGCTGGACGGGCAAGGACGCGGTTCGCGAACTGTCGAACGACAAGATCCTGGCAAGGCTTGGCCTCGCCTGAGTCTGCTAGCTGAGGTCAGTCCTCGCTGGACTTCGCCTGGTCGATCATCATGTAGTCGAGCGGCAGCTCGGTCGTATACTTGATCTGCTCCATGGCGAAGACGGAGGAAACGTCGCGGATCTCGATCTTGGCGATCATGCGCTTGTAGAAGGCGTCATAAGCGGCGATGTCAGGCACGACGACACGCAGCAGATAGTCCACGTCGCCACTCATGCGGTAGAACTCGACGACTTCCGGAAATTCGGACACGACCTCGGAGAAGCGGCGCAACCACTCCATCGAATGGGAGTTCGTACGGATCGACACGAAGACCGTGACCTTGGTGTTGATCTTCACCGGATCGAGCAGCGCGACGCGGCGGCGGATGACGCCGTCCTCTTCCATCTTCTGGATACGCCGCCAGCACGGCGTGGTCGAAAGCCCGACCTTCTTGGCAAGGTCGGCAACGGCCAGCGTGGAATCCTCCTGCAGCAGGCGCAGGATTTTGCGGTCTAGGCGATCCATAAAAGTCCCTCTCGAATTATTTTTCCCTCTATAGCGCGAAATTGATGAAGATAAAGAAAATTGTTTCAGTTCGTGAGAACGAAAACACGTTCGCGCAAGAAGGGCAGTACGTCCGCTTCGAACCAGGGATTTCGCTTCAGCCAGCCGGTGTTGCGCCAGCTCGGATGCGGCAACGGCAGGATCGCCGGCACGGCGTTGCGCATCGCGTAGCGCCGCCAGTTCTTCACCGTCTCGGTCATCGATTTCGGACAGTCCGGGCCGATATGCCAGCGTTGCGCATAGTGGCCGATCGCCAGCACCAGCTCCACCTGCGGCATCTGCTCCATCACCCGGTGGCGCCAAAGCGGCGCGCATTCGCGCCGCGGAGGCAAGTCGCTGCCATGCGCGTCATAGCCCGGAAAGCAAAAACCCATCGGCACGATCGCGAATTTCTCCGGATCGTAGAAGCTCTCGCGATCGACAGCCAGCCATTGCCGCAGCCGATCGCCGGACGCATCGTTGAACGGCAGACCGCTGTCATGCACGCGCAGTCCGGGCGCCTGCCCGGCGATCAGGATGCGCGCCGCGGTGGAGATCACCGCCACCGGCCGCGGCTCGTGCGGCAGCCGGTCGGCCTCGCCACGCAGCGGGCTGTCGCGACAGATGCGACAGGCCGCAATTTCCGCCCGCAACCGTTCGAGGTGAGCAATGCGGTCGTCAGGCATCGGCGATACCGGAAAAAAGTGCGGTCAGGCGTTCGAGCAGCCAGCTGCGGATCGCCGCAAGCCAGCCATCGATGAGGTGCGGCCCCTCGTCGGGATGACCGTTCGTCCGGCGCCACTCCTGCGGTTTCACGAACTCGCCGGCCCAGAGCCCGCGCTGCTCCCGTTCTGCCCTTGCCTCCTCAGCCTCATAGCGCCCGTAGCTCACCGCATAGCCCGAAAGCACCATCTCGCGCCCGACATCGCGGTGGGCAGCATCGCAAACGCCGAGCTCGCGGCCGTATTTGTCCCGGCCGTGAAACCGACAGCGCACATCACCTGCCGAGACGAGCGCCCGCAATCTGTCGCGCGCCTCGCGGCCGCAGTCCCAGGCGACGCCGTCGCGCCTGCAGGTCTGGTCGAGCTCCGGCGCGTCGATACCCTCGATGCGGACGCGTTTACCGTCGATCCGCAGGCTGTCGCCGTCGCTCGCGATCGCCGCGCCCCGTGCCGAACCGGTCGCAGATCGCTCTCCGACGGGCAGCCTGTCGGCGACAAAGGCGCCGATCGCCAAGAGGATGAGAATGATCCATCCGCCGGCCATGCCGCCACGTCCGCCGGACGGCGCATGACCGCGGGACCTGCCGCGGCCCTTGGGAAACCGATATGTCGTCCGTCCGAATTTCACGCCTGCCCTAACCTCGATTGCCGCGGGACTGCCTCGCAGACCAGCGCGTCATAAACATGGTCGATTCCAAAAGATTAGAGAAGGAACCTCACACGCAGCGCGATCCATCACGACCTGAACACGGCTGCGCCACAATGGTTGTCGAATCCTTCACGCACCGCAGCAACTTCTTAAGGATTGCTCACTAGACTGCAACGCAATCGCAACCGTCGCATATGAGCATGAGTATCGCTGCCAGCACATCGACCGATAAGATTATCGTCGACAAATCGCGTAGCCATCGAAACAAGGCCGTTTCGAGGACGGTCCGCGCGACGCGTGAGCGGCTGCAGACAGGCTCGTCGGTGCCCTCGGGCTTCGAGCGCGAGATGCTCAATCTCTACATCGACAGTGCTCTGCATGGCGCGATCGCCATTCCGGTGCTTGTTACGCTGATTGCGGCGGTCGGCATCTATCTCTCCGGCAATCTCGGTTTCGTCCTCTGGGCGGTCATGACGCTCTCGGCCCATGCCGTCACGCTCTTCTTTGCGCGCAAGGCACGCCGGGAAGACATCAGCGCCGAGAAGGTTCCGGTCTGGCGCCGCCGCTTCCTGCTCGGCCAGGTGCTGATGGGCCTCTGCTGGGCGACCTTCGTCACACAGGATTGCGCGAGCTGCGGCAACGTGCGCTTCGGCTTCTTCGAGGGCACGGTGCTGCTGGTCGCGCTTGCTGCGACCGCCATGGGCACGTTCCTGCTGCGCAATGCGCTCCTTTACACTTTCGCCCCGGTCGTGGCAGCCCTCGCCTTTGCATCGCTCACGACCGGCGACGTGATCTATATGGGGCTCACCGGCGTCATCTCGCTGTCGCTGCTCTTTCTGGTGCTGATGACGGATCGCATGAACCGCGCAAGCGTGCACATCCTCTCCGTTCAATCGGAAAAGGACGACCTGATCGCGGAACTCGAAGTTGCAAAGTCGATGTCCGACGAAGCCCGCCGGCGTGCCGAAGAGGCAAACCTCGCCAAGTCGCGCTTCCTCGCATCCATGTCGCACGAGCTGCGCACGCCGCTGAACGCCATTCTCGGCTTCTCCGAGGTGATGTCGACAGAGGTTCTGGGCCCGCTCAGCAACCCGACCTACAAGGAATACACCAACGACATCCACCGCTCTGGCGAGCACCTGCTGAACCTCATCAACGAGATCCTCGACCTGTCGCGCATCGAGGCCGGCCGCTACGACCTCAACGAGGATTCGGTCAGCCTGGTCGATATTGCCGAGGATTGCATCGGCATGGTGCAACTGAAGGCCCGCGCCAAGAACATCACCATCCACCAGCAGTTCGAACACGGCATGCCCTCGGTCTGGATCGACGAAAAGTCGATGCGCCAGGTCATTCTCAATCTGCTGTCGAATGCCGTGAAGTTCACCAATACCGGCGGCGAAGTCACCTTCAAGGTCGGCTGGACCGCGGGCGGCGGCCAGTATCTCTCGATCAAGGACAACGGCCCCGGCATTCCCGAGGAAGAAATCCCGATCGTGCTCTCGGCCTTCGGCCAGGGCTCGATCGCCATCAAGAGTGCCGAACAGGGCACGGGCCTCGGCCTGCCGATCGTCCAGGCCATCCTCGCCAAGCACAATGGCGAATTCATCCTGCGCTCGAAGCTGCGCGAAGGTACAGAGGCGATCGCCATCCTGCCGGCGCGCCGCGTGCTCGAAAGCCTGCCGGCGATCGAGGATGTCGCAGCCCCGGTTCGCCGCCGCAAGAGCTTCGCCTGATCCATGCACATCGAAACGCAGCGCCTCAGGCTTCGGGCCTGGGAAGGACGCGATATCGCGCCTTTCGCTCTTGCCAATGCCGATCCCGAAGTCCGGCGCTACTATTATCCGGCCATTCTGACGCGCAACGAAACGGCAACGATGATTGCCGACTGCGCCCGCCATCTCGCCGATCGCGGATTCGGCTTCCTCGCCGTTGAACGCAAATCCGATGGTGCGCTGATCGGCGGTCTCGGCCTTTCTGAGGCTGGAGACGAAATCCCCGGCGGACCGCATGTCGAAATCGGCTGGATCCTTGCCCGCCCGTACTGGCGGCAAGGATACGCGCTGGAAGCGGCGAGCGCCTGCCTGGACCATGCATGGCGCACACTCGGCCTTGCCGAGGTTATCGGCTATACCTCGCGCATCAACCAGCCTTCGCGGGCGCTGATGGAAAGATTGGGCATGCGCTCGGATCCGGCTGATGATTTCGACGACGTCACGGTACCCGGGGGCAACCCGCTGCGTCCGCATGTGCTTTATCGGGTGAAGGCGCCGGCCCGCTAGCCGGTCAGTTCATGAAGCCGTCGAAGATCACGACATAGGCGGCATAGACACCGTTGGCGACAATCAGGCAGAGGCAGGCGAAGGAGCCGAGATCCTTGGCGTTCTTACCCATTTCCGAGATTTCGGGAGAAACGCGATCGACAATTTCCTCGATTGCCGTGTTGATCGCCTCGAAGGCCATCATCAGCAGGAACAGGATCGCCATCGCCACATATTGGAAGAAGGTTGCGCCGACGATGATGAAAGCGATCATCGCGGCGGCAAAGGCGATCAGCTCGTGGCGAAAGGCAGCCTCGCCGATCAGCCGCTTGGCGCCGCCGAGCGAATAGCTCGCAGCGGCAAAGAGATGCCGAATGCCGGTCTGCTTCTCGACAGGACCCGTCTGTCCAATGCGGTGCGTGGTGTTCTTGGCGTCCATTTCGTCTCGACAGGGCTTGAAACTGTGCTTGCTTCGACATCGTGATTGAGGCGAATGCAAGGCGGTCTCGGTTGCAGGCACCCAAGACTATAGCTAGGGCGCGCATTTGCGCTTTGGATAGGCGAGAAGGACGCATCCATCAAGGCCCGGCACGCGACAGCTTCGCGCCCGTGACAGGCCTTGGACAGAAACCGGCCGGCCTTCCTGCAAAGCCCGGCCGGAACTTCACTATTCCTTGTTGCTGACGCCGGCCTGGGCAAAGGTCGCCATGCCGCTGTGGCAAGCGGCCGCCGCCTTGACGATACCGGCGGCAAGGGCCGCGCCCGTGCCTTCGCCAAGCCGCATGCCGAGTGCCAGCAGCGGCGTCTTGCCGAGCTTCTCGATCGCGCGCAGATGCCCCGGTTCGCCCGAAACATGGCCGATCAGGCAATGGTCGAGGGCCGACGGGTTGGCCGCCTTCAGGATCGAAGCCGCAGCGGTCGCCACGTAGCCGTCGATGATGACAGGTACCTTCTGGACGCGGGCGGCCAGGATGGCGCCAGCCATGGCCGCGATCTCACGACCGCCGAGGCGACGCATCAGTTCGAGCGGATCGGACAGGTGATCGCGATGCAGCGCCACGGCCTTTTCGACCGCGGCGATCTTGCGCTTCAGCACCTCGCCCTCGGAGCCGGTACCCGGACCGACCCATTCTTCGGCCGTGCCACCATAAAGGCCGAGATTGATCGCGGCCGCGATCGTGGTGTTGCCGATGCCCATTTCGCCGATGCACAGAAGATCCGTGCCGCCGGCAATCGCCTCCATGCCAAAGGCCATGGTCGCGGCGCAATCGCGCTCGGACAGCGCGGCTTCCTCGGTGATATCACCGGTCGGGTATTCGAGTGCGAGGTCGAAGACCTTCAGCCCGAGGTCGTGGCTGACGCAGATCTGGTTGATCGCAGCGCCACCGGCGGCAAAATTCTCGACCATCTGTGCGGTGACGGATGACGGGAACGGGGTCACCCCCTGGCGGGTGACGCCGTGGTTGCCGGCAAAGATCGCCACCAGCGGCCGGTTGACCACCGGCGCCTTGCCCGTCCAGGCGGCGAGCCAGAAGGCGATTTCCTCGAGGCGGCCGAGCGCGCCCGGCGGCTTCGTCAGCTGGGCGTCCCGCTCCCGCGCGGCAACGAGGGCTGCCGCATCCGGGCCCGGCAGGTTGCGCAACAATTCGCGAAAATCATCAAACGGCAGGCCGCTGGCACTCATGGGAGGAATCCTTGCATCATCGTGAAGCTCTATCTACGCCCCTCATAGAGGGCGCCGAAAATTCGGGCAACGACATTTGCGCCAATCGGCGTCGCCGTCTCGATCCGCGAGCGGTCGCAGACGGCCTATGAAAGGTCTGGGAAAAGTGTGCGCGGCCCTCGCGGGTGCGCCCGCCCGGCTTGCGAGACTCGCCGCAGTCGGCGAGTTTGGCAGCGGCCGGGTCAATGGCCGCAACCTTGGAGGAGCCATGGGCTTCGTTGGCGATTTCTGTGACGATGTGGCGCGGTCGATCGGCTTTCTCAGCCGCATCCCGATGCCTGCGCGTCATTTCGAAGGTTATGACGGGCGCTTGAGCCGTGCCGTGCGCGCCTTCCCGTTCGCCGGCCTGGCGATCGCACTGCCATCGGCGGCCGTCGCCATGGCCCTCATGGCGCTGCAGGTGAGCTCGCTCTTTGCCGCCTTTGTCGTCGTCGCCATCCAGGCGCTTGTCACCGGCGCACTGCACGAAGACGGGCTTGGCGACACGGCCGATGGCTTTGGCGGCGGTCGCGACCGCGAAGCGGCGCTTGCGATCATGAAGGACAGCCGCATCGGCACCTATGCGGCCGTCGCCCTCATCCTCTCCTTCGGCCTGCGCGTCTCGGCGTTCGCCTCGATCCTGCCGCTCTTTTCGCCGCTGGGCGCCGCCATGGCGATCCTTGGCGCAGCGTGCCTCAGCCGCGCCGCCATGGTCTGGCACTGGTCGTCGCTTCCGCCGGCGCGCAGCAGCGGCGTCGCGGCCTCGGCTGGCGAGCCGGAACCGGCGGCCACGCGCTTCGCGCTTGCCTTCGGACTTCTTGTCGCAATGCTGCTCTTCTATCTCGCGCAGGTCCCGGCGCTCGGCGTCATCGCGGCGCTCGTCGCATTCCTTGCCACGGTCAAGGGCTTCGCTCGGCTGGCGATGCGCAAGATCGGCGGACAAACGGGCGACACGATCGGGGCGACGCAGCAACTGACCGAAATCGCCGTGCTCGGTGCCCTTGCGCTGACGGTTTGAAACATCGATATATCAAGGGAAAACTGAGCACGCCCATGGAATCTCCCTGCATTCTCGTCTGTTCGATCGATGACAAGACCGGCTACTGTTTCGGCTGCGGCCGTACCCGCGACGAAGTCGGACGCTGGACGCTCTATACCGATGCCGAACGCCGCGCGATCATGAGCGCGTTGCCTGCACGGCTTGAGACCGTCGAACGCAAGCCGCGGCGCGAAACCCGACGCACGCGCATGGCGAGGGAACGCGGCGAAGCATGACCCGTCTTGCCATCCTGCTCTCGATCCTGGCCATCGGCCTCATCCTGCTGATCATCAACCACGACACCGGCCGCACCATGGGGCTTGCCAATGACCAGTTCGGGCAACTGGTCTCGCTCGGCGCCATCGCCACGCTGATCGGCGCCGGCATCCTGCAGAGCCGCCACCGCTTCGGCGAAGGCCTGCGTCAGATCGCCATCTGGCTCTTCGTCGTTCTGGCGCTGGTCTCGGCCTATGTCTACCGCTTCGAGTTGGAGGGCTTCGGTAACCGCCTGCTCGCCGGCCTCATCCCCGGCCGCGCCACCATCATCACTGACAGCGAGGGACAGCAGGAAGTGGTGCTGCAGAAGATGCTGAACGGTCATTTCGAGACCACTGCGACGGTCGACGGCAAGGACATCAGCATGCTGGTCGATACCGGCGCCAGCAACATCGCGCTCACCTATGAAGATGCGGAAAAGATCGGCCTCGACCCGGCCAACCTCAACTTTATCGTCACGGTCATGACAGCCAATGGCCGGGCCCAGGCAGCCCCCGTGATGCTTCAGGAGATCTCGATCGGCCCGATCACCCGCCGCAACATCGGCGCAACGGTCGCAGCCAAGGGCAAGCTCGATCAGAGCCTGCTCGGCATGAGCTTCCTGTCGACGCTGGAGATGCTGCAGATGCGTACCGACGAGCTGCGTCTGCGCGACTGACCGGCATCGGCCCCGGCGCGCGGTCGTGCCACGCATAGAAGCAAGGGGAGCACGGCATGGATTTCATGCGACTGCTGAAGTCGATCGAGGAACTGCTCTATGAGCTCGTCTGCTGGCTGCTGTTTTATCCGCTCACCCTGTGGCGCACGCTGCGCCACCCGCAGGCGATGATGCGCTATGCCGACGTCGAGCTCGGCGACGACCTGCCGGAGCAGTACTCGGATGCGCTGAGCCCGCCGCTTTTTCTGCTGATCACGCTGCTCTTGGCGCATGGGCTGGAGCTCGGCCTCGTCAGCCGCGCAGTTCCCTGGGCGCCGACGTCGCTGCTTGCCTCCGACTCCAACCTGCTGATGTTTCGGGCTGTCGCCTTCAGTATTCTGCCTCTGCTGATGGCCGTGAAGCTCTTGCGCAACAAGGGTGCCAAGCTGACACGCGAGACGCTGCGTCCGCCCTTCTTCAGCCAGTGCTACGTCACGGCACCCTTCGCTTTTGCCATCAGCCTCGGTGGCCAATTGCTCTTGGCCGGGCACAACGCCTTCACCACCGTCGGCGCCGCCTTCGTGGTCGCTTCGATCGTCTGGTACATCGTTGCCGAAACGCGCTGGTTCATGGCCGACCTCGGGCTCTCCGCCGTGCGGTCGCTCCTCCACGTCGTGGTCACGATTCTTCAGGCGCTGCTCGCGATGGCCGTCGCCAGCACGATCATCGCCTATGCCAGCGGAGCCGTGCCGGCGCTAGTACCCTGACGACCGATGGAAGTCAGTTACGCAGGCGGTAGCCGGTGCGGAAGATCCAGGCGAGCACCGACATGCAGACAGTCAGGAAGGCAATGATGATCACCGCGCTGAAGATCGGGTTGACGTCCGACACCTCGAAGAAGCTCCAGCGGAAACCGCTGATGAGGTACAGCACCGGGTTGAAATGGCTGACGGCCTGCCAGAAGGGCGGCAGCATCTTCACCGAATAGAAGCTGCCGCCGAGGAAGACGAGCGGCGGGATCACCAGCATGGGGATCAGGTTCAGTTGCTCGAAATCCTTGGCCCAGATGCCGATGATGAAGCCGAACAGGCTGAAGGAAATCGCCGTCAGCACGAAGAAGAAGACCATGACGAAGGGATGAGCGATCGTCAGATCGACGAAGAGCGATGCCGTCAGGAGAATGATCGTGCCGATCATCATCCCCTTGGTCGCCGCGGCGCCGACATAGCCGAGCACGATCTCCACCATCGAGACCGGCGAGGAAAGCACCTCGTAGATCGTGCCGGTGAATTTCGGGAAATAGATGCCGAAGGACCCGTTGCCGATGCACTGGGTCAGAAGCGTCAGCATCATCAGGCCGGGCGTGATGAAGGCGCCATAGGAAACGCCGTCGATCTCCTGGATGCGGCCGCCGATCGCCGCGCCGAAGACGATGAAATAGAGCGACGTGGAGATAACGGGCGACACCACGCTCTGCAGAAGTGTGCGGCGTGTGCGGGCCATCTCGAAGAAATAAATCGATTTGATCGCTTCGATGTTCATCGCCCTGCCCCCACGATTTCGACGAAAATGTCTTCCAACGAGCTCTGTCGCGTGGAAATGTCCTTGAGCCTGATGCCGGCTTCGGCCAAGGCGGCGAGCAAGGTGGTGATCCCGGTCCGCTCGGCGCTGGTGTCATAATCGTAGATCAGACAATGGCCGTCGCCTTCGAGCGTCAGGTTGTAACCCGAGAGCACGTCAGGCACGCCGTCCAGCGGATGGGCGAGATCGACGCGCAACTGCTTGCGCCCGAGCTTCGACATCAGCGCCGCCTTGTCTTCGACCAGCAGGATCTCGCCGCCGTTGATGACGCCGATGCGGTCGGCGATTTCTTCCGCCTCTTCGATGTAGTGCGTCGTCAGGATGATCGTCACGCCCGAGGCGCGCAGCCGCTCGACCACGTCCCACATGCTCTTGCGCAGGTTGACGTCGACGCCGGCCGTCGGCTCGTCGAGGAAGAGGACCCGCGGCTCATGCGACAGCGCCTTGGCGATCAGCACGCGCCGCTTCATGCCGCCCGAAAGCTCGCGCAGCATGTTGTCCTTCTTGTCCCAGAGCGACAGGTCCTTCAGCACCTTTTCGATATGGGCGGGGTTCGGCTTCTTGCCGTGCAGCCCGCGGGAGAAGGTGACCGTGTTCCAGACGGTTTCGAAAGCGTCGGTGGTCAGCTCCTGCGGCACGAGCCCGATCATCGCGCGGGTCTCGCGGAAATCGCGCACCACGTCGTGCCCCCCGACCATCACCGTTCCGCCGCTCGGATTGACGATGCCGCAGATGATCGAGATCAGCGTCGTCTTGCCGGCGCCGTTCGGCCCGAGCAACGCCAGGATCTCGCCTTCCTCGATATCGAGGCTGACGCCCTTCAGCGCCTTGAAGCCGGAGGCATAAGTCTTCGACAGATTGGAAACGGAAACGATTGGCGCCATGAAAACTGATCCGGAAGGAGGGGCAGAGTCTTGAGGTCCCGCCCTATATGGGACAATTCATTCCGATTTGCAGCCGGCTGGAATGAAAAAACAAGATGACTGTGCGTCAACGAGGCTGAGACAGTCGCGTATCGGCGCCCGCTCCGGCCGATGTCTGCCTCGGGAGCTTGCGGTCAACCAGCCGGTCATGGACCAGCATACCGGCCAGCATTGCCACCACGAAGAGGACCGTTGCCGGCAAGCCAAGCGACAGCGAGGCGAGCGCCGGGCCCGGGCAAAGCCCGACCAACCCCCAGCCGACGCCGAAGATCGCCGAGCCGACGATCAGTCGCCGGTCGATGACCTGATTGTTGGGCAGATGAAAGGCCCCGTCGAACAGCGGATGTTTCAACCGGCGCGTCGCCAGAACTCCGAGCGCCGAAACGAAGACAGCGCCGCCGAGCACGACGGCAAGGCTTGGGTTCCAGTTGCCGGTTATGTCAAGAAAAGCCCGCACGCGGGCCGGATCGAGCATTCCCGACAGCGAAAGACCGAACCCGAATACGACGCCGGAGACGAGCGTCGCGGCAAGGCGGAGCAAGGCGCTGTTCATGCGAAGAAACCCGCAAGGAAGACCGTGACGATCGCCGCTCCCATGAAAGTGGCGACCGCGGCGATCGAGCGGCGCGACAGCCTTGCAAGCCCGACAACGCCATGACCGCTGGTGCAGCCCGAGCCCATGCGCGAACCGAAGCCCACCAGCAGGCCCCCAACCACGAGAAGCGGCCAGGAGGCCGTCACAGTCACCGACGGCCAGGCATCGAAAATGAGGCGGTACAACGCCGGTCCGGCAATCAGCCCCAGTACGAACAATGCGCCCGACGAAGCCTGTACGCCCTGCAGCAGCCGCCCTGCGATGCCACTGATGCCGGCCACCCGGCCATTGGCCACCATCAGGATCGCCGCCGACAGGCCAATCAACAGCCCGCCTACCAGCGCATTCCCGTATTCATTCATGCTTTTGAACCATCCCGACAGAAAATCTGATAGAGCGAGCCGACGAGGCGCGCCACCTTGTCGTGGCTGAGCCGATAGAAAACCTGCTTGGCCTGCCGACGGGTCGCGACAATGCCGGCATCCCGCAACACCGTCAATTGCTGTGAAAGCGTGGGCTGGCGAATGCCCAGCATTTCCTCGAGCGCCGCGACAGAATGCTCGCCTTCGAGCAGCGCGCTCACGATCAGCAACCTGTTGCGGTTGGCAAGTGTCCTGAGGATTTTAGAAACTTCGGCGGCATGCACAGCCATATCGCTGCGCATCCCCGGAAATTGCATGACCGTTCCCATTTCGTCCTCCTGTGGCGTCAAGGAGTGAGTAGGGCCCCCAATGCTTGTAGCGGCCAACCAGACACTATCCAAGATTGTTATACGAAATAATATAATATCGTATTACTTATTACAAAACCAGACGAAACGGAGAGATCGGCACGGCCTCGCCAACCCGAGGTTTTCTCATATGCAGAAAAACATATAGAAAATTCAGTCTGTTACAATTGGATCCGAAAATGCCGGGAATCGCCATATTTGGGGCAACCGTTCGGAACGCGACCCGGACGAGTAAAACCTAAAGTATAATACTACTTATTTACGGAATCAGGTCGATTTGCAGATCTTCGCCGACAGCCGGCCAGGAACGCACTCGAACGAAAGCCGGCGCAGGATTTGCTCGGCCGACCACAGCAATTACGCCCAGTTGTCACGAAACCGTGACGCTCTTCGATCAGTTTGCAACGCGCGGGCCGCAACATCGCCCTTTGATTTGCGCTCGTGATTTGCAGGCCGGAGCCTCCCCCTTTTGCTCCGGTCGTTGGGCCGGCCTCCCCGCCGGCCTCTTTTTTTTGCCGGCTTCCGAGCTTCGATAGCCGGCATCTGGAAACCACAGGTGCCAACCGGCTGAACACCTAATCGCAGTGCCGATAACCGGTCTTGCGCGTCCTCAGGTCGAAGTGGAAATGGTCCTTGTGGAACGGGTCGCTGCCCGGGCCGAGTACGGTGTTGAAGTACTTGCAGCTGTCGGAACGCACGGCCTTCAGCAACGCCTTCTCGCGGAAGGCGAAGAAGCCCTTCTTGCGCACGTCGATTTCCTTGCCGTTCTTCAGCACGAACTTGCCGACATCGATGGCGTTGCCGCGCGCATGTTCCGACATCGGATTGCCGCGACGCGAATTCATCGTACGGCAGGAGTAGCCGCCAAGCGGTTTGATCGTCTTGATGCCGGACCAGTAGCGGTAGCGTGACGACGGGGCGAGTTCGTACTTCACCCACTTCGCGAAAGCCTCGGTCACCTCGCAATTGAGCTTGACCGCCGGCTTCACACCGATGCCGCCGGACAGCCCGCTGAGTTCGATCGGATAGTCGATGCCGCAGGACGGACCGTTGCTGATGCGCGGAATGTCGCGGAAGGTGACGCCGAGCTTTTTCAGGCGCTGGCGGCAAGCAATCTCGGAACCGGGCATCGCGCCGGTATATTCGGGCGTCGACATCGGATTGTTGGCGCGCGGCAGGAAGGCGACCTGCTGCGGCTCCTGCGTGCGCTGAAGGCGCTGCTGTTCCATGGCGCGGGCGCGCTGCGCCTGTTCGGCGGCCATCTTGTCCGGCGACAGCGGCGGCAGATCCGGGTCATAGCCAAGGTTCGCTTCGGCCGGCGCGGCGCTGTTTGCGCCGCCGAGTTGGCGCACATTCTCGTCACCAATGCCGCCGACCACCGGCTGGCTGGCATTGCCCTCGGCAATGTCGTTGCTCTGCTCCTCCGCAAGCCCCACCACCGGCTGCTCCACGCCGAGCATCGCATCCATGTTGACGCCCTCTTGGGGAATAGCGCTCGAGCCGGCGCTTGCCGGCTGCGCGCCCGTCGCCACCGCCTCGTCGCTATCGAGCATCGGAAGCGCGCGGCGCGTCTGCTGAGGCGCCGCGTGCTGCGGATTGGTCTGGAAGGTCGAACGCTGCGTGGCGGCCGGATAGGCGGCCACCTCCTGTGCCGGCACGGCATCGACAGGAACCGGCCCGATCGACCCGACCCGCGCCCCGCCATCGATGCGGCCGGGCGGCGAAAGCGCGTCATCGGTCGAGCAGGTGACGAGCGAAAACGAAAGAACGAGCGCCGTCAGCGGGCGATGGAGACGAGTAACATAGGCCATACCGAACTGCGCCTTCCTCCAGGCGGCCCGAAAAAGACCACCGTCATCGCCCCGCTGCCCCTGCCGCCGCCACCGCGTTCAATTGGCACGCAATGGTTGCTACAGCACCTGCAATTGCTGCCTTTTGCCTGTGTCGCAAACCGGGCACAGCGGACAAAAAGCCTGATTTGCCTGGCATTTTATTCAAATACGGTAAACGAAGGCTTGCGCGCCAACCGCTGGAAATGGGGTGTCCGCGCTGCGAATGGTCCATCCATACCGACAAAAAAAGAGCCCGCGTCCTCGTCGGACGCGGGCTCGCATGCTGAAGGCTTGATCGCTTAGGCCTTAGCGGCACTCGCCGCGATGGACGATCTGGAAACCGGCACCACCCGCCTCGCAGGCGTTGGAGAAGGTTTCGATGCGGCTGCCACGCTGGCCGCAGACCGGGGCATATTCGCGGGTGCAGAACTGGCCCTCGGATGGACGGTCGTCCTCCCTGCGGCATTCGCCGCGGCCGATCACCTGGAAGCCCTCGGAACGCGCCTGGCAGGCGTTCGAGAAGGTCTGCGTGCGGCGGCCGCGCTGGCCACACACCGGATTGTATTCCATCGTGCAGGCCTGCGGCTCGCGATCCGGCGGGCGATAGTCCGGACGGCACTCGCCGCGGTGGATGACGTTGAAGCCGTCGGCGCGCGCCTGGCAGGAGTTCGGGAAGCTGCGCATACGATTGCCGCGCTCGCCACAAACCGGCGCATATTCCATCGTGCAGGCCTGCGGGCGCGTGGGCCTCGGCCCCGGCCGCGGCTCGTCGACGACGACGGTACAGGCGGAAAGAAACCCGAGCGCCAGCATCATGAGCGCGATCGGCCGGGTCAGAAGTAGTTTGAGAAGTGCCATGGTGTCCCCTCTGGTGCAGCGGCCGGCAACCGGAGCGACGCCCCGTCGAACACCTCCCGCTTCTCGCGTATCTATCCCCGGCGGTGCTGAGGTCAAGACGGAGAATGTCTCCGTGCACGACAACCGGTGTGACGACGGCGGCACCTAAACGCGTATCCTTGCGACAGCATTGCGGCCGACCCCGAATGAAAAACCCGCGCGGCGTAGCGCGCGGGTCGCAATCGATAAACCTGTGGCGTCAGGCGGCGCGGCCGTAACCCGCGTGCGAGCCTGAAGGCTGCAGCCGGAACTTCGTCAGCAGCGACTTCAGCTCGCGGCTTTCGGCCGCCAGCGTCTGGCTCGCCGCCGTGGTTTCCTCCACCATCGCCGCGTTCTGCTGGGTCATCTGGTCCATGCTGTTGACGGCGACATTGACCTCCTGCAGCCCGGTCGCCTGCTCCCGCGCGGCCGTGGCGATCGAGGCCACCTGCTCGTTGACCCGGTTGACCTGCGCCTCGATCTCCGCGAGCGCCTCGCCTGTGGAGCGAACCAGATCGACGCCGGCGCCGACCTCGCGCACCGAGGCGCCGATCAGTTCCTTGATCTCCTTGGCGGCTCCGGCCGAACGCTGCGCCAACTCGCGCACTTCCTGTGCGACGACGGCAAAGCCGCGGCCCGCCTCGCCGGCGCGCGCTGCCTCGACCCCGGCGTTGAGCGCCAGCAGATTCGTTTGGAAGGCGATCTCGTCGATGACGCCGATGATCTGGCCGATGCGACCGGACGAGCTTTCGATCCGCCCCATGGCGTCGATGGCATTGCGCACGATGCCGCCGGACTTTGCGGCGCTGGTCCTGGTCCGGTCGACCATCTCACGCGCTTCGTTTGCCCGTTCGGAGGCATGGCGAACCGTCGAGGTGATTTCGTCCAATGCCGCGGCCGTCTCTTCAAGGGCGGCTGCCTGCTGCTCCGTCCGGCGGGAAAGATTGTTTGCCGCTTCGGAAATATCGCCGGCGCTGGCGGTGACGATCTCGGTCGAATGCGAGATCGAGCCGATGACATCACGAAGGGCTGCGACGGCCGTGTTGAAGTCGTCCCGCAGCTTGCCGTATTCCGGCGCGATATGGCTGATCTCGGCGGTGAGGTCGCCACTCGCCAGGAGTTCGAGCGCCGCACCAACGGTTTCCATCGTCTCGGCCTGCGCCTCAGCCGTCGCCCGCTGGCGCTGCTCGTTGCCGCGCCGCTCGGAACTCAGTCGCTCCTGCTGTTCTGCCTCACGCGAGCGCAACACCAGCCGTTCGCGCACCGAGTCACGCAGGACAACGAGGACCTTGGCCATCTGGCCGATCTCGTCGCCACGGTCGGTTTCCGGCACCTCCGAAGACAGATCTTCGTCGGCGATCGCCCGCATCGAGGCCTTCAGCTTTTCGACCGGCTTGACGACGCTGCGCACGATCGCCAGTGCCGCCATCAGGATGGCAAGAGCGGCGGCGGCAAGAATGCCGGCAACCTGCCAGGCGCGGTCGCGGAACATCGCCGCCAGGTCGTCGGCATAGACGCCGGTCCCGACCACCCAGCCCCAGGGCTTGAAGCCGGCAACGTGCGAATACTTCAGCACCGGCGCGTCGGCACCGGGCTTCGGCCAGTAATAGTCGACGAAACCCTGGCCGCTCTTTTCGACGGTCTTTACGAACTCTACGAAGAGCTGCTTGCCGTTGGGATCCTTGTTTTCGGTGAGGTCCTTGCCGTCGAGCTCCGGCTTGATCGGATGCATGATCATGGTCGGATGCATGTCGTTGACCCAGAAATAGCCGCTGCCCTGGTAGCGCATCGCCTTGATCGCTTCGAGCGCGCGCTTCTGCGCCTCCTCGCGCGGCAGCGTGCCGGCCACTTCCAGCTTGTGATAGGCGTCGAACACGGCGATCGCGTTCTCGTCCATCGCCGCAAGCATCGCCTTTCGTTCGCCGACGAGCTTTTCCTGCGCCTGGAACAGACCGAAGGTCAGCGCCGCCGCCATGGTCAAAAGCGCGAATGCCACCAGCGCGTAGAGACGCGCCGAAATCCTGAATTTCTTCATTGCCAATCCCCTGCCCCTCGGCGCTCCCCGCGCCGCCCCAAATCCTGGCGCCGCGGCATAGCCGGCAGGCACTCCCAGAGCCTGCAGGTTAGGATGAGGTCTTTGCAAAGCTCCTAACGAGGAACCCCTAAATTTGGCATTCCTCATTCACCCCCTTCGAAAGTATAACGAGCCGGCACCTCAAGGACGTTGCCGGCATTTGTGCGGCAGCGGGGTCTTCCCTCCACAAGTGCGCTCGGGTTACATCTTGTCTCCAACAGGGAGACAGGCTGCATGACCGAACAGACGAGACCGACCGGCGAACTCACCTTGCGCACGCTCGCCATGCCGGGCGATGCCAATGCGGCGGGCGACATCTTCGGCGGCTGGGTGATGGCGCAGATGGACCTGTCCTGCGGCATCCGCGCGGCAGAACGCGCCCGCGGCCGCGTCGTGACGGCGGCTGTCAAGGAAATGGCCTTCGCGCTGCCCGTCAAGATCGGCGACACGCTCTGCATCTATACGGACGTGCTCAAGGTTGGCCGCACCTCGATGACGCTCAAGGTCGAAGCCTGGGCGCAGCGTTATCTCTCGCATCTGATGGAAAAGGTGACGGACGCGATCTTCGTGATGGTCGCGCTCGACGAGAACGGCAAACCGAAGCCGGTGCCGGCGGAAGAATAGGAGCGCGGCGTATGGAGCCTGCCCATACCGACCCGGAGATCTTCTCGCATATCCGCGTCGTCATGGGCATGATCGTCAGCCTGAGCCTCGCTCGGCTCTTGAGCGGCATTGCACTCTTCGTCCAGCATCCCGGCAAGACGCGCGTCTACTGGATCCACCTCGGCTGGGTCCTGTTCATGTTCGTCTTCCTCGTGCACTTCTGGTGGTGGGAGTTCCACCTGCATTCGCTGGCGGTGATCGATGTCAGCGTCTACCTCTTCGTCGTCCTCTATTGCTGCGTCTTCTTCTTTCTCTGCGTCATGCTGTTTCCAACGACGCTCGACGACTACAGCGACTACGAACACTATTTCATGTCGCGCCGGGCCTGGTTCTTTGGTGCCCTGGCGCTTGCCTTTGCCGTCGATCTCGTCGACACCGCGTTGAAGGGAAAGGCCTATTTCGCGTCCTACGGCTTTGAGTACCCGGCGCGCAACACCGCCTACATCCTGCTCTGCATTGCCGCCGCCTGGACCCCGAACCGCCGTTTTCACGCGGTCTTCGTCGTCGCAGCCGTCGCCTACCAGCTCGTCTGGATGTACCGGGCTTTCGATCTTCTCGATTGAGACGCGGCAGGGCCGTCGTTGAGGATTTCCGTCCATTGGTCTTGATCCAGCGGCACGGCAGTGCTTTATCCGTTAGTCATATCTATATCTCGCATATGCAGGTCGGGGGACTGTTGCATCATGGAAATCTTTACCGCTGCCGGCCTGGCGGCGCTTCTTCAAGTCATCGTCATTGACCTCGTTCTCGCCGGCGACAACGCCGTCGTGATTGGTCTTGCCGCCGCTGGCCTGCCGACGGACCAACGCAAGAAGGTCATTCTCGTCGGCATCATCGCCGCCACGGTGCTGCGCATCGCGCTCGCCAGCGTCACGGTGCAACTGCTCGAAATCATCGGCCTGCTGCTCGCCGGCGGCATCCTGCTGCTTTGGGTCTGCTGGAAGATGTGGCGAGAAATTCGCGAACAGCAGGCAGCAAACGCTGCGGGCGAAAGCGGACAAGGCTCCGAGGCGCCCAGGAAAACCTTCATGCAGGCGGCCATCCAGATAGTCGTCGCCGACGTCTCGATGTCGCTCGACAACGTGCTCGCTGTTGCCGGCGCTGCCCGCGAACATCCGACGATCCTGGTAATCGGCCTTGCGCTTTCGATCGCCATGATGGGCATCGCCGCCGGCTTTATCGCCCGGCTGCTCAACCGCTATCACTGGATCGCCTATATCGGTCTCGTGATCATCCTCTATGTCGCGCTCGACATGATCTATCGCGGCGCAGTCGAGGTCTGGCCGCATCTGGCCCCGGCCGTGGCGGCGGTGATGTAGTTACCGCAACGCCGACGACAAACCGCTTTTCGCTGAAAAGGCAGGGTTTACGCCCTGCCTTTTTCTTTGTGTCCGTTGGGGGTGCGTCAGCCCTTGAAGATGAAGGAAGCACCGGCCGCGATCAGCGCGAAGCCGACCAGATGGTTCCAGCCGATCGACTCCTTCAGCCAGAAGACGGAGAAGGCTGCAAAGACGATCAGCGTGATCACCTCCTGCATCGTCTTCAACTGGGCCGCCGAATAGACCTGGTGGCCGATGCGGTTTGCCGGCACCGCCAGGCAATATTCGAAGAAGGCAATGCCCCAGCTGGCGACGATCGCCATGTAAAGCGGCGACGACGTGTACTTCAGGTGCCCGTACCAGGCAAAGGTCATGAAGACGTTGGAGATCAGGAGCAGAAGAACGGGCCAGAGATAGGCCGGAGAAAGGGTGAACGACATGAAGAACCTCGGCGTGCGAATCACGTTGAGACGATGCGCCGCCGCCCCGTAAGCGCGCAAGTGCCGCCGCTTCTCCGGCGTAAAGACCTGCCTTGGAAGGCACCGACCCACTATTTTTTTGATGTCTGACGCGGCGAATCGCCGTTTCGCATCAGCTATTTCGGCGATTAGCAATCCCTGCCCTAATATTTTACGGGTTTTGCCACAATTTTGCACCGGCGCATGGTGAATGAAGCTTTGCTGCCCGACGGGGCAGACAGGGGAATACCACACTTCGAAACGGCAGTTGCCGTGAAGCTGGCTCCGCGTTCTGCCGCGGTTCGCCGGCGTGCCTGATGCGGCGTTTTCAACGCCTGCACGCGCGCGTCCGCTGATATCTCCCCGCCCAACATTGGAAACCGTTGAGCAACCGGGTGCCATGCCGGCGATTGCCAGGCCGCCCCGACCGTTCGCACCAAGCAACTTGTCAAGGAGACCTGACCATGAAGGTCCTGGCGTTTCTTGCGGCTGCCTATGTCGCGCTACTGACACCTGATTTCGCCAATGCGGGCATGCTTGCCCAGGCGCAGCAATACAAGGGCCTGCACGAGGTCAAGAACAACAAGACCCTTCGTGCAGCGCTCGGCATCAACCCGGCCCGCACCCCCTGGTGCGGCCACTTCATGGGCATGGTCGCCCGCAAGGCCGGGCGCAGTCCGCCGCAGAGCTTCGGCATCGCCCGTTCCTGGCTGCGTTTTGGCGCGCCCGTGAAGCTCTCCTATGCCCGTCCCGGCGACGTCGTCGTCGTGCGCACCGGCCGCGGCTATCACGTCGGCATCCTGTCCATGCTGTCGAAATCGACGGCCCAGCTGATCGGCGGCAACCAGTCCGGCGGCGTCAGGGTCTCGCAGTTCGCACGCGGCCAGGTGGTCGCCATCAGACGGTAGCGCGGCCACAACCGCGCCCGAGCGAGCTTCTTTCAGCGCCGGCTTTCCGGAATGCTGGCTTGCGCCCTCAAGCGAGCTTCAGCCGCATGGCACAGCGCCGCTCTGCCGGCAGCCCGTGCGCCGCCTCGTTGGCAAGGATTTCGGCAAGACGCGGATCGAGTTCGCCCGCATCGAGCGTCACAAAGCCGAGCTTGCAATAGAAGTGCTCGTTCCAGGCAAGATCGCGGAACGTCGTCAGCGTGACGGCGGCGCGTGACGTCACGCGCGCATGCGCGATTGCCGCCAGCATCAGCGTGCGCCCAAGCCCCTGCCCCTGACGTTCCGCCTCGACGGCAAGCTGCCAGATGTGCATGGCATCGTCGGCAACCGTAGCGCAAAGAAAAGCGATCGGCCGATCGGAGGCGTCGACCATTACCACCGATAGTCCGGTGCGCAGGAATTCGCGATGAGCTTCTGCCGATTGCACGTCGTCATCGGCAATCCAGGCAAGCTCGGGGACGGTGCGGAACACCTCGCCCGAGGAGCGCTCGATGGCGGGCAGAAGAGAAAGGTCGCTTTCGCGTGTGGGTCGAATCAGCGGCATGATGGCGCCATCCTACCGCCGCACTGCGCCGCGTCGACCCCGCTGCGTGTTCCCTGGCTGACCACCACGCCGCTTAAAGCGGCAACGCCATCAACATCTCGTCGAAATAGGCATCGTCAACCCGCAGCGCGCGCTGTTCCAGGCCGTATTCGACAAATCCCGCCTTCCGGTAGAGGTTGAGGGCAGCAGCGTTCGACGAGACGACAGTCAGCAACAGCCGCTCCACCTTGCCCCGCGCTTCGGCGATAATCCCGTCGACGAGCAAACGCGATAGCCCGGTTCCTCGTGCCTCTGGCAAGACATACATGCCCCAGAGGGTCCCCTTGTGCTTTGCCTTTGTCGCCGTCTGGATCGCGAGGCCAGCAACACCCATGAGCTTTTCATCGCTATCGAAGGCGCCGAGGACGAAGCCGCTATCAAGCCGTTCCGCTGTGACCTCGATCGGCCGGCTGGCCTCATCCTCGTAAGATGAACCGAAGGCTTCAGGATGCTTCAGCAGGCCGTCTAGCCGAACTGCCCGATAGGCCTCGGCATCACTGGAGGTGAGCCGGCGAATGGAAAAAGGCGCCATCACTGTTGATCCCGAGCGCGATAGAGGTTGCCGGCCTGAACCAAGCGCGGCGGCATGAAGGCCGCGAACCTTGCACAATCGGCCGCTCCGCGGAAGCACCGGCGAGTACAATCTCGCGTAGAAGCCGCGTGGAGCATTTTTACGCTTTGAGCAGCGTCTTCAGGCCCGATCAGGGCGATTTACGCTTCTCGGACTTTCTAATTTAAGTTACGCTTAATTTCCTTCTGACCAGATGCCGCAGGAGGGGCCCGCCGCCTTGGAACGGAAGCTCGCCGTGATCCTTGCTGCCGATGTCGCTGGTTACAGTCGCCTTGTCGCGACCGACGAGGAAGGCACGCTTGCGACCCTGGCCACCTACTGCGAGACGATTTCCGGCCTTGCTGCGGAGCACGGGGGCCGCGTCTTCGGCGCGGCCGGCGACAGCTTGGTCGCGGAATTCCAGAGCGCCGTGCAGGCCGTGCGGGCGGCGGTCGCCATCCAGCGAACCCTTCAGCGCCGCAATGCCGACCTACCGCCAGAAAGGCGCATGGAGTTCCGCATCGGCCTCAATCTCGGCGACGTGGTTGTCAACGGCGGCAATCTGCTCGGCGACGGGGTCAATGTCGCCGCCCGGCTCCAGCAGGTGGCGCAGCCGAACGACATCTGCATTTCCGGCGCGCTCCACGACCAGATCGAAGGCAAGCTCGAGTTTCCGATGCAGCGCCTCGGCGAGCGCGCGCTGAAGAACATACCGCGTCCGGTCCTGGTCCACCGCGTCGAGTGGCGCGAGAACCCGGCGGGCGGCGACTTGCCCGGCATGCCGCTTTCCCTGCCCGACAAGCCATCGATTGCGGTGCTGCCCTTCGTCAACATGTCCGGCGATCCCGAGCAGGATTTCTTCGCCGACGGACTGACTGAGGACATCATCACCGCACTGTCGCTTTACCGCTGGTTCTTCGTCATCGCGCGCAACTCTTCCTTCGCCTACAAGGGCCGCGCCGTCGACGTCAAACAGATCGGCCGGGATCTCGGCGTGCGCTACATCGTCGAAGGCAGCGTGCGCCGGTCCGGCTCGCGGGTGCGCGTTACCGGCCAGCTGATCGAGGCCGAGACCGGCAACCACCTCTGGGCGCAGCGCTACGAGCGTGAATTCGCCGACCTCTTCGCCATTCAGGACGAAATCACCCAGCATGTGGTCGCGGCAATCGAGCCGGAGATCCTGATCGGCGAAAACCGGCGCGCGCAATTGCGGGGCACCGACAATCTCGGCGCCTATGAATGCCACATGCGCGGCACCCTGCTGCACAACGCGCAGGATTCCGCCGTGCATTTCGACGAGGCGATCGAATGGCAGCGCCGCGCCATCGCCCTCGATCCGGAATTCGGCCGCGCGCACATGATGCTCGCCCGCTCGCTGTTTGCCCGCTGCTTCTTCGGCTTCAGCAAGGACATCGACCGCGACAGCGCCGAGTTGCAGGCGGAGGCCGCGCGCGCGGTGGTGATCGACGATCACGACCCCTATTGTCACTATGTCATGTGTCTCGCCAACTTCGCGGCCCAGCGGCCGCACGCCGCGGTCGAGGAAGCGCAACAGGCGATCGACATCAACTCCAACTTCGCGCTCGCCCACATGGCGCTCGGCTGGGCGCGCATCTATATCGGCCGCTTCGCCGAGTCGCTGGACCCGCTGCACAAGGCGCTGCGGCTGAGCCCGCACGATCCGCTCACCTATCTCTTCCTCAACCGCATGGCGCTCGCCCACTACCATCTCGGCAACTACGACGAAGCCCTGCGCTGCGCCGAACGGGCGCTGCTCTTGCGCCGCACCTATTTCAACCTGGTGATGCTGATCACCTGTCTCGGCCAGCTCGACCGCATCGATGAGGCGCGCAAGCTTCTTCCGGAAGCGATCGCCAACGCACCGAGCGACGTGCCGCGCTACTGGCGCTTCTTTACCGCCTATGTCGATCCTGCCGACCACGCGCATTTCAACGACGGGCTCGTCAAGGCGGGCCTGCCCATGGTTCCGTAGGCCGCCATGACACGATCGCAACTGTTCGGGGTTCTGATCGGCATGACGGTGGTGGCGTTCTTCACCATTCTGCGCGCCCAAGATCCGCAGTTGCTGCGCCAGGCGCGCGACGTCACCTTCGACGAATACCAGCGCATTGCGCCGCGCCGCTTCGAGCCCATGCCGGTCAAGATTATCGACATCGACGAGGCGTCGCTGCGCGAGCTCGGCCAATGGCCCTGGCCGCGCGATCGGCTGGCGAAGCTGACCGACCGCTTGAGCGAGATGGGTGCGGCCGCGATCGCCTTCGACGTGCTCTTTGCCGAGCCGGACAGATTGTCGCCGCGCACGGTGGTGCGCGATGTCGGCGGCGTCGATCCGTCCTTCCTTGCCGCCCTGCCGGACAATGACGAGATCTTCGCCGAGGCGATCCGCGACAAGCCCGTGGTTCTCGGCTTCGGCCTGACCAACGAGGGCAGCTACCTGCCGCCGGTCAAGGCCGGCTTTGCCCTGACCGGCGAAAGCGCCAACGAAGCGCCGCCGCGCCTGCGGGCCGCGACGCCGCTCAGGCCGCAGCTCGAGGCCAATGCCGCCGGCCTCGGCCACATCAGCCTCAATCCCGGCTCGTCCTCGGCGGTGGTGCGCACCGCCCCGCTATTCCTGAGCGACGGCCAGCAGTTCTATCCGAGCCTGGCCATGGAGGCCCTGCGGGTGGCCCAGGGTGCTTCGACCTATGTCCTGGCGGCCGCACCAGACGTCGCCAACACGCTGACCGCCGTCAAGATCGGCGACTTCGTCGTACCGCTGATGTCGACCGGCGAGGTCTGGCTCTTTGTCACGCCGGACACGACGGAACGCTATATCTCGGCGCGCCGCATTCTCGCCGACGGCGAGCCTTCGCCGGATATCCGCGCCGGCATCGAAGGCAGCATCGTCTTTATCGGCACTTCGGCGGCCGGACTGCAGGATGTGCGCACCACCGCGCTCGGCCAGAACGTGCCCGGTGTTTCGATCCACGCGCAGATCGTCGAGCAGATCCTGTCGGGTCGCTATCTTTCGCGCCCGGATTGGGCGAACGGGCTCGAAATCCTCTCGATCGCGCTCGCCGGAACGTTGCTGGTGCTGCTCACCACCTTCGTCAGCCCCGTGGTCGCACTCGTCTGCGGCATGGCAGTGACGGCGCTGGCGCTGGTCGCCTCCTGGATCGCCTTCTACTATGGCGGACGGCTTTTCGATCCGCTGGCGCCGATCCTCGCCGCCTCGATCACCCATTTCGCGGCCACTGCCTACCGCTTCCTGGTGACCGATCGCGAACGCCGCGAGGTGCGGCAGGCCTTCGGCCGCTATCTCTCGCCGTCGCTGCTCTACCGCATCGAGCATACGCGCAATGCCCTCAGCCTCGGCGGCGACGATCGCGAGCTCACCGTGATGTTCGTCGACGTGCGCAGCTTCACCGAAATGAGCGAGCGCATGACGCCGACCGAGGTCGTCGCCTTTCTCAACACGCTGCTCGATGCGCTGAGCCGGCATGTGCTGGCCAACGAGGGCACGCTCGACAAGTTCATCGGCGATTCGATCATGGCCTTCTGGAATGCGCCGGTCGACGTCGCCAACCATCCGCAAAAGGCAGTGCGTGCAGCGCTTGGCATGCGCGAGACGCTGGCGCGGCTGAACGCCGACAATGCCTTCGGCTTCGGCGCCGATCAGGAAGTGCGCATCGGCATCGGCATCCATACCGGGCTTGCCTGCGTCGGCAACATGGGCGCCGAGACGCGGTTCAACTATTCCGCCGTCGGCGACACCGTGAACATCGCCGCGCGCATCGAAGCGGCCTGCAAGGACGTCAACATCGACATTCTGGTGTCCGAGGCGACCGCCCAGGCTCTGCCGGACCATGCCATGCTCGACGCCGGCTCCCTCGGGCTCAAGGGCAAGACGACGCGAACGCGGGTCTATGCCGTCGCCGGCGACGAAAACCTCGCTGCCTCGCCCGCCTTCGCGGATCTGCGCGGCCTGCACGATCGGCTGGTCGCCGCACTCGGCGCTCGGACGCAGACCAGCCGCAGCATCGTCAACGCCGCCAAGCTGAAGGCAGCGGCGCTGACGCCGGCACTCGCCGGTTTCTACGCCCGGATCGGCCGCCGCGCCGACCATTTCGCGCAGACCACCGACGAGAATACCAAGCGTCCTGCCGAATGATCTTGCCCACGGCAGCCGAAAGCCACCTCGCAGAGCACATGCGGAAACGACCGCAGCCTACTGATTTAGTGCAGTTTTCAAGAAACACGGCTCGCCAGAGGAAGGCGGCAAGGCGCACCGGCTCGGCTTTGAGATCAGGCGCGCGCCAGCAAAGCCTTCGCCGCCCCTTCAATCGTGGCTTGGGGCCTGATCCTGCGTCCCCTGATCCTGGCTCGGTTGATCGCCGCCACCGCCGTCTTGCGGTCCTGGGTCGCCGGGGTTGTTCGGCTGCGGCCCGGGATCACCCGGGTTTTGCGGCTGCGGCCCGGGATCACCCGGGTTTTGCGGCTGCGGGCCGGGATCGCCCGGGTTCTGGGGCTGCGGTCCGGGATCGCCGGGGTTCTCCGGCTGCGGGCCCGGATCCCGGGGCTTTTCTTCCGGCGGCGGCTTCTCTTCACGCGGCTTTTCTTCGACGCGAGCCGGTTGCTCTGGGATGGTACGGGTGGTGCCCTCGAACTGCGCCGCGCGCAGCCCGCAACCGCCGCCCACCCAGCCGATCGCTCCGGACAGGCGTTGACCTCCGGAGAGGAACGGCAGCGCCTGGGCATTGCCGAGGGATTTCAACGTCGTGCGGCTTACCCGTTTCGGTTCGGTGGCCCTCCGGCCAGGCTTGGCGACGACGCAATCGCAGCGCTGCGTCAGCTGCCGGCAGCCGCCTGGACCGCAGAAATCCGCCGCGCCGCTGAGCAGCACCACGGCGGTGGTGCCATCCGGGCCGACAAAGAAGTCGAAGGCGGTGCCGCGCACCCCGATGGTGCCGGCCGGCGTGACGATTTCATAGGCGGAATGGCCGGATTTGCCGCTGATCCAGCGGAACGTGCCCTTGGCGGCCATGATGGTCAGCTTCTTCACCGACTTCTTGTCGTCATAGACGAACTTGTCGATGACGACGGAAGACCCCCAGCCGACGGCAAGCTTGGTGCCGTCCTCGAAGACGAACTGCCCGAGCCCGGACTTCGATGTCGATATCCGTTCGTTCTTGTAGACAGGGTCTCTGACCGCAATCGCACCCCGCGCACCGTTGACCGCTGTCCGGATCTCCACTGCCTTGCCGACCGGTTCGGCGGCAAACAGGGACATCGGACCAAGGACCACGGCACAAAGCCCAAGTGCGGCACCACGCAAGCAGAACATGGCACCCTCCAAAGAACTATTGTTATCACGCGGCAGGCTTGGCTGTCTTCTCGCCCAATCGGGGTAACGCTGCGTCAGGCCCGCAACCGTAAGGGTTACAATGCGACAGGAATCCGACCCGCCTTGGTTGAAGCCCGCGATTCAAGGCGCAAACGGCGCCGGAATCGACTTCGGCAACCGGGGCGAAATGTTGCCCTTTTGTACTCCCTCGCCCCTTCACTTTCGGCCGGACTCTCTCCATATTCCCCGCCATGACCAAAGCTCCGAAGAATGCCCCGCCGAAGCCCTCCACCCCGTCCGGTTTCGAAGAAGCGCCGCAGGCGCCTTTGTCAGGCACGCCGCTTTCCGGCAATGTTTCCGACTGGGTGAAGCAGCTTGAGGCGGACGCGGAAGCCTCGGCCTTCGAAACCCAACGCCAGATCGCCTCCAAGGCCGGCAAGCACCGCAAGACGGTGGAGATCGCCGCCTCCAAGGCGGCGCGCAAGGCAGCGGGCGCCGATGACGAGGCGCAGCCGAAGAAGGCGGGCAAGAAAGGCAAGGTCGAGATCGTTGGCAGCAAGTCGGCGCGCGGCACCTCCATGGGCGGTTCGACCGACCCGAAGACCCGCGCCGCCGCCGGCCTCAATCCGGTGGCCGGCCTCGACGTCTCGCTGGAAGATGCCGCCAAGCTGACCTCCACCTCGGGCGTCACCGCCACCGTCGAGGCGCTTTCGGCGCTGATCGAGAGCGGCAACCCGCTGTTCAAGGACGGCAAGCTCTGGACGCCGCATCGCCCTGCCCGCCCACCGAAATCCGAGGGCGGCGTCGAAATCCGCATGGCGTCGGACTACCAGCCGGCCGGCGACCAGCCAACGGCGATCGCCGATCTGGTCGAGGGCCTGAACTCCGGCGAGCGCAGCCAGGTGCTGCTCGGCGTCACCGGCTCGGGCAAGACCTTCACCATGGCCAAGGTGATCGAGGCGACGCAGCGCCCCGCCGTGATCCTCGCGCCCAACAAGACGCTCGCCGCCCAGCTCTATTCCGAGTTCAAGAACTTCTTCCCGGACAACGCGGTCGAGTACTTCGTCTCCTACTACGACTATTACCAGCCGGAAGCCTACGTGCCGCGCTCGGACACGTTTATCGAGAAGGAATCCTCGATCAACGAACAGATCGACCGCATGCGCCACTCGGCCACCCGCTCGCTGCTGGAGCGCGACGACTGCATCATCGTCGCCTCGGTCTCCTGCATCTACGGTATCGGCTCGGTCGAGACCTACACCGCCATGACCTTCCAGATGAGCGTCGGCGACCGGCTCGACCAGCGCCAGCTTCTCGCCGACCTGGTGGCGCAGCAGTACAAGCGCCGCGACATGGACTTCCAGCGCGGCTCGTTTCGGGTGCGCGGGGATACGATCGAGATCTTCCCGGCCCACCTGGAGGATGCCGCCTGGCGCATCTCCATGTTCGGCGACGAGATCGACGCCATCACCGAGTTCGATCCGCTCACCGGCCAGAAGACCGGCGACCTGAAGTCGGTGAAAATCTACGCCAACTCGCACTATGTCACCCCGCGCCCGACGCTGAACGGCGCCATCAAGGCGATCAAGGAAGAGTTGGTGCATCGCCTCGCGGAACTCGAAAAAGGCGGCCGCCTGCTCGAAGCCCAGCGACTGGAGCAACGCACCCGCTACGACATCGAGATGCTCGAGGCGACAGGCTCCTGCGCCGGCATCGAGAACTATTCGCGTTACCTCACCGGCCGCAATCCCGGCGAGCCGCCGCCGACGCTGTTCGAATATATCCCCGACAATGCGCTGCTGTTCATCGACGAGAGCCACGTCTCCGTGAGCCAGATCGGCGGCATGTATCGAGGCGACTTCCGCCGCAAGGCGACGCTTGCCGAATACGGCTTCCGCCTGCCCTCCTGCATGGACAATCGCCCCTTGCGCTTCGAGGAATGGGACGCGATGCGCCCCGACACGATCGCCGTTTCGGCGACGCCCGGCAGCTGGGAGTTGGAGCAATCCGGCGGCGTCTTTGCCGAACAGGTCATCCGCCCGACCGGCCTGATCGATCCGCCGGTGGAAGTGCGCTCGGCGAAAACCCAGGTCGACGACGTGCTCGGCGAAATCCGCGAGACGGCCGCCGCCGGCTACCGCACGCTCGTTACCGTGCTCACCAAGCGCATGGCAGAAGACCTCACCGAATACCTGCACGAACAGGGCATTCGCGTGCGCTACATGCACTCCGACATCGACACGCTGGAGCGCATCGAGATCATCCGCGACCTGCGTCTCGGCGCATTCGACGTGCTCGTCGGCATCAACCTTCTGCGCGAAGGCCTCGACATCCCCGAATGCGGCTTCGTCGCCATTCTCGACGCCGACAAGGAAGGCTTCCTGCGCTCCGAGACCTCGCTGGTGCAGACCATCGGCCGCGCCGCCCGCAACGTCGACGGCAAGGTCATCCTCTATGCCGACCAGATCACCGGCTCCATGCAGCGCGCCATGGACGAAACCAGCCGCCGCCGCGAAAAGCAGATGGCCTATAACGAGGCCAACGGCATCACCCCGGAATCGGTGAAGGCGAAGATCTCCGACATCCTCGATAGCGTCTACGAGAAGGACCACGTCCGCGCCGACATTTCCGGCGTCGCCGGCAAGGGTTTCGCCGACGGCGGCCACCTCGTCGGCAACAACCTGCAGGCGCACCTCAACGCGCTGGAAAAACAGATGCGCGACGCCGCCGGCGACCTCGACTTCGAAAAGGCCGCGCGCCTGCGCGACGAGATCAAACGCCTCAAGGCCGCCGAACTCGCCGCGATGGACGACCCGATGGCGCGGGAAGAGGCACGGTCGCAGGAGGGTGGCAAGCGGTCCGGCTCCTCGACGTCATCTTCGGGCTCGACCCGAGGATCCAAATCCACCGACGACAAATCCCTATTTCAGAAGCCGTCCCTCGACGACATGGGCCCAGGCACGGACACGGAGACCCCACTGTTCCGCAAGCCCGACCTCGACGAAATGGGCCGCGACGTCGCGACACCCGCCGGCGCGGACAAATCGCTGTTCCGCCGGAACACGCTGGACGAAATGACCGTCGGCCGCACCGAAAAGCCAGTCATCGGCCACGTCCCGGAAAAACCGATCGTCACGCGGGCGAAACCGGGTGTCGGCTCCTATGAGGATCCGGTGGATCAGAAGCGGCAGAAGGGGCGGACGAAGGGCAAGACGGGGCGGCCGGGGCGGTGAGGTAGAACTTCGATGGAGTGGTTTGCATGACGAACGCTGAGCAAGCCGGATCAATCTCCGCGAACTGATCGATGGGGAAGCGCCGCTGCCGTTGTCGGCATGTTGTCAATCGGGCCAGTCTTCGCCGGCATTGTGATATCGCGTTTCATTGCAGGTGAACTGCCCGGCCACCACACGCTTACCGTCGCCGAACACCAAATCCTGTTTTATTTGATAATCTCGGCGCTAGGTTATGGCGCCTTCAAGACGATGCAGCTCAGCCTGTTGTTCGTTGTCGCTCACTTCGGCGGCCGGTGGAAGCTTTAGAAAAAGTTGATTGAGATGACGGTCGGCCGGGCACAATAGTCCGCGATCTTCAAAACTCTCGGAGAGCGCCCCGGCCAACTCCGACGTACTCGCGGTGGCGCAGGGAACCTTGGCCTTGCCGCCTCCCCCATTCCCCGCTACAACCACCCTCATGATCAAGACCGCGCTCATCGCTGCCAACTATTATGCGACGTCTCCATAGGGAGCGGCGCGTTTCGATCATGCCTTGAAACAAGCCGCCGTCAGGCGGCTTTGTTTTGTTCAGTGCTCCCTGGCGGCATAGCCATGGAGAGTACCGATGACCCATTCCGACAATCCAACCGATGCCTTTGAGCCGCGTTCCGCGATCACCTGGACGCTGGTTGAGCGCGGTTATGTCAACCAGGTGACCGATCTTGCGGGCGTCGACGGCGCCTTTGCGGCCGGCGTCGTGCCTGTCTATGCCGGTTTCGATGCGACGGCGGACAGTCTGCATGTCGGCCATCTCATGCCGATCATGGCGCTTCGGCGTCTGCAGCAGGCCGGCCACAAGCCGATCGTTCTGATTGGCGGCGGCACCACCCGGATCGGCGATCCCAGCTTCCGTTCGGCGGCACGGCCGATGCTGTCAGAAGACGAGATTGCGGCCAATGTCGCCGGCATCCGCAAAGTGTTCGAGCGGCTGCTGACCTTTGGCGACGGGCCGTCCGACGCGGTCATGGTCAACAATGCCGACTGGCTGGACCGGATGGCCTGGATCGACATGCTCCGGGACGTCGGCAAACATTTCTCTGTCAACCGCATGCTTTCCTTTGACAGCGTGAAAACGCGGCTGGAGCAACAGGAGAACCTGAGCTTCCTCGAATTCAACTACATGATCCTGCAGGCGGTCGATTTCCTCGAGCTGTTTCGCCGCACCGGTTGCCGGCTGCAGCTCGGTGGCGGCGACCAGTGGGGCAATATCGTCGGCGGCGTCGATCTCTTGCGCCGGATCGAGGGCGCGGAAGTCTTCGGCATGACCACGCCGCTCCTGACCACCGCCTCGGGCGTCAAGATGGGCAAGACAGCGGCCGGCGCGGTCTGGGTCAACGAAGACCGCCTGTCGCCCTACGACTACTGGCAGTTCTGGCGCAACGCCGAGGATGCCGACGTGGTGCGCTTCCTCAAACTCTTCACCGAACTGCCGATCGACGAGATCGAAAGGCTCGGTCGCGCCGAGGGTGCGGAACTGAATGCGGTGAAGGAGCGGCTTGCCAACGAGGCGACGGCACTGGTGCATGGGCGGCAAGCGGCCGATCATGCACAGCAGACGGCGCGGCAGGCTTTCGGGCAAGGCGAAGCCGCCGCGGGCTTGCCGACCGTCGAACTCGACGACGCCGAGCGCACTGCCGGCGTGATGCTGATCGACCTGCTCGTCCGGGCCGGGCTGGCGGCATCGAAGAGCGAAGCGCGGCGGGCGATCTCAGGGCGCGGCGTCCGCATCGACGGCGAGGTCGTCGAGGATGGCGACGGACTGCTGACCGTCGCCGGGCGCCCGCTGCGGCTCTCGCTCGGCAAGAAGCGCCATGTGGTGGTGAAGTAGCGGTTCTCCGCTACGACCACAGCCTCACCGCCCTCGACCCGGCGCTTGTTTTGGACCCTCCTCGCGCCACATCTGCGGCGCGGGGGATGCGTCGGCAAACCAAAGCGCCTGTGTGCGCTGGCTCGGCATCTCCTGCCGCGCCGACGCGCGGCAGCTGGATCTCTGTGACGCGCACAGAGATGAGGGTGGAGATGATGCAGCCGCAGAAATCGTGGCTTGGGCGTGACGACGGTAACCGGCGGCGCTCTTATGAAATCGGCTCGCAGCGAACCACCTTGGCCGAAGAAGTGCCGGGATTACCCGACCGCCCTCATTCCTGTGCCTGTCACAGGAGTCCAGCAGCGCCGCGTCTGCGGCGCGAAGGGCCTACTGCCAAAAAGTTTGCCGGAACGAGCCGCCGCAGTTTTCCGCCGTGCGGCCGCATTGGTACGGGATCCCTGTGACGAGCAGAGATGGACGGGGCTGCAGCCGCCAAGATCGCGGCTCCAACGGCCCGGACAACACATCGGGGCTGTGGCGGGCGGCATCGTGGCGCCAACGCCGCTCGAAAGTGAGCCCGCCCACGGCCACGCCGACGTCGCGGCGACCAGCCCACCGCAACCGCCCTCGCCTCGACCTGCCCTGCGTCGTCGCCAAACTCCTCGCCCCACTTGCAGAGCGCATCCGCCGCCACGTTCAGCGCGGCACCGCGTTTGGTCAACGAATAGACCACCTTTGGCGGCGTTTCCGGATAGGTGGTGCGGCTGACGAGGCCATCGGCTTCCAGTTCGCGCAGTTGCTGCGCCAGCATCTTCTCGCTGATGGCGGGCATCGCCTGACGCAGGCGGCCGAAGCGGCGCGCGGCCTTGCCGAGTTCGCAGAGAATATCGACCTTCCACTTGCCCTCGATCGCCCGCAGCGCGGTCATGAAACCGCAGTTTTCCATGGCATCCGTCACGTCATCCTCCCTTACGCCGGGGTAACCACTTACCCGCGCGTGCGTATTGCGACCCGATTGTCCCGTCTTACGTCTCAGCCGCGACGACAAATGCGTCGCCTCGAACAAGCGAAGCGGGATGCGCGTAGCGAGCGCCGATCCCGCACCAAGGATATGGAGACTGGATATGCAACCTGCAATCAGCGTTTTGGGAATGGGGCGGATGGGGTCGGCATTGGCGCATGCGCTGCTCAAGGCCGGGCACCCGACGACGGTGTGGAACCGTACGCCGGCAAAGGCCGCGCCGCTCGCCGCAGCCGGAGCCGAAGTGGCGGCCAGCGTACGCAACGCCGTCGCAGCCTCCGACATCGTCATCGTCAATGTCAGCGACTACCAGGCGACGCAGAGCCTGCTGCGCGACCCTGACGTCACTGGCACCCTCAAGGGCAAGCTGATCATCGAGCTGACCTCCGGCACGCCCGATGGCGCCCGCGAGGTGCAGGCTTGGGCCGGGCGGCATGGCATCCGCTACCTCGACGGTGCGATCCTGGCGACGCCCGATTTCATCGGCACCGAAGCGGGCACGCTGCTCATCTCCGGCCCGGCCGCGGCGTTTGAGGAAAGCCGCGCAGTGCTCGGCGCGCTCGCCGGCAATGTGCAGCATATCGGCGCTGATCCGGGCCTTGCCAACGCGCTCGACAGCGCGGTGCTCGCCCTGATGTGGGGCGCGCTGTTCGGCGCGCTGCAATCGATCGCCGTCTGCCGCGCCGAGGCGATCGATCTCGAAACGCTTGGCAAGCAATGGTCGGCGACGGCGCCTGTCATCAATGGCCTCGTCGCCGACCTGATCAAGCGCAGCGCCGCCGGGCGCTATGCGGCCGACGACAAGACGCTTTCCTCGGTCTCGCCGCACTATGGCGCCTTCCACCATCTGGTCGAGCTGATGGCCGCCCGCGGCATCGACCGGACGATCACCGACGGCTACGAGGCGATCTTCCGCCGTGCCATCGACGCCGGCCACCTGCACGACGATTTTGCATCGTTGTCGCTGTTCATGGGGCGTCCGTAACGCGTAGGTGACGGGGCGCGCGCCGTCCGCTGTGCCGCCCCGCGCCACAATCTTTCAGATTTGCGCTTTAAGCCTTTGATCCATCGCCGCGTTCTGCGCCTGCCGCGTCCTTGCTCCGCGTGCGGCGGTGCGCACTCACTTCGCGGCCTCCGCACCGCCCCCTTCGCCTGCCGGCTTGAGTACTCCGACCAAGGTCTTGCCGTCGGTGAAGTAAGGATCGCCGCCGCCGTTGCGACCCGATGTGGTGGCGCCGACGCCGGGGATCTCATAGGTCGATGCCACCTGCCCGGCCTTGTCGAGGTCGTCGATGACCAGATTGCGTTCGGCATCGAGATCGGGGCCGATGTGGTGGGTGATCTGGCCGGTATCGTGGCTGAGGCCGACGCCGCGGTCGAAGCTGGCCGAACCGAGCCAGAGCGGGCCGCTGCCCTCCACAGGCTTGGTCGTCTGCCAAAAGCGCACATGGTTGCGCTGGTCGGCGCTGTGGCCGACCGGCTTCTCGAAGGCCAGGTCCTGCTTGCGCCCCTCATAGAACAGCGGACTGACGGGCGCGTCGAGATCCGGCCGGTCGAGCACGACGCTGAGGCCGATATCGACCGAGGACCTGAGCGTCACCTTGTCGGCGGCGTCCCATCCGGCCGCGGCGAAGGCGCGGATGATCTGCTCCTTGGAGCCGACCAGCCCGACATTGATCGGGTCGCCGGGAATACCCTGCTCCGTGGACGTTACCATGGGATTGAGCGGAACCCTGCGCCTGGAATCACGGAAGACCCAGAGTTCCGGGACGAGAAAATAGCTGACCGCGAGATAGGCGGCGAGCATGGTCGCCAGCAGGAAAACGGCTGCACGCATGTGTGAGCGGCTCATGCCACTCTCCTTCGCTCCAGACGATGGCAGAGTCCCGGCTATCGGACACAGACGAAGACTATGGCACCGATGGAGGCGACTGCACAGCGGTGCCACAAAGGCGAACGTCGGTGATATCAACGCCGCCGATCGCGCCGGCCGACAGCCAGGTGTCCGGATCACGGGTGTCGTCGTCGTCCCGGCGTACTTACCACAGGCAAAGTCGAGACGGCGCCGCCTACTCCGCCGCGTGCGCCTTCACCTCCAGCGCCTCAAGCTCGTAGGAATACCCCTCCAGCATTTCATAGGCCTGCTCGATCGTCTTGATCTGCTCGTCGGTGCTCTTGATCGCCTCGGCGATCGAGCGCGAGCGGGCGCGCAGCATCGAGCCGAGCACGTCGGTCTCCGGCCGGCGGCCGAGGCGGTCGAGGTGCTTGCGCACGCGGGCCCGGTGGCGCTCGAGTTCGAGGATATGGAAGCGGCTCTTGACGATATCGTCCGAAAGCTTGCGCCGCATCGCGGCGACAGGATCGAAGCTGCCGGGCTCGCGCTCGTCGAGGATGAACTCGTTGACCAGCGTTTCCAGCATCATCAGGCCCTTGAGATCGCGCGCGTCGGCCAGCTGCGGATCGTAACCGGTGTCGTCATAGACCTTGCGGCGCACCGGATCCTTGAGCAGCTCATAGGCCACCTGCAGTCGCGCGAACTGTTCAGGATCGCCGCCGGAATCCGGATGCGCGGATTTCGCCGCCTTGCGATAGGCGTTGCGGATCGCCTGATTGTCGGCGTCGCGTTCCAGTCCAAGCAGTTCGTAAGGGTCGATCACGCTGTCCCTCTCCGTATGTCACTCTCGCCACCAGCAAGACCTGGCCGGCGCACTCTCACCAATTCAGCCCCGGCGATACTTCGCCCGCACGGCGATACTTCGTCCGTCCTCGCGGCCGCCCGTCTGCGCCACTGGCTACGCCATCGGCGGCCAAGACGGAACCAACCTTCAGTAAAACCTGCGCGTTATCCCGGGGATGCGCAAGTGTTATGGAGAGGTGCAAGCCTTCCCCCCGGCAGTCCGCCCCCAAAACGCAAACGCCCGTTGGCGGCGCGCACGTTCGGTCGCGGTCGGGACGAAATTGTGTCCGGAAACCGGCCGTCCCCGATTTTTCTCCCTGCCCGGAAAGCGACGGTCGAGAACGGGCCAAAGCCCTGCAAAGACAGAGGCTGGACGGCTTCCCGCGGCGCACAAGGCGCTTGCCTTTTTCTGCAAATCCTGTCACTTCTTGCCCCGTTCGGGCGATTTCTATCCCGGAGACTGGACTTTCAACTGCGCCCGGCCTTGTGTCGGGACCGCCGGCAGCGGCACCGTAGACGTCTTTTCCCCGATATCGTGACCACTCGACGCCTTTCCGCTTGCAAGCGGAAGACGAGATGCCCACATCCCCCAGGGGGCGCGGGCAACGCAAATTGACTGAAGGAAAAGGACTTCTTCCATGGCCACCAAGGGCATCGTAAAATTCTTCAACCAGGACAAGGGCTTCGGCTTCATCACGCCGGATGGCGGCGCGAAGGACGTGTTCGTACACATCTCCGCCGTTCAGGCCGCTGGCCTCGCTACGCTCAAGGACGGCCAGCAGGTCACCTTCGACACCGAGCCGGATCGCATGGGCAAGGGCCCGAAGGCCGTCAACATCCAGGCTGCCTAAGCCGGATCGTCCAGTCGGACATTCATTTGGAAACGGCGCTCCGCAAGGGGCGCCGTTTTCGTTTGGGGCTTGCGCTCGACCCGAGGAGAGGCGCTATCTTCTCCCGACGCAGCAAAGCCTGCGCCGAACGCGCGGCCCAATGAGCGCTCGGGCGAACTCGAGGACGACAAACCGAGAGGTCTGCGGCACTTACCCTCGAACGCCCCGCGGGCGCCCGCACACTCGGCGACCGCCTACTCCGCCGCCTGCTTCGCCGCCGTCGCCTCGAAGACCGCGTCGAAGGCCGCGTGGATTACGTCCGGCCCCGCGCCCTGGCGGGTCGCATCGGAGGACAGGATCTGGCGATAGCGTCGCGCACCCGCCCAGCCCTGGAACAGGCCGACCATGTGGCGGGTCACATGGATCAGCCGGCCGCCATTGGCGATATGCGCGGCGGCGTAATCGGCCATGGCGTCGCGGACCTCCGCCCAGAAATCAAGATCGAGACGATGGCCGCGCTCTGAGAAGGTGGCGCCGTCTTCGACGATTGGCTTGGCGCCAGTCAGCGGATGCGAGAAATGGCGATCGGCCGCTGTCAGCATGGCGCTGTCGTGATAGGCAGCGCGGCCGAGCATGACGCCGTCCAGATGCGGAAGCTGCTCACGCGCCTGATTCAGGGTCTGAAGACCGCCGTTGATACCGATGAAAAGATTGGGATTTTCCTGCTTCAGCCGATACACGAGGCCATAGTCGAGCGGCGGGACCTCGCGGTTCTCCTTGGGGCTCAGGCCCTGTAGCCAGGCTTTGCGGGCATGCACCCAGACGGCGTCCGTGCCGGCATCGATCACCTGCGCGACGAGCGTGCGCAACGCCACTTCCGGATCCTGGTCGTCCACCCCGATACGGCACTTGACCGTAACCGGGATTTTTACCGCCGCCTTCATCGCCGCCACGCAGGCGGCCACCGTTTGCGGCTCCTGCATCAGACAGGCGCCAAACGTGCCGGATTGCACCCGGTCCGACGGGCAGCCGACATTCATGTTGATCTCGTCATAGCCGAAGCCTTCGGCGATCCGTGCCGCCTCCGCCATCTTCGCCGGATCGTTACCGCCGAGCTGCAGCGCCACCGGATGCTCGGATACGTCAAAGCCGAGCAGCCTCTGCCTGTCCCCCCGCAGGATCGCCTCGGCGACGATCATTTCCGTATAGAGCAGCGCATGCTTCGATAGCTGCCGCGCGAAAAACCGATAGTGCCTGTCCGTCCAGTCGATCATGGGCGCAACGGCGAAGACCGGTGCGTTGAAATACGCCTTAGTGCGCGCAGCTTTTCCTGCGGTCTCAGTCATCTTTCGTGCGTCTCTTGTTCAATGGCCGCGGCAAGGGCAGCGCCGAAAATTCGCGCATGCCGCCAGCAGGCATTATCTAGTGTTGCCGGGCTTATATAACGCGACGCCGAAGAAAGCGAGCTTTAGACACCTACGGCAATGAGAGGCAACGAGGAGGCCTCAGCAACGCGACCCGTCACCCAAAGGGAACGGTCGTCCAGCGGTAGCGAATGCTGCGCAAGAGGAACGGCGGCAACGCCGCCACCTGCAGTGACAGTCGCTTGCACTCGCGCCAGAGCTTCTGATGTATCTTGAGCTTCAGCTTCACGCGAGCCGCTGCTCCGGCCGGCTTGCGGATCGTGCTTCCGTGCGCCGGGTCGGCGCTGTCGAGAAGCATGCCCTGGATGCAGACGGCCGGATAGAGCTGATGAATGCGGCAGTCGTCCGGCCGCGGCACCTCATCGTCGAACATGAAATGATCGACAGGGCATGGAAACGCCCCTTCCGAAAGCTCAAGCAGTCTTTTTGCATAGTCCCGAGAGATGACATAGCCGCCCGTGCCGACATGGCATCCCCGCAATGCATGGATCGTACGCCCGGCATCGGCGAGCACACGGGCACGGCTGAGAAACACCTTCTGCCGGAAAGTTTCGATCTTCAGCAGGCCCACTTCGGCCGGGATCCAATCCGATGACGACAGCGCCTGGGTTGCGCTCGGGGAAAAGAAGACATCGTCCTCGATTACCGCGCCATAGGCATCGCTCCCTTCCGCGATGATGGCCCAGCACTTCCGATGGCTCATGAAGCAGGCGATTTCAGCCTTGTTCATCCTCTTCCACTGCTTCGACACCGGCTGCATCGCCAACACGGCGTCATCGAGCTCTCGCCCGTCAACGGCAGCCACGCGCTCAAAATTCAGGCCGAAGGTGGAAAACTGGCTTCCGATGTGGATCAGTCGCTCAGGGGAACGGTCGAGATTGATCACCAGGCAGCGCATGGATACCCCTTGCTTCCTTCCATCTTGACGTGTGTGGGCCGAAAGCGCACGCCGCTTGGTCAGCCTATCGCGCCCGATCCAAGGAACTGCGAAAAAACGCTCCGAAATCAACGGCAGGGTAACCGAACGCATCATCGGGATTCGTACAACTGCGCGACGAGCTACCACGGATCGCACCGCGTCACAACGATCAGCGCTGTAGCGACAAGCGCCTGCGTTACAACAACTCCCCTGAACTCCTCGCGATACGGCACTAACGGGGCAACCAACAAGGTGCCGGCAACACGGCCTCCGCCGATAGCCTCCTGCCGACGGCGGCTCCGCGCCGGGCATGGTTTCCACTTTGTTAAGAAGAATCGCACATCTTGCCGCCTCGACTGGATCGTCATCGGAGCGAAACATGAGCTACGATTGGAGCGGCGAACGGCGCCGACGGACAATAGCGACCGTCATCGGCGCCGCATTTCTGCTGCTGGCGCTGGCGGCCACGGTCGCTGCCGCGGTTGGCACGAGCCTTTTTTGAGCGACAGGCGCTTTTTGCGCCTTCGTTTCACAAAGGACGAAACTCGCAATTGCCAACGGAAAGAAGGCAGATGATCAGCTCGCCTCAGCCCCGCCGCTACGCACAGCACGGGGTTGACGGCGACCGCGGACAGGACTAGGGCAGCGTTCCTGTATCGTTACCGGTCACAGGAATAAGGACAGACGGCATGAAACGCGCGATCGCGGCACTTCTCACGCTTCTCTTGGCCGGGTGCCAATCGATGGAGTTGGAGGCGCCTGAAATCGCGAAGCCCCGGCCGACCGCCCCGGCCGTTCCGACGCTTTCGGGCGATGCGCTCCAGGCCTTCCTCGTCGGCAAGACGCTGCGGTACAATCTCAACGGCGTCAACTCCACCTTCTTCCCCGACGGCCGCTACGGCTATCGCGACTACGAGGTGCGCGATGGCGGCAGCTACACGATCACCGGCGACGAGGTCTGCATCACCTTCGAGGATGGCGGCCGGCGCTGCGACCAGTATGCGCAGATCGGCTCCGACTATTACCGGATCGAGGAAGGCGGTCGCCGAACCAAGGTGGACCGCGTCGTCCCGGCGGCCTGACAATCCCGACGGCAACGGGCGTGCCCGTATAACCCCTCATTCCCGAGGGGTTCAATTCGCCGGCCTTCTGCCATAGTGCGCGCGGGAATGCGGCCTTGTGGGAGGGACGGGTGGCCCCATTGCGAGCGACACAATGCCTGGCGCTGTCGAAGGCCGACATGGAGCGGTTGCAGCGCGTCTTTGACGCGCTTTGCATCGAACAGGGCTGGGCGCGAGACGGTGAGCCTGCGCGGCGGCATGCCAGGATGCTGATCGACGACTATCTCGCAGGCAATACCAGCGAAGGACGCCTGCTTATTGCCGGTCGCGCCTTCGCCGAAAGCTTGCAGCGTGGCATCCCCAGATAACGCCAATCGCGGCACTCGCGCCAGGCGGAGCGGCCGCCGGCGGCAGCCTGTCCTGCCATAACCGAAAAGCTGCTTACAAAAGCGAACTCCTGCGCTACATTAGCAAGATCGACTGCCGACCTTCTCGAGAGGAGCCAGAGGCCGGCGGTCGCAAATGCCGATGTTCATTGAGATGATCTCGAGGAGGAGACGCATGCAATTAGTCTGGAAACAGCCGATCGAACTCGACTTCGTTAGCGGCGATTGCCGCACCGTCAAAGGCCCCTCAGACGCCCTCGCCTGCCTTGCAGACCATTGGCCTCGCCGCGGACCATTCTATGTGGCCGCCCGCAGTGCCTGCCGCGCCGCCATCGACGGCCGTCGCACCGCAGAAGAGGCCCGATCGCTGTTCATCTCGGCCGCCGAAGAAGCCGAGTTGCCTACGCACTAACCCGCCTACCGGCGCTGAACGAAAGGTGCCGCTGGAAGGCGGCGAGCGTTTGCCATCGGGCAAGCGACACGATGACTTTTTTGATTGAAAGCTTCGGCCTTTGACGGCCGCGGACGATTATTCAGGCTCCGGGCATTCGCCCAGCAAACGCATCATTTCAGCACATTACTGCCCAATCTCGGGTGATTTTTCCAGAAATGGCCCGATTTCTGTCGTGAAGCATTCATTTCTTTCTACTATATTCTGAGGTGCCTCACAAAAACCAATTTCGGAGCGCCTTAGTCCCATTAAGGGAATTCAAGAAAAACGATATACGGGAGAGAACATATGAGCGAGAGCAATCTCTATCGCATCGTTGAAGTCACCGTGAAGCGTGAAGGTGGCCGTCGTGATCTCGGCATCATGACCGTGCGCCAGGCCCTTGAGCTTCCCCAGGTCCCCAGCCTCGAATACAGCCATCCTGAACTCAACTCGCGTTCGGACGGTCGGTTCCTGACCCGAGACCAGCTTCAGGCCTACGCTCATTGCGCCTGACTTTGCCGATGATGGCATCCTTTCGGATGCCGTGATCGCGCGCGCCCTGGTGGGCGCGCCTTAATCAAAATCTTCGTCCCCAATCCTTGTTCTTAATTTTTCTGCGGATCGATTCCGATTCGCGGATTTATGCAGTAACGTCCGGATTCTCTCTTGCCTCGCCTCAACCGAAATCGGCCAACGGCGAACGCCCAACAAACGCGCGGTGCTCTTCCTGTCGGTTGCGACAGGCGGACGCCCAAGACCGGACGATCATGGAAACAATCATCCCCCCACCGCTTCCCGTGCTGCTGCCGATTTCCGGCAGCCTCGTCGGCTTTCCGGTTCGCCGGGTCTATTGCGTCGGCCGCAACTATGCCGCCCACGCGATCGAAATGGGCCACGACCCGGACCGCGAGCCGCCGTTCTTCTTCCAGAAGAACCCGGACAACCTGCTTGCAGCCGGTAGCGCCTTCCCCTACCCGCCCTTGACCAACGACGTTCATCACGAGGTCGAACTGGTCGTCGCGCTGAAGCGTGGCGGCAGCAACATCGCCGTCGAGGACGCGCTCGATTGCGTCTACGGCTATGCCGTCGGCATCGATTTCACCCGCCGCGACCTGCAGGCGGAGGCGAAGAAGGCTGGCAAGCCCTGGGCTGCAGCCAAGGCGTTCGAGCATTCCGCCCCGCTCTCGGCGATCGCATCTGCCGAAACGATCGGCCATCCGCTCAACGGCAATATCTGGCTGAAGGTCAACGGCGAACTCCGCCAGCAGGGCGATCTCGACCAGATGATCTGGAAAGTGCCGGAGATCATCGCCGAACTCTCCAAACTCTTCACGCTGGCCCCCGGCGACGTCATCATGACCGGCACGCCCTCGGGCGTCGGACCGGTCGCGCGCGGTGACGAGGTCACCTGCGGCGTCGATGGGGTTGCGGCGCTCGCCGTCAGCGTCGTCTAACCTGCTCACTTCCGGCAGGCGGCCCGCCGCCTGCCGACCGGCCCCGATCGGCCATGTTGCGAAAGGACAGAATGGATGCCGCTTTACGCCCTTGGATCACTTCGCCCACAGACGCCGCCGAAGGGCAGCTATTGGGTGGCCCCGGACGCCAATGTCATCGGCCAGATCGAGATCGGCGAAGAGGTCGGCATCTGGTTCGGCGTAACCCTGCGCGGCGACAACGAGCCCATCCGGCTCGGGGCGCGCACCAACATCCAGGAAAACGTCGTCATCCATGTCGATCCCGGTTTCCCGGTGACGATCGGCGAAGGCTGCACCATCGGGCACGGCGCCATCATCCATGGCTGCACCATCGGCGAAAACTCGCTGATCGGCATGGGCGCGACCGTGCTTAACGGCGCCAAGATCGGCCGCAACTGCCTGGTCGGCGCCAATGCGCTCGTCACCGAAGGCAAGGAATTTCCGGATAATTCGTTGATCGTCGGCGCGCCGGCCAAGGCGATCCGCACGCTGGATGATGCGGCGGTCGAAGGCTTGAAACGCTCGGCAGCGCATTACGTCAAGAACTGGCGGCGTTACGCCGCCGACCTCACCCGGCTGGACTGAGCGCCAAACACCTCAAGGTAAGCTTTCCACGGGCCCTGAAGGAGTTGCCCTTATGCGCAGCTCTGGCAATGGCCGCGGATCTCGATCGTCGTCTTCTCGGTCTTGAAGTTCTGCGCCCGCGTCAGCGTCGAAAGCCGCTGCTCGATCGCCTCGTCATGAAACTCGGTCACCTGGCCACAGCCTTCGCAGATGGTGAAGGCGGTGACGCCGTGATCGTGTTCGTGGTCATGCGGGCAAGAACAGGCGACGAAGGCATTCAGGCTTTCCAGCCGATGCACGAGGCCATATTCGAGCAGTTTGTCGAGTGCGCGGTAAACCTGCAGCGGGGCGCGGAAGCCGTGATCGCGCAGCTTGTCGAGAATGGTGTAGGCGCTCATCGGCCCTTCGGAGTGGCTGAGCGCATCCATCACCAACGTCTGGTTCTTGGTCAGTTGCGGCGTAGCCATTAGTGGTGCCCTCCAGGCGTGGAATGATGCGCCGCCTCGAGCGGGCGGCGGCCGATCGGTAGCAGACTCAGAACGAAAAGCCCAACCGCGGCAACAACGATAGACGGTCCCGACGGGGTATCCCAGTGAAGCGAGCCGAAAAGTCCGCCGGTGACGGCGAGCGCGCCGATGACCGATGCGAGTACCGCCATCACTTCCGGCGAGGTCGAGAAGCGCCGTGCCGTTGCCGCCGGGATGATCAGCAGCGAGGTGATGAGCAGAATGCCGACGATCTTCATGGCGATCGCAATCACCAGCGCCATCAAGAGCATGAAAAAGAGCCGCGTGCGTTCGGGCTTCAGCCCCTCGGCTTCCGCCAGTTCCGGATTGACGGTGGAGGCCAAGAGCGGCCGCCAGAGATAGACAATCGCGAATATGACGAGGATGCCGCCACCCCAGATGATGTCGATGTCGGACTCGGAGACCGCCAGAATGTCGCCGAAGAGGAAGCCGACGAGATCGATGCGCACCCAGGTCATGAAGGCAACGATGACGAGGCCGAAGGAAAGTGCTGAATGGGAGAGGATGCCGAGCAGCGCATCCGTCGACAGCGCCCCGCGCCGCTGCAGGAAGAGAAGCAGTACCGAGACCACGGCCGCGACGATGAAGACGCTGAGCATCAGGTTGAGCTCGAGCAGCAGCGACAGCGCCACGCCGAGCAGCGCCGAATGGGCCATGGTGTCGCCGAAATAGGCCATGCGCCGCCAGATGACGAAGCAGCCGAGCGGCCCGGCCATGACGGCAATGCCGATGCCGGCGATCAGCGCGCGCACGAAGAAATCGTCAAGCATCGCGCTTCTCCTTCACGTCATAGCCGTGCAGTCGCGAATGATGGCCGCAGCCGCAATCCTCGCCGTGATCGTGCACGTTTTCCTCGTCGTCGTGGTGATGGCCGTCACCGGGGTAGCAATGTTCGGTGATCGAACCGTCCGCATGCAGCACCCGGCCGTCGGGCAAATGGGTGTGGTCGTGGTGGTGACTGTAGACCGCAAGCGTATTGGCGGCCCGCCTGCCGAAAAGCTTCTGGTATTCCGGGCTCTGGCTGACCGCCTGCGGCGTGCCGCGGCAGCAGACATGGCCGTTGAGACAAACGACCGTATCGGTCTCGGCCATGACGATATGTAGGTCGTGCGAGATCAGGAGAATGCCGCAGCCTGTGCGGTTGCGGATCTGCTTGATCAGTTCGTAGAGCGCAATCTCGCCGCTGAAATCGACGCCCTGCACCGGCTCGTCGAGCACCAGCAGGTCCGGCTTGCGGGCAATCGCGCGGGCGAGCAGCGCGCGCTGGAACTCGCCGCCGGAGAGATGCTGCACCTCGGATTTCGCCAGATGCAGCACGCCGGTCGCCGACAGCGCCTCCTCGATCTCCCGCCCCTTCAAGGGGCCGGTCAGCGTCATCAGTCGCTCGACCGTCAAAGGCAGCGTCCAGTCGACGGCAAGCTTCTGCGGCACGTAGCCTACTTTCAGGCCCGGCTTGCGCTCGACATAGCCCTCGTCCGGTTTCAGCACTCCGATCGCCGTCTTCGCGGTCGTCGATTTGCCCGAGCCGTTCGGGCCGATCAGCGTGACGATCTCGCCCGGGCTGATCGAGAATTCGACGCCACGCACCAGCCAGCGACCGTTGCGGCGCACGCCGGCATTGCTGAGATTGACCAGTGGCAGCGCTTCTGGGGAACGGAAATTCAGCATGAAAAAATTCCGGATTGCATGGTTGCCACTGGCTATCGCACACGTTATAGCATAACGCAATTGATGTAATAACATTACATGACGACTTCAAGGCCGGCAACGGCCCGTTGGAGTAACAGTTTTGCATGCCCGAAGCGCGCTTGGCCGATGTGGCAGGCACGCCAATCAAGCCCGGAGAACCCGATGAAATCGACATCCGCCCTGCTCTTTGCCTCTACCATGCTTCTTGCGGCACCCGCCGCAGCGGACAGTCCCAATGTGGTGGTTTCGATCAAGCCGATCCACTCCCTTGTCGCCTCGATCATGCAGGGTGTGGGCGAGCCGTCGCTAATCGTCGAGGGCGCCGCCTCGCCGCACACCTACAACATGAAGCCTTCGAACGCCTCGGCCCTGCAGGCGGCAAAGGTGGTCTTCTGGGTCGGTCCCGGCCTCGAAGCCTTCCTCGACAAGCCGCTCGACGCCTTGAGCAGCGGCGCAAAGGTGGTGGAGCTCAGCGAAGCGCCCGGCATCGAGAAGCTGAAATTCCGCGAAGGCGGTGCATTCGAGGCGCATGACCACGGCGACGAAGGCCACAGTGAAGAAGGCCAGAGCGAGGAAGGCCACAAGCATGCCGAGGGCGAAGCGGGGCACGATCACGGCCATGACCACGATCACGGCCACGGCGATGCCGATCTGCACATGTGGCTCGATCCCATGAATGCCAAGGCGATGGCCGCCGAGATCGAAAAGACGCTCACTGAGGCCGATCCTGCCAATGCGGGCGCCTACAAGGCCAATCTGGACGCCCTGAACAAGCGCCTGGATGCGCTTGACGCCAAGCTCACGGAAACCGTGGCACCGGTGAAGGACAAGCCCTTCGTCGTCTTCCACGACGCCTACCAGTATTTCGAGCACCGCTATAAGGTTCGCGTCGCCGGCTCGATCACCGTCAGCCCTGAGGTCCTGCCTGGCGCGGATCGGGTGTCGCAGATCCATGCCAAGATCAAGGAACTCGGTGCCACCTGCGTCTTTGCCGAGCCGCAGTTCGAGCCGAAGCTGATCAATGTGGTGATCGAGGGAACGCCGGCGAAATCCGGTACGCTGGACCCGGAAGCCGGCACGCTGGAGGCCGGCCCGGATCTCTATTTCCAGATGATGGAAGGGATCGGCACCTCGCTGAAGACCTGCCTCGCCTCGGCAAGCTGACCCGTCCTCCCAAGGCGGTATCGGTGGGCGCTCGCCTGGCTCGGCTATACGGGCGCCCGCCCCTCTCTATCATTCTCGGGAATGGCCATCCTCGGCGAGATGGTGCGGAACCGGGCCGCCTGCTGGAACCTCGGGTCAAGGGGGATTGACGGAAAGACTAGCCACAGGCGACCGAGAGATTGGAACGACGACCTGCCGGCAAGTTGGGTTCAGCCCAGAGGTCCGGTGCCAAACTTCGCACTCGTATCAGGCGAGCAATCGCGCTCGCCTTTCTTTCCGGCATTATTCGTAACGATATAACATACAGGAACCAATCGATGGAAAAGCTCCCTGTCACCGTTCTCTCCGGCTTTCTTGGCGCCGGCAAGACGACACTGCTCAACCACGTGCTTTCGAACCGCGACGGGCTGCGCGTCGCCGTCATCGTCAACGACATGAGTGAGGTCAACATCGATGCGGCACTGGTGCGTGATGGCGGTGCCGGTCTGTCGCGCACGGAAGAGCAACTGGTGGAAATGACCAATGGCTGCATCTGTTGCACGCTGCGCGACGATCTCCTGAAGGAAGTCCGCAACCTCGCCGAACAGAACCGCTTCGACTATCTGCTGATCGAATCGAGCGGCATTTCCGAGCCCCTGCCCGTCGCCACCACCTTCGATTTTCGCGACGAGGACGGTGAAAGCCTGGCCGATGTCGCGCGGCTCGACACGATGGTGACGGTGGTCGATGCCGCGAACCTGCTGGCCGACTATTCCTCGCTCGATTTCCTCGCCGACCGTGGCGAAACGGCGGGCGAAGGCGATACACGCACCCTCGTCGACCTCCTGGTCGAGCAGATCGAGTTCGCCGACGTGGTGGTCTTGAACAAGGTCGGCACTGCGACGCCCGAGCAGGTGGATGCCGCGCGCAAGATCATCGTCGGGCTCAATCCCGATGCGCGGCTGATCGAGACCGATTTCGGCAAGGTGAACCTGCGCGAGGTGCTTGGAACCGGCCGCTTCGATCTCGCCAAGGCCGAAGAACATCCGCTCTGGTACAAGGAACTGCACGGCTTCAAGGATCATATCCCGGAGACCGAGGAATACGGCATCCGCTCCTTCGTCTATCGCGCTCGACGTCCGCTCGATCCCATGCGCTTCCAGGCCTTCCTCAACCGTTCCTGGCCGGGCGTGCTTCGCGCCAAGGGCTTCTTCTGGCTCGCCACCCGACCGCATTATGTCGGCGAGATCAGCCAGGCCGGCCCGCTTGTGCGGACCGGCAAGATGGGGCTGTGGTGGTCGGCCGTGCCTCAGGAGCAATGGCCGCGCGAACCAGGTTTCCTGAAGGCGGTCGGTCCCTACCTGGACCCGGTCTGGGGTGATCGTCGCCAGGAGATCGTCTTCATCGGCGCCGACCCGATGGACGAGGCGGAGCTTCGTGCCGAACTCGATGCCTGCCTGATCGCCGACGAGCGCTTTCGTCCGGAACGTTGGCGCGATCTTGCCGACCCCTTCGCCAGCTGGTCGCCACGGGCCGCCTGATGGCAGACCCCGCGCGCGCACCGCGCCGACCACGCTTCACCTGCATGGCGCTCAACGCCGCCGGGCGGCCGGTGCCGATGTTCGATCCGTTTCTGGGAGATGAACCCGCAGATGAGGACGCGCCGGAAGCGGCAGGCGCTATCGAACTCCTGCTTTTTGGCGACCGGCAAAACCCATGCGCCGGTTACCGAAAAGGCGAAGGGGCGGCGTGAAAACGCCGCCCCTTCGCTGAACCCAGAGTGCCTTATCAGCGTGCTGCCGCCAGGCCGACAATGACGCCGGTGGCAAGGCTGATCAGCAGGAAGTCGTTGCCGGACCGTACCCATTGCTGGCCGCGCGGCGGCTGGCGAAGCTTGTAGTAACGGTAGTCGCGCACCTGCGCCATGTGGCGGCGCTCGGCCGGCGACAGGCGATGGCCGCGCGCCCAGCGCTCCTTCTTCTTGACGATCACCCGCTTTTCGATCGTGACGTGCTTGTCGACGTGACGATCCACGCGGCGGTCCATGTGACGATCGTAATCGCGATCGACGGGTCGACGCGAACGATCATAGTTCTGCGCCACCTCGAAGGATCCTGCCGGCTGGGCAAGGGCTGCGACCGGCGTAATCAGAACGGAGCTGGCGACGAGCGCGATCAGGAGACGTTTCATTCGGGTGTCCTTTCTTTGTCTGCACCCGAAAATTAGACCCCGCTTCCTGAACCGAATATGAAACTCTACATTACAAATGCGTAATGATATCCATCACTTATTCCATAATTCTAATGTTTACGGATCAACTTGCCGCAAGGCTGACGTAGCGGAAGCGGTCGAAATCGGCAGCCTTGCCCGCGCCTGAGGTGTCGAAGGCGAACATGCCGGCGAAGGCCCCGGTGAAGGATCCATGCTCGCCGCGGCCGCCCTCGTCGGAGACCACGCCCGCATCGAGAACCGGGCCGATCGGCTGCCAATCCACCGCTGCGTTCGCCCGCCAGAAGAGCTGCAGGTCATTGTCGCGAACGTCCATGGCAAGGTCGATCGGACCATCGGGAATGGCGATGCCGCTGCCGACGGGGAACTGCAGCCGGCCGTGCGGAAAATCGCCGGGGCATGAGAGGATCGTCAGCGCCCGGCCCAACGTTTCGTGCCAGGTGATGCCGAGCGCATGGAACTTGTGGCGATTGTAGTAATGCGTCACACCTGCAACCTGTTGGTAGGTTACGGCCGTGAAATCGACCGTCGTCTCGGCGCGGAAGGAATGATGCTCCTGCCGCCGCGCGACCAGCGCCTGCTCGAACCAGCTGCCGATGCTCTCTCTGCCGAACAGCCTGAGGTGGCCCGGCCGCCATTCGAGCGAGAAGATCCGCTCCGGTTCCGGCGTACGCAGCCATTGGAACTCGACGGGCAATGCCTGGCCGTCGAAATGCGTTTCCGTAACCACCGGTGTCGCCACCTGCCCCGCCGGTCCCGGCGCCGGCACGAGCACCTCCGGCACCGGGCCGCCGTTTTCGAGATAGAGCCAGCCATCATCGCGCCAGACACATTTTTGCAGGGCCGTCTCGCGACCGAGCGTACAGCGGCGTCCGGGAGGCAGCGGTCGGCCGGTCAGATGCGTATGATAGGCCTGCCCATCTGGCGTCTCGACATATTGGCCGTGGCCCGCGCGCTGCAACGGCGCTTCGGGGTGGTCCTTCGACGTGATCAGATAGATATCCGGATGCATCTCATAGGGGCCGTAGATCGCGCGTGAGCGGGCCATGGTGACGGCGTGGTCGTAGCCGGTTCCGCCTTCCGCCGTCGTCAGATAATACCAGCCGTTTCGCTTGAACAGATGCGGCCCCTCGACGAGGCCGAGTGGTGAGCCGGCAAAGATGTTCTTCACGGGGCCGACGAGCCTGCGTGTCCGTTCGTCCCATTCCTGCAGCAGGATGCCGTCAAAGGCCGGATGTTTCGGCGAGCCGCCGAAGCTTTCGGTGCGGTGGTTCCACTGCATATTGAGGAACCACTTGCGGCCGTCGTCATCATGGAAGAGCGACGGGTCGAAGCCGGAGGAATTGACGTAGACCGGATCCGACCAGGTCGCCTCGATCGCCTCAGCCGTGACGATGTAGTTGTGCGCGTCCTTGAAGTTGCCGTCGAAGCGCTTGACGTCGGTGTACACCAGCCAGAACAGACCATCGTCATAGGAAAGACACGGCGCCCATACGCCGCAGCTATCCGGGTTGCCGCGCATGTCGAGCTGGCTTGCCCGCTCCAGCGGCCGGCGGACGAGTCGCCAGTTCACCAGATCCCGCGAATGGTGGATCTGCACACCCGGGTACCATTCGAAGGTGGAGGTCGCGATGTAGTAGTCGTCTCCGACACGGCAGATCGAAGGGTCCGGGTTGAAGCCCGGCAGAATGGGGTTTCGGATCATGGCAGTCATGGTTCAGGCGTCCTCCCTTGGCGGCGCCATCCGACCTCAAAAATCATACAAATTCAAGCCTGCAACGTTGCAGTAATTCGCGCGTCGTATCGCCTGTGCCCGGCTTTCCGCATCGATTCGCTTGGCGATGTGCACCTTAAGGCGGCTGACGATCGCCGTGCCTCGCCGTCTGCAACCGGATTGCACAAACAATGGGCAAAGCGCTGGATCACCCTATTCTACTTTAGTCGGAGGCGGCCGAACTACACGGGAAAATCGCACCTCAGACTTGAACGTGCGCTTGAAATCGGCACTCTGGCTATGCTTGGCACAAGAACCATAAAAGCCATCGCGGGGAGGAAATCGATGAGAGCTTTGCTCGGCTTTAGCCGACTTATAGACACGATCACGGAATTTATCGGAAAGAGCGTTTCATGGCTGATCCTGGCCGCTGTTCTCGTCAGCGCCGGCAACGCAGTGATCCGCAAGATCTTCAACATGTCGTCGAATGCCTGGCTCGAGGCGCAATGGTATCTATTCGGCGCCGCGTTCATGTTTGCGGCCGCCTATACCCTGAGCCAGAACGAGCACATCCGCATCGACGTGGTCTACGGTCAGTTCTCGCGCCGCGTGCAGCATTGGATCGACCTTCTTGGGCACCTCCTCTTCCTGATGCCCTTCGTGCTGCTCGTGCTCTATTACCTCTTCCCCTATGTGAAGATGTCCTACGTCTCGGGCGAGGTCTCATCATCCGCCGGCGGCCTGATCATCTGGCCGGCCAAGGCCATCCTGCTCTTCGGCTTCCTGCTGCTGGCCTTCCAGGGCGTGTCGGAGATCATCAAGAAAATCGCGATCATGACCGGAAACATGGAAGACCCGACACCCTATGTGCCGACCCATGCGCCGCTTGACGATGTCGTGTCTCCGGAGACCCGTCCATGATCGAATTCATTGCTGAAAACCTGGCGCCGATCATGTTCGCGTCACTGATCGTGTTCCTGCTTTTGGGATACCCGGTCGCCTTCTCGCTCGCCGCCAACGGCCTGCTGTTCTTCATCATCGGCGTCGAACTTGCGCCGCTGTCGGATTCGATCAACCTCTCCTGGCCCCTGCTCAACGCGCTGCCTGACCGGTTCTGGGGGGTGATGTCGAACGACACATTGCTTGCCATCCCCTTCTTTACCTTCATGGGGATTGTGCTCGAGAAATCGGGCATGGCGGAAGACCTGCTCGACACGATCGGCCAGCTCTTCGGCCCGATCCGCGGCGGTCTTGCCTATGCGGTCATCTTCGTCGGCGCGCTGCTTGCAGCCACGACAGGCGTCGTTGCCGCCTCGGTCATCGCCATGGGCCTGATCTCGCTGCCGATCATGTTGCGCTACGGCTATGACCGGAAAGTCGCCTCGGGCGTCATCGCGGCTTCCGGCACGCTCGCCCAGATCATCCCGCCGTCACTCGTGCTCATCGTTCTTGCCGACCAGCTCGGCCGTTCGGTCGGCGACATGTATGCCGGCGCGCTGATCCCGGGCCTGGTGCTGACCGGACTGTACATGGTCTACATCCTGATCATGACGATCCTGAAGCGTGACTCCATGCCGGCCCTGCCGCTGGAAGCCCGCACGCTGGGCTCCGGCGTTACCTCGCTGTTCATCGCGCTCGCGGTCGCAGCCGGCATTGCCTATGCCGCCCACGTCTATCTCTACCCGACCCAGGGCGAGAACGCCGACATCCTCGGCGGCACAGTGGGCGTTGCCTTCATCTATATCGTCGCCCTGCTCGACCGCGGCCTGAAGATCAATGCGATGTCGAGGCTTGCCCAGCAGGTCATCATCGTGCTGATCCCGCCGCTGGCGCTGATCTTCCTCGTCCTCGGCACCATCTTCCTCGGCATCGCAACGCCGACCGAAGGCGGCGCCATGGGTGCAGTCGGCGCGCTGATCATGGCGGCCGCCAAGGGTCGTCTCAATCTGGACGTCGTGCGCGGCGCACTGACGGCAACGACAAGGCTTTCCGCCTTTGTGCTGTTCATCCTGATCGGTGCGCGCGTCTTCTCGCTCACCTTCTACGGCGTCAACGGCCATATCTGGGTCGAGCACCTGCTGACGGCGATGCCGGGCGGCGAGACCGGTTTCCTGATTGCCGTCAACCTGCTCGTCTTCTTCCTGGCGTTCTTCCTCGATTTCTTCGAGCTCGCCTTCATCATCGTGCCGCTGCTTGCGCCCGCTGCCGACAAGCTTGGCATCGACCTCATCTGGTTCGGCGTGCTCCTCGGCATCAACATGCAGACGAGCTTCATGCACCCGCCCTTCGGCTTCGCGCTCTTTTACCTGCGCTCGGTCGCGGCCAAGGTGCCCTATCTCGACAAGATCACCGGCAAGTCGATCCAGCCCGTTACGACCGGCCAGATCTACTGGGGTGCCGTACCCTTCGTCGGTATCCAGATCGTGATGGTGGGCCTGACGATCATGTTCCCGCAGATGGTCATGCACTACAAGGGAACCGGAACGGGCGTCGATCCGAACACCATCAAGATCGAGGTGCCCGGCTTCGGCGCCGGCGGTGGCGGTCTCGGCCTGCCCGGCGGCCTGCAGCTTCCAGGTGGTAGCCCGCTCGACCAAAAGCCGGCCGATCAGGGTGGCGCCCAGCCGCAGACCGCTCCGTCGAACGACCTCAGCCAGCCTCCGTCGTTTGGCAGCCCGGGTGCCCAGCCACAGCCGGCCCCCTCAAACGACCTCAGCCAGCCGCCGTCGTTCAAGTAGGACCGCTGGCAGACAGAAAAGCAAAGGGCGGCCGATAAGCCGCCCTTTCCATTTCTACAATCGCTGAGACGACGACCGAACTCGTTCAATCCAGCCGCTTGGCCGGATTGTCGCGGTACCAGTCGACGATCATCGGCATCGCCTCCTCGAATGGACCGCCGACATAAACGTTGAGCAGCCCGATGCGCGCTTCGCTCTCGTTCTTGAAGTCATGCATCGTCCCGCGCGGGATGACGAACAGCGAGCCCTTCGGCTTCTGGTGCCAGATGTCGCCGACGAGCACGCTCGCCGTGCCCTCGATCACGTAGAAGATCTCGTCGTTGTCGTCGTGCTTGTGGGCGCCCGGTCCCTCGTGCCTGGCCTCGAGCCACCATTCCGAGACCGAAAATCGACCAGCGGTTTCAGCGCCATCGGCTTTGAAGACGGCCTGGATGGCGCCCATGTCGTAGCGGCGGCCCTCGTCGGGACCGAGCACGACCGATTGGCCTTCGCTTGGCATAGTTCTTCCTCCGTCCTGTTGAGGCAGCAACCCTACCACGAAATGCGTTCAGTACGGCGCGCAGCAATACGCCGTGCGCGCGGCAACGAAAAAGCCGCCCGCAACGGATATCGCGAACGGCTCGTTTCAATCGGCAATGAGGGAAAAGCTTAGAGCTTGCCGCCGCGCTGCTGGATCATCATGAAGGTGTCGTAATTGTATTCGGCGATCTGGGCGTTGAGGTAGTACTCGCCGCGGAAAGCCTTGATCGAGTCCCAGATCTTCTTGAAGGTCGGGTTCGAGGCTTCCATCTCCGCGTAGACCTCGTTGGCCTTGTCGAAGCAGGCTGACAGGATTTCGGCGCTGAACGGGCTGAGCTTGGCACCCGAAGCCACCAGGCGCTTGATCGCCGAGGGGTTCAGGTAATCGTACTTCTGCAGCATGTTCGCGTCAGTGGCGTGGCAGGCGGTGCGCAGCAGCGACTGGTAGTTCTTCGGCAAGCCTTCGAAGGCCGCCTTGTTGAACATGGCGTGGACCGTCGGACCACCTTCCCACCAGCCGGGATAGTAGTAGTAGGGCGCAACCTTGTAGAAGCCAAGCTTCTCGTCGTCATAGGGGCCGACCCATTCGGCAGCGTCGATGGTGCCCTTTTCCAGCGCCGGGTAGATGTCGCCGCCGGCGATCTGCTGCGGCACGACGCCGAGCTTCTCGACGACCTTGCCGGCGAAACCACCGATGCGCATCTTCAGGCCCTGCATGTCGGCAACCGTCTTGATTTCCTTGCGAAACCAGCCGCCCATCTGCACACCGGTGTTGCCGCCCGGGAAGCCGACGAGGCCTTGCGTGCCGAGGAACTCGTTGAAGAGGTCGATACCGCCGCCATGGTAGTGCCAGGCGTTCATCCCGCGCGCGTTGAGCGCGAAGGGAACGGCTGCACCGAGCGCCCAGGTTGGGTCCTTGCCCCAGTAATAGTATGCGACCGTGTGGCAGGCTTCGACCGTACCGGCAGCAGCCGCGTCAGCGGCCTGCAGGCCTGGAACGATTTCGCCGGCAGCGAAGACCTGGATCTGGAAAGCACCGTCGGTTGCCTCCGAGACGTATTTCGACAGCACTTCGCCGCCGCCATAGATCGTGTCGAGCGACTTCGGGAACGACGACGCCAGGCGCCAGTTCACCTTCGGGTTTGCCTGCGCGATGGCCGGTGTCGCAAGCGCGGCTGCACCTGCGGCCGCCAAGCCGCCGAGGCTTGCGTTTTTAATGAATGAACGGCGATCCATGGTTCCTCCCCTAGTTCTCGCCAAAGGGCGGGCGCAGCGCGCCTCTACCCATCAATCCACCCTGCCCCTTCCCGGACAAACGGTGGCTCTCCTCCTCGTTACCCGCCGAAAGCGACTGAGATCAGCAGCGCAACCGGCAGGCATTGTCGCACCTTACAGAAACACCGGACCATGTCCAGAAGCCGCTTTCCGGCGTTTATTCGACTTTTGTCTAATACGCCGGAAAGCGATGTCCTTTGCCTAAAATGCAGGCAAATCAATATTTTCGGTCGAAATCAGAGCTCGGCCGACTTGGCCCAGAGGTTGATGTCCGCCTCGCGCGCATAGAGATCGATCTCGGCCAGTTCGTCGGCCGTGAACGTGTCGTTTTCGAGCGCCTTGACGCAATCGACGATCTGCTCGGAGCGGCTGGCGCCGATCAGTGCCGAGGTGATCCGGCCGTTGCGCAGCACCCAGGCAAGCGCCATCTGCGCCAGCGTCTGGCCGCGCTTTTCGGCGATACCGTTCAGCTTGCGGATGTTGTCGATGATCTCGGGGCGGATGAAGTCCTTCTTCAGGAAGTGGTTCTGCGCCGCGCGGCTATCAGACGGGATGCCGCCAAGATACTTCGTCGTCAGCATGCCCTGGGCGAGCGGCGAGAAAACGATCGAGCCGATGCCGAGATCTTCGAGCGTATGGATCAGCCCATCGTCCTCGATCCAGCGGTTGAGCATGGAGTAGCTCGGCTGGTGGATGAGGCAAGGCGTGCCGAGATCCTTAAGGATCGCGGCGGCTTCGCGGGTGCGCTGCGAGTTGTAGGAGGAAATCCCCACATAGAGCGCCCGGCCCGAACGCACGATATGGTCGAGCGCACCGCAGGTTTCTTCGAGCGGCGTCTCAGGGTCGAAACGGTGCGAATAGAAGATGTCGACATAGTCGAGGCCCATGCGCTTCAGGCTCTGGTCGCAGGATGCGATCATGTATTTGCGGCTGCCCCATTCGCCGTAAGGGCCGGCCCACATGTCGTAGCCAGCCTTGGACGAGATGATCAGTTCGTCGCGCAAGTGCGCGAAGTCCGTGCGCATGATTTCGCCGAAGGCAGTCTCGGCCGAGCCCGGAGGCGGGCCGTAATTGTTGGCGAGGTCGAAATGGGTGATGCCCAGATCGAACGCCGTGCGGCACATGTCGACCTTGCGGTCATGCGGTGTGTCGCCACCGAAATTGTGCCAAAGCCCCAGCGAGATCGCCGGCAGCTTCAGGCCGGAACGGCCGAGACGGTTATATTTCATGGTGTCGTAGCGGTTTTCCGCCGGTAGCCAGGTCATCGCACAATCCTCCGCGATCGATCTCCGGATGGCGAACTCGTCCGCCACCCTCAAAAATGAAACGGTTTCCGTAGCGGTTGGCCGCTACGGAAACCTCAGTTCACAAAGGTCTAAACCTCTCCGGTGTCGCTATGAAGCGGCAGCGACGCGATTTCCCGACATTTCTTCTTCGGTCTCGCGCAAGAGTGCCCGAGCTTCCTCGATGCCGAGGGCGGCCGGCTGGGTGCAGGTGGTGGAGAGTTCGACGAAACGTCCCTCCTCGCCAGATTTCAGGATCGACACCATGACGTCGACGCCGTGCAGCGCGCGGTCGAGCGAGCAGCGGGCATCGCGGCCTTCGAGGATGGCGAGCGCCATGTCGGCAAGGCCGGCGGTGCGGTAATTCGCCATCGGCCCCTGCGGATGCTCCTGGTTGGCAACACCGAAAGGATGATCCCAGGGCTCCAGCGGCTCGATTTTCTTGTCGCGGCCGCTTGCTTCCACCGTGCCGCCGAAGAAGTTCGGGTCGGGCACGTAGAGCGAGCCTTCGGTGCCGTAAAGCTCCATGTTGGCATGGCGGTGCGACCAGACATCCCAGCTGGCCGACAGCGTGATCGTCGCGCCGTTCTCAAATTCGAGCAGCGCGTGGATGTTGGTGGGCGTCCTGACCGGGATCACCTCGCCCTTGCGCGGTTCGCTGGTGATCGTGCGGGTCGGGTTGGCCATGGTGGCGAGCGCCGCCACGCGCTTCACCGGACCGATCAGGTTGATCAGGTTGGCGATGTAGTAGGGACCGAGATCGAGGATCGGGCCGCCGCCGGGCAGGAAGAAGAAGTCCGGGTTCGGATGCCACATCTCCATGCCCGGGTTCATGACGTGGCAGGTGCCCGAGGTCACCCGGCCGATCTTGCCCGCGTCAACATAGCTACGGGCAAGCTGATGCGCGCCGCCGAGGAAGGTGTCCGGCGCGCAGCCGACGGAAAGGCCCTTCGCCTTGGCGATCGCCCTCAACTCCTCGCCCTGCTCCAGGGAGAGCACCAGCGGCTTTTCCGAATAGACGTGTTTGCCGGCTTCGAGGATTGCCTTGGAGACCGGATAGTGCGCGTCCGGAATGGTCAGGTTGACGACGATGTCGACATCGGGATTGGCGAGCAGCGCCTCGATGCTCTCAGCTTTAACGCCGTATTCGGCCGCCCGCGCCTCGGCTGCCGCCGGGTTGATGTCGGCGCAGGCGACAACCTTGATGCCCCGGAAAAGCGGGGCAAGCTTGAAGTAGGTGGTGGAGATGTTGCCGCATCCGATGATGCCGACGCCAAGTTCCTTGGTCATGGATAAACCTGCTTCTCAATAGGATTGGATGGAGGCGAGCGAACGCTTGGCGAAGCGCTTGAAATCACTCGGGTTGTCGTGCTCGGCGATGAAGTAGCGGGCCTTCGTGCCGGAAAGTGCCGCAAACAGGCCTTTCCAGTCGACCGTGCCCTCGCCGACATCGGCCCAGCCGTCCTCGTCCTTCTTCTCGCCTGTCGGCGCGATGTCCTTCACATGCACGGCGGTGATGCGGTCGCCATACTTCTTGATCCAGGCGATCGGATCGGCGCCGCCGCGGATGATCCAGGCGATATCGGCCTCCCAGGAGAGATCCGGTCCGCCCGCAAAGATCAGGTCCTGCGGAATACTGCCATCCGGAAGGGCCGCGAACTCGAAGTCGTGGTTGTGCCAGCCGAAGATCAGCCCGGCATCACGATAGGGCTTGCCGGCCTTCTGCAGCCGCTCGCCGAAGGCGCGCCAGCCGGCGGCATCGGTCGGGCGCTGGTCGGGCATCAGGTAGGGGCAATAGATCGCCTTGATGCCGAGCGCCTTGGCGATTTCGAGCACGCGGGCCGGATCGCTTTCGAGCATGTCCAGGCCAAAGTGCGCGGTCGGCATGGCGAGGCCATTGTCGTCGAGACCTTCCTTGAAGCTGGCGATCTCGGCGTCGCTGAGCGCTGCGTAAAGCGCGCCGTAACCTTCGACCTGGCTGTAGCCGGCGTCGCCGAGTGCTTTCAGCACATTGGCGAAAGGCGGGAAATTGCGAGCGCTATAAAGCTGGAAACTGACGTCCTTCATGAAATCCTCCTCGATTTCGTCCTGGGGGTCTTGGGATAGTGGGATCTTGGGGTTGTTGGGGTCTCGGTATCACCTGAGCCAGGTATCGTAGTCCGACACCAAGAGGTGGGCGGGGCCTGCGTCCTCCTCGATCGCCGAGAAGCGACCGACCGGCTCGCGGAAATAGTTGTCGGTGAGATCGTCGTTGACGGTCGATACTTCGCCCATCAGCACGTCGGCGCCCTCGGCCCAGAAGGCGTGCCAGTTGCCAGGGAGAAGCGTGACGCTTTCACCGGCCTTGAGCTTCAGCAGGTCGCCAGCTTTCAGCGTGCGCAGCCGTGCATCGGTCGCGACAACGACGTCGCTCTCCTCGTCAACCGAGCCGTCCGGTTTGGAATTGTACATCTGCAGCACCAGCGAACCGCCGCCACGGTTGATGATGTCCTCGGTCTTGACCGCGTGACGGTGCAGCGGGTTGACCTGGTCCTTGGCGGTGATCATCAGCTTCTCGGCGTAAACCATGCCCTGCCCGGTCTTCAGATTGGCGGCATTGCCGTTGCGCAGCGTGAAGAGCACCAGCCCGAACTCCTCGAAGCGGCCCTTGCCATAGTCGGTAATGTCCCAGCCGAGCCGGGCATCAAAGATCGTCGGACTGTCGGAAGCGACGCGCGCCTTCAGTTGCTCCGGCGACCAGTAGGCAAAGGGTGGCAGGGTGAAGCCGAAGCTCTTCATGAAGGCATCGCTCTCGGCGATGATGTCGTTGACGTGGCTGCGTTTCATGGCGGTCAACCCTTTCCCTGGCAGGATTCGAGATCGAAGGCGGAAAAGCGCGGCAGCTCACCTGCGTCAAACGGCACCTTCGGGGTAAAACGGATGACCTTCGTCTCGCCGGCCAAGAGGTCGAAGGCGTTGTCGGAATAGCGCCCGGCCACATCCGCCTCGATCATCACATGCAGCGCCAAGCCGCTCGCCTTGACCGTGACGTCGAAGGCGCCTTCGCCTGCGGGCGCGACATCGAGTGTCAGGCCGGACGGCTTGAGGTCGAGCGCCTTGTAGGTGCCGTTGACGTGGTGCCCCTCACCGCGCATGCCGTTCGATGCCTCGAACGACCAGAACAGCAGGTCGCCTTCCGGAATGTCGAAAGCCGCGATCGTCGCCAGCGTTGCCGCCCGGTCCGGGCTGCAGGTACCGGCGACCGCCGCGAGCGGCGTGCGCTGGCCATCGAGCGAAACCAGGAAGGTCTGCAGCTCGACGGTCACCGGCTCTGCCGTATCGTTGACCATCGAGAAGGCGATTTCCTTTCCATCTGCCGATGGGATCGCTGCGACCGAGACCGGCTGGAAGAAGCGACGGACCATGTAGTGCATCGCCTTCCAGCTGCCGCCATAGTCGAGGCTCGACCAGGAGGCGACTGGCCAGGTGTCGTTGAGCTGCCAGTAGAGCGTGCCCATGCAATGGGGCTTCAGCGAGCGCCAGTAGTCGACGGCCGTGCGGATCGCCAGCCCCTGCTGCACCTGGCTGAGATAGACGAAGGCCGGAAAATCCTTGGGGAAGCGGAAGTAGCGGAACATCGTGCCGGCGATGCGCTCGTTGCCGCCGACATTCTTCTGGTGGCTCTCGATCACGGGCGACGCGATATTGAGGTCCTTCTCGGCCGAAAACTGCCGGATGACCGGCATCGACGTATAGGACTGGAAGCCGAACTCCGAGCAGAAGCGCGGCCGCACGGTGCGGTAATTGTCGAAGGACTTGTTTTCGTGCCAGACCGACCAGTAGTGCATGTCGCCGGAACCATCGGCATGCCAGGCGTCGCCGAAGTCGAGATATCCCGACGCCGGGCTCGACGGCCACCAGATCGCTTCGGGCAGCGCCGCCTTCAGCGCCACCTCGATGGTGCGGTTCAGCCGGTCATAGGAGACGAGATAACGGTCGCGATCCTTGCGCGGCTCATCGAACCAGGTGAGCGCGCCGACGAGCTCGTTGTCGCCACACCAGACCGCGATCGACGGATGCGACGACAGGCGCTTGGCCTGGTAGTCCACCTCGGCTGCGACATTCTCCAGGAAATCCGGCGTCGAAGGATAGAGGTTGCAGGCGAACATGAAGTCCTGCCAGACCATGAGGCCCAGTCGGTCGCACAGATCGTAGAACCAGTCCGGCTCGTAGAAGCCGCCGCCCCAGACGCGGATCATGTTCATGTTGGCATCGACAGCCGAGGTCAAAAGGTCTTCGACGCCTTCGCGCGTCACCCGCGACGCCAGCGCATCGGCCGGGATCCAGTTGGCGCCCTTGCAGAAGATCTCGCGGCCGTTGACGCGGAAGGCGAAGCGGCTGCCGGCCTCGTCCTTGTCGGTCAGAAGCTCGACGGTGCGGAAACCGATCTGACGCGTCACCTGCTCCTGCGGCACCTCGACGGTCAGCCGCGACAGATGCTGCTCGCCGCTTCCAGCCGGCCACCAGCGCTTGGGCTCGCTCATGGTGAAGACATGGGTGATGCGGGTCTCGCCCTTGCCGACGGCGCAATCGAGCCGTTCGCGGTCCTCATCGAGCGAGAAGTGCACCGGCACAATGCCCGGCCCATCGGCAAAGAGCGTCAGCGTCACCACCAGATCGACGCTGCCATCCTCCAGCCAGACCTGCTTGCTCGTCACATGCTCGATGCGGGCGATCTCCAGCCGGCAAAGGGCGATCTCTCCGTAGACGCCGAGCGGCGCGATCGCGAGGTTCCAGTCCCAGCCGAAATGGCACTGGGGTTTGCGCAGCATATTGCCGTTGGCGATCGGTGAATTGCCAGGGTGATAGGGCACGTAGAAGGGCTGCTCCGCCTGCCGCCGCGCGCCTTCGGCAATCGAGGAATGCAACACGATGCGGATGCGGTTCTCGCCTGCAACCAGCGTCTTCGAGACATCCGGGCGATAGCGGCGGAAGCAATTCTCCGCTTCAAGCACCAGCTTGTCATTGACGAACACCGAGGCAACCGTGTCGAGGTATTCAAGGTCGAGATACCAGTAGCCGGCAATGTCGTCGGCACCGACCGTGACCGTGCGCTCGATCACCCAGTCCTTGTGCGCCACCCACTGCACGTCGTTCTCGTTGCGCCCCACATACGGGTCGTCGATCACGCCGGCCTTCAGCAGCGCCGAATGCACATCGCCCGGCAACTCCATTGCCAGCGCATGGCTATTGTCGACGGAAGAAAGTTGCCAATCCCCTGCGAGATCGAGACGAATGGCGGTGCGGGTGAAATCCTCAGAGAGCATGCGCATGGTTCCATAGATCGACCGGCCACGCCGGCACAGTCATTGCTGGGAGGTGCCGGGCAGCGGTGGCCGCCCCGCATCCCCTTATTTCAGAGTCGGTTCTCGCTTGTCGCATCGAAGATCGAGGCGACGCCCATGTCGAAGGAAAGCGTGACCGCCGTGCCCGGCGCGTAGCGCCGCTGGCCGGCGATACGAACCGACATCGACTGTCCGGCAAGCTTCAGCCACAGCAGATTGTCGGCGCCCATCGGCTCCTCGATATCGACGACCGCCCGGTGCGAGGCCGGCGCGCCACTTGCCGCTTCGTCGACGCGCACATGCTCGGGCCTCAAGCCCAGCACCACCTTCTGGCCATGCACGAAGGGCGCGCGCGACGGATAGGCCGACACGTCGAAATCGACGCCGTTGGCGTGGACGTAGGCGCGCTGGTCGCGCAGCTGCAGTTCGCCGCGAAAGAAGTTCATCGACGGCGAGCCGATGAAGCCGGCGACGAACAGGTTTTCCGGCGCGTTGTAGATCGTCATCGGATCGGCAAGCTGCTGGATCACGCCGCTCTTCATGACCGCGATGCGGTCGGCAAGCGTCAAGGCCTCGATCTGGTCATGGGTGACGTAGATCATCGTGTTCTTCAGCGACTGGTGCAGCCGCTTGATCTCGACGCGCAGTTCCGAGCGCAGCTTGGCGTCGAGGTTGGAGAGCGGCTCGTCGAACAGGAACACGTCGACATCGCGCACCAGCGCCCGGCCGATCGCCACACGCTGGCGCTGGCCGCCCGAGAGTTCCGAAGGCTTGCGCTTCAAGAGCGGCTGGATCTGCAGGATCTCGGCGGCGCGGCTGACGCGCTTGTCGATCTCTTCCTTCGGCACCTTGGCGACCTGCAGGCCGAAGGAGAGGTTCTTCTCCACCGACATCTGCGGATAGAGCGCGTAGGACTGGAACACCATGCCGATGCCGCGGTCCTTGGGCTCCTCCCAGGTGACGTTCTTGTTCTTGATGAAGATCTGCCCGTCGCTGACATCGAGCAGCCCGGCGATGCAGTTCAGCAAGGTCGATTTGCCGCAGCCGGACGAGCCGAGCAGCACCAGGAACTCGCCGTCCTTGATGTCGAGGTTGAGCGTGTCGAGCACAGTGACGGCACCGAAGCTCAACGACAGGTCTTTGACCGATACGCTGACGTTTTGCATGTTGTTACCCTTTCACTGCGCCGGCGGCGATGCCGCGGACAAAAAGCCGTCCGGAGACGAAGTAGACGAAGAGCGGAACCGCCCCGGTCAGGATCGTCGCCGCCATGTTGACGTTGTATTCCTTCACGCCCTGGACCGAATTGACGATGTTGTTGAGCTGAACCGTCATCGGGTAGTATTCCGGCCGGGTGAACACGACGCCGAACAGGAAGTCGTTCCAGATGCCGGTGACCTGCAGGATCATCGCCACGACGAAGATCGGCAGTGACATCGGCAGCATGATCTTGAAATAGATCGTCCAGAAGCCGGCGCCATCGACGCGCGCGGCCTTGAACAGTTCCTCCGGCAGGCCGGCGAAATAGTTGCGGAAGAGCAGCGTCAGGATCGGCATGCCGAAGATGGTGTGCACGAGGATGAGGCCGGTGAGCGTGCCGTAGATGCCCATTTCCCGCAGTACGATGACGATCGGATAGATCATCACCTGATAGGGAATGAAGGCGCCGACGATCAGGATGGTGAAGAACAGCTCCGCCCCCTTGAAGCGCCAGTTGGCGAGCGCATAACCGTTGACCGAGGCGATCGCGATCGAGACGATCGTCGAAGGAACGGTGATGCGCACCGAGTTCCAAAAGCCGCGCGAAAGGCCGTCGCAGTTGAGCCCCGTGCAGGCGCTCGCCCAGGCCTTTGCCCAAGGCTCGAAGGTGATTTCAACCGGCGGGGCAAAGATGTTGCCGAGCCGGATTTCCGGCATGCCCTTGAGCGAAGTCATGACCATCACGTAGAGCGGCAGCAGGTAGTACAGCGCCACGACAATCAGCGTGCCGTAGATCATGATGTTGCGGCCAGACAACGCCCGGCGGGGCTTGGCGCCGCGGGGGCCGGCGACGACCCGGTTTGTCTGCGCCTGCAGTGCGGCCTCTTCAGTCACCGAATTGAAAGCAACGATATCAGACACGCTTGCGCCCTCCCCCGAATTCCAGATAGGCCCAAGGCACGATGATGATGGCGACGGTGATGAGCATCATCGTCGAGGCGGCAAAGCCCTGACCGAGGTTCTGCGCCTGGAACATGTAGTCGTAGACATATTTTGCAGGCACTTCCGACGCGATGCCGGGACCGCCGCTCGTCTGCGCCACCACCAGGTCGTAAACCTTGACGATGCCGCTGGCGATGATCACCAGCGTGGTGATGAAGACGCCGCGCATCATCGGAATGACGACGAAGATGTAGGTCTTCCACATGGGTATGCCGTCGACGCGCGCGGCCTTCCAGATGTCCTCGTCGATGCCGCGAAGACCTGCGAGCATCAGGCACATGACGAGCCCGGTGCCCTGCCAGAGGGCTGCGATCAGGATGCCGTAGATAACGATGTCGGCATTATAGAGCGGGTCGAAGGTGAAGCTTTCCCAGCCGAGCGAGCGCACCACCGACTGGATGCCGAATTCCGGATTGAGCAGCCATTGCCAGACCAAGCCCGTCACGATGAAGGACAGGGCGAAGGGATAGAGCATGATGGTGCGGAAGGTATTTTCGAAGCGGATCTTCTGGTCCATCAATGCGGCCAGCACGAAGCCGATCAGCAGGCTGAAGATCAGCGAGAAGATGCCGTAGATTGCCAGATTCTGCACCGAAATCAGCCAGCGCGGCGCCGCCCAGAGGCGCTCGTACTGATCGAGGCCGACGAATGAGAGCCGCGGCAACAGCTTGGAATTGGTGAAGGAATAGACGACCGTCCAGATCGTGCCGCCGAGGAAGATCACCACGGCCGTCAGAATCATCGGGACGGAGGCAATCTTCGCGTTCAGGTTCCGCAGCCACTGGTTCGGTCGGCCCGAACCTTGTGTGTAACCCGCCATGTTTCGTTCCTCCGGAACTGCATTGGGTTTCGGACGATGGGCAGCCCCGCGCACTCAGCGCGCAGCGCTCTGCCACATCAGGGCGACAACCACTCCCATGGGGCCCGCAAACGCATCACGCGCGGACGACCGGCACATCCTGCCGAATGGGAGGCTTTGACCGGCCTCGTTTTCAAAGAGGCCGGCCAAGGCAGTTGCGGTTATTCCGCGTTCGCGATGATGTCGGCGAAGCGCTTCTGCGCGTCTTCCGGCGTGATCGACGGGTTGGCGAAGAATTCGGAGAACAGGTCTTCCTTCTGCTTCTGGCTGTCGGCCGAAAGCAGCTGGTCGGTACCCTGGATCACGTTGCCCTTGGCAAGAATGTCCAGCCCCTTCTTCATGCAGTCGTTGGCAGCCGCCAGATCGACGTCGCCGCGCACCGGCAGCGAACCCTTCTTGAGGTTGAAGGCGACCTGCGTCTTCGGATCGAGCAGCGTCGAGGCCAGCGCTTCCTGCGCCTTCGACTTTTCCTCGTCCTTCAGAAGCGGGAAGTAGAAGGCGTCGCCACCGGTCGAGATGATCTCGTTGACGCCGAGGCCCGGCAGGCAGGTGTAGTCGGTTCCGGCCTTCTGGCCGGCAAGCGCGAATTCACCCTGCGCCCAGTCGCCCATGATCTGGCCGCCGGCCTTGCCGGTGATGACCATATTGGTCGCCTGGTTCCAGTCCTGGACGTTGGAGCCCTTCGACATGCGGCGGGCATCGTCGGCAGCCTTGAAGACCTTGGCGATCTCGGGGCCTGCGGCCACTTCCTCGTCCTTGTCGCCGAACACCTTCTGGAAGGTGTCCTTGCCGGCGATCGCCACCATCAGCACGTCGAAGGCGCCGGCTGCCTGCCACGGCTGACCGCCGACGGCGAGCGGCACGATGCCTGCCTTTTCGAGCGCGGGCGCCGCGGCTACGAATTCATCCCAGTTCTTCGGAACCTCGACGCCGGCCGTCTTGAAGGCCGCATTCGACAGCCACAGCCACTGCCAGGAGTGGATGTTGACCGGGGCGCAATAGATCTTGCCGTCGATCGTGCAGGAATCGAGCAGGCTCACCGGCTTGATGATGTCCTTCCACTTCTCGCGGGTTGCGACATCGGTGAGATCACGCATCAGCCCGGCCTGAACCAGTTCCTCGGCCTGGCGACCATGGTTGAACTGCGTGGCGCCCATCGGGTCGCCACCGGTGATGCGGCTGATCATGATCGGACGGGCGGTGCCGCCAGAACCGGCGATCGCGCCGTCGACCCAGTGATTGCCCGTCGCATCGAAGGCCTTGGCGAGTTCCGCGACCGCGGCAGCTTCGCCGCCCGAGGTCCACCAATGGGTCACTTCAAGATCGACAGCGTTGGCTGCGCTGAGCGGCAGGGCCACGGCGGCTGAAAGCACGGCGGCGAAAGAACGTAAATTCATGAGTCTCCTCCCTCACTGTAACGTTACCGTAAAAAACTTAGTGCAATCGATTACAGGACGCAACACCCACCACAATCGATTTAAACAGAATCTTAAAAAACACCCATTGCGTGCATACGGCAGCCGCGTTCCAAAGCGCTTTGTGCGCAATGGCGGCACCCACGCGGCCAGCAGGAATCCCTTTCATCGCGCTGAAATACATATATTTTCCGCAACAATGGCGCACCGGCATCGGAGGCGCCATCTCGCAAGCGCAAAAAACATGCGCCAAAACTTCCGATTCAACCAGTCCGCTCCATCTTTCGCAGCGCAGCAACGAAAACGCTCGACATCGCAACTGTATCGTTACAGATTTGAAGCAATTTGATCCATCCAAAGCAGCATAGCCGCCACCGACTTTTCGTATATAACGCGATGACGTGACAGGGCGACGGCGCGGCGGATGGAACTGAACCGACGCGTTTCGCTGCCGGATGGGCAATCTGGCGGCGGGCGGCAAGAGAGTGGGCGGGTGACGGCAATGGACAACAAGACGAAAAACAGGCCGCAGAGACTGCCGGATGGAGCCCGTCCGACACTGAAGACGATCGCCTTCATGACCGGGCTCGGCATCACTACGGTTTCGCGGGCGTTGAAGGATGCGCCCGATATCGGTGCGGAAACCAAGGAGCGTGTGCGGCTCGTCGCCAAACAGATCGGCTACCAGCCGAACCGCGCCGGCGTGCGCCTGAGAACCGGCAAGACCAATGTCATCAGTCTCGTATTGACGCTGGAAGAAGAGATCATGGGCATCACCAGCCCGATGGTCGTCGGCATCACCGAGATCCTTGCCGGCACGCCCTACCACCTGGTCGTCACCCCCTATAGCGCCGTCAAGGACGCGCTGGCGCCGATCCGCTATATCCTCGACACGGGTGCCGCAGACGGCGTGATCATTTCGCGCACCGAGCCGCACGATCCGCGCGTGGCGCTGCTCACCGAACGCGGACTGCCCTTCGTCACGCACGGCCGCACCGAAATGGGGATCGTTCACCCCTATCACGACTTCGACAACGAGCGTTTCGCCTACGAGGCGGTACGCAAACTGGTGGCGCGCGGCCGGCGGAAGCTGGTGCTGCTCGAGCCGCCGCCGCACCTCACCTTCTATTCACACATGCGCGCCGGTTTCGAGCGTGGGCTTCGCGATTTCCAGGCGGATGCAGTCGGCTTCCACCAGACCAACATTGACCATTCGCTGGTCGAGATCCGCGACGCCTTCGAGCCCCTGATGCGCTCGGCGGACGCGCCCGACGGCATCGTTTCGGGCAGCGGCTCCGGTGCGATCGCTTTGATTGCCGGCCTGGAAATGGCCAAGAAGAAGCTCGGCGAAGACTGCGACATGGTCTCGAAGTCACCGAGCGACTTCCTGCGCTGGCTGCGCCCGGAAGTCATGACCATGTACGAGGACATCCGCGTGGCCGGTCGGGAACTGGCCAAGGCAGTCATCGGCCACATCGACGGCCAGCCGCCAGAAACGCTGCAGAGCCTCAGCCAGCCCGAGTTCCAGCCGCCGATCACGCGTGGCTTGCGCGCCTAGGAACGGCTGAAAACAGCCCTCAAGTCTTGCTTGTGACGCAGAAACCTGCGACAGGCCGGGGCAACAATTGGGCGCGACTGCGCCCCGCTCCTCCCTTCAGGCTACCGCAGACATGATCCGTATCGAAAACATCAGCAAGCAGCTCAGCCACCGCATCCTTTTCATCGAAGCCTCCGCCGCGCTTAACCGCGGTGAAAAGGTCGGCCTCGTCGGCCCGAACGGCGCCGGCAAGTCCTCGCTCTTTCGCATGATCACCGGCGAGGAAATACCGGACGAAGGCCAGGTCGCCGTCGATAAGGGCGTCACCATCGGCTACTTCAACCAGGACGTCGGCGAGATGTCCGGCAACAGCGCTGTTTCCGAAGTGATGAACGGCGCCGGACCGGTGAGCGAAGTCGCCGCCGAGCTGCGCGAGCTCGAAGCCGCCATGGTCGATCCGGATCGCCTCGACGAGATGGACGCGATCATCGAGCGCTACGGCGAGGTGCAGGCACGCTATGAAGAGCTTGACGGCTACGCGCTGGAAGGCCGCGCCCGCGAAGTGCTGGCGGGCCTGAGCTTTTCCCAGGAAATGATGGACGGTGACGTCGGCAAGCTCTCGGGCGGCTGGAAGATGCGCGTGGCGCTTGCCCGCATTCTCCTGATGCGGCCGGACGTGATGCTGCTCGACGAACCGAGCAACCACCTGGATCTCGAAAGCCTGATCTGGCTCGAAGACTTCCTCAAGAACTATGACGGCGCGCTGATGATGACCTCGCACGACCGCGAGTTCATGAACCGCATCATCACCAAGATCATCGAGATCGACGGCGGTCAGCTCAATGCCTACTCGGGCGACTACGGCTTCTACGAGCAGCAGCGCGCTCAGAACGAGAAGCAGCAGCAGGCGCAGTTCGAGCGCCAGCAGGCGATGCTCGCCAAGGAAATCAAGTTCATCGAGCGCTTCAAGGCGCGCGCCTCGCACGCCTCCCAGGTGCAGAGCCGGGTAAAGAAGCTCGAAAAGATCGACCGGGTCGAGCCGCCGAAGCGCCGCCAGACCGTCGCCTTCGAATTCCGCCCGGCGCCGCGTTCCGGCGAAGACGTCATCAACATCAAAGGCGTGCACAAGAAATACGGCAGCCGCAGCATCTATGAAGGTCTCGACTTCATGGTGCGCCGCCGCGAGCGCTGGTGCATCATGGGCATCAATGGTGCCGGCAAGTCGACGCTTCTGAAGCTCGTCGCCGGTTCCACCGAGCCGGACGAAGGCAATGTCGCGCTCGGCGCCAGCGTCAAGATGGGCTACTTCGCCCAGCACGCCATGGACGTGCTCGATGGCGACCGCACGGTGCTGCAGCAGCTCGAAGACACCTTCCCGCAGGCGGGCCAGGCGCCGCTGCGCGCGCTTGCCGGCTGCTTCGGCTTTTCCGGGGACGATGTCGAGAAGAAGTGCCGGGTGCTTTCCGGCGGCGAGAAGGCGCGCCTGGTGATGGCGATCATGCTGTTCGACCCGCCGAATTTGCTTGTTCTCGACGAACCGACCAACCACCTCGACCTCGACACCAAGGAAATGCTGATCAAGGCGCTCGCGGACTACGAAGGCACGATGCTGTTCGTTTCGCACGACCGCCACTTCCTCGCAGCCCTTTCCAACCGTGTGCTGGAGCTGACGCCCGAGGGCATCCATCAGTATGGCGGCGGTTACACGGAATATGTCGAGCGGACCGGCCAGGAAGCGCCGGGTCTTCGCAGCTGAAGCAAAGCAAGCTGGGCGTCGCGCGCCGGCGCCCAGCATTTCGCAGTCACCGCCTTCCTCGGCGGGACCGAGGACCTGCAAGCAGAACCCAAACGCATAACGCGACCCTGCTCTAAATCGGTACTGAAAAAACTAGGTTCTTGTGGCGCTGCCGTGGCAACGCCCACCGATCCTAACTTATCGCGCCGTGAAATCGATGGGACTTTGGTCCGACTCTTGCTGCCAAAGGTCTGAGTGTCATTGCCGCGCCATGCACCGGTCACATATTGCACGGGCTGGGGCGCCATCGCAGCAAACAAAAAAGCTGCCAATCACTTCAGACAGGTGATGTTCGGCATGACATCGAGAATTGCATGGAAAGACAGGCTGACTGACCGCGCGTGGGCCTTCCTGTCCAATCCCTTGACCATCGGCATCTATCTTGCGTTCGCCATGCTTTGCGCCTTCGTCGGCAGCGCAACGACCGGTGTCCCGGCCTATCTGCTTATGGCCATCGGCTTTCTGCTGGTGATCTTTGTCGATCCGCCAATGAGGCTGGGTAGGCTGCGGCAACGGCGCCGCAGCTCGTCACCGGCAAACACGGTTACGCCATTCCCGCGTCGAGCGGATGAGCGCGAAACGATGCGGGGTTCGCAGCGCCCTGGCGAACGCAGCCGAATCCGCGACGACCGCCACGCTTCTCGGCGCTAGCCGCGCCCGCCAGGGGTCTTTAGGACAACTGGCGTCACGCGGTGCACAAGCCTCAGCCCGCAACAATCGGCCCTTTCGGCCGCTTTCCGTCTGACGTACATTCCCATGAACGGACGCATGACGTCCACGGTGCAGCCAAGCCATCCAGCATGAGATGGCGATGAAAGCGCGTGGGCACGATGAAGACGAAACACTACGTGCTGCAAATCTTTCGCGCCGCCTTCACCGACAGGCTGGTGCTGATCATCGTTGTGCTGATGATTGCCTCGCTTTTCACCGTCCTGCCGATCAAGTCCTGTTCCAATCCCACCGCGTCAGGCGGCGGGGGAACCACAGAACGATCTGTACCCGTCTCGATGACAGGCTAGCACCCCGTCCACGCAAAACGAGGCCCAAACGAAAACGGGGCGACCCGAAGGCCGCCCCGCATTGATCTGATTACCCGAACGGTCAGGCGTTGAGGCCGCTGCCCCACGGGCCATGATGGCTGTCGGCACCGTCGACGCGGTCAAAGCCATGGGCGCCGAAGAAGTCGCGCTGCGCCTGGATGACATTGGCCGTGCCGCGGCCGCGGCGGTAGCTGTCGAAGTAGCCGAGTGCGGAAGCGAGTGCCGGAACCGGCAGACCGCCGAGTACTGCGGCCGAGACGACGCGGCGCAGTGCCCCGTCGGTGTCCTTCACCATGGCGGCAAAGGCCGGCGTCACGATCAGGTTGGCGGCGTCAGGCGCCTTGGTGAAGGCGGTGGTGATCTCGTCCAGGAACTGCGAACGGATGATGCAGCCGGCGCGCCAGATCTTGGCGATCGTCGGCATCGGCAGGTTCCAGTTGAACTCCTTGGACGCCGCCGACATCACGGCAAAGCCTTGCGCATAGGCGCCGATCTTGGCGGCAAGCAGCGCGCTTTCGAGATCCTTGATGAAGGCTGCCTTGTCGGCGACCTTGAACTCGCCGACTTGGGGAAGGCCAAGGATCTTTTCGGCCGCTTCGCGCTCGTCCTTCATCGAGGAGATGCTGCGGGCTGCAACCGCCGCCTCGATGCCGGTTGCCGGCACGCCCATGTTCTGCGCCTCGATCACCGACCACTTGCCGGTGCCCTTCTGGCCAGCCTTGTCGAGGATCAGGTCGACGATCGGCTTGCCGGTCAAAGGATCGGCAGCCTTCAGCACCTTCTCGGTGATCTCGATCAGGTAGGAGTTGAGGCGGCCCTTGTTCCAGGTGCCGAAGACTTCGCCAATCTCGCTCGCCGACATCTTCAAGCCGTCGCGCAGGATGCCGTAGATTTCGGCGATCATCTGCATGTCGGCATATTCGATGCCGTTGTGGATGGTCTTGACGAAGTGGCCGGCGCCGTTTTCGCCGAGCCAGGCGACGCAAGGCACGTTGTCATACTTGGCGGCGATCGAGGTCAGCACGGTCTCGACGCGCTTCCAGGACTCTTCCTTGCCGCCGACCATGATCGACGGACCGTGGCGCGCACCTTCCTCACCGCCGGAAACACCCATGCCGATGAAGGTAAGACCCGAATCCTTCAGCGCCTCGAAGCGGCGCATCGTGTCGCGGAAGTTGGCGTTGCCGGCATCGATCATGATGTCGCCCTTGGCGAGATACGGCTTCAGGATTTCCATCTGCTGGTCGACCGGCTCACCGGCCTTGATCATGATGATGATCGGGCGCGGCGGGCGGATGGCGGCGACAAACTCTTCAATGGTGTCGCAGGGCACGATCTGGCCCTGGAGGTCGCCGGCCTCCGCGTAGAATTTGTGCGTCGCTTCGACGGTGCGGTTGAACACCGCGATCTTGTTGCCTTTTTCAGCGATGTTGAGCGCCAGGTTCGAGCCCATGACGCCGAGACCGATTAGGCCGATTTCCGCCTGTGACACGTGATTGCCTCCATTGGACAGAAGTGCCGGGCGCGATCGGGATAAACGCGTCTGTGCCGGCCCTTCGAATTGAACTTCGCCCCCTCGCGCGGGGCTCTGTCGAAGGCCCAGGCGCGAGAAGCGACGGCGGAGGTTGTTTTGGCATTCAAATCGATTAAGGACAAGTGATTACTGACGAAATCACTTCTTTTCAGGCTTGCCATCGCCATCGTCGAGCACCCGCCAGGAGGCGCCTTCGAGGTCTTCGTATTGGCCGCTCTTCAGTGCCCAAAGGAAGGCGGCGAGGCCAATCCCACCGAGAAACAGCGCTATGGGAATGAGATAGATCAGCGTGTTCATGAGGCGCTCCCGACCGGCCGCAGCGTGACAGGTGCCTTCTGTTCGGCGACCTCCGTGACATTGCCGGTCGCCGCGCGCAGGCGCAAGGCGTTGGCAACGACGATCACCGACGAGGTCGACATGGCGACGGCCGCGATCAGCGGCGTGGCATAGCCGAGGATCGCGATCGGGACGGCGATGACGTTGTAGCCGATCGCCAGGGCAAAGTTCTGGCGGATCAGCCGCCCGGCCCGGCGCGACGTATCGATCGCCATCGGCACGGCGTTCAGCCCCTGGTGCAGGAAGACGAAGTCTGCCGCCTGGCGGCCAACATCGGCGGCCGTTGCCGGCGCCATCGAGACGTGCGCGGCGCGCAGCGCCGGCGCGTCGTTGATGCCGTCGCCGACCATCAGCACCCGGTGACCGCCCTCAGCGGCGGCCGCACATTCATCGACCTTGCCGCGCGGCGTCAGTTCCGCCTTGAAGCGCTCGATGCCGGCCCGCTTGGCGAGGGCGGAGACGACCGGCGCCCGGTCGCCCGAAAGAATGCCCGTCGAAAGACCGAGCCGTCCAAGTTCCTCGATGCTCTCGCGGGCGAACGGCCTGAGCCGGTCCTCGAAGCGGAAGCAGGCGAGTTCGCGGCCATCGAGCGACAGGATCACTTCCGACTGGCCGGTCGCCTCGCCGGCATCGCCGCAGGCAAAGGCGCGGCTGCCAAGCCGGTAGAGACCGGCTTGCGTCTGAGCTTCAATGCCGGCACCGGGGATTTCGCGGATGTCGCCATTGACGACGGGCGCGATCGCCGCCGCATCATGAATGGCCATCGCCAGCGGATGGCGCGAATGCACGGCGAGCCCCGCCGCCGTCGCGAGGATCGATGGCTGAATGTCCCCGCCATTGACGAGCCGCGGCTCGCCAACCGTGAGTGTTCCGGTCTTGTCGAGCAGCACCGTATCGATCTCGGCAAGCCGCTCCATCGCCGAGCCGTCCTTGACCATGACGCCGTTCTGGAAGAGCCGTCCGGCGGCAATCACCTGCACGACAGGTACCGCAAGCCCGAGTGCGCAGGGGCAGGTGATGATCAGCACCGCGACGGCGACCAGCATCGCATGATGGAAATCGCCGTTGACGAACATCCAGCCGATGAAGCTGACCAGAGCCAGCAAATGCACCGCCGGCGAATAATATTGTGCCGCGCGGTCGGCGATGCGGCGGTAGCGCGCCCTGCCCCCTTCGGCGGCTTCCATCAGCCCCATGATCTCGGCAAGCAGCGAGTCGCGTGCCGCCGCCATCGCCTCGATCGTCAGCGGTCCGGTGAGGTTGAGCGTACCCGCCTCGACGGCGTCGCCGACCTTGACCGGCGCCGGCGCGCTCTCCCCATTGACGATCGAGCGATCGAGATCGCTGGTGCCCATGAGGATGCGGCCATCAACGGGGATGCGCTCGCCGGCAGCGATCGCCAGTTTCTCGCCTGGCTTGATCTCGTCGACAGGGCGATACTCGCGTCCGCCGTCAGCATCCACCACCATGGCGCCGCGCGGCGAAAGCCTCGCCAGGCTGCTGATCGCCGAGCGGGCGCGCCCGCGCATCATGTGGTCGAGCGTGCGGCCGATCAGCAGGAAGAAGAGCAGCATCACCGTGCCGTCGAACCAGGCATGGGTGCCGTGAGTGATCGTCTCGTAGAGCGAGATCGAATAGGAGAGCGTTATCGCCAGCGCAATCGGCACGTCCATGTTGGTACGGCCGTGCTTCAGCGCGTTCCAGGCGGACGCATAGAAGAAGCGTCCGGCATAGATCAGCGTCGGGGCGGCAATCAGCGCCGAGATCCAGTGAAAGAGATCGCGGGTCGCCGCCTCCGCCCCCGACCACACCGAGACCGAAAGCAGCATGATGTTGGCCGAGGCAAAACCCGAGACGGCAACGGCGCGCACGAGCTTCTTCAGCGTCTGATCGCCGTCTTCCTCGCCCGGCGCGAAAAGATGGGTCTCGTAGCCGCGCGAACGGATGGCCCGCGCCAGTTCCCGCGGATCGGTACGGGCGCCATTTACCTCTTCCTTCCAGATGATCGACACGCGCCGGGACGAAAGGTTCACGCGCGCCCGGTCAACCTCCGGCCGTGTCTTCAAAGCGCCCTCGAGCGTAGTAATGCAGGCGCCGCAATGCACGCCGGGCACGCTCAAATCCGTCTGGCGCAGGCCGCCGCCGAGCGACCGGCTCATCAACCACAGCTCTTCCGTTGTCGGCAGTCCCTGCCCGGCCCTGTCGACCTCCAGAGCCATTTCGGTTCCGGGAGCACAGCAGCTCATTTCGCAGCTCCCGGCACCATGAAGCGGATGGCCTGGCGGTAGACGACGGTCTCGCCGGAGGTTGCGGTGATATCGGCGATCCACTGGCCGCGCTTCAGCGCGGTTGCGGCAACGAAGACGCCCTCGCCCTGATGCGCCATCTCGACCGTGACGTCCTCATGCTCCTCGACCGGGCGTTTCAGCACAGCCACCACCTTGTCGGCAGTCATCTCCGGGTTGCCCCGGCGCGTCAACGTGTAGCGCAGCGCCTCGTTTTCGACGCTGAGCTTGCCGTCGAGGCCATCGGCGACAAAGGCCTTCGCTTCCTTCACCTTGCCGTTGAACTGCTGGCTCGCGACATAGGTGTTTTGCACCACCAATCCGCTCCAGCTATGGCTGGCGTTCCAGGCCATGATCAGATTGACGGTGATGATCGTGCCGAAGAACAGCACCATGACGCCGAGCATGTGCCAGCCGGTGAAGGGCCGCGGTGCCTTTGCCTGTTTTGCCCCTGCCTGGTTTATCGTCATTTTGCGGCTCCCGGGCTGTTGAAGTTGGCCTTGTAGACATCGCGCTCATGGCTCGACGGATCCTCGACGATCAGGCTGAAACCGTCGTCCGCCTCGCCGAGCTTGTCCTTTGGCAGCGTCACGAACACCTTGACTGCCGTCACCTTGTCCGGATCGACGCCGAGGGCGAAGGTCCGGCCGTCGCCCGCCGCCTGGCCGGCGATGCGCATGGTCGCAGAGGGCATCCCGTCGATTGCGAGCGTGATCGTGCGTTGTTCGGGGATCATGTTCAAGAGCTTGACCATGTAGCCGTTGCGCACCGAACCATCGGATTCGACGACGAACTGCGGGTTGCGGTCGTGCAGCACGTTGAGTTCCAGCCGGTCGCGCGACAGGAGCGCATAGAGCAGACCGATACCGACCAGCGTCCAGACGCCGAGATAGACGAGCACACGGGGCCGGAAGACGATCTTCCAGTTGAAGTGGCGAACCTTGTCCGAAAATGCGCCGTCGGCGTTGCGCACCCGACCCGGATCGATCGCCGCCGTACCGCCATTGGTGGCCAGCGCCATGTTGGCGGCATAGTCGTTGAGCGTCGCATAGGAAATCAGCCCGCGTTCACGGCCGAGCTTGTCCATGACACCGTCGCAGGCATCGATGCAGAGCGCGCAGGTGATGCATTCGAGTTGCTGGCCGTCGCGAATGTCGATGCCCATCGGACAGACGACGACGCAGGCGTTGCAATCGACGCAATCGCCGACGGCCTCCCCGGCAGCGACGGCCTTTTTCTGGTGGCGCGAGCGCGGCTCGCCGCGCCAGTCGTTATAGGTCACGACCAGCGAGTTTTCGTCGAGCATTGCCGCCTGGATGCGCGGCCACGGGCACATATAGGTGCAGACCTGCTCGCGCATCAGTCCACCGAAGACATAGGTCGTCGCCGTGAGAATCGCGACGGTCATGTAGGCGACCATGGGCGCTTCCAGCGAAACGAAGCTTTTCAAAAGCGTCGGCGCATCGGCGAAATAAAAGATCCAGGCGCCGCCCGTGGCGATGCCGATCATGATCCAGATCGAGTGCTTCGACACCCGCTTGACGATCTTGTCGAACGTCCAGGGACCGGCATCGAGCTTCATGCGGGCATTGCGGTCGCCTTCGATATAGCGTTCGACCACCAGGAAGAGATCGACCCATACCGTCTGCGGACAGGTATAGCCGCACCAGGCGCGGCCGACGGCAGACGTCACCAGGAACAGGCCGAAGCCGGCCATGACGAGCAGGCCTGCGACGAAGAAGAACTCCTGCGGCCAGATCTCGATGAAGAAGAAATAGAAGCGCCGGGCGGCGATATCGACGAGCACAGCCTGGTCCGGCGCATGCTCGCCACGGTCCCAGCGGATCCAGGGCGTCAGGTAGTAGATGCCGAGGGTCACCAGCATCACCAGCCACTTGAAGCGGCGGAAGCTGCCTTCGGCACGCTTCGGGAAGATCTTCTTGCGCTTTTCGTAGAGCGGCTTGCGCACATGCGCCGCATTGACCGGTTCGGCCTCGTGACGTTCGACGGAGGCTGGATTTGCGGCGGATTGTGGGCTCATTTGTGGGAAATCCCCGGATATGTCATGTATTGCACCACGTTTTGCCTGATTTGGCGGCCGAAAACGTTGATCTGTGTCAAGTTTGCGGGCTAAAGCGCCAGCATGCGGCGAAAGGTCCAGGCGCTCGAAAGAGATGCCAGGCTCAAAAGTAGTAAACGGCCTTTCCCATTCGATCCGCACCGCGGTTCGCCACATCACCACACCTTGCAATACCAATGAGGAACCGCATGGACACGATCATCGGCTTTCTGAACACGATCTTTTGGGGCTACGTGCTGATCTACGGCCTGCTCGCCGTCGGCATCTACTTCACCCTGCGGCTCGGCTTTCCACAGATCGTGCATTTCGGCGAGATGTTCCGGGTCTTAAGCAGCGGCGGCTCGAAGGATGCGGCCGGTATCAGCCCGTTCCAGGCGCTGACCGTCAGCCTCGCCTCGCGCGTCGGCACCGGCAACCTCGCCGGCGTTGCCGTTGCGCTCTATCTCGGTGGTCCCGGTGCCACCTTCTGGATGTGGATGGTGGCGCTCGTCGGCATGGCGACGGCCTATGCGGAAAGCGCGCTGGCGCAGCTCTACAAGGTGCGCAACGAAAACGGTCAATATCGCGGCGGTCCCGCCTTCTACATCGCCCGCGGCCTCAACGCGCCCTGGGCGGCGACGATCTTCTCCGTCTGCCTGATCCTCTCCTTCGGCCTCGTCTTCAACGCCGTGCAGGCCAATTCCATCGCGGACGCCGTCCAGGGTGCGTTCGGTGTGCCCAAGATCGCCGTCGGTATCGCGGTTGCGACCATCTCCGGCATCGTCATCTTCGGCGGCATCCGCCAGATCGCCCGCGTCGCCGAAATCGTCGTGCCCTTCATGGCGATCGCCTATCTCCTGACCGCGATCTACGTGCTCGTCGTCAACGCGTCGATCGTGCCGAGCGTGCTGTGGACGATCATCTCCAGCGCCTTTGGCCTGCAGGAAGCGGCAGGCGGTGTCGCCGGCGGCGTCACGGCTGCGATGATGAACGGCGTCAAGCGTGGCTTGTTTTCCAACGAAGCCGGGATGGGCTCGGCCCCGAACATCGCGGCCGTCGCCACGCCCGTGCCGCATCACCCGGCATCGCAAGGCTTTGTGCAGTCGCTCGGCGTCTTCATCGATACGATCCTGATCTGCACCGCGACCTCGGTCATGATCCTGCTGTCGGGCACCTTGGAACCCGGTTCCGGCGTCACCGGAACGCAGCTGACGCAAGCGGCCATGAACGTGCATATCGGCTGGGGCGGCAGCTACTTCATCGCCGTCGCGATCTTCTTCTTCGCCTTCACCTCGATCATCGGCAACTATTCCTATGCGGAGAATGCGCTCACCTATCTCGGCGGCGCCAATCGCGTCGGCGTTCTGGTCATGCGCTGCGCCGTGCTCGTCATGGTCGTCTGGGGCGCGTCCGAAAGCATCACCACCGTGTTCGACGCGGCAGACGCCTCGATGGGGCTGATGGCAACGATCAACCTCATTGCCATCGTGCTCCTCTCCGGTACCATTGCCAAACTGACGAAGGACTATTTCGCCCAGCGCCGGCAGGGTCTCGACCCGGTGTTCCATGCGGCCGACTATCCGGAGCTGCAGGGCCAGATCGACGGCGAGATCTGGTCGCGCCAAGAGGCGGCCGGCACGGTCCGAAGCGTGGAGGACAAGGCATGGACGGCGCCCACGGGCCGCTGAGACAGACGGAGCCGGCTCCGGCAGAGCCGACACTGGCCAAGCGGCGCGGTATCTATCGAGAGTATGCCGCGCCCGGCGCACTCGTCGGCCATGTCGAATGCCTCTGGCGCCACCAATTGCCGGAGGGGACGGCCGCACCCATCGCGGTCGTGCCCGACGGCTGTGTCGATATCCTCTGGTCCAGGCACGGCCTGGCGGTTGCCGGGCCTGACCGGGTGGCCGCTTTCCCCGTCTTCGCGCCGGGCACCGACATCATCGGCCTGCGCTTCCGCCCGGGCATCGCGGCATCCTTCCTGCACACATCGCTTTCGCAGATCATCGGCGCGGTCGTTCCGCTCGACGCCTTCTGGGGTCCAGCCGCGCGCAAACTCGAAACCAGGATTGAGGACGCGCCCGATGCGGTCCACCGCGCCGAGATGCTCACGGAAGCGGTGCTTGAGCGCCTGCCGGCCGTCTCGCCGCCATCAGGCGATATCGCCGCCACCCTCGCCCATCTGCGGCAGAGCCATGGCTCGTCCGACAACAACCCCATCCGCGCCCTCGCTACCATCACCGGCACCAGTGAAAGGACGCTGAGGCGCCGCTGCCACGAGCATTTCGGCTACGGCGCCAAGACGCTCGACCGCATCCTGCGCCTGCAGCGCTTCCTCGGGGCTTGCCAAAGGGACCCCTCCGCCACGCTCGGCCTGCTTGCGCTCGATGCCGGCTATGCCCACCAGGCGCATCTGTCGCGCGAGGCCAGGCAGCTGACCTCGCTCTCACCCGCCGAAATCCGCCGCCAGCTCGTCGGTGACCGGCGGGCGGCCTGACTGGCCGTTTCGTTCAAGACCGGTCGGGCGACCCGTGCTACTCCGTCATGCAGGAGAACAAAGCATGTCAACACTTGAAGCAAAGATCGTTCACACCACCATCGACCGCGACTGGCGCGACGTCTATGCCTTCATGGCAAAGCCCGAGAACATGCCGCGCTGGGCGTCCGGCCTGTCGTCGGGCTTGACCCGCGAGGGTGATCACTGGCTGGCGCCGGGTCCGCTCGGTAATGCCCGCGTGCGCTTTGCGCCTGACAACGCCTTCGGCGTCACCGATCATCTCGTCACGCTGGAAGACGGCACAGAGGTCCACAATGCGCTGCGCGTCGTGCCGAACGGCGACGGCGCGGAGGTGATGTTCACGCTGCTGCGGCAGCCGGGCATGAGCGCCGAACAATTTGCCGGCGATGCCGGCTGGGTGGCGAAGGATCTCGCCACCTTGAAATCGATCATGGAATCCGGAGAAGACAGGTAGAAAAATGGGTAACAAGGGCAACGACAGCCGCATCGACTATGTCGAGTTCAATGTCTCCGACATCGCCGCCACCAAGGCCTTCTACGGCAGCGCCTTCGGCTGGACCTTCACCGACTACGGCCCGGAATATTGCGAATTCCAGGACGGCCGACTGACCGGCGGCTTTACCACCACCGGCCCCGTCGGCAGCGGCGGACCGCTGATCATCCTCTATGCCGACAAGCTCGAGGATATGCTCGCCCGCGTCGAAAAGGCCGGAGGCAGGATCGTCAAGCCGATCTTCACCTTCCCTGGCGGAAGGCGCTTTCATTTCGCCGACCCGGATGGTTACGAACTGGCGGTCTGGTCTGCGCAGTAAGCAGGCCCATGAAGGCGCGGCACTGAAACGACCCTTAGACACTGGCGAACGGCCGCTCCCCTCTCGTCCCTCATCTCTGTGCTCGTCACAGAGATCAAGCGGCCGTGCGTCTGCAGGGCAGAGATGCCAAATAAAAATGCCGGCACCCGCCCTTCTCGCGCCGCCGACGCGGCGCGACCGGATTTCTGTGACGAGCACAGAAATGAGGGAGATGTTGGTGAGGCCGTCACATTGGCTGACCAGCAGCTAGTCGGTCCATTGCAACCGCACCGATTCCCTGTGGACACGCGCTCCCGCTTTACGCCGGTTTAATCTCTACACGTCAGAATTGCGCGCGACGAACACGAGGGCGCGCAAGAGCATGGCCGACACGCATGATTTTCTGAAGAACTCGGTCATCATCGGCGCCCATCCCGATGACGAGTTGCTGTGGTTCACCTCGATCCTCCGAAAAGTCGACGAGGTGATCATCCTTTACCGCGATATCTGGTCGGAGCCGCAGATGGGCGACGCACGCGCCGCTGCGATCAAGGCCTACCCCCGCGGCAACGTGCGCTTTCTGGAAATGGAAGAAACCGGCTCCTTCGATTGCGCCGACTGGACGAACCCGAAGCCCGGTCCCTTCGGAATGGAGTTCGGCACCGAAGGCACACGCCGCGAAGCCAAGCGCATCGTCAAGAAATCGCTGTCGCAGATCATGCCCGGCAGCTTCCGCCACTCCACCCGGCCGATCGCCCAGGCTTACCGGGACAATTACGAAACGCTCTATCGCACGCTGCTGCCGCTCCTGAAGCCCGACATGAACGTCTTCACCCACAATCCCTGGGGCGAATACGGCCATGAGGATCACGTCCAGGTCTTCCGGGTGCTGGACCGGCTGCGCGACGAGATCGGCTTCAAGCTCTGGATGTCGAACTATTGCACCGAGCGCTCCATGCCGCTCGCCATGCAGTATTTCAGCCGCAGGCCGCAAGACTATATCCGTCTGCCCGCCGACAAGGGCTTCGCCGAGCAGGTGGCAAACATTTATCGCCAGCACGGCTGCTGGACCTGGCGCGACGACTGGATCTGGTTCGACGACGAATGCTTCATGGAAGCGCCGTCGAGCAAGCCGGAAAGCGGCGGTTTTCACCTCCTGCCGATGAACCTTTTCAACTTCGGCACGGTCGTGAGAAAGCCGGTCAACACCTCGCTGCTGCTCGGCACGGCGCTATCGAGCGTCGTGGTCGGCGCCACCATCGCCGCAGCCCTCGAATAAGAAGGCCCGGCGCCTGCTGCTTCGGGCGTCGCCGTCAGGCAAGCGCCGGTTCGGCGAAGTAAACCACCATCCGCAGATGCCGGTGCTCGTCCACAACCAACGTCTCGTGGCGGAAACGCAGGCGCCCGCTCCCGGCATCGATCAGGGACCCGATCCCGCGACGGACCTCGTCAATGCCAGGCGCTGCCCACCAGCGCCTGAAATCGGCCGACAGGTCCTTCAGGCTTTCGACCAGGGCCAGCATCGACGGATCATCCGGCGCCACGGCAAAATCGTATCGGAACTGGGCAAGCAGCTTCGGCGCGTCCTCGCGCCAGGCGGGCATGCGCCTCCGTATCTCGGGATCGGCAAACACCATTTGCAGGATATTGCCAAGCTCCGGCTGCCGGGCGCTAAAGCCGAACAGAGCGTCTGCCGCAGCGTTCCAGGCAACGACATCCCAGCGCAGGTTGATCACATGGGCCGGCCGGACCGTGAGCTCGTCCAGCAACGTCTGGATCAGCGGCGAAACGGTGACGCGATGATGTGCCTCCGGCGGTGGCGGCCGCTTGTGGGCAAGCAGGAACAGATGGCTGCATTCGGCGTCGTCGAGCTTCAGCGCTCGCGCCACATTCAGCAGGAACGCCTCCGACACTTTGATGTCGCGCCCTTGCTCGAACCACGTGTACCAGGTGAGCCCGACACCGGCGAGCGCTGCCACCTCCTCCCGCCTGAGGCCCGGGGTGCGCCGCCGCCCGGTGAAGGCAAGGCCGGCATCGGCCGGCGTCAGCTTCGCCCTGTGTCTCGTCAAAAACTCCGACAGCTCGTTCTTGCTTCGCTCAAGACTTCGTTCGTTCACGCTATTGCTCTCAGTAATAGGATAACTACTTAAATTGTAACAGGATGACTGTGCCCTGAAGATGTGGTCTCCGCAACCAGCCCAAGCGAAGACGGAGGCCACTTTTGACAATTCTCAGCGACCGACCATCCCACCTCACCGACCATGCCGATCCGGGTGAAACGCGCGCGGGCCTGCGAGAATGGGCCGGGCTCGCCCTGCTCGCGCTCCCCACCATCCTGCTCGGGCTCGACCTGACGCTGCTGCATCTCGCTTTGCCGGCGCTCGCGGCGGATCTGAAGCCCACCAGCACCCAGGCGCTCTGGATCGTCGACGCCTACGGCTTCATGATCGCGGGCTTTCTGATCATGATGGGAACGCTCGGCGATCGCATCGGTCGCCGCAAGCTCCTGATGCTGGGCGCGGCCGCCTTCGGCGTCGCCTCGGTGCTTTCGGCCTATTCCACCAGCGCCACCATGCTGATCAGTGCACGCGCGGCACTCGGCGTTGCCGGCGCAACGCTGATGCCGCCGACCCTGGCGCTGATCAGCAACATGTTCCTGAACCCGCACCAGCGCGCGCTTGCGATCGGCGTCTGGGCGACCATGTTCGCGCTCGGCATGGCCGCGGGGCCGATCGTCGGCGGCATCCTGCTCGAACGTTACTGGTGGGGGGCTGCCTTCCTCGTCGCACTGCCGATCGTCGGGCTGCTGCTCATCGTCGCGCCGTTTCTGCTGCCGGAATATCGTGCCCCGCAATCGGACCGCCTGGACATGGCCAGTGTGGCGCTGTCGCTGGCGGGGCTGCTGCCCATCGTCTACGGCATCAAGCAGATCGCCAAGGATGGCCTTGGGCTCGGCGCCACCCTCGGCCTGACCGTCGGCCTCGTCGCCACGCTCCTCTTCATCCGGCGACAACGCCGGCTTCGAAGCCCGCTGATCGACCTCGAGCTCTTCTCCGACCGCGCCTTCCGCACCGCGCTGTTGATCCTCCTGATCGGCCTGACGGCTGTCGGCGGCACGATGCTGCTCATCACCCAGTATCTGCAGCTTGTCGTCGGGCTTTCTCCGCTGTCGGCGGGCCTGAGAATGGGCCCCTCGGCGCTCGCCATGCTTTTGGCCGGCATCACCGCACCGCTCATCGCCAGGCGCTTCGGCCCCGGCCCCGTGATCGCAGCGGCGCTGGCGCTCTCCGTGGTCGGCTACCTCCTGCTCGCCCAGCTCGGCCATACGCCATACGGGGTCGGGCTGGTAACCGCCGCATTTGCGCTCGTCTATCTCGGCCTTGGAACCATTGCCGCGCTTGGCACCGATCTCGTCGTCAGCGCAGCGCCCGCCGAAAAGGCCGGAACGGCCTCGGCCCTCTCCGAAGTGGTGCAGGAACTCGGCCTTGCCGTCGGCATCGCCACGCTCGGCAGCCTGACCACCGCCGTCTACCGCATCGAAATGGCCGGCCAGACGCTGATCCCCGGCGAGATCGGCGACAGGCTGTCGGACAGCCTCGCCGGCGCCGTATCCGTCGCGACCGAGCTACCGGCGGGCATGCTGGAGCAAGCCCAGGCCGCCTTCATGACCGGCTTCAACGCAGCCGCCGCCGTTTGCGCCGTCGCCATCGCGATCATGGCGACGCTTGCCGTGGTTTCGTTGCGAAGGCGTGTCGGCGAAAAGGCGAGATCTTGAGAGGACACGTCGGCCAATTCATTGACATCTTCCCTCAATGACGAAACGCTCCAGATGAAAAAGGCCGCGCCATTTGGCGCGGCCTTCTCGACTGGATGGATGAGAGCTGCCCCTCACTGTCCTGCCGGACATCTCTCCCCGCCTGGCGGGGAGAGAAACGCTGGGGCACCCGCCCGGCATCAAGCCTGAAAAGCCTGAGCGGTAGCCCACTCAAGAACGTGATGGGCGGCTCCATCGCCAACCTTACGTTTAACCTGGCGAGGCCAGCGCGGCTTACGCCCTTCTCCCCGCCCGGCGGGGAGAAGGGCCAGCAGGCGAATGAGGGGCGCCACCATCACCTACGGATGAGTGGCAGGTCCGCAAGCCCCTCGTTCCTCTTACTCGCCGCCACCCAGCGAATGCACGAAGATGGCGAGCTGCTTGACGGTGGTGTCGCCGAGGCGTGGTAGCCAGGCGGGCATGACGCCGTGCTTGGGCGCCTTCATCTGGGCGACGATCGCCTGTTCGCTCGAGCCGTTGAGCCACAGCGCATCGGCAAGGTTGGGCGCGCCGAACTCGCGGTTGCCCTTGGCGTCGGCACCGTGGCAGGAGGCGCAGTTTGCCTCAAACAGCGCCTTGCCCGGCTCTACCATGGAGGCATCCGACGGCGTGCCGGTGAGGCTGACGACATAGGCCGCCGTCTGCTTGATCTCTTCCGGCTGCAGGATTTCCGCGAAGGACGGCATTTCCGAGACGCGGGTGTCGTCGTCGCCGTTATAGCGGATGCCGTGGGCGATCGTCTGGTAGATCTCTTCGGGCTTCCCACCCCAGAGCCAGTCGTCGTCGTTCAGGTTCGGGAAGCCGGCAGAACCGGCCGCACCCGAGCCGTGGCACTGGGCGCAGTTGACCTTGAAGGCCGAGGCACCGCCGGAAACGGCGAAGTGCTGCAGCTGCGGATCGGCCATGATGTCGGCGAGCGAGCTCGACGCGATCTTCTCGATGTTGCCGGCCTGCGCTGCCTTGGCGCTGGCAAGCTCCGCACTCACCTCGGCGCGGCTCGAATAGCCGAGCACGCCCTTGGTGGCGTCGGTCAGAAGCGGCACGGCCGGATAGACGATCATGTAGCCGACCGCCCAGACGATGGTCGCGTAGAAGGTATAGACCCACCAGCGCGGCATCGGATTGTTAAGCTCGCGGATACCGTCCCATTCGTGGCCGGTGGTCTCGACGCCGCTGATTTCGTCGACGTGTTTGTCCGCCATTCTATTAATCCTCCTTCAGGGGGATGGCTGCGGCATCATCGGCGGCCTTCTTGGCGCCGGGCCGGAAGATGAAGGCGACGACGCCCAGGAAAAAGAGCGTCATGGCAAGGAGCGCCCAGCTATCGGCGAACTGGCGCATGGCCGTGTAGGTTTCCATGGTGCGGTCTCCTTAGCGATAGCCGGTGGTGTCGTCATAGGTGGAGAAGTCGACCAGCGTGCCGAGCATCTGCAGATAAGCGATGAGCGCGTCCATCTCCGTCAGCTTCTGCGGATCGCCGTCGAAGTCGCCGAGCTTGGCCTTCGGATAGCGGCCCTCGACGCCGGACGTGTCGGCGTTCGGATCTGCCTGCGCCTTGATGTCGGCAAGCGCGTTGTCGATCATCTCGTCCGTGTAGGGCACGCCGACCGCCTTGTTGGCCTTGAGGTTCGCGGCGATGTTGTTCACATCGAGCGGCGTCGCCTTGAGGAAGGCGTAGCTCGGCATCACCGATTCCGGCACCACCGAGCGCGGCTCGATCATGTGCTGCACGTGCCACTCGTTGGAGTAGCGGTCGCCGACGCGCGCCAGGTCCGGCCCAGTGCGCTTGGAGCCCCACTGGAACGGATGGTCGTACATGGATTCCGCCGCCAGCGAGTAGTGACCGTAGCGCTCCACTTCGTCGCGGAACGGGCGGATCATCTGGCTGTGACAGACATAGCAGCCTTCACGCACATAGATGTCGCGGCCGGCAAGCTCCAGCGGCGAATAGGGACGCATGCCCTCCACCTTCTCGATGGTGTTTTCGAGGTAGAAGAGCGGCGCGATTTCCACGATGCCGCCGACAGAGACGACGAGCAGCGAGCCGACGAGCAGCAGGGTCGCGTTGCGTTCGAGCGTCGCGTGTTTGTCGAGAATGGACATTCTCTATGCCCTCCTATTCCGCAGCCTTGAGCGCGGGCGTCGCACCGAAGATCGGGGCTTCATCGCGCACGCGGCCGAGGATGGTCATGGTTACGTTGAAGGCCATGAGCAGAGCTCCGGCGAGGAAGAGTGCGCCGCCAAGGGCACGCAGCACGTAGTAGGGAACCATGGCCGCGACCGATTCCGCGAAGGAATAGACGAGGAAGCCCTGGTCGTCGTACTCGCGCCACATCAGGCCCTGCTGGATGCCGGCAACCCACATGACCGCCGCGTAGACGACGATGCCGAGGGTGGCGAGCCAGAAGTGCCAGTTGACCATGCGCACGCTGTAGAGGCGCTCGCGGTTCCACAGCTTCGGAACGAGATAGTAGATCGCGCCGAAGGTGATGAGGCCGTTCCAGCCGAGCGCGCCGGAATGCACGTGGCCGATGGTCCAGTCGGTGTAGTGGCTGAGCGAGTTGACCGTCTTGATCGACATCATCGGACCTTCGAAGGTCGCCATGCCGTAGAAGGCAACGGCCATGACCATCATGCGGATGATCGGGTCGGTACGGATCTTGTCCCAGGCGCCCGAAAGCGTCATCAGGCCGTTGATCATGCCGCCCCAGGAGGGCATCCAGAGCATGACCGAGAACACCATGCCGAGCGTCTGCGCCCAGTCGGGCAGCGCGGTGTAGTGGAGGTGGTGCGGACCCGCCCAGATGTACATGAAGATCAGCGACCAGAAGTGGATGATCGACAGGCGGTAGGAGTAAACAGGGCGATTGGCCTGCTTCGGAATGAAGTAATACATCATGCCGAGGAAGCCGGCCGTCAGGAAGAAGCCGACGGCATTATGCCCGTACCACCATTGCGTCAGCGCATCCTGCACCCCGGCAAAGGCCGAGTAGCTCTTGGAGCCGAGGAAGGAGACCGGAACCGCCAGGTTGTTGACGATGTGCAGCATCGCGATCGTGACGATGAAGGCGAGGTAGAACCAGTTGGCCACATAGATATGCGGCTCCTTGCGCGTCAGCAGCGTGCCGAGAAAGACGGCGAGATAGGCGACCCAGACGATCGTCAGCCACAGGTCCACATACCATTCCGGCTCCGCGTATTCCTTCGACTGGGTGATGCCCAGCAGATAGCCGGTGGCGGCCATGATGATGAAGAGCTGGTAGCCCCAGAACACGAACCAGCCGAGATTGCCGCCGAAGAGGCGGGCACGGCTGGTGCGCTGGACGATGTAGAAGGACGTTGCGATCAGCGCGTTGCCGCCGAAGGCGAAGATGACCGCCGAGGTGTGCAACGGCCGCATGCGGCCGAAGTTGAACCAGGGCTCGATGTTGAGGTCCGGGAAGGCAAGCTGGAGTGCAACCACGACACCGACGAGAAAGCCGACGACGCCCCAAAAGACGGTGGCGATCACGCCGTACTTGACCACCTCGTCAAAATACTCCGACTGGGGTGGCGGCGGTGACGCCCTGCCCGCGGAAGCCGGGCTGAACTCGATGCGGCGCATCAGGAGGATGGTGCCGGCAAGAAGCGTGAAGAACAGCACCCACATATGGGCTTCGAAGTGCCGGTCCTGGGCAAACCCGGCGCCGACAAGCGCCAGGAATGCACCGACCCCGAGCAGGATCATCTCGAATGTGTATTTCATGGTTGGGTCCCCAACTTTATCCGAACGCACGCGACAACACCCCGAAACGAGGGGTGTCACCGCAGCTTGCCCGAAAGTGTCAGAATCGGGGCAGCCCGGCCTTGATTCAGATCAAGGCTTTGTCACCTCGTTTGGATCATCCTCGGCAAACAATAGGGAGCGCCGTGGGAGCTGGCGTCTGAAGCCGATGAAAAAGACTTTTGAAGACGGACGAATCCGCAGCCGGCTGGACCCGGCCCCCCGGCGGGAGTCCGTGGCCGAGCCGTTTGCCTGGCTTGCCCGCGCCCACGAGGAGCAGCTTGCGCTCTGCAATTGCCTGGAGGAAATCGCCGACAGCCTGCCTGCGGAAATCGACCGGCAGAAATGCCTCTATGCCGCAAAGGTGCTGGAGCCGCTGATCCGCGAGATGCACTCGGGCGAAGAAAACCTCGTCTTCTCCTGGATCGAACGCACCTACCGCGGCGATCCGACGCTCGGCGCGACGCTGGAGCGGCTGAAATACGAACATTGCGAGGACGAGTGCTTCGCCGAGGAGCTGACCGAAATGCTGGAGCGCCTCGGCGCTGCCGACCAGACGGTCAATGCCGAGACCGCCGGCTACATGCTGCGCGGCTTCTTCACGAGCCTCAGGCGGCACGTCGGCTTCGAGCAGGAATGTCTGCGCAGCATCACCGCGCCGGTCGGGTGAACCGGCCTTCGCGGCAGGTGGACATGCAAGGCGGCCGTTACCCGGCCGCGCTCCCCTCATGCATTTTCGATTGATACCGCCGGAACCGGCGCCTCAGGCCGCGATCGCGCGGCGGCGGTCGGCATGTTCCTGGATCACTAGAATAGCGCCGATGAGCTTGCCGGTGCTCGACATGCACGGCGTCAGCCGGCAGCGCACGACGACCGTGCGCGCGTCGACCGTCTTGGCGAAGGTGTAGTCCACCACTTCGCCGGCGAAACACCGGTCGAGATAGGATTTCACCCGGAGCTCGAACCGCTGGATGCCGATGAACTCGACGATATGCCGGCCGATCAGGTCCATCGGGCGGCTTTCCAGATGCTCGGCATTGCGCGGATTGGTGTAAAGATAGCGGTAGTCGGGCGTGATCACCGCAAGCCGGTCCGGGAAGCTGTCGAGGATCGCCTCGTTGAGCAATCCTTCGTCCGCCCTGCCCTTGTTCGGCTGCGCCGGCAGGCGCTCCAGTTGCAGGTCGGCGAGGTTCTCCGCACCGGTCGCCGCGAAGTAGCGATTGATCAGCGATTGCAGCAACTGCGAATGGCGCAGCACGCAGGAAATGTCGTCGGCTTCGACGCGCAGAATGTCGATCAGGAACTGAAACTGAAGCCGGGCATCTTCGACGCTCACCGCCTTCTCGTCGTAGACGGATCTCAAGATCGGATCCAATTCGCGATCCAGAATGCTGATCAAATGCTCGTCTGCCGTACGAACGGCATACTGCAGCTGCGAATATTTGAACCAGAACAGCTCAATCAGTTCGTTCAATTCGAAACCCCAATTCCCCCACGGCAAAACCGCTTCGATGCACTTACAAAACAGGCGTAGATGCTCAGGACACTGATCTGGTTCTTGACGTTTCCCCCACCACTTCCGCGTAAAACCGCACTGCTCGGGTCATCCAAAGCGCTTGCAGGCATTTTCTCACGCGACAGGCATAAGTTTACACTCATTGCGATAGCGTTCAACAGCAGAAAGAAAAACTTAACGTTTACGCACGTTTTCGAGGGAAGATCGGCGCCGATGCCCCCGCGTACTTGGCAAAACGCAAAGCCCGGCACACGGGGTGCCGGGCTTGCAGGAAGATCAAGCCTGCTTGCGCAAGACGCAATCTGGCTGGGGTCGCGGGCGAAGGAGAATCAGTCTTTCAGGTAGCGCTTGATGTGCCAGCGGTCGTGATACCAGAGCCATTGGCCGGGATACTCCCTCACCCAGCTTTCCACCTTGTCGTTCAGAACCTGCGCCGTAGCGGTCACGTCGACGCTGCCGTCGGCCTTGCGTGGGATGGCGATCGCCGGTTCGATCTCCAGGCGGAAACGGCCACCCGGCAAGCGGATGCAGCGGGCCGGATAGACCTCGCAGTTGAACTGGCGGACGAGCTTGGCGAGCAGCGGGTTGGTCTGCACATCCTGGCCGAAGAACTTGGTCTTTAGACCCTTGCGGAATTTCTGGTCGACGAGAACCCCGACGCCCTGGCCGCGCTCCAGCTGGCGGGCGAGCGCAAAGGACGAGCCCGCATGCGACGGCACGAGCTTGCCCATGCGTTCTGCGCGGAAGTTGAAGACCTTCTCGGCCACGTATGGGTTGTTCGGCGGCCGGAACAGCACCGTCACGTCGAGCCCGAAGGCTGAGCCGGCGACCGGCAGCATTTCGAAATTGCCGCTATGCGCGGTAAAGACGATGAAGGGGCGCGGATTGTCGCGAAGCTCGAGGAACAAGGGAATGCCCGAGACTTCGATGCGCCCGGGCGTCGTGCGCTCCGGGTCGAAATCGAAGAGACGGTCGAGGAACACGTATTCGGCCGCCATGCGGCCCATGTTGCCCCAACTTTCGAGCGCGATCTGCTCGATCTCCGCTTCGCTCTTTTCCGGGAATGCATTGCGCAGGTTCGTCAGCGTCAGCTTCTGACGGCTGGTCTTCGGGCCGATGAACCGCAGGGCGCGATCCATGAAGTTGATCGCGCCGTCAGCGGGAAACATCTTCAGGATCGTCAGAAGCAGAAACACGAACTGCGCAATCAGCCACTGGCGGAAACGATCCGCCGCCAGCACCAGCCGTGTGATCAGCATGCGCACGTCGATCAATCCATCTTCAGGATGATCTTGCCGAAGATCTGGCGCGATTCCATGCGCTCCAGCGCGCGGTCGATCTCGTCGAGGCCGATTTCGGTGTCGATGACCGGATGTACGAGGCCGCGCGCCATCTTCTGCATGGCGTTCGCCATGTTTTCCATGCGGCAGCCGAAGGAGCCGAGCAGCTTCAGCTGCTGCTGGAACAGCATCATCAGGTTCATGTCGGTGGACACGCCCGAGGTCGAGCCGCAGGTGACCAAGCGGCCGCCGCGCTTCATGCAGAGCATCGAGCCCGCCCAGGTGTCCTTGCCGACGTGTTCGAACACGACGTCGACGCCCTTCTTCTTGGTAAGCTTGCGCACCACGCCCTCGAAGCGGTCGGTGCGGTAGTTGATGACGTGATCGGCGCCGAGCGCCTTGGCCTTCTCGATCTTGTCGTCGGAGCCGACGGTGGTGATCACGGTGCAGCCGATCTTCTTGGCAAGCTGGATCGCCGCCGAGCCGATGCCGGAACCGCCAGCATGCACGAGGATGGTTTCGCCGGGCTCAAGCTTGGCGTTGTCGAACAGCATGTGCTCGACGGTACCGAAGGTGACCGGAGCAAGGGCTGCAGCGACCGCGTCGACGCCCGGAGGTGCCGGTACCAGCAGGCGCGCCGGCAGGTTGATCTTTTCCTGCGCGAAGCCGTCGAGGTGGAAGCCGTGAACGCCGCCGACATGTTCGCAGAGGTTGTCGCGGCCTTCCTTGCACGGACGGCAGAGGCCGCAGGTGCGCGCGCCGTAGATCGAGACGAGCTGGCCCGGAAGCACGCTTGAAACACCGGGACCGATGCTGTCGACGACGCCTGCTGCCTCGGCGCCGATGACGAGCGGCATCTTGCGCTTGGCGAATGCCATGCCGCGCCAGCCCCAGACGTCGATATGGTTGAGCGCAACCGCCTTGACGCGCAACGTCACCTCGCCCGGGCCGGGTGCTTCCGGTTCCGGAATGTCGGTGATTTCGAGCTTGCGGTCATCGAGCAGTTGCAGGGCGCGCATGGTTCTTCCTTTAAATGTTCAGATCGACAGGCGGCATATACACGTCTTGTGGGCATGTCGCCATTCTACAGAGAGCGGCGCGTTAGCCCCCTCTGCCCTGCCGGGCATCTCCTCCACAAGGGGGGAGATTGGATGTGGCACCCCTTTGCCCTTCACGAAAAGCACCGAAATCGGGCCTTGTTATTGGAGCGATCGGCCGGCCGCGCGTCGATCTCCCCCTTGTTGGGGGAGATGGCCGGCAGGCCAGAGGGGGGTATTTCGTTTCACCAGGTCCGGCTCAAGCCGGCTCGGCCGTCATCACCAGGCTGGCGTTCTGGCCGCCGAAACCGAAGGAGTTCGACAGCACCGCAGACACCTGCTGGCTGCGTTTCACGTTCGGCACCACGTCGAGCACGATCGCCGGATCGGGGTTCTGGTAGTTGATCGTCGGCGGCAGCGTGCCCGTCAGCATCGTCAGAATCGAGAACACCGCCTCGACCGCGCCGGCGGCCGTCAGGGTGTGGCCGATCATCGACTTGTTCGACGAGACCGGGATCGACGGCAGATGCTCACCGAAGACGGCAGACATCGACAGATATTCCATCTTGTCGTTCTCGGGCGTCGAGGTGCCGTGCGCGTTGATGTAGCCGATGCCGCCTTCGTCGATGCCGGCGTCGGCAAGGGCCGCGCGGATCGTCGCAATCGCCGGGCCGCCGTCGGGCGACGAGCGCGTGCGGTGGAAGAGATCGGCCTTCTCGCCGCAGCCCTTCAGGATGCCGTAGACACGGGCGCCGCGGGCAACGGCAGATTCAAGCGATTCCAGGACCAGGGTCGCAGCGCCTTCGGCGATGACGAAGCCGTCCCGATCCTTTGTGAAGGGCTTGGAGGCCTTCTCCGGCGGATCGTTCTGGGTGGAGAGCGCGGAAAGCAGCGCAAAGCGGATGAGTGCTTCGGCGCTGACCGAACCATCGGTCGCTACCGTCAGCGCACGATCGGTGCGGCCCTGGCGGATCGCCTCGACGCCGAGCTGGATCGCGGTCGCGCCCGAGGCACAGGCCGTCGAGAGCGTCACCGGCAGGCCGCGCGTGCCGAAGCGATCGGCAAGGCGCTCGGAGATCGAGCCGAAGAGCACGGCCTCATGGAACACCGGATCGGCCTTCTGGCGCATCGCGGCGAGGAAACGGTTGTACGCATCGCCCGGCTGTTCGGAAGGCGGCGAGCGGTCGGCAAGCTCGAAGCGCGCGCTCCATTCAGGCTCGATCGGCGGGGCGGCCAGAAACAGCGGACCGTTGAAGTCGCCGGAAAGCCCCGCCTGCGCCAGCGCTTCCAGCGTCGTCTCGCGCGCCATGGCGTAGGAGCGCTCGACGGAGTTGGCCGCCGGCACCTCGATGAAATCGACCATGCCGGAGATGCGGGTGTTGAGACCCTCCGTCGGGAAACGGGTGATCTTGCGGATGCCGGAGACGCCGCCGGTCAGCGCCGACCAGTTGTCCTCGAGCCCCTGGCCGAGCGAGGTGATGACGCCCATGCCAGTGACGGCGACGATCGGACGACCGAGATGATCCTTGTAAGCGTTGCTCATCAATCGTTCCTCTTATTCGGCCGAAAGGACCGCGACGCCTTCGCCGCGTGAATGACCGACGGTGGTCACGACCGCCGACCGGGCAGCCGCCGTCATCGGCTTTTCGAAGCTGCCGTCGAAGGCCGGTACCTTGGCGCCGTGGCCGAGCGTGAGTGCAGCAAGCGCGAGGCCCGCCGGAAACTGCGCCTCGATGCTGTGCCCGACGATGCCGCCATAGGCACGCACCGGCGCGCCGGCCAGATTGGCCTGCAGGAACGCCTTTTCGCTGGCGACGAGATCATGAAAGCCTGACGTGCCGGAAAAGACCACGGTGCCTGCAGGGTCGAGCTTTTCGGCCGGTTTCGCAAGGTCCGCAAGGCGGGCTTCGAGCTTGCCGTCAGCGCGGCTGCCGCGGTCGCTGCCGATCGCGTCGATCGTCGCATAGATACGGGCGCCACGGGCTTCGGCGTACTCGCGTGATTCCAGCACCAGGAAGGCTCCGACCGACCCGGGGATCATGCCGCCGCCGTTGTCGCGGCTGCGCGACCAGATCGGGTGCCAGTCACCGGTCGCCTGGCCCTGGATCGCCTCGATCATCAGCATGATGTCCAGGCGCTCGGCCGAAAACGCGCCGCCGACGAGCGTATGCGTCGACTGGCCGGCCTTGATCCGGGCAAAGGCGGTTTCGATCGCCGAGATGCCGGCCGCTTCCTCGCCCATGAAGGTGCGCGACGAACCGGTGACCTTGTGCACGATCGAGATGTTGCCGGCGAGCAGGTTCGAAAGCTGGGCCAGGAACAGCGTCGGGCGCAGTTCGGTCGTCAGCTTTTCATTGAGGAGCTGTTCGCGGTCGTTGCGCTTCAGCGCCTCGTCGACGATCAGCGAATCGACGTTGATGTCACGCTCGCCGCCGCCGGCAGCGACGATCATGTCCATGCTGCCGCAGGCTTCGAGATTGTCCTTGAGACCGGCGTCATCGAGCGCCAGGCCCGCGGAAAAAACGCCGAGACGCTGCCAGTTTTCCATCTGCCGCTGGTCGCCACGCTTGGCGATCTGCTGCGACCAGTCGATCTCCGGCAGCGGGTGCACCGGATAGGGGCTGAACTTTTCGGTCTCGACGCGCACGGCCGGCGACGTGCCGGCGGTAAGCAGCGCCAGATGCGGCTCGACGCCGACGCCCTGGCTGGTGACGATACCGACGCCGGTAATGACAACGTCGTTTGCAGATTTGCTCATCTTACTTCTCCGAACCGGCTGCCGCCGAAAGCGCCGCCATCAGACCCACTTCTCCAGCCCGCTTGCGCACGATATCGCCGAGCGGAACCTGATCGAACGGCATCGTTCTCAGTTTCAGCTGGGCATCGCAGACCTTCTTGCCGCCAGAGGTGATCTTCGCCTTGGTGACGGCAAAGCCCGAACCTTCATGCTCGAGGAAAGCCTCGATCTCGAGTTCGGCCGAGGGCTCGACGAAGGTCCGCATCTTGGCGCCGTCGACCGACATCAGGAAGGGCATGGCGGCGAAATTGGTGGCGGCGAGCACCAGGAAACCGGAGGCCTGCGCCATGGTCTCGATCAGAAGCACGCCGGGCACCAGCGGGTAGCCTGGGAAATGGCCTTCGAACACCGGGCTCTTCTCCGGCACGACGGACCGCGCCGTCAGCCGGCCAGCCGAAAGATCGACCGTTTCGACACGGTCGATCATCTGGAAGTATTCAAGGAGCATTGAGGCTCACCCTGTTGGTTTCGGGCTCAAGTAAAAACGCCAATGCCGCCTGTCAAGCGCGGGGCGCGACGGGCGGCATTGGAAATCGAGTGGCAAGGCTCGGGCGAAAGCCCGATCAGCCCTTGGCAGCCCGCAGTTCGTCGATCTTGGCGCAGAGGTTCTTCAGAACGAAGTATTCTTCGGTCGAAACCTTGCCTTCGTTGACTTCCTGCGTCCACTGCTCGAGCGGAATCTTGATGCCGAATTCCTTGTCGATCGCAAACACGATGTCGAGGAAGTCCAGGCTGTCGATGCCGAGATCGTCGATCGTGTGGCTTTCCGGCGTAATCGTCTCGCGATCGATCTCGCTCGTTTCCGCGATAATGTCGGCAACCTTGTCGAATGTAGCTGTCACGCGCATACCTCTAATATTTTAAGTCGAGTCTCGGCGATCCTATAGGTAAATGCGCCGCAAAAGCCAATGGCCTTGATGGCAAAGGCTTTCGAATTGGAAAACGGTGTTGCGACAGAGCATGGGGTCAGACGGCCACCGAATGCCGGCCCCGGCCGTTGCCGAGATAGGCGTCGAAGGTGGCTGCAACCGAGCGGGCAAAGGGCCTGCCGCGTTCAGTCAGGCGGAAAACCCCGTTTTCGATCGTCGTCAGCCCATCCACGTCGCGCGCCCGAAACAGCCGTGCCTCCTCGATCACAGCCCCTGCCAGCCCGGGAAACGCTTCCTCAACCTCAGCAAAGGAGAAGGCAAAACGGCACATGACGTCGGCAATCACTTTTGCTCTCAAAGTGTCGTCCGGTGTGAAGCGATAACCGCGGACCGCAGCGAGCCCCGTGTTTTCAACATGGCGCAGATACTCACCGGTCGCCGGCATGTTCTGGACATAACCTTGACGAAACTGGCCGATCGCGGAGGCGCCAAGCCCGACGAGCGTTTCGGCGGCATCGTCGGTATAGCCCTGGAAATTGCGACGGAGACGCCCTTCCCGGCTGGCCCGCGCCAGGCTGTCGTCGGGCTTCGCGAAATGGTCGATGCCGATGGACTCGTAGCCGGCGGCAGCCAGCATTTCGGCCGCGCGGCTCATCTGCGCGAAGCGCTCGACGATGCCGGGCAGGCTTTCGTCCGGGATCATCTTCTGATGCGTCTTCATCCACGGCACATGGGCGTAGCCGAAGAGTGCGACGCGATCGGGGTCGAGCGAAAGCACTGCCTCCATGGTGCGCTCAAGCGACTGGAGGCTCTGATAGGGCAAACCATAGAGCACGTCGCAATTGACCGAATGCACGCCCCTTACCCGTGATGCCTCGATCGCGTCACGCGTCTGCTCGAAGGTCTGGATGCGGTTGATCGCCTTCTGCACGACGGGGTCGAAATCCTGGATGCCGAAGCTCGCCCGCGTCATACCGATCCCCGCCAGCGCATCATGGCGCGCTTCGTCGAGATCGTTCGGATCCATCTCGACGCTGATCTCGCAATCAGCCGCGAAGGTGAAGTGATCGGTAAAGGCGCGTTTCAGCGCGATCAGGTCGTCGGGCCTGACGAGCGTCGGCGAGCCGCCGCCGAAATGCAGGGCCGTTACCTTGGCTTCGCGGCTCACCCGCCCGCCGATCTCTGCAATCTCCCGATGCAGGCCCGTGAGGTAGGTTGCCACCGGATCATACCGCAGCGTCTGCTTGGTATGGCAAGCACAGAACCAACAGAGCCGGTCGCAATAGGGCACGTGAGCATAGAGCGAGATCGCCTCATCCGGACCGATCGCCCCGAGCCAGCTTTGATAGTCAACCGGCCCCACCGCTTCGGAAAAATGCGGCGCGGTCGGGTAGCTGGTGTAGCGTGGCACGGGGTTCGCATGCTTGAGGATTAGCGCGTCGTCCATCAGTCTCTCCGCTGTCATGAAAACGGCTTAGGACGGATCGGCAATGAGGCCTTTGATTTTGATCAAGTCGGCGAATTAACACGTTAAAATTGACAATGCTCAAGCCAGCATGAGACATTGTTTCGCGCTTTCGGAATTAGCACCTGTCAACTCTTGATTTAACGACCCGCATCCTCTTTGGTCATCCAGGGAGCAATGGAATGCAGGTAGAAAGAATTGCAGATCGTGAACGAACATCGCCGCAAGGATATCCATAATTCGGACGTTCCAGCCGTCTGCTCCGCCTGCGAGGCGCGCCATGGCGGCGTTTGCGGTACGCTCTCTCCGGATCAGCTTCTCGACCTCAGCCGTCACTCCACCCGCCGCAGCATCGAGCCCGGCCGCGAGGTCATCGGCCAGGGAGAAACCACCGACAGCTACGCAAATATCATCTCCGGCGTCGTCAAGCTCAGCAAGGTGCTGGCCGACGGCCGCCAGCAGATCGTCGGCCTGCAGTTCGCCCCTGATTTCATGGGCCGGCCCTTCACCCGCGAAAGCGCGCTGACGGCGGAAGCGGCTGTCGACACCGACATCTGTTGCTTCCCGCGCAACGTCATCGAGCGGCTGGTCTCCGAGGCTCCCGGGCTGGAACACCGGCTGCACGAGCAGGCGCTGAAGGAACTGGACGAAGCGCGCGACTGGATGCTCACCCTTGGCCGCAAGACCGCGCAGGAGAAGGTCGCAAGCTTCCTCTACATCATCGCAACTCACATCGACCCGGAAAACGGCACCTCGAACGTGTTCGACCTGCCGCTGTCGCGCGCCGACATCGCCGACTATCTCGGCCTGACCATCGAGACCGTCAGCCGCCAGATCACCAAGCTCCGCAAGGAGAATGTCATCCGCATCGAAAACAGCCGCCACGTCACCGTGCCGAGCCTCGACCGGCTGATGCATGTGGCAGGCATCGACTGACGGTCGCCAGCGGCTCTTAGCTGCCTCATCAAGTGCCCGACAGAATTGCCCTCTCCTCGGGTTTACCCCGAGGAAAGCCAAGCAGTCACGTTGAAGATGGGGACGCGCATTCTACCGTTCACTTCTTACGAAACGGTCGAAGATGAAGCGGAAACGGTGCCTCGGATCTTCTCCCCTTCAAAACAGAGAGAAGGTCCCGGCAGGGGGATGAGGGGCTGGCTAGGCAGGCGTCACCGCGTAATTACGATCCGCGTGTTCTTCAGCCCATGTTCCCGCGTCAGCGCAAAAAACTCCGCCGCGTTGTTTGGATGGAGCCGCACGCAGCCGTGCGATGCCGGGCGGCCGAGGCGTTTGATGTCGTAGGTGGCGTGGATGGCGTAGCCGCCGTTGAAGAACACGGCATATGGCATCGGCGCGTCGTCGTATTTGCGTGAACGGTGATTGCGAGAGAGCCATTTGGCGCTCCAGCTGCCGCGTGGCGTCACATAGCCCTTGCGCGCCGTCGACACCTTCCAGCGATACATGACGACGCCGTATTGCCGCACGGTCATCGTCTGCGACGACAGGCTGATATCGGCAATGAGATTGGCGGCGTTCGCGGGTTGAACGGCAAACTGCAGCAGAGCGGCAATCAGCGCAGTCAGAAAGCTTTTGCGCATGCTTCTCTCTCCGGGAAGACGAACACGTACCGGTGGAACCAAACGTTCCAGGAGAATAACTGATCGAATATGATACGATCTTAATACATATGGAAAGCAGAGTCTTAATGCGAAGGTCAACTTCCGCGATCAAATCATTGCGATTGCAAGAACAAACCCGGCCATGACCGTACAGGCGCCATAAAATACAGCAATACCGGCGTCGATGTCTTCGCTTGTTGCAACCGCTCGGCCCGGACCGTTGATCATAGGTTCGCTGACCTTGACGCCGCCATAGATCCGCGGACCGGCAAGCTGCAGATCGAGCGCGCCGGCCATGGCCGCTTCCGGCCAGCCGGAGTTCGGCGAGCGGTGCAGGCCATGGTCGCGAAGGGCCACGGTCAGCGCATCCTTGGCGGCGCTGGCGCCACGATGGATCAGCGCACCGGCTGAGATCAAAAGGATCGAGAGCCTCGCTGCCGGCAGGTTGGCGAGATCGTCGAGTCGGGCCGAGGCCCAGCCGAAGTGCAGATATTTCGGCGACTTGTGGCCGATCATCGAATCGGCGGTGTTCAGCATCTTGTAGGCAAGAAGCCCCGGCAGGCCGGCAACCGCGTACCAGAAGGCCGGCGCCACGACGCCGTCGGAGAAATTCTCGGCAAGGCTTTCGATCGCGGCACGGCAGACCGCCGGCTCGTCGAGCGTCTTTGGATCGCGACCAACGATCATCGACACGGCGGCACGCCCGCCTTCCAGCCCGCCCTGTCGCAAGCCCCCGGCCACGCGACGCACGTGATCGGCGAGGCTCTTCTGTGCCAGGAAGACCGCGACCAGAACCGCCTCGAGCAGAAAGCCGAGCGGTCCGAGGACGGCGAACAGGCGATGCAGCAGATGGCCGAACCAGGCGCTGATGCCAAGCAACAAAAGGATCGCGACGACGCCACGAAATTTGCGCGCGCTATCCTCGAGGTCCTCCCGGTTCAGCCGCGCGTCGAAAAAGCCGATGGCCTTGCCGAAAAACACGACCGGATGCGGCACGCGCGCCCAGAGCCAGTCCGGATCGCCGACAACGCGGTCGATCACCAGCGCCAGCGCGAGAATGAGCAGGATCGTCTCCGACACCTCAGAGCTCCATGCGGGCAAGCGCGTCCGCCAGCCGTCGGTCACCAGCCGCGTCAGGCGCAAGACCGACCCTGAGCCAGGTCGGGGCATAGTCGAACTTGCGCGTGAGAATATGGGCCTCGCAGAGCCGCTCCTGCAGCAGAGCTGCCCTGGGATGCTCGACCAGCACGAATAGCCCCGTGCCGCCGATACGGTTGAGCCCTGCCCCATCGAGAGCCGCATCGAGGCCGGCGCGACGCTCGAGGATGCCCGCCGCGATCGCCTTCGTATCGCCCTGCATCAGCGCTTTCGAGATCGTCAACGCCGGGCCGGAGACAGCCCAGGGACCGAGCCAATCGGCAAAGGATGCAAGCACTGGCTCGGTCGCAACGACGAAGCCGAGGCGCAGGCCCGCAAGGCCGAAGAACTTGCCGAAGGAGCGGAAGACGATGAGGTTGCCTTGCCCTGACGCGTGACCAGCGACACTCAGTTGCGGCTCAAGATCGCCGAAGGCCTCATCGACCAGCAGCAGTCCGCCGCTCGCCTTCTGCCTTGCGGCGATCGCCAGAAGCTCCGCCGGCGCCAAGGCGCGGCCGGTCGGGTTGTTGGGGTTGACGACGATGACAAGCCCATGTTCGGCCGTGAGCGCGTCGGCATCCGCGACGCGATCGACAGCAAAGCCGGCCGCTTCAAGCACGCGGGCATACTCGCCATAGGTCGGCCCGAAAATCGCGACGTGCCTGTTGGCCGGAGCAAGACGTGGCAGGAGCTGGATCACCGACTGGGTGCCCGGCACCGGCAAAGGCAGCACGCCGTTGGTGCGGTAGTAGTCGGCGGCGGCGCTCCGCGCATCATCTACCGTCTGCCGATCCGGCAGCCGGTGCCAGGCGCGCTCAGGGACCGCGGGCAAGGCGACGGGGCATGGATTGATGCCGGTCGACAGATCGAGCCAGTCTTCAGGCCGGCCGCCATAGCGCGCTGCGGCCTCGGTGATGCCGCCACCATGAACGATCGGTGCGCTCATGCAGCACCTGCGACGTCGATCAGATGCATGAAGGAACCGGCGACAGGGCCGCGCCGGAGGCCCGCCTGGCCGAGATCCTCGCCGGCGGCGTCGCTGACCGCAAACAGCCGATCGGCCGCCCCTTCGGCGACGATGGTCGCATAGTGGAATTCGTGCGCCGTCATGGGTCCATCGAAGAAGGCGTTGTCGACAGGCACGACGCGGCGATAGCCGAGGTGCCGCCTGCGCTCGGCAAAACTGGTTACGAGCGGCAGCAGGCCGAGCATGTCGTAGCGTGTGCCATCGGCAGCGACAAGCCCTTCGCCGAGCACCATATAGCCGCCGCACTCGCCGAAGATGCGGGCGCCGCGTTCCGCCGCGGAATGCATGCCGGAACGGAATCGGGCGGCGGCGCTCAGCTGCCCCGCATGCAGCTCCGGATAACCCCCCGGAAGATAGACGGCATCGGCTGCCGCATCCGGCCCCTCGTCGGCGAGCGGCGAGAAGAAGGAAATCTCCGCGCCGCCTTGCCGCCAGCCGTAAAGCAGGTGCTCGTAGCAGAAGGCAAAGGCGATATCGCGCGCGACCGCGATGCGCTGACCGAGCGGCCGCAAACGCTCGGCATCGGCCGCCGCGGGCACCTGCGGGAAAATCGTCGCGATCAGGCGGATGGCGTCGAGATCGCAGGCAGCCTCGACCCGCGCGGCCGCCGCCTCGATGAAGCCCTCAAGCGCTGAGTGTTCGCCCGCCTGCACGAGCCCGAGATGGCGCTCCGGCAGTTGCAATGCGCTGTCCTGCCGGAGCACGCCGAAGACAGGCATGCGCACCTTGCCGAGCGCATCGCGCAGCATCATTTCATGCCGATCGCTGCCGACCTTGTTGAGGATGACGCCAACCACCCGGATATCGTCGCGATGATCCGCATAGCCGCGCACGAGGGCGGCAACCGACTGGGACATGCGGGCGCAATCGACCACCAGAATGACCGCAAGGTTCAGCGTCGCGGCGAGGTCCGCTGGCGTTCCCGAGCCGTCGGCAGCACCGTCATGCAGTCCCATCATCGCCTCGACGATCAATGTGCGCCCGCCGGAGGCCACATGCGACGCATTGGCAAGCAGCAGTTCCGGGCGCATCGCCCAGGGGTCGTAGTTGAAGCAGGGCTCGCCGGTCGCTGCCGCGTGGAAAGCGGGATCGATATAGTCCGGCCCCGCCTTGCCGGGCGCGATCGCCACGCCGCGCCTCTTCAGGGCGCGCATCAGCCCGAGCGTCACCGTCGTCTTGCCGGAGCCGGACGCGGGTGCGGCAATCAGCAATCCGCTCATGCCGGGTTCCTGAGAATGCGATTGGCGAACGGGTCGGCGGCAAGCTTGCGCCCGTCCAGCGCGCCGATCCAGTCGAGCGCTGCGCGCAGCCGCACCACCTCGCCGACGACGACGATCGCCGGCGGCTCCAGCCCTGCCGCCGCAACATCGGCCTCTGCACGCGCAAGCGTCGTTTCCAGCACCGCCTGCTGCGGCGTCGCGGCGTTGCAGACGAAGGCGACCGGTTCGTCCGGCGAGCGGCCGCCGGCAATGAGGTTGGCGGTGATCGCGCCGATATGTTTCATCGCCATGTACATGACGATGACAGGCGAGCCGCTGGCGATGCCCTGCCAGTTGATGCGATCCGGCACCAGGCCGGAGGAATCATGGCCAGTCAGGAAAGTGACCGCGTGGTTGACCTCGCGATGGGTCACGGGAATGCCGGCATAGGCAAGCCCGCCGATACCGGCGGTGATGCCGGGCACGATTCGGAACGGCACCTGGTGTTCGACCAGCGTCAGCGCCTCCTCGCCACCGCGACCGAAGACGAAGGGATCGCCGCCTTTGAGGCGCAGCACCCGGTTGCCGGCGCGCGCGAGTTCGACGAGGCGAAGCGAGATGTCGCGCTGCTTCGGCGACGGCTTGCCGCCACGCTTGCCCGCAAACTCCAGCACGGCGCCCGGCCGCGCGAGCTTCAGGCAATCCTCGTTGACCAGCGCATCATGCACGATCACATCCGCCTGGCGCAGCGCATTGGCCGCATGCAGCGTCAACAGGCCGGGATCGCCGGGGCCGGCGCCGACCAGCCAGACCGAACCTTTTTCGAGCGCCGGCAATCCGGCAAAGAGGTCGTCGATCATGCGTGCTGTCCCACCTGTATTTCGGCGCCACCCAACGGCACGCCTGACGCGCTCTCTAAAGAACCGGATTCCACTTGAGAGAAACCCCGGGCAAAAGATTGATTCAATTCAACAACATAAGAATGCATCAGACAGCCTCCGCCGCCTGGATGCGCTTTTCGGCGCGCAAGGTCGCCGGCCCGGCAAGTGCGGCCGTCGCATGGGCGGAGACGATCTTCTGCACAATCAGCACGGCTTCGCGACCGGCGCCGACGAGCGCTGCACCCTCGGCAACGCCATGACAACCCGTGTAGGCAAAGACGATCTCGGACGGGTTGGCGAGCCGGGAAGCTTCGGCTTCGAGCGTGGCGGCATCGTAGAACGCGGCCGGAACCGCGAAATGCTGAGCGGCCGCCAGGATCGCCGGCTCCTCGGCGCGAGCATCGAGCGAGGCGACCAGCCGCAGATCGCCGGGCGCAACACCGGCATCGGCAAGCGCACGCTCGGCAAGGGCGATCACCTCTTCGGCCGGCGTGCGACGCTCGCAGCCGAGCCCGAGCACCAGCCCGGCTCCTGCTTTCGTCGTCTGTGCAGAGTGTTGGCCCGATGGCATCGGCGGCCGGCTCCCTTCGTTGTTCTCCTTAACGAAGCGCCGGCTGGGACGATCCGTCCCGGCCGATCTGGACAGCACCGGCTGATGGCCCCCTGACTGGGTCGGCCGCACCGGACGCTCTTTCAGTCCGCCAAAGCGGACGCCGTCGCATATCCTTCATTTTTACCGGAGCGCGGAAGGCCGGTCAAACCGGATTGCGCCATCGCCATGTCGCGTTTGAGGAAGATCGTCATCCGCCTACCGTATCGCAAGGACAGCCCTTCTTCGGCACCATGCGGGCGAGAGCGCCTCCATCCAGAAAGACAGCGAGCTGGAACAAGGCTTTGAATCTTTGTCGGTTTTTCAATTTCGACACCTGCATGGACAGCAACACCGCGACAGAAGGCTTTGCAAATCGCGCCGGGCTCTGACACAAGGCGGAAAATCCCGCCTGACAGCTCTCCTCTCGAGTCCCCGCCGTGCAAGATCTCGCCTTCCACCTGCTCGCCTTCCTGTTCGTCGCCGCCTTCATCGCAGGCTTCATCGATTCGATCGCCGGCGGCGGTGGCATGATCACCATTCCGGCCATGCTCATTGCGGGCATCCCGCCCTTGCAGACGCTCGGCACCAACAAGCTGCAGGGATTGTTCGGCTCCGGCTCGGCCACGCTGTCCTATGCCCGGCGCGGCCACGTGAACCTGAAAGAGCAGCTGCCGATGGCGCTGATGTCGGCCGCCGGCGCCGTGCTCGGCGCCCTGCTCGCAACCATCGTTCCCGGCGACGTGCTGAAGGCGATCCTGCCCTTTCTGCTGATCGCCATTGCGCTTTATTTCGGCCTGAAGCCGAACATGGGCGACGTCGACCAGCACAGCCGCGTCACCCCCTTCGTCTTCACGCTGACACTGGTGCCGCTAATCGGCTTTTATGACGGCGTCTTCGGCCCCGGCACCGGCTCGTTCTTCATGCTCGGCTTCGTTACCCTCGCCGGCTTCGGCGTGTTGAAGGCGACGGCGCACACGAAGTTCCTCAACTTTGGCTCCAACGTCGGCGCCTTCGGCGTCTTCCTCTTCTTCGGCGCCGTTCTCTGGAAGGTCGGCCTGTTGATGGGCCTCGGCCAGTTCCTCGGCGCCCAGGTCGGCTCGCGCTATGCCATGGCCAAGGGCGCCAAGATCATCAAGCCGCTGCTCGTCATCGTCTCGATCGCGCTCGCGATCCGGCTGCTCGCAGATCCGACGCATCCCTTGCGGATCTGGCTGGGGCATTGAGGCGCGGCGCGGTCGGCAAATTCTGCGCTGTCCTAACGGCCGCAACCGCGCAGCCTGTGAGGCGTGGCTGGGCCACACCGGCGGGCAAAACCGCAAATGCATGTCCGTTCTGCGATCTTGGATGACCGGTTGACCGGGTCGACATGGCGCAGACATGCTTGCCGATAAACGGCGGCACTCTCATTCCGGCGCTAATGCACGGGCCTTTGCGAGAAGGGTCTCGTCGCCGTCGCCCAAGACCTCCAGCAAGCGTTTCATCTCGGCGCCGAACACTTTCCAGAAATTCGGATCGCCGGCTTTGATCGCTATCGCATTGTCGATCAGGTCGGCGAGCTTGACGGTTTTCGCCGCGGCGGGCGCCGATGCGAGGTGCTGGCGATCCAGTTCCTTGCGCACCTGTCGGTTGCCGTGGAACGGAGTGGATATGTCGGTGAGCCACGCAACCAGTGTTGCGACCTTGGGGCCGAACGCTTCCTTGATCTCCAGCAGCGTCGCGTCGGTATCTTCGACCGTATCGTGAAGCAGCGCTGCGGCGATCATTTCGGGCGTATGGGGCACGCTTCGAACAATCTCCGCCACCGCAATCGGATGAACGATATAGGGCCGACCGTCATACTTACGCTTCTGTTCGCCGTGTGCTCGGGTTGCAAACTGGAGCGCGCTGTTCTCGAGATCGATCATTATTTTGCGTTCAACGCCGGCTTCCATCACCTAAACCCAATCCCAAGCTTTCAGAACGAACCAGGCGACCCGTGATTTCTATCGCGTCAGGCGTCGCTTCGAGCGACGCACGCTTGCCTGCCCGCGCGAAGGTCGCGGGCGGTCAACGCCTGACAGTTATGCCAAGATCAGGCGCACCGGATTTCGACCAGCACGAGCACTGCTCTCCGACCGGACCTGCGCCATAGCTGCATTCGCTCTCCCGCGTCTTGCAAATCCGTGGACGGCGCGCTTCGGCGAGCGCCTTGGCCTTGGCTTCATCCGCAGCCCTTTGCTTGCGCGTCGTTTTAGTTTTCGGTTTCGCCTTCTGGGTGGTCGTCGTTTCTTGAGCTCGTGACGCCCCGCTCTTCACGGTTTGCGCCTGCCCCGCCACACCTGATGACAAGAACAGCAAGACCGATGCGACACCAACCGCAGCTCTGAGAGTATTCTTCAAGGTTCACCCGTATTTAGCCTGTCGACGGTCTAACATGGGTGCGGCCTCCTGCCTATGCAATCGCTCGACGGAAGGAGCAGCCGTCAAGAGACGAATTTTGCCGACCTTCCGACACGGCGGGGGCGACGATGACAGCCTCCAACGCTTGGCAATAAGATCCGGTAACCACGACGAAAGTCGGACAGGTCCGACGCTTGAACCTCTAGTTACTAGAGATTGCAAGGTGATCAGAATGCTTCGCCGGGTAGACGCTCATATGGGCCGCCTACCCGTCGTGCGCTCCTGTCTTGTCAGCTCGCTCCAGAGGTTTCCATGTCCACCACCCTTCCCACCATCCTGATGCTCGTCGTGGGATTGTCCACGCTCGCGCTGGCGATCCTCCGCCGCGTGCAATCCGGCCGCTCGCCGGTCGTGCTAACCTATGGCGACGATGCGGAAGGGTTTGCGGGCAGGCTTTTCCGCCTGATCGTCGCAGCGCTGGTGATCCACCTGCTGGCGGTCGCCATGCTCCCGGCCTCCGTCGATGCTGCCCTCGGCCGGATCCCGGCGCTCGACACGCCCATCCTTCACGCCGTCGGCCTGGCGCTGATGACGCTCGGCGGCGGGCTGACGATGCTGTCGCAATGGGCGATGCGTCATTCCTGGAAGATCGGCATCCCTGAAAAGCAGGACGCGCCGCTTGTGACCTCAGGCCTCTATGCCTTCTCGCGCAACCCGATCTATGTCGGCATGGTGACCGCGCTGATCGGCACGGTGATGGCGGTGCCCAACGTCATCTCGGTGGCGCTGGCGCTCTCCGCCTGGATCTCGATTTCCTACCAGATCCGCATGGAGGAAACCCACCTCGCCAAGGTCTTCGGCGACGCCTACGGTGCCTATTGCAGGCGTGTCCGCCGGTGGGTCTGAAGCAGGGCTCACCCTCAGGCTGCGACGCTTCCAGCGTCTGCCGAACTGCGCGACGTGGCCCGACGGATCAGGAAGGCGCTCGCTCCAATTGCCTTCAATCTGCATGCCGTCCTCCCGCTCGTCACAACCACTGCATGTGTCGGGATTACGGATTGATTGAGGCGAGCATTCAGTGAACAGGCACCAGAGCAGGCGCGCTCAAAACACCGCCAGCAACAGCGCCCCGGCGGCAATGAAGGCGACGCCGAGCCAGTTCATCAGGTTGAGCTTTTCACCGAGGAAGAGCACGCCGAAGATCGCGACCATGACGATCGAGAGCTTGTCGAGCGGCGCCACGCGGGCGGCGTCGCCGAGCTTCAGCGCGCGGAAATAGGCAAGCCAGGAAGCGCCAGTCGCAAGCCCTGACAGCGCCAGGAACAGCCAGGTGCGGCCCGGGATTTCCGATGGCTTCTGCCACTGCCCTGTCGCCGCCACGATGGCGGCGATCACGCAGAGGATGACGACGGTGCGGATCAGCGTTGCGAAGTCGGAGTTGATCTGCGCAACCCCGACCTTGGCAAACACCGCCGTGAGCGCAGCGAAGGCGGCCGAAAGCAGCGCCCAGAACTGCCAGCTCTGGCTCATCAGAACTCCACGCCCTGCTGCGCCTTGATGCCGGAACGGAACGGATGCTTGATCAGCTCCATCTCAGTGACGAGATCGGCGACTTCGATCAGGTCTTCTTTCGCGTTGCGGCCGGTGAGCACCACATGCGTCATGTGCGGCTTTTCTTCCTTCAGGAAGCGCACCACTTCGGCGACGTCGATGTAGTCGTAGCGCAGAGCAATGTTGATCTCGTCGAGCAGCACCATCGAGTTGCGCTCGTCACGGATCAGTTCCTTCGCCTTCTCCCAGGCCTTTTCAGCCATCGCAACATCGCGGGCGCGATCCTGCGTTTCCCAGGTGAAGCCCTCGCCGAGCGTGTAGAACTGGCAGACATCGCCGAAATGCTTCTCGATCAACTCGCGCTCGCCGGTTGCCATCGCACCCTTGATGAACTGCACGACGGCGCAGGGCATGCCGTGGGCGATATGGCGGAAGATCATGCCGAAGCCGGCGGTCGACTTGCCCTTGCCTTTGCCGGTGTTGACGATGATCAGACCCTTCTCGTCGGTCTTCGTCGCCATGATCTTTTCGCGTGCTGCCTTCTTCTTCGCCATCTTCATGGCGTGGCGGGCATCGTCCTTCTCGGCCGGGGCTTCGCCGCCTACTGTCGTCTCGTCGCTCATGATCACTCCCTCAGTTCTCAAGTTCGGGATGGGCAGACGCCCTCGTCCCGCTTCGGTTCCTTTTCGCACTTCACTGAGCAGCGAAACGGAACCAGGTCTTTGTTTCCAAGCAATTCCGGACGGATAACCGCCAGCCCGGAACCGCTCTATTCATTGCCGGCACGAAGCCGGGTTGCTGCCGTGCCGATGCCGGCAAGTTCAAACCGCGCCGAATTCGAGCGCGGCGTCCAGAGATTGCGGTCGATTGCTTCAAGCAGGCGTTCGGCAAGCTCGGCAAAGGCGGCCGGGTTCTTGTCGCGCATGAAGTCAGCCACGCGCTCGTCGACAATGAACGCCTGATAAGCGGCCTCGAAATGATGGTCGCGCACCGCACCCGTGGTCGCGGCAAAGGCGAACATGTAGTCGACCGTGGCAGCGATCTCGAAGGCGCCCTTGTATCCGTGGCGCATGACGCCATCGATCCACTTGGGATTGACGACGCGGGCCCGGACCACGCGGCCGATCTCTTCTTCGAGCGACCGGATCACAGGCTTTTCCGGACGGGAATGGTCGTTGTGGTAGATCGCCGGACGGTGACCGCCGAGCTGTTCGGCGGCAGCGCTCATGCCGCCTTCGAACTGGTAGTAGTCGTCGCTGTCGAGCAGATCGTGCTCGCGGTTGTCCTGGTTCTGCACCACCGCCTCTATCGTGCGCAGGCGCTCCTCGAAAAGATCGCGCTCGGCCTTGCCCTCCTCGCCGGCGCCATAGGCATAGGCGCCCCAGGTAAGATAGGCCTCGGCGAGATCTGCTTTGGTTTCCCAGCCCTTCTCGTCGATCAGCGCCTGCAGGCCGGCGCCATAGGCACCGGGCTTTGCGCCAAAGACGCGGTAGGAGGCGCGACGCGCGGCCTCGGCGGCTTCCACGCCTTCGGCCTCCAGCCGCCGGCTTTCCGCCCGCATGCGTGCGGCGATCATGTTGTCGGCATCGTCTTCCTCCAGCGCGCCGACGGCGCGGATCGCCTTGTCGAAGAGCGCGATCTGGTCCGGGAAGGCATCGCGGAAGAAGCCGGAAATGCGCAAGGTCACGTCGACGCGTGGGCGGCCGAGGACTGCGAGCGGCACGATCTCGTAGCCCATCACCCGGCGAGAGACCATGTCCCAGGTGGGCTTGGCGCCGATCAGCGCCAGGGCCTGGGCGATGTCGTCGCCGCCGGTGCGCATGTTCGCCGTGCCCCAGGCGGTCAGGCCAAAGGAGGACGGCCATTCGCCATGGTCCTGCAGGTAGCGGCGGATCAGAAGCTCGGCCGATTTCTTGCCAAGCTCGTAAGCCGCCGGCGTCGGCACGGCGCGGCTGTCGACCGAGTAGAAATTGCGCCCCGTCGGCAACACATCCGGCCGGCCGCGCGTCGGCGCGCCCGATGGACCGGGGGCGACGAAGCGGCCGCTGAGACCGGTGAGGAAGCCGGTCATCTCGGCGGCACCCGAGTTTGAAATCGACGGCTTCAGGCGCGTTTCGATTTCGCCGAGCACGGCGCGGGTGTTGGCCCAGTGGTCCGGGCAAGCCAGTTCACCCGACACGAGATTTGCGGCAAGCAACTCGATGCGCTCGACCGTATCGCCGGCGGTGCGCCAGGGGGCGTCCGAGAGGTCAGCGAGGATGGACGGTTTCGGGCCTGTCCAGGTGTCGGACATGACGCAGTCGAGCGGGTCGAAGGGTTGGGCGTCGCGTGCGGGGTTGCCCCCCGCCGAGGTGGGAATAGCAAACCCACGCAGCCCCGCATCCGCTGCGATCGCCCGCTGCAGGCTCTGGTCGCCGCCCTCGCCGAGACCTCGGGGCACGCGCGCCAGCGCTACGGTGAGGTCCGTCAACAACCGCCCTTCCGGCGCAACGCCGAAGATGTGCAGGCCGTCGCGGATCTGCATTTCCTTGAGGTCGCAGAGATAGGCGTCGAGCTTTTCCAGCGCCTTGTCGTCGCTGTCGCCCCTGTCGATGCCTGCGTCGCTGTCGAGGCCGATGTCGCGCACGAGATCGAGGATCTGGCGGCTGAGCAGCCTGAGGCGGCGCGGATCACCGCCGGCGGCGTCGTAATATTCGTCGACGAGCGCTTCCAGATCCTTGAGCGGGCCGTAGGATTCGGCGCGCGTCAAGGGCGGGGTCAGGTGGTCGATGATGACGGCGCTGGTGCGGCGCTTGGCCTGCGTACCTTCGCCCGGATCGTTGACGATGAAGGGATAGATGTGCGGCAGCGGCCCGAAGATCGCTTCGGGATAGCAGGTTTCCGACAGCGCCAGCGCCTTGCCCGGCAGCCATTCGAGATTGCCGTGCTTGCCCATGTGGACGATCGCCTGCGCTCCGAACTGCTGGCGCAGGAAGGCGTAGAAGGCGAGATAGCCATGCGGCGGCACGAGGTCCGGGGAATGGTAGCTTTCCTTCGGATCGATGTTGTAGCCGCGCGCCGGTTGGATGCCGACGATCACCTCGCCGAAGCGGGCGAGCGGCAGCGCGAAGGCGCCATCGAGGAAAAAGGGATCGGCCTCCGGCACGCCCCAGCGACCGGCAACTTCATCCTTTATCTGTTTCGGAAGCGAATCGAAGAACGTTTTGTAATCGTTCAGCGAAATACGCTCGCGGATTTCACGGTCATGGCTCGCCGCATTGGTCGGCCCGGCCATCAGAAAGCGGATCAGCGCGTCGCCATCGGCGGGAACCTCACCGACCGCATAGCCTTCCCGCGCCATGGCGCTAAGCACCTCGACGGTACCGGCCGGCGTGTCGAGCCCGACACCGTTGCCGAGGCGACCGTCGCGGTTCGGATAGTTGGCCATGACGATGGCAATACGGCGCTCGGCGGGCTCTGCCCGGCGCAGCTTCGCCCAGTTGACGGCAAGATCAGCGGCAAAGCGCACCCGGCCTTCGAGCGGCTCATGGCCGACGATATTGGCCTCCACCTTGGCGTCATAGATCGACGCCGCCTTGAAGGAGACGGCGCGCGCAAGGATGCGGCCATCGACTTCGGGGAGTGCCACGTTCATGGCGAGGTCGCGCGCCATCAGCCCCTGCGGCGACGTTTCCCATTGCGCCCGCGACGAGCCGGAGAAAATCACCTGCAGCACCGGCGCACCGGTCGATTCCAGCACCGTCGGCTGACGGTCGGCACCGGGCGACGAGACCGCAAAGCCAGTGGCGTTCATCACCACGTCGGGTGCGGCCTCGGAAAAAATCGCCTGCAGCGTGCCGACGGAAACGGCATCCTTGAGGCTTGAGACAAACACCGGCAGTGCCCGCACACCTTCAGCCTCCAGCGCATCGATCAGCGCCTCCACAGGCCGTGTCTCGCCACTCTGCACGAGCGCGCGGTAAAAGCAGATCCCGACCGTCGGGGGTTCGAATCCCTCCCTCGCTACCATCCGTCCCTGAACAAGGGACTGCCATTCGCTGACGCCGATCACACCAGCACCCGGCCACCAGATGCCGGCCTTCAACAGGGGCTTTGCCGGCTGCGGCTTCTCCGCACCTGTGACCAGTGCGGCCGCATAGTCGAGAAACAGCCCGGCATTGTCCGAGCCGCCTTCGGTGAAGTAAGCCCAAAGGCGCTGGCGGTCGTCGGCTGCGACGGTGGAGAAAGGCTCCAGCCCCGGATCCGGCTTGTCGTCACCCGGCAGAACCGCGATCTCGAAACGATGGGTGACGGCAGCCGCATGCAGGGCTTCCAGCAGATAACGGAAATAGCTGGCGCCACCGAGCGGCCGGACGACGATCAGCTTGGCGTGACGCGCCGTGCGCTCGACGTAAGTGTCGACCGACATCGGGTGCATCAGGCTCATCAGGCTGGCGATGCGCAGGCTCAAGCCTCCGTCGCGTCGGCCGTGAGCCGCGGCGATCGAGGAGAGCTCGGTGTCGGCGGCCGATAGGAAAAGGATATCGGCCGGCGTTTGCCCAAGGTCGATCGCCTCGTTGCCGTCGGCGATCGTTCCTTTCTGGGCGAGAAGCAGATGCATTCGTCTTGTCCGTTGGGGCAATTCCGAACGAAAACGCTAAAAGCGTTCTCCATCCGGAACTGCATCATTTCAATGCGTTAGATCATTTCATTCAAAGAACGATCTACACGAGCGCGGTGATCGCGGCGCGCACCGCCGCCTCGTCCATGTCGTGCAGGCCGATGACGACGAGGCGCGTACCGCGCTTTTCGCCAGCGCCCCAGGCGCGGTCGTAATATTGGTCGATGCGGGCGCCGACCGCCTGGATCAGGAGGCGCATCGGCTTGCCGGGCACGTCTGCAAAACCCTTGAGGCGCAGAACGTCGTGCTCCGCGATTACGCCCTTCAGGCGATCGATGAAGGCGGCCGGATCGGCGATCGAACCGAGCTCGACGACGAAGCTGTCGAACTCGTCGTGATCGTGCTCCTCACCTGCCTCGTGCTCCATCTCGTGATGCGACTTGCGGTTGGCGATATCGCTTTCCGTGCCGACACCGAGGCCAAGCAGGATGGCAGCGGCGACTTCGCCGTTTTTCGCCTCGATCATCGTGGGCTTGCGGCTGGTGCGCGAAGACACCTCGTCGCGCACGGCCTTGAGGCCGGAGGCATCGATCAGATCGGTCTTGTTGAGAACGATGAGATCGGCAGCCGTCAGTTGATCCTCGAACAGCTCCTCGATCGGGCTTTCGTGATCGAGATTGTCGTCCTCGACGCGCAGCGCATCGACCTTGTCGTGGTCGTCGGCAAAGCGGCCAGCGGCAACGGCGGCGCTGTCGACCACGGTGACGACGCCATCGACGGTCACTTCGCTGCGGATATCCGGCCAGTTGAAAGCGGCGATCAGCGGCTGCGGCAGGGCAAGGCCCGAGGTTTCGATGATGATGTGGTCAGGACGGTTTTCACGCTCGAGCAGCTTCGTCATGGTCGGGATGAAATCGTCAGCCACGGTGCAGCAGATGCAGCCATTGGTGAGCTCGATGATGTCGTCCTCGGTGCAGGCCTCGGCACCGCAGCCCTTCAAGACATCGCCGTCGACGCCAAGATCGCCGAACTCGTTGATGATCAGCGCGATGCGCTTGCCGTCGGCGTTCTGCAGCAGGTTGCGGATCATCGTCGTCTTGCCGGCGCCGAGGAAGCCGGTGATGACGGTCGCCGGGATCTTGCCCTGGTTGGCTCTCGCAGTGGTCATGGATCAACCCTTCATTTTCAGCGGCAAACCGGCCGCGACAAAGTAAACTTCAGCGGATTTCTCCGCAACGATCTGGTGAAGCCGGCCGGCATGGTCGCGAAACTCGCGGGCCATGCGGTTCTCGGGCACGATGCCGAGGCCGACCTCATTGGAAACAAAGACGAGGCGCGCCCGCGCCTCGGGCAGATACGCAACAAGGGCGGCGAACTCCGCCGTCATGTCGCGCTCTTCCAGCATGAGATTGGTGACCCATAGCGTCAGGCAGTCGATCAGGACCACATGGCTGGGATCATCGATGCGTCTGAGGATGCCGACGAGATCGAGCGGCTCCTCATGCGTCGTCCAGCCCTCGCCGCGGCGCGTCCGGTGATGGTCGATGCGCTCGCGCATTTCGTCGTCCCAGGCGCGGCCCGTGGCGACATAATGCATGGTGAAGCCGGACGCTTCGACGAGCCTCTCGGAAAAGCTGGACTTGCCGGAACGGGCGCCGCCAAGGACCAGCACGGGCCCGGCGCTGAGACTGCTCATCGTGGCTGCCTCAACATTCCCAAATCAGCCGTCGGTGGCAAAAGCCATCGGACGCGCCACGGGCGCGTTCTTGAAAACATCTGCGAGCCAAAACAACCTCCGTGATGGCGTTGGAGACAAAAGTCCCCTCGGGCGGAATGCCCATGCCGGATGGCAGGTCTCCTGGCTCACGGCGTCACGGGCCGAACATCGCCTCGCCCTTAAACGGCAAGGTTCCGATGTCAGGGCCCGAGCGGCCCGCCTCACCTTCCCGGCGTCTTTCCGGTGCCACAGCGAACCTTTGCGCGTCGTCTCCGACGCATGGGCGCTGTGAGGGACATCGTGAAAGGCGGACGATTCGTAGAAGAAGAGGCGTCCAAACCCGGCTGATCACGATGCCACGCCAGTGGCTTTTCCGGCTTGATCCCCGACCTGCCCCGATTGCCCATGCAACCGGCCGACAGCCCGGCACCAATCCCGATGGCGAACCCTGACCGTTCTACAGTCGCGGGGTCGGCTGCGATAAGGATGCCCGATTTGGGTCCATCCGTCACATTCCCAATTATTCCCCCAGATCGCCACGACAAGGGGGAACCATCCAACACCTGATGATTAGGAAGCGGGCAGCCCAAAGTCAATCGACGCATGCGACGCCTCCCCGGCCGAGTTGCGCCACGCGACGATTTGTCGGGCGTCAGGCACGACGGCAGTGTGAACGGAACCGATGTCGAAACCTAGTGCTATGGATAGCAAACTGCTGCTAACACCTGTGCCAAAGTGCCGAGGGCGAATCTCGCCAAAAAAAGTGCCGAGGGCGAATCTCGCCAGAAAGGGAACCTTTCGAGTGGATACCGACCTGCGCCGCGTCGTCCTCATCGTCTCCCTGTTGAACCTTGGCTATTTCGGGGTCGAACTCCTTGTCGCGCTTTCGATCGGCTCGGTGTCCCTCATGGCCGACAGCGTCGACTTCCTCGAAGACGCCTCCGTCAACATGCTGATTTTCTTTGCTCTGGCCTGGACGGCGCGAACCCGCGCGCGGGTCGGCATGGCGATGGCGTTCATTCTACTGGTACCGGCGCTGGCCTTCCTTTGGACGGCCTGGGCGAAGTTCATGGATCCGGTCCCGCCAGAGCCCTTTGCCCTGTCCCTGACCGGACTTGGGGCGCTGGTGGTCAACCTCTTCTGCGCCTATCTGCTCGTCGCCTACCGTCACACGAGCGGCAGCCTCACGCGGGCAGCATTTCTCTCGGCCCGCAACGATGCCTTCGCCAATGTGGCCATCATCGCCGCGGGTCTGGCGACAGCCTATCTGTGGCAGTCGGCCTGGCCGGACCTGATCGTCGGCCTGGGGATTGCCCTGATGAACCTGGATGCCGCGCGGGAAGTCTGGGAAGCCGCAAGCGAGGAGCACGATGTCGCAGCGTAGTTCCGTCGGATAAGCTCGTTGCTCCTGTTGGGCCCGACGTACCGGACCTGCTGGCTGACCGTTGCCGCGTCCCTAGTGCCTGAGCAACTCGTCCAGCCAGCGACGATCGAGCACAGCCTCCAGTTCGTTCGCGACATCGTCGAGCGCCGCATCGACCGATTGGCGGTAGTTGTTGGCGCCGCCTTCGATGCCGAAACTCTTGAGCAGCGCGCCGCGATAGGCGTCGCTGGTGAAGAGCCCATGCAGGTAGGTGCCCATCACGCGGCCATCGGCCGAAAGGGCGCCGTCGGCGCGATTGTCGATGCGCACCGACGGCCGGCCACAGTCCGCACCTTGCGTCTTGCCAAGATGGATTTCGTAGCCTTCGAGCACCACATCATGCTCCAGCGACCAGGCGCGGCTGTTGCGCACCGTCTTTTCCGGCGCCATCTCGGTCTCGACCTCGAGCAGCCCGAGGCCCTCGACCGCACGTTCGCCGCCCTCGATGCCGAGCGGATCGGTGACGCGCCGGCCGAGCATCTGGTAGCCGCCGCAGATGCCGATGACCCGGCCGCCCCGGCGCACATGACGTTCGAGGTCACGGTCCCACCCTTGCGCACGGAAATCGATGAGGTCGCCGATGGTCGATTTCGACCCGGGAATGACGACGAGGCCAGCGTCGACCGGAATGGGACTGCCAGGCCGCACGAAGACGAGATCAATCTCCGGTTCGGCGGCGAGCGGATCGAGGTCGTCGAAATTGGCGATGCGCGACAGTACCGGGACGGCAACCTTCAGCGCCCGCCCCTCGCCGCGCGTCAGCTTCTCCAGCACGACGGAATCTTCCGCCGGCAGGCGTGCCGCCGCCTTCAGCCACGGCACGACGCCGAAGCAGGGCCAGCCGGTGTAGCGGTTGACGGCAGCAATGCCGTCGTCGAACAGCGTGACGTCGCCGCGGAACTTGTTGATGAGATAGCCGGTCACCATGCGCCGGTCTTCCTCGGGCAGGATCGCATGCGTGCCGACCAGCGAGGCGATCACCCCCCCGCGGTCGATGTCGCCGACCAGCACGACCGGCACATTGGCCCGTGTCGCAAAGCCCATATTGGCGATGTCGCCGGGCCTGAGGTTGATTTCGGCCGGCGAGCCGGCGCCTTCGACCACCACGAGATCGGCACCGGCCGATATTTGTTCGAAACTCTCCATGACGGCGCCCAGCAGCTTGGGCTTGAGCGCCTGATATTCCCGCCCCCTGGCCTGCCCGGCGACCTTGCCCTGAACGACGATCTGGCTGCCCACGTCCGACTGCGGCTTCAGGAGCACCGGGTTCATGTGCACCGACGACGGCACGCGCGCGGCCAGCGCCTGCAGCCATTGCGCGCGGCCGATCTCGCCGCCGTCGTCGGAAACGGCGGCGTTGTTCGACATGTTCTGCGGCTTGAACGGCCGGACCTTCAGGCCCTGATTGGCGGCAAGCCGGCAGAGCCCCGCCACCAATACCGATTTTCCGACATCCGAGCCGGTTCCCTGCAACATGATCCTGCGTGTCATGCGGCCATCGGTAACACTGAAACGGGCAGCGGCAAAGGTCTGTTTCGACACGATTTCGCCGCAATTGACAAAGCCCTTTCACGCATTGTTTCGCGCTTTCGCAAGGCTTGTCGAAAATGTCGCGGCCGATAGCCAGAATGCGACATGGCGTGGCGAGTTTGGCATTCAATTTTTTGCAGCGCACACCTATATCAGCGGCATAGCAACACGCCCCGGAGGATAGGCCTCCGGCCTCTCAAGGTTCATGTCCATGCTGTATATTTTCAGCAAGCCCAATTTCGTTCAGATCGCCTGGAACTCGAAGGTTCCGTCCAGCCAGTCGCGCGTACGCAACCTCGTCGTCGACGCGCCCTTCGGCCCGCTCGGCGTCATCCGCACGTCGAACGTCGGCTAACGCCAGCGATCGGGGCGGAAGCCCCTTCGAGCTCTCCTCCCAGAGCCTCCTCCACCGCCCCTTCGGGGCGGTTTTTTTTATGTCCGGCATTGGCCCTGAAATGCGAAGGCCGCATCAACCTCTTCAAGAGGGATGCGGCCGCCAAAAAACGCCTGGTCACTTCGGAAAAACACACCGAAGGTTCGCTCAAAGTCCGGGACGCACAAACCTGATCCGGACCGGCGGCAGTCCCCCGCCGCGAGAAGAACAATTAGCTGGACATCGTTACCGGATGGTTATTGAGGATTTAACCAAAGATGAATTCCGGACTTTTTTGTAAATTTTTCGCGACATGCGCGCCATTTGGCGTGACGCAATCACGACAGGAAACGTCAGGATCTCGACAGGGTTCTGAGGTCCGTGGCGCCCAGCGCCATTTTTTGCGGCAAGAATTGTCGCTATTGCTTAAATTCGGGGTCTCTCACGCACAAAATACGCGCTTCGGCGATGTCGCAGACAGAACGCACGAGACCCCGTCCTTCCCGGTCAACCGATTGAAGAGGTTGATTTCTCAGCGAGAAACCTTAGGCTTGGTTTGCGGTATAAGAGGAGATTGGCTGGCGACAGGGTTCCGCGGCCAGGGCTGAATACGAACTCCCGCACCGTCCGCAGCAAGGGTGAACCTTGGCTTGTTTGATGCCGAACCCCCGGCTGCATCGTTGTTTCGGGTGACGGAGGATGTCGCGTCCGCCGTGGATTCCCGTTTGGATCTTGGCTGCAAAATAAGACTGGGAGGTCTTGCAACATGAAGAAACTCCTCGCTTCCACCATTCTCGCCGCTGGCCTCTATGCGATGGCGGGTTCCGCGCAGGCCGCGGAATGCGGTGAAGTCAGCATTGCCGAAATGAACTGGGCTTCTGCCGGCGTCGCCGCCCAGGTGGACAAGTTCATTCTGGAGAACGGCTACGGCTGCACGGTGACGCTGGTCACCGGCGACACCATGCCGACCTTCGCTTCCATGAATGAAAAGGCGCAGCCCGACATGGCGCCGGAACTCTGGGTCAACGCCGTGCGCACGCCGCTCGACGCTGCGATCAAGGAAGGCCGTCTCATCGAAGCCGCCAAGATCCTGAGCGAAGGCGGCGTCGAAGGATGGTGGATCCCGAAATTCCTCGCCGACGCGCACCCGGACATCAAGACGGTGCAGGACGCGCTGAAGCACCCGGAACTCTTCCCGGCACCGGAAGACTCGTCGAAGGCCGCCGTTCACAATTGCCCGTCCGGCTGGAACTGCCAGGTCTCGACCGCCAATCTCTATCGCGCGCTGAACGCGGAGAAGGACGGCTTCCTGCTGGTTGATACCGGCTCGGCTGCCGGCCTCGACGGCTCGATCGCCAACGCGTTCGAAAAGAAGACCGGCTGGCTCGGCTACTACTGGGCACCGACCGCCATCCTCGGCAAATACGAGATGACCCGCCTCTCCTTCGGCGTCGATCACGACAAGGCCGATTGGGACGCCTGCACCGCCGTGCCGGATTGCCCGAGCCCGAAAGTCAATTCCTACCCGGTTTCCGACGTTTACACCGTCGTGACCAAGTCCTTCGCCGACAAGGCGAGCGTCGCCATGGACTACGTCAAGGCGCGCAAGTGGGACAATGGCACCGTCAACAAGGTTCTCGCCTGGATGGACCAGAACCAGGGCACCAACGAGGACGGCGCCAAGCACTTCCTCGCCGAGTTCCCGGATATGTGGACACAGTGGGTGAGCCCGGAAGTGGCCGAAAAGGTCAAGGCAGCGCTCTGACCGAAAATGACGGCAGGCGGACCGTGGAATCGGCCGCCTGCCCGTTCCGGTTTTAATGCCGGGACAGGGAACGATGGGGCGTCCTTGCGGGTTTCGTTGAACGTTCATCGTCTCAGAGGCGGCGAACCGGGAGCCTTCGCGTCGCTATCAGGTAAGCGGGCGACACATTTCGCTGCCACAGTTTAAGTGCCGGGACCCAAAGAGGTCACCCAAGTGTGCGCCGTCATCGAGCCTTTCGATGCCGAGACGCGGCCGGCTTAAAAAAAACTTCCGGCCAAGAAGGGGAAACAAATGGCCTCCATCTGCAGTGTCTTGCCAGCGTTACTCTGCAAGTTCCCTGCCATTGACGAGAGCACGATCCGGCTCGCCCGCAAGGCTGTCGATGATAGCTTCAAGGGCTTCGTGCGATCCTATGGTAACGCCATCGACACGGTGGTCCAGCCGCTTCAATGGTTCCTGAACTACCTCGAAAGCCTGTTCGTCGGCTCCCCCTGGATCGTGATCCTGGCGGCGATGACCGCGATCGTCTATTTCGGCAGCCGCAACATCAACGTCACCATCGGCACCGCGCTGTCGATGATCGCCATCGGTCTTGTCGGGCTTTGGAATGACACCATGGTCACGCTCGCCATGGTCACCGTCTGCACACTGATCTCCATCCTCATCGGCATTCCGATCGGTATCCTGATGGCGCGCTCGGACCGGGTGCAGTCCTTCGTCAATCCGATCCTCGACGTCATGCAGACGATGCCGAGCTTCGTCTACCTGATCCCGGTCGTCATGATCTTCGGCATCGGCAAGGTGCCGGGGCTGATCGCCGTCGTCATCTACGCGGTGCCGCCGATGATCAGGCTCACCAATCTCGGCATCCGCCTCGTCGACAAGGAAGTGCTGGAAGCGGCCGACGCCTTCGGCTCCTCGACCTGGCAGAAGCTGAAGAACGTGCAGATGCCGCTGGCGTTGCCGACCATCATGGCCGGCATCAACCAGACGATCATGATGTCGCTGGCGATGGTCGTCGTCGCATCGATGATCGGCGTCGGCGGCCTCGGCAAGAACGTGCTGCAGGCGATCGCCAACCAGTTCTTCACCGTCGGCTTCCTCAACGGCTTTGCCCTTGTCGGTATCGCCATCATTTTCGACCGTACCAGCCAGGCCTTCGGCAAGCGGCTGCAAAAGCACTCGGAGGTTATCCATGGCTAGTCACGCGATCGAGGTGAAGAACCTCTACAAGATCTTCGGCCCCCGCGGCGTCGACTTCGTCGATGCAGTCAAGAAAGGCATGGGCAAGGCCGAGCTCAACGAGCAGCACGGCCACGTGCTCGGCCTGCAGGACATCAACATTTCCATGCCCGCCGGCAGCGTCATGGTGGTCATGGGTCTCTCTGGCTCCGGCAAGTCGACGCTGATCCGCCACATCAACCGGCTGATCGACCCGACCGCCGGCGAAGTGCTCTATGACGGCGTCGACGTCTGCAAGATGAACGACAACGATCTGCGCGAATTCCGCCGCCACAAGACGGCGATGGTGTTCCAGAAGTTCGCGCTGCTGCCGCACCGCACCGTGCTCGACAACACGGTCTACGGTCTCGAAATTCAGGGTGTGGAACGCAAGGAGAGCGAGAAGCGCGCCCGCGGCTGGATCGAGCGCGTCGGTCTCAAGGGCTTCGAGAACCACTATCCGAACCAGCTGTCGGGCGGCATGCAGCAGCGCGTCGGTCTCGCCCGCGCGCTGACCAACGATGCCGACATTCTCTTGATGGACGAAGCCTATTCGGCGCTCGACCCGCTGATCCGCGTCGACATGCAGACGGTGCTTCTCGACCTGCAGAAGGAACTGAAGAAGACCGTCGTCTTCATCACCCACGACCTCGACGAGGCGCTGCGCCTCGGCGACAAGATCGCGATCCTGCGCGATGGCCGCGTGGTGCAGCAGGGTACCGGCCAGGAAATCGTGCTGTCGCCGGCCGACGACTACATCACCGCCTTCGTCAAGGAAGTGAACCGCGGCCGGGTGATCAATGTCGAGACCATCATGCGGCCGATCTCCGGCAATGCCGAAGGCGTGGCGCTTGCAACCGGCACGGTACTGGAATCGGCGGCGCGCACGATGACCGCCGCCCGTGTGGGAACCGCCCACGTGGTCGATGAAAACGGCCGCCCGATCGGCGCCCTCGACCTTTCGACGGTCATCGCCGCGATGGTCACGCCGGTCAGCCACGAGGATCGCGCTGCGGCTTGAGACAAGCGATGATTGGGGCAGCGACCGACGCGGCCCCTCATCCGCCTACCGGCACCTTCTCCCCGCCCGCGGGGAGAAGGTATTTGCGGCGATGCCACGCTCCCAATCTCTGACAGGCCTGCCCGGCGGTCAGTGCCCGACGACATCCTATCGTTTTCCCGACCTCATTATGGCCGCCTCTGGCGGCGGCCAAGCAACGGACGGCGAACGTCAGCCCTCGTCCCCTCGCCCCGCCTGCGGGGAGAGGGTTAGGGTGAGGGGCAAACCTCAGAAAGTGGTCGGAGAGATCAGTTCGTGGTGGTCGTCGCCGCTGAAGCAGCCGGTTCAGTGACGCTGGCAGCGCTTGCGTCTTCCTTCGGCGGCAGGAACTTGTCGAGCAGCGCGATCATGTCGTCGTCGCGCGACTGCGCCGTCTTGCCACCCATGACGACGGCGACGAGGCGGGTGTCGCCGCGCTTGGCCGAGGTCACGAGATTGTAGCCGGAGGCGTCGGTGTAGCCGGTCTTGATGCCGTCGACGCCTTCGTAGCGCTTCATCACGCCGTTGTGGCCGCGCAGCTTCATGCCGCGAAACTCGATCGTCTTGTTGGCGAAGAGCTGGAATTCCTGCGGAAAGTCGCGCATCAGCGCGAGGCCGAGCGTCGCCATGTCGCGCGCCGTGGTTACCTGGGCCGGGTCCGGCAGGCCGTTGGCGTTCTTGAACACGGTGCTGGTCATGCCGAGTGTCCTCGCCTTGCGGGTCATCATCTGGCCAAAGGCGGTCTCGTTGCCGGCGAGCGTCTCACCGATAACGACGGCTGCGTCATTGGCCGAAAGCACGACCATGCCCATGACCGCTTCGCGCACGGTGATCTGGCGACCGGCGCCGACGGCAAGCTTGAACGGCTCCAGGCTGTTGGCGTGCTCGGAAACCGTCAGCTTCTGGTCCCATTGCAGGGTGCCGCTGCGCAGCGCTTCGAAGGCGAGATAGATCGTCATCATCTTCGTCAGCGACGCCGGGAAGTTCAGCTCGTCGGCATTGTCGGCCTCCAGGATCGAGCCGGTGTCGGCGTTGACGACAAAATGAGCCTGCCCGGCGGCGGCAAAGGATGCGCTGCCAAGCAGCAGGCTGACGGAGACCGCCGCGGACGCGACCATACGGATAAGGGACTGCATATCGTGTTTTCTCGTTTCAACGCTATCGAACGACCTCGGAACGAAAATCGAGATCGAATTATGGAAGACGGACCGCGAAATACGGCAAGGGCCGCGATTTCCACACGGCCAATATACCCTAGCCTTTTAAGGGCATGGCGACCGGGCGGCAAGCACCTGCGGCAATCGGCGCGCAAATATCGGGACCGGTAATGCCGCGCCTGCCGATCCCGCCCGGGCGGCCCGTCCACCGTTTCACCGAGGTTTAACCTGATTGCGCCAAGGTGCGGATCTCCCAAGGCCGGCCCTGTCCGAACGGCAGGACCGCCCGGGGTCATGATCACCGATGCCGAACAGCGTCCCAGTCATTCGTTTTTTAAGCCGCCATGCACCCGAACACAGCCACGGCAGACACCTCCACCGCGCGCCAGCGCGTGCCGGAGGCGTTCGATGCCGGGCTGGCGGAACTCGTCAATGGCCTTGCCGCGCTGCTTTCGGGCCTTGGTCTGTTCCTCATCGTCTTCACGCTGATCCCGTTTCAGGGCGCGGTGACGACGGATCCGAACGCGGCGAACGAAGGCAACATCATCAACCAGGTCGGCTACCTGGTGCTCGGCGCGGTCTATCTCTTCGCCATGCTGCTCACCGTCGACCGGCGGGTGCTCGCCCGCCTCGTCTCTCCGGCCTGGATCGCGATCTTCGCCATCGCCTACCTCTCCTGCCTGCAGTCCTATGACCCGGCCGCCTCCGCCCGCGGCCTGACGCTGAGCCTCGTCGCCATGATCATGGTGGCGGGCGTGCTGGTGCTGCCGAAGAGCGAGAAGGACTTCGTCAACGCCGGCGCCAATGCGATCCTACTTCTGATCCTGATCGACTACGCCGCTCTCTTCGTGGCACCCGACCGCGCCATCCATTCGGCCTTCGGCGACGAGCCCTGGCATGCCGGTTTCTGGCGCGGCCACCTCCTGCACAAGAACGTCTCGGCGCCGGTCTTTTCCATCCTCTGCATGTTCGGCATTTATTGCCTGCGCGCCGGCGCGCCGCTTCGCGGCTGGGCGATCACGCTGCTGGCGGCCAATTTCGTGCTGCACACGGGATCGAAGACGACGATCGGATTCCTGCCGATCGCGATCGGCCTCGTCTTTGCCGGCCGCGCGGTGCGCAGCCCCGGGCTGATGATCCTTGCCCATCTCGCCATGTCAGTGCTGGTCTTCGGCCTGACGCTCGGTACCATCTATTCCGACACGCTGCTTTCGATCACCAAGGGGCTGATCGACGATGCGACCTTCACGGGCCGCGACGACATCTGGAAATTCGCGAGCGCCAGCATCGCCGAGCGCCCCTGGCTCGGCCAGGGCTATGCGAGTTTCTGGCTGTCGCCCGTGATCATGGGCATGGAGGCGAATTTCGAGGCGAGCTGGGACGTGCGCGGCATCGTCACCGGCCACAACAGCTATCTCGACGCGGTGCTGATGTTCGGCCTGCCCGGCGGCATCCTCATGACCACCCTGCTTTTCGTCAAACCGCTCTTCGACTACGCACGGGCCTATCGCCGACCGCAGGGCCGCATCTTCGCCGATTTCTGCGTCATGGTGGTGATCTTCATGACCTACAACGCCATGCTCGAAAGCTTCTTCCTCAATCGCGCCGATCCGATGTGGCTGCTGACGGCACTTGCCGTCTTCGGCCTTGGGCTCGCCGGCCGCATGAGCATGCGCGCCGAACCGGAAGCCTCCCGTCGCTGAACGCTTGCCAAGACATAAAGATATCTTTATATCTTGTTGCAATCTATTCTAGCCGGGAAAAACCGATGACCGCAGCCTCCAATGCCCTCTCCGCTCTCATCGCCGAAAAAGGCGTTCTTCTCGCCGACGGCGCCACCGGCACATCGCTCTTCGCCATGGGCCTCGAAGCAGGCGAAGCGCCGGAACTCTGGAACGAAACGAAGCCGGAGAACATCACCAAGCTGCACCAGGATTTCGTCGACGCCGGCGCCGACATCATCCTCACCAACACCTTTGGCGGCACCCGTCACCGGCTGAAACTGCACCAGGCCGACGACCGCGTGCATGCGCTGAACAAGCGCGCCGCCGAGATCGCCCGTGCGGTTGCCGACAAGGCATCGCGCAAGGTCATCACCGCCGGCTCCGTCGGCCCGACCGGCGAACTGCTGATCCCCCTTGGCGCACTTTCCTATGAAGATGCAGTTACCGCCTTCGTCGAGCAGATCGAGGGGCTGAAGGCGGGCGGCGCCGAAGTCGCCTGGATCGAGACCATGTCCTCGCCGGACGAGATCCGTGCGGCCGCCGAAGCGGCCGCCAAGGTCGGCCTTCCCTACGTCTATACCGGCTCGTTCGATACCGCCGGCAAGACGATGATGGGGCTGCACCCGAAGGATATCCATGGCGTTGCCACCGAGTTCGGCGACGGCCCGGTCGCCGTTGGCGCCAATTGCGGCGTAGGTGCTTCCGACATTCTCTCCTCGCTGCTCGACATGACGGAGGCAGCACCCGAGGCAACGGTGATCGTCAAGGGCAATTGCGGCATCCCGGAATTCCGCGGCTCGGAGATTCACTATTCCGGCACGCCGCCGCTGATGGCCGAATATGTGCGCCTTGCGGCCGATGCCGGCGCCAAGATCATCGGCGGCTGCTGCGGCACCACCTGCGACCACCTCGCCGCCATGCGCGTCGCACTCGACGAACATGTGCGCCGCGAACGCCCGACGCTCGACCTGATCATCGAAAAGATCGGCCCGCTGCGCAACAAGACCGCCAACGAAACGGCGGCCGCGCCTGCCCGCGAGCGCCGCAGCCGCCGCGCCTGATCAAGCCAGGCAAGGCAAATCGACAAGCAAACGCCCCGGCATCGAAAGATCCGGGGCGTTTTCGTTTATGCGTCGATGTGGCGGCTGTCTTAAAGCGCGGCGTTGTCGAAGGCCTTGGCGTCCGTCGCCCGCTCAGCCACGGGCCTGCCCTTCGCCGCCTCGATGAAAGCTCGGTAGAAATCGAAGGCGCGTCCCATCTGGCGGGACCCTTCCTTGGAGAAGTGCCCGAAGTCCTCGAAGAGCGCGACGCCCTTGTCCTCGATCTTGCAGCTGTCGTCGTCGCAGAGATAGTCCATGAAGCTGACGACGGGATACTCGTCGGCGATATCCGCAACCACGTTCAGGACATCGCGGTCATATTCGCGAACGGTCTTTAGCACCGGCTCGCAGTGCCGGTCCGGCAGGCCGAGCAGACGCGCTCTTGCAACGCAGAGCCCGGTATCGCGGCCATCATGCGGCGTCGGCGCGACGAAGACGGGTTCGAAGCCGTTCGAGCGCAGCCAGGCAAAGGTTGCCCGCAGGCCGTCGATGAGAAGCTTCGTCTCGGTCGTCACCTCGCTGCGGCCATCGACCAGCACCTTCTCCTCCTTCAGGTACTGGCTGAGCTGCGAGGACAGAACGACGTAGCGGATCGACCGGTTGGCAAGCAGGAAACGGCGGACCTCTTCGTTGTAGCGGGCGCAATCGTCGGACCAGTCGCGACCGAGCCGCGGCATGATCGGCGACAGGTTCAAAAACGGCCCGCAATTATTCTTGGCAAGCTGCACCAGTCGCACGTCCGGCTTCGACGCGATAATGCCGTCGACGAGGTGCCGGGCGAAGGAATCCCCCCAGACCGCGACCTCGGGTTTCGGGTTAGAGGCGCAGCGCAGGTCGGCGACGGCATCGCATTTCTTGCCGAGGCCGACGCTCGGCTCCGAAAGCTGCGCAAGCTCGCGGTTCCGGGCGGCGAGACCGTCCGAACCGTCGAGCGTGAAGCCGAATGCGATCGCCGCCGATCCGGCAGCGAGCGTGGCGCCAAACACCGCGCGACGGCTGAAGCGGCCCGGCTTGCGAAAGGGCTGCTCGACGAGACGCCAACTGAGATAGGCGAGTACGAAGCAGAGCGCGATCAGGAGCGCGTAGCCTTCGGCCGGAATGTCCTCGATCGACCGCAAGCGCGCGAAGGCAAAGACCGGCTGATGCCAGAGGTAGAGGCTGTAGCTGATGAGCCCGATCGCGACCAGCGGCTTCAGCGACAGCAGCCGGCCGACGACGGTATCGCTGCGACCGAAGGCGAGAACCAGCGCCGTGCCCAGCACCACCGGCACGGTCGTCCAGCCGGGATAGAAGGCCGATTCCACCACGAACAAATAACTCGCGACGATCGCCAGCAGACCGAGGGCTGACAGAAGCTCGCGGCTGCCTTTCGAAAGATCGAGCTTTTCGACGCCGACGAGCGCAAGCAGCGCACCGACGCCGAGTTCCCAGAACCGGCTTGGCAGCAGGTAGAAATTCGCGGCCGGGTCCAGGTTCGCAAAGACCTGGGTCGCCGCAAAACTCAGGAGCACGAGCGCCGCCACCACCCTCAACAGGGTTGCCCGCGAGAAGCGGTGAAGCAGCAAAAGCAGCAGCGGGAAGACCAGATAGAACTGTTCTTCGACCGCCAGCGACCAGGTGTGCAGCAGCGGCAGCAGCGCCGTGCTCGGCGCGAAATAGCCGGTCTGGTCCCAGAAGAAGAAGTTCGAGGCGAACAGGTTCACCGAATAGAGGCTCTTGCCGAAGCTGTTGAGCTCCTCCGGCAGCATCCACATCAGCGCGAAGGGAATAGAGACGGCGCAGACCAGGAGCAGCGCCGGTGCGAGCCGACGGGCACGCCGCTCGTAGAAGTGCACGATGCTGAAGTTCCCGTCGCTGATCTCGCGGTGGATGATCGCGGTGATGAGGTAGCCGCTGATGACGAAGAAGACATCGACGCCGGCAAAGCCGCCAGAGACAAGGCCGAAACCGGCATGGAACAGGAGGACCGGGACGACGGCAAGCGCGCGCAGTCCATCGATTTCGGGTCTATATTGCATCAGCAGAGGAAACACTCGGTGGCGGGGGCCGCTCGTTAACACAATCTTGACAATGGAACCATTGTCGCGCGGTCCGTATCCACATGCGTGCGTTCCAAGGCTCCCGGGGCATACGCCCGGGAGCGGGACCTGCGGGTAACTAGCAGGCCGAAGATGGCGACACTGGGGCTATCGCCGAATATGCCGGCGCCAGGCATCGAGCCCGACCTCGATATCCTTGCGGCCGAAACCGACGCGGAAGCGATCGGTGGCGACCGGCAGCAGATCGGATACAAAGAGGCTCGACGGCAAGAGCAGCACGCCAGCCTCCTCCACCAGCCCCCGGCAATGGCTCTCGACGCCATCGGCACCGAGATAGCGGGCAAAGCCGACGCAGCCCCCGTCAGGTGCCCGCCACTCATAGAGATCCGGGAATTCCGCAAAGAAGGCGCCGAGCCTCTCGAGATTGGCGGCAACGAGCGCCCGGTTGCGATCGAGGATAACGGCACGCCCCTTGAGCGCGATTGTCGCCAGCACTTCCGACGGCCGCGAATTGCAGATCGACAGATAGTGCTTCATCTTCTCCATGCGTTCGAGAAGCGCATGGTCGCGGCAGGCGATCCAGCCGATCCTCAGGCCCGGCAGGCCATAGGCCTTGGACATGACATTCAGCGAGATTCCACGGTCAAAAAGTTCGGCCGCCTGCGGCAGGCGCAGCGAGGCGTCACGCTCCAGCCCGCGATAGACCTCGTCGCTGAAGAGATGAATGCCGCGCTCCGCGCAGAGCTTGGCGAGCGCCGCGAAGGCTTCCTGGTCGGCAATGGCGCCGGTCGGATTGTTGGGGAAATTCACACAGATCAGCTTCGTGTTGGGTTTCAACGCCGCGCGCACGTCGGCGATATCCAGCCGCCAATTGTTTTCGGGGCGAAGCGGCACGCCGGTCACCGCGCCGGCGATCGTCACCGGCAGGGTCTCCATCGACTGGTAGTTCGGCACCGTCACGATCGCGTGGTCGGCCGGCCCGAGCAGCGCCAGCATGGCGCAATAAAGCCCCTCCTCCGCGCCGGCAAAGCAGAGGATATCGGCAGCCGTCAGCCCTTCATAGGTCGCAGCGATCGCTGCCCTCAGCGCCGGTGCGCCATAGGTCTCGGTATAGCCGAGCGTGATGTTGTCCCAGGCGGCGCGGTCCTCCGCGTCGGCAAGCGCCAGAAGATCGCTCATGCTGGTCGTCTGGCTGTCGCTTGCGGTCATATGGTGGCGGGCGCTGAACTCCCAGCGGGAGAAATGGGTTTCGAGCCGGAAATCGGGCAAGGTCGTCATGGATATTTCCTCCTCTCGCGGCTGAGGCGCACGCGAACGGTTATGGGTCAGGCAAATCCGAAGAGCCGCGAAGCGGTCTCTGTCCGAAATATTGCGCGCAGCAATCAGGGCGCCTCGCCGCGGGCCGCAGCGAGATAGTTGTAGATCGACGCGCGCGAGGCGCCGATGAGGCTGGCAAGGTGATCGACCGCGTTGCGCGTCTGGAAGAGACCGCGTTCGTCGAGCGCTGCCACCAGCGCCACGCGATCGCCGCGCTTGAGCGCCGAGAGCGCCAGCCCCCGCTCCTTCAGCCAGCCATGCAGGGTCGCGTTGATCTCCTCGCGCCAGTCGCGCGAAAACAGCGCCTGCGGCTTCGGCTGCTCGGCGCCGGCGAAAGCCGAGAGCAGCTTCACCGCCTGATCGATCATCGACATGTCGAGATTGATGCAAAGCAGGCCGACCGCGTCGCCCGTCCCGTCGCGCAGAACGGCTGAGATCGACTTGAAGCGCCGGCCATCCGCACCGGTCTTCTCATAGGGCCCGAGCACCGCTTCAGTGCTGCCGAGGGCTGAAAATTCCTCTTCGATCAGCGAATCTTCGCCGACCGCGCGACCGGAGAAACAGTTCCAGATCCCCGCGATCGTACCGGTTCGGAGATCATGCAGCACAACCTCCCCATGCGGATAAAGAAGCGCGCTGATCGCAGCCGCCGTCGGCGCGTGCGTTGCAAGGATCGAGGTGAAGGCGGGTGCTATGGTCATGGCTCGCATATGCCCATAGTTGGATTAATTGTCAATATTGGACTATATGTTCAATATCTGCATATTCGCCACCGCTTGCGCACCCGTGACCGCTGGCCTATCCCCGATGAAAGAGAGATTCGCTGCTTTGCAGCGGTTCAACGTGCCACACCGCGCCTTTGCGTCCCGCAGAACGCACCGCGCGGCCGCAGACGGGAGACAGTGACATGAACGCCGGCCCAGCCTCCTTTCCCGACCGGGACACGGTCGCCGAAAAATTCGGGAGTTTCAGCGAAGCCGACCAGTCCTTCCTGCGCCTGCTGATGGAAAACCCCGAGCAGGACGAGCGCCTGATGGACGGCCTCTACCGCCACCTCGACATCGCCTCGGAGGCGAAGTTCCTGAATTCGCTGAAACTCGAAAAGCTCGGCCAGTGGCTCGGCAGCCATGCACCGGCGCGGCTGCAAATGCGCCTGATGGAAGCCGGCCGCTCCAGCCAGCATGCGGCCTACCAGGCGTTCAAGGCGGGCCTGTCGAAGGCGGGTGGGCTGGAACGCGCCTTTCCGAAGGCTTGAGGCGACAGGGGATCGACGCTCGCGCGTGACGGGTGCCCCCTCACTGTCCTGCCGGACATCTCTCCCCGCAGGCGGGGAGAGAGCCGCTAGGCGCACCCTCCGGTGCCAGGCCTCAACGTCAGCGACAATCTCAGCCTTCACGATGGGCGAAACGGTTGCCACTTGTTCGCCTCTCCCCGTCATAACGGGGAGAGGTGCCGGCAGGCGGATGAGGGGCAAACCCTGACCACGCGCGGATGAGGGGCATCCTCACCGCGTAGATGAGGGGCACCCCCTCACCGCGCGGATGAGGGCTGCCCCCCGTCGACATCACTTGCCGGAACCGCCGAGCCCCTTGGAGAGCCGCACCAGATTGACGAATTCGCTGCGATAGCCGAACGGATCGGCGCCCTTGGCGGCTGCGGCGAGATCGATGACTGCGTCATAGGAATAGTCGCCGAGCGCCGTCACGCCTGCAAGCTTCTGCCCGAAGGCCGCCACTGCCACCGAGAAGCGCACGTCATTGGACGCCTCGGCGAGCGACGGCACCGCATTCGACTCGGTCACCGGCGTGGTGATCAACTCGCTCTTGTCGCCGTCCGGCTTCTTGTAGCGGATCTTCAGGAAGGCAAGTTCGCCGCTGTTCGGGCTTGCCTCTGCCACCGACTTTTCCGCCTCTGCATAGCGCAGGTCGTCGTTGAGCACCGCCGGGCTGCCCTTCGGCGTCACCTCGTAGATCGCCGTCACGCTGTGACCGGAACCGATGTCGCCGGCGTCCACCTTGTCGTTGTTGAAGTCCTCGCGCTTCAAGGCGCGTGTCTCGTAGCCGATCAGCCGGTATTCGGCGATCGCGGCCGGATTGAACTCCACCTGCAGCTTGACGTCCTTGGCGATCGGGAAGAGCGAGGACCCCGCCTCCTCCACCAGCGTCTTCTGCGCCTCGGCCAGAGTATCGATATAGGCGGCCGTGCCGTTGCCGTTCTGGGCGATCGTCTGCATCAGCGCGTCGTTATAATTGCCGCGGCCGAAGCCGAGCACGGAGAGGAAGATGCCGCTCTTGCGCTTCTCCTCGATCAGCCGCTTCAGGTCCTCGTCGCTCGACGGGCCGACATTGAAGTCACCATCCGTCGCCAGCATGATGCGGTTGACCCCGCCCTTGACGAAGGCCTTCTCGGCAAGCCCGTAGGCCGCGTCGATCCCTTCCGCACCGGCGGTCGAGCCGCCGGGCTGCAAGGTGTCAATCGCCTGGAGGATCTTCGCCTTGTCCTTGACCGATGTCGGCTCCAGTACTGTTCCGGCGTTGCCGGCATAGGTGACGATCGAGACCGTATCCTCGGGCTTCAGCTTCTCGACCAGCAGCCGGAAAGCGCCTTTCAAGAGCGGCAGCTTGTCGGGCTCGTCCATCGAGCCCGATACGTCGATCAGGAAGACGAGGTTCGCCTTCGGCGCTTCCGCCGGCACGACGTCGTAACCCTTGATCGCCACATGCATCAGCCGCGTGCCACCATTCCACGGCGTCGGCGTCAGCGTCACCGTCGCCTTGAAGGGTTCGGCAGCGCTTGCCGGCCTCGGCCAGTCATAGGGAAAGTAGTTGACCATCTCCTCGACCCGCACGGCGTCGCGCTCGGGCATCTGCCCTTCCATCAACGAACGGCGCACGAAAGCATAGGATGCCGTGTCGACGTCGACCGAGAAGGTCGAGACCGGATCGGTCGCAACGCTCTTCACCGGATTGCTGTCGGCCTTGCCGAAGCGCTCGCGGTTTTCCACGGGTGCCGGCTGCATCTCATCCTGAATCGTGGGCGCTGGCAGGTATGTCATCTGCGGCTGCGCACCGCCGACGGCCGAGAGCGGAGCGACGCTGTCGCGCGCAACACTGTTGGCCATCGCATCGGCCTGCGCGGCAGGAGCCGCAGCCTCGCTCTCGGCCTCTACGGTCGCGGGCACCTCCACGGTTTTCGCTTCCTGCTGGCGCGCGCGTTCGTCGGCGGCCGCCTTCCTGGCGGCGACCTGGGGCTCCGGCTTTTGCCGCGCCTCTTCCTTGGTGAGTTCACCCTTCAGCGCAACCTCCTGCGCCCGCTCGCCGAAGGGCGCACCGTCGCGCGTGAGTTCAAACGTCAGGAAAGCGGCGGCGGGCACGACGAAAAGGGTTGCCAGTGCCGATCCTGCAAGCAGTTTCCGGTTCATGATGGGGCTCCATATCCGGTTGAAGATGGAGCTTTGACGAACCGGCCGAACCGATCCTTGGGTGGCATTCGAATTTTCTTGCGGCTCGTCGAAGGCCTGCATGGCCAAGGCGAGCGCACGGGCGCGCGCTTCCGCAGAAGCCTTCGGCGGGTTCATCCGGCCAAGCTTTTCGAAATCGTCGCTCATGGTCACACTGCCTCCTTGCCGAGCAATGTCTTCAGGCGCTTGCGCGCTTCATGCACATGCCAGGATATGGTTGCCTCCGAACAGCCAAGCACGTCGGCGGCCGCCGCATGGCTCAAGCCTTCGGCATAAACGAGCAGCACCGCATCGCACTGCTTTTCCGGCAGTTCCCGGACCGCGGCCCAGAGCGCCTCGCGCTGCTCTTCGTCGGGATCCTGAGGGGGCGCTGCCGTCGCCTGCTCGCTGGCATAGGCCTGCAGGCGGCTGTTATCGCGTACCTGCCGCCGCCTATGGTCGCGCGCGGCGTTCAACGTCAGCGTATAGAGCCAGGTGCGAAACCGGCTGGTGCCGCGAAAGCCGCGAATGGCGGCACCCAGCCTCAGGCAGACATCCTGGGCGATGTCCTCTGCGTCAGAGACGTTTCCGGACCATCGCCAGGCGACCGCATGGACAAAATCATAGTGTCGCTCGACCAGCTGGCCAAAAGCCTGTCGGTCTCCATCCACCGCCTTTTCGACGAGTTCAGCGTCCAAATCCGTGCCCGCCCTCACCTCATTTGAACCTTAGACGTTGCAGGCTGCCCGTTCCTTGGGTGGGCGGCACATTTTTTTCGGGGGAGGAGGAAAAGTGTGCGGTTTTCCGCCCGAATCCCGCGCCCAAGGAAAGTCAGCGTGGAAATTTTCCGACGACGGCGATGATCGGCCCCATCGGAAACAGCCGATCGTGGCGGTTGATATCAGGCGCATAGACGCTCGAAATCGTGCCGTCGAGGAAGAGCGCATTGGGGCAATCCAATGTATCGCGAAACAGCGTCGCGAAATCGTGGAACCGCACCGGCCGCTTCGAGACGACGAAAACCACCTCGCCCTCGGCCGTCACGCCGACGCCGTTGCGGGTCTTGTAACTGGTGCTGTCGGGCAGGAAGCGCGGATGCAGCTTGCCGTCGATGACCAGCATCGGCCCGGATTGCGTGGCAAATCGCGGCGTGAGCCTGGCGTCGCGATAGGCGTCCGCCGCCATTACCCCCGCTTTGCCGTCGTCGACATAAAACACCCCGTTCGGCAAAAGGTGGAAATTGCCCCAGCCGGAATTGGTGTTGAGCGGCGCCTGCTCGCGCCCCTCCTCGATATGCAGGCCGACCGGCGACAGATCGTCGTGATACATGCCGCCGTTCATGGCGAAGCTCATGTATTCTTCGCGATGGCGCAGTTCGAGCGACAGCGCCCGGAAGGAGCGGAAGGGCACGCCCGCCTGGTCCTTGTTGTAGAGGCGGATATCGGTTGTCGCCGGATCGAAGCTGCAGGCGACATAGTCCTGGCCAAGATGGCTGACATCGCGGCAGGCGGCGAGCGCAGGCCCGGCAAGACCGGCCGAAAGAACGGCACCGACGAGAAAGGGTTTTGGAAAAAGCGGCATGGCGAAAGGTCCAATCGAATCAGCCGCCAAGCATGCCTGAGATTGCGGCTTATTCTGGCGCGGGCACAGGCGAAATTATACGCTTGGCGACTAGCCGCCGACGATCGCCGCCATGGTGGTGACGAGACCGGCGATGCCGGCGAGACTTGCAAGGCCGAAGATCGCGCAAAGGCAGGCAAAGCCGCCGACGCCTGCAAGCAGATAGGATTTGGGATCGCGGTTCAGCACATCCTGCGACAGCGACAAAAGCAGCCGCTTCTCTCTGAGCGTCGTTGCCACCTTCACCGCATGGCGCCTCGCTTCTTTCTGGACCTCGCCGTAATTGTTGCCGATCGCCCAGAACGTGAGGAACAGGCCGAGCGCGCTGACGGTCAGCGCAAATTTTCTGAGGATGTCGATGGCATCGGGCAGAAGATCGCCGGTGAGAACCGAGCGGTCCACCAGCGCATCGAAGCCGGCAATGCAGGCGGTGATGACGGCCGCATGGCCGGCGCCGATCGCCAGCAGGCGCTTGAAAGCGTCCCCCAAAACCTGGCTGTTGGCCGCGTGAATACTGTCAAGCCGAGATATCTGCGCTTGCACGTCCTCGCGCGACAGGTGCGGAGGATAGTTGCTCACGGATACGACTGGGCTACCTCTCATACGATGGACTCCAACGCCACGCCGTCCAGATCGTTATAAATTCGATAATATTACCTTTCCACGACACCTCCAATTTTAGTCATTTTGGAGATTTGCACCATCTTTGCGCGCCAGAGTGGAGACCGGCGCTCACACTTCAAGCGCAGACATATGGAAGCGCAACTGCTCGGGCGGGTAGCGATATTGGCTCCCGACGGGACAGGCAGCGCGCGACAGACAGCCATTCGCAAGGCAGCCCGCCCTGCCCGCGTCCGTGCGCAGGTGGCCGCGACAACGCCCGACATCGAAGCGTTCCCCTGCAAGCGCCGACGCCGGACAGCCCGAGATGCACGGCTTTTCGAGACAGTGGTCGCAAGGGTGGCTGGCGCTCGCTTCACCTGTCTCGCCAAGCGGGATACCGAAAGCAAGTGCGCCGCGGTAACCGTGCCACAGGCCGAAACGCGAATGGATGAGAATGCCCAGCGGCGACGGTTTCAGGCCTTCGGCCCTCATCGCCCACTGCTGGAACGGCTGCCACGGGGGATCCGACGGAAAGAAGGCGGTCGCCCCCTGCTCGCCGGCGACCGGATTGATGACGGCCTTCGACCAATTGTCGAGCGGATCGGCGCCGCCGCCATCCGACCGGGCTTGCCGCCACGCGCTGAACGGCTGCCACAGCGAACCGCCGATATTGCCAATCAGCACCACGCTTGCCGCCAGGCGGCCATCGACGAGCAGCGGTGCGACCTCACCGGAGGCGAAATTCACGGTTCCGCGCAAAAAAAGACCGTGCGGCGCCAGCGCCGCACGGATCGTTTCGATTGTCTTGTCCGCTGTCGCGGAGGGCGCCGTCATTTCGGTTTCGGCCCCTGGTGTTCGTAATGCGGGCGCCAGACCTCCTTCTGGATCATGTCGGCCACCTGCGCCGCGCCGCCTTGCTCCCTGGCTCGCTCGGGACCCTTTCAGGTGAAAGCGTCCGGCATCGAGTCCTTGCGGCTGGCGATGAACGCCTTCAGCTTTTCGTCGATCTCGGGATCGAGGTAAGGCGCCTCGTAATGCTCCAGCCAACTGCGGCAAAGCGCATTGGCGCGCTGCTCGATGCGCTTTTCGCCTTCCACCTCCCACTGTTCGAAGGAATTGTTGTCGGCAAGCGGCGAACGGTAGAAGGCCGTCTGGAAGTTGGCCTGGGTGTGGGCGCAGCCGAGATAGTGGCTGCCCGGGCCGACTTCGCGGATCGCGTCGAGCGCCTGGGCGTTTTCCGAGAGGTCAACGCCTTCGGCCATCTTCTGCATCATGCCGAGCTGGTCCTGGTCGATCATGAACTTCTCGTAGGACGAGATCAGACCGCCTTCGAGCCAGCCTGCCGCATGCAGCACGAAATTGGTGCCGGCAAGAAGCGTCATGTTCAGCGTATTGGCCGATTCGTGCGCTGCCTGGGCGTCCGGAACCTTGGAGCCGCAGAGCGAGCCGCCGGTGCGGAAGGGAAGCTTCAGGCGACGGGCGAGCTGGGCGGCACCGTAGGAGACCAGCGACGGCTCCGGCGTACCGAAGGTCGGCGCGCCCGACTGCATCGAGATCGAGGCGGCGAAGGTGCCGAACAGCACCGGCGCGCCCTTGCGGATCAGCTGGGTGAAGGAGGCGCCGGCGAGAACTTCGGCGAGAATCTGCGTCAGCGTGCCGGCAACCGTCACCGGGCTCATGGCGCCCGACAGGATGAAGGGCGAGAGCACGCAGGCCTGGTTATGGCGCGCATAGACCTTCAGCGCCCCCACCATCGTCTCGTCGAAGACCATCGGCGAGTTGGCGTTGATGAGGTTCAGCGTAACGCAGTTGTTTTCGACGAAGTCGTCGCCGAAGACGATCTTCGCCATGGCGATCGTGTCTTCCGCCCGCTCCGGCGCCGTCACCGAGCCCATGAAGGGTTTGTCGGAATATTTGATATGGCTGTAGACCATATCGAGGTGGCGCTTGTTGACGGGGATGTCGACCGGCTCGCAGACCGTGCCGCCGGACGAGTGCATCGACGGCGCCATATAGGCGAGCTTCACGAAGTTGCGGAAATCCTCGATCGTCGCATAGCGGCGGTTGCCTTCCAGATCGCGCACGAAGGGCGGGCCGTAGACCGGCGCGAAGATCGTCGCCTTGCCGCCGACCTGGGCGCTGCGCTCCGGGTTGCGGGCATGCCAGGTGAATTCGGAGGGTGCCGTTTTCAGAAGCTCGCGGCAGAGACCCTTGGGGAAATGCACGCGCTGGCCGCGCACGTCGGCGCCGGCCTGCTTCCAGAGTTCGAGCGCCTCGGCGTCGTCACGGAACTCGATGCCGATTTCCTCGAGGATCGTATCGGCATTGCGCTCGATCAGCTGCAGGCCTTCCTCGTCGAGCACCTCGTATTCGCGAATCTTGCGCTGGATATAGGGCAAAGACGGCCCCGGGCCGCCGCCGGTGCGCGATGCGCGCCTTGCTGCTGCTCCCCGTCCCTCGCCGCGTGCGCGGCGACCGCCGCCTTCAACCGCGCCCTGATCTGTCACGTCGCTCATTCGCTTTTCCTCTCCCGCGCATCACTTTTTGCGCCTTCAAGCATCATTTGACCTTAATGCTACCAAGCATCGGGGGCCTTGCGGGTCTCAATGCGCCAAGGCATGGCGCAACTCGAACACTGCCGAGCGGCGACAAGGGGGCGCAAAAACCGCGTGGCGCGAATATATTGTTTTTGTTAAGAATATACAGGCGGCAAAAGAAGCCGCCCTCCCGTCGCTTTTTGTCATATGCGACGTCGCTTTCGAAAACAGATTTTTAGACATCGACCGCTATGGATTGATGGACGCGTCCGAAAATTTCGCGCGACCGTGCCAGGAACCGAGGAACCCCAATATGGCAGACGATGAAATCATTCTCGAGGACCTTTCCGACGAAGAACTCGTGCAGCAGATGCACGACGACCTCTATGACGGCCTGAAGGAGGAAATCGAGGACGGGACCAACATCCTGCTCAAGCGCGGCTGGACGCCTTACGACGTCCTGACCCAGGCGCTGGTCGAAGGCATGCGCATCGTCGGCATCGACTTCCGCGATGGCATCCTGTTCGTGCCGGAAGTGCTGCTCTCGGCCAACGCCATGAAGGCCGGCATGACCATCCTGCGCCCGCTTCTCGCCGAAACCGGCGCGCCGAAGCTCGGCAAGATGGTGATCGGCACCGTCAAGGGCGACATTCACGACATCGGCAAGAACCTCGTCGGCATGATGATGGAAGGTGCGGGCTTCGACGTCGTCGACCTCGGCATCAACAACCCGGTCGAAAACTATCTCGAAGCGATCGAGCGCGAGCAGCCGGATATTCTCGGCATGTCCGCGCTTCTGACCACCACCATGCCCTACATGAAGGTCGTCATCGACACGCTCAAGGAAAAGGGCCTGCGCGACGACTACGTCGTTCTCGTCGGCGGTGCGCCGCTGAACGAGGAATTCGGCAAGGCCGTCGGTGCCGATGCCTATTGCCGCGATGCGGCGATTGCGGTCGAAACCGCCAAGGACTTCATGAAGCGCAAGCACAACCGCCTGGCCGGCTGAGCTTTGGACAGTCCGAAATGACAAAGCCGGCCGCGTGGGTGAAATCCGCGGCCGGCTTTCCTATGTCTGGCGAGCGTGCCTGGCAGGTTTGCCGGGTTAGTTGACGGAGTTTGCCACCTTCTTGCCGGCCGACTGTGTCGCGTTGACCGTGTTTGCGGTATCCTGTCCGATCCCGCGGATGGTGTTGCCGCAGGCGGTAAGCGTCGAAAGGGCGACGAGAACGGCGCCGACGGTTGCAAGGGTCTTTACTGTCATGGTCAGGGTCCTTCCCGCTGATAGCCACATGGAATCAAGATGGAAAAAGTATCGCCCGCAATAGAACGTGCACAACCGGAAAAAGTTCACGTGATCGGTTGCGGCGCCATCGCCCGCGAAATCCTGGCGATCTGCGAGGCGAACGGGCTTGGCCATATCGACCTCAACTGTCTGCCCGCCATCTGGCACAACACGCCCGACAAGATCACCCCGGGAATTCGCGACGCCATTGCCAAGGCCCGCGCCGAAGGCTTCGAGCGCATCTTCGTCGCCTATGCCGACTGCGGCACCGGCGGCCAGCTCGACCGACTTCTGGAGGAGGAAAAGGTCGAGCGTATCCCCGGTCCGCACTGTTACTCCTTCTTTGCCGGCAACGATGATTTCGCCCGCCGTTGGGACGACGACCTCACCGCCTTCTTCCTCACCGACTTTCTCGCCCGCCAGTTCGAGGCCTTCGTCATCGAACCGCTCGGCCTCAACCGGCACCCGGAGCTCCGGGACATGTATTTCGGCCACTACCGCAAGCTCGTCTATCTCTCGCAGCAGGAGGATGAAGGCTTGCAGGAGAAGGCGAGGAAGGCCGCCGAGCGGCTCGGGCTCGAATACGAATATCGCTTTACCGGTTACGGCGATCTGACGGGGTCGCTGCTGACGGCGTGAATTAGCGACATCATCAAGCTGAAATCGCAGACCCGAAACAGAGACTTTACGTCGAATCCAATATAGGGTACCCCCCTATATAATATTGGAGGCATCGACATGGGCAATCACGACCGCGACCATCATCACCACCACGGACACCACGGGCATTCGCATGACGACGCGCGCGTGCTCGCGGCCAGCCATGATCACGTCTTCCTCGGCGGCAATCACGAGCGCAACGAGCGGCGGACCTGGATTGTCATCGCGGTGACCGCAACGATGATGGTGATCGAGATCGCAGCAGGTCAGATCTTCGGCTCGATGGCGCTGGTTGCCGATGGCTGGCACATGTCGACCCATGCGGCCGCGATGCTGATCGCAGCGCTTGCCTATCTCTATGCACGCAAGCATTCGAACAATCGCCGCTTTACCTTCGGCACGGGAAAGCTCGGGGACCTCGCCGGCTTTTCGAGCGCCATCGTGCTGGCCCTGATCGCGCTTCTGATCGGCTGGGAGAGCCTGCGCCGCCTCCACGCTCCGGTGACGATCGATTTCAGCGAGGCGATCCTCGTCGCTGTTGCCGGCCTCATCGTCAATCTCGTCTGCGCCTGGCTCTTGAAGGACGATCACGGCCATCATCACCACGATCATCACCGCCACCACCATGGGCACCATGGTGGGCAGGATCGTAACCTGCGCGCCGCCTATCTACACGTGCTTGCCGACGCGCTGACCTCGGTCCTCGCCATCGTCGCCCTTGGTCTCGGCGCAATCTATGGCTGGCTGTGGCTCGATCCCGCCATGGGCATCGTCGGCGCACTTGTCATTGCGCGCTGGTCCTTCGGCCTCATTCGCGATACAGGCGCGACATTGCTCGACTATATCCCCGATGGCGAAGACCTGCCGGACGAGATCGGCGAGATCGTCGCCAGGGAAGACGCCGAGATCGTCGATCTGCACGTCTGGCAACTCGGGCCCGGCCACCACGGTGCAATCGTCTCGCTCGTCGCCGACAACCCGCGGGCACCGTCCTATTATCGCGAAAAGCTTGCCGCCATTCACGATTTGTCGCATGTGACCGTGGAGGTGGAACCACGGGCCGCATAGCGGCGGCGCCCGAAACCGGAGTTTGCGATGACCCATACCATCCGCGAGAAGCAGAAGCTCATCAACAGGGTACGGCGCCTGCGCGGCCAGATGGAGGCGGTCGAGCGGATGCTGGAGGAGGAGAAGGGCTGCGCCGAGGTCATGCAGGTGATCGCCGGCATACGCGGCGCGGTCAACGGGCTGATGGCGGAAGTGGTCGAAGACCATATCCACATGCATGTCGCCGCAGCCGAGCTGTCGCAGAAGGACCGGGAGGAAGCGGCGGCCGAACTGGTGGATGTGGTGCGCGCCTACCTGAAATAGCGTCGCTGCCGCGCACTTTGCCAAGGTCACCGTTGCCGCCGAGAACCATGCTGTGCTCGGCGATGGCGACCGGTCATGCTTTCTGCCAGCTCACAGATTGACCGCGAAGTCCTGCCGGCCGCACGCTTCCGGCGGCAACTGATCGTCGGTGATCACGTTCCGTCAGAGGCCGACGATCCGGCTTCCGCCCGGGCCCCCTCATTGCCAGCAGGTCCCCTCCTTCGCCGTCTGAACTCTCAATTTGAAACCATGTTCGCGCCAGCCCGTTTAGCTGGCGTGACTCATCCCTGACGCTTCCTCAGCCGCCTGACAATTGGCCGTCTTTGCGCCAAGCACGGAGCCAGAACGCGGGAGCGTCCCATGACCAAGAATTTTACGCACGACAAAAAGAGACTGCTTCATGGCTGGGATGCGGTCTACGATCTCGAAGAATTCATTCTGGCCTATCACTTGGCACCGCTGGCAGCGCGCGACATCTTCGCAAAAGTCGGCCCGCGCAGGCTCGATCTGGCGCATGCGACGGATGCGCAAAGCACAGCGACGGGCGACGGGCGACGAAGCGAAACGCGCGCTCGGCCAAAACAACCTCCCGGTGCTTGAGTGAAGTTCGTTGCGCTGGCGCGACAACGCGTGCAGGGTGCTTTATCGACGGCGATTGAAGCGGGCGCCGTCGCCTACGGGCCTTCGTGCCTGGGCCCCAACCAAAGGAGGACGCAATGTCTTCCAGCAATCCAGAACATTATCTTCACTCCGACGACCTCAGCCTTCTGGTCGAGGTACTCGCCGCTGCCGGCTACTACGGAACGACCACGACGGCAGACCCGGGCGGACGGCTTGCCGCCACGCGCTTCCTGATTGCGGCACTTGAAAGCGGCGTCGACAGCCACGCCACTCCGGAGGCGGCGCTGGCCGAGCCGGGCACTGCCGCGGAGTTTCCGAGGGCCCCTTCCCGTCCGGCGCCTTATGAGCAATTCAGACAGGCTGCAGTTGATCGAAAGACCGGCAGCGTGCCCCGCTGAGCCACCATCGTGGGTTTCCAGCCCACCCATCTAACCCCTATCTTCCGGCGGCCGGGGCGGAAGCTGGATCGTGCCCCTGCGTATGCGGTCTTTGAGATTGAGAATATCGAGAAGATCATCCGCTTCGTCGCGCGGCAAGTTGGACATCAGATAACCGTCAACAACAACCGGTTGCCCGGTGAAGACATCGACAACCGCCCAAACATTGTTGGCTTCGACCTTGAGACCGTACCTTAGTGTTGTCATCAGCCCAGTCCGTAATCGGGGTTTACCGCCTGCCCTTGCTCAGCCACATGCGGCATGGCGGGGCGATCGCTCGCATTGCCCTGAGGTGGCCTGAAGGCCCAGACAAGAAAAACCGACAGGGCGACCAGAAACAGTGAGAAGACCAAACGGGAGGACATCGCGCCTCTCCTTCATCGAATGAGGCCATCGCGGCTGGGGGGTGTCACGCGGCTGGGGAAAGAAAGCGCGCAATAACCTTCTGCAGGGTCTCGGCAGCCGCTCGGTTCAGCGCGACCTCGATCTGGCCGTCGTCGCATTCCAGGCAGAGAGTGCCGATCAGCGGCGCCTTGTGCAGGGTGATGATTTCGCTCTGGTAGAGTTTGTTCGGCTCGGACATGACAGTCTCCAGTTCCAAGCGACGAGCTTAACACATCCTCGATCGGCACGTGGCTTTTATCACGCGAGCAGCGAGGAACTCGGGAGAAACACCGGCGTCGCGCCAAAAACACTTTAAATCTGCGCCGGCCGACACACGCGCCTCAATTGAAACTCAATCGACGCGCAATAGTATATCCAAGTAAATTTGGCCGATGTGGCTTTCGCGGTATCAGAATTTCTAACCGCACCTATTCTCCTAAATTTTCGAACGACACGCAAGCTTCGGATCCAGTGCTTGGTCCATGCTTCGCCTCGAAGCACATCGCGCATTGTAACGTCTGTTCGTTCCCCGAACCTTGGTTGATCGGTCGATAACCGGCTCATCGCAGCCGACCGACCGTGCCTGCCCACACCTAAAAGGACTGAGACCACTATGAACGCTTTATCTTTTACGAAACGCATCATCCGCGGCCCCCGCGACCAGTCGCCGGTTCACCGCTTCCAGGTCGGCCAGCTTGTTCGCTCGAAGGGAGCGCTGACCAGAGAGTCGACCATCGGGGACACCTACCGCATAACCGCCACGCTCCCCATCCGCGACAATGCGCTCCAGTACCGCATACGCAGCAGCGACGAATGCCATGAGCGCGTGACCGATGAAGGCAATCTCGAACTGATTCGTCCCGCCGATGAGCGAATGGCCCTGGCCGAACGGGCCTTCAAGTCCAGACACGCCCTTTAGATCCAAACCATCTTCCTAACAGATCAGCTGCAGGAGGCGATCATGAAGTACCACATACCGGCTCAGATCTATCTATTCGACTACCGCGGCCTGCTTGCCTGGATCGCCCTTTCGCTGGCGGTCGCCGTCGTCGTGACCACGATCCTTTTCGGGCGGATCCTGTGACGGCCCGTCTCTGGCCGGCCTGGCTTACCGCCAAAAGGATTACGACCATGCCGCTGACCTTTCCGAACCCATGCCGAAGCTTCGATGAAGCGCGCAAGGCCGTACGTTTCCTTGGCCACGATGGCATGTTCGAAGTGCCCTTCTACGTTGAGGCGGCCGCCCTCTCCCGTGGCGCGCCCACCCGGACGACCGAAGCAGCCTGCTTGCTGGCCTTCGATGCCGCGCGCAACGCAATCCACGAGGCCGCGACGGCAGCCTATGCCAAGGGGCGCCGGACGATCTATGTCCTCACCGCCGATGACTTTCGCTAGGTCCCGGGCCAAAACGCAGCACCCGTTCGACTAACACCCCTTGGCCTAGCAGGGGTCTCCGCCTTATGCGCAACGCGCCCCGCAGCGGCCGAAAGGGCGTGGCAATCTCAACCGCACTGTTGAAATGCGTCCTGCTCTCCTGTGGGCGACGCCATGGCGAGCGCTTGTCGCCGGCGCCTTTGCTATTATTATTCCGCCAATTCCAAACCCGTACCCGTGCATGCCACACCCGGCAGTTTCACGGACCTTCTGAAATCACCAGGCGACAGAACTTTCATGAAACTTGGATTCATCGGCACCGGCGCACTCTCCTCGGCGATCGTCACCGGCCTCAAGACGCTTCCCGGCGAGATCACCACCGTCGTCCTTTCGCCGCGCAACGAAGAGATCGCTGCGGGCCTTGCCGCCCGCTTTCCTGACGTGACTGTCGCTGCCGACAATCAGGCGGTGCTCGACGCCTCAGACACGGTCATGCTCGGCGTCCGCCCGCAGATCGCCCGCGACGTGCTGCCGACCCTGCGCTTTCGCCCGGATCACCACGTCGTCAGCCTGATTGCGACCTTCTCCTGCGCCGAGATCGCCGCCATGGTCGGCCAAGTGAAGCGCGTGACCAAGGCCTTGCCGATGCCGATGATCGCGATCCGCCAGGGCCCGACGATCATCTTCCCGCCGGATCCGGATATGGCGGCGTTTTTCGGCCGGCTCGGCACGGCGATCGAAGTAACAAGCGAGAGCGAATTCGATGCGCTAAGTGTGGCGACCGCCACCTATGCCAGCTACTTCAAGTACCTGGAAACGATCCATAGCTGGCTAAAGGACAATGGCGTCGACGAAGCCAAGGGCCGCGCCTATATCGCCAGCCTGTTTGGTGCGCTCGGCCAGGCGCCGGAAACGACCCCGGACGCGAGCTTCGCCCATCTGGCGCAGGACTACGCGACACGCGGCGGCATCAATGAGCAGGTGCTGCGGGAGTTGACGGAGCACGGCACCTTCGAAAAATTCAGGGAAAGTCTCGGCGGCATCCACCGGCGGATTACCGCAGCGTCGTGAGCCACTGGCGCAACGGAAAAGCCCCTCATCCGGCCTGCCGGCCACCTTTCTCCCCGCAAGCGGGGCGGAGGAAATTCGCGGCACCCACTCCGCCAACAATAAACACCACGATTTCCGCCTCGCTGCGGCTCCGCTCGGCGAAACTAAGATCGGGCCACGTCCCCTCTCCCCGCCTGCGTGGAGAGGGTTAGGGTGAGGGGCAATCCGGTTTGCAAGAACTCCGGCTAGCCTCGTCCACCGATGCTGACCGAAGCGCAGCGGCTTACGTGAGCGCTCGCTCCGACAACGAAAAATAAGCTCTTCCTAATCCCTATATCTGCGCTACCCTGCGTTACATCTCAGTGCGCGACTGCTGCGTCTTGGGACGGGAGGCGCCAGTGAAAATCCTCGACTATCTGCCCTACGCCATCGGCTGCGCCGCCGGGCTGCTGCTGTCGCTGGTCGTCGGCGCGGTCTGCAGCCTCTCGGATGACGTGAAGATGGTCGAATCCGTCGCCCTCGTCGTGCTCGGTGGCGGTGTCGCCGAATGGTACTGGAACCAGTTAAGCCGGCGGTAACGGGCAAGCCTTCATAACTCGGCCCTGTTCATCCGCGGGGCCGCCATGACCGACATCGCCAGCCAAAATCAAGCCGCAGGCGGACGCCCCGGCCGCGTCGTCGTGGTGACCGCGGGCGGCGAGAACCCCTGGATCATGATCAACGCGTTCTCCGCGCATTTCGCCGACGTTGCAGTCGTCGAGGAGCAGCCGGAATCGAAGGGCCTGTTCCTGCGCCGCCGCGCACGCAAGCTCGGCTGGCTGACGGCGCTGGGGCAGCTTGCGACCATGATCGCCTCGCGCTTCGGCAAGCGTTTTACCCGCAAGCGCGCGGACGAGATCTTCGCGACCTACAAAGTCTCGGGAAAACCCGATCCGTCGATCCCGGTCAAATCCATCGCCTCCATCAACGACACGGACGCCATCGCCCAAGTGCGCGCGCTCAAACCCGATGTCGTCTTCCTCATCAGCTGCCGCATGCTGAAGGCCGAAACGCTGGCCGCCTTCCCCTGCCCGGTCCTCAACTTCCACGCCGGCATCAACCCGGCCTATCGCGGCCTGATGGGCGGTTACTGGGCGCAGGTCAACAACGACCTCGAAAACTTCGGAGCGACCGTGCATCTGGTCGATGCGGGCGTCGATACCGGCGGCGTGCTCTACCAGTCGCGCCAGAAGCCTGCCCCTCACGATACGATGCACACCTATCCGCTGCTGCAGACGGCGGCTTCCACGGACATTGCGATTGCCGCCGTCGGCGATGCGCTCGCCGGAAAGCTGCAGGTCATCGATGTCGCAGGCCCGTCACGGCAATGGTATCATCCGCCGATCTGGACCTGGATATGGAACGGCCTGAAGCGCGGCATCTGGTAGGCTGACAAGCCGCCCTTACCTCCTTCCGACATCGGCTAAAAGCCTGAAACTGCGGGTAATCCTTGCCGATGGTTCCTGGCTGCAAGAAGCGCCTCAACTGCGACTTGCGCATCACCGCCAAGACGTCTGATATGGCATCCGCGCCAGCGTCGTTTTTGGACATATCCGACGTCGTGGCGAGATGAGCCCGGACGCCGGTACATGCGCATTGTCGCAGAACGAGGAGAACAACACCCCATGGCAGATCGCATTATCGTCTACTGGCGCGACATTCCGGCCCAGGTCATCATCAAGAAGGGCCGTACGACGGCGAAGCGCGAGCTGTCTCTGCGCTTCACCGAAGCGATCGACATGTGCGCCATGCGCACCGGTGCGGCTGAAACCGACGACTACCTCGCCGAATGGCGCAAGGCCGATCCGGTGCCGGTCTCCGACAATCTGGAAACGGAAGCCGACCAGGCCGCCGCCGAGCTCGAAGCCGCCTATGACCGCGAACGCCTCGTCGCCCTCGTCAAAGCCGGAGGCCGCGACAATGGCTGACGCCAAACCGCCGAGCGAGCCGAAGGTGATGAAGGGCAACGCCGCCCCGGCCGCCAAGGCCGCAACCGGCGCGTTTACGCCGTCTGGCGTTTCGCCGAGCCGCCGCTCGCGCCACAAATATACGGTCCGCCTCTGGGCGGTCCGCAACTCCCGCTTCCTCGAATGGTTCTACCACCGCTTCGCCGATCTGTTCCTGCTGCTTCACCCGCTGTGGAACGCCATCGGTTATGGCCGGGTCGAGCGTCCGGTGACCTTCGTCGAGCGCCACGTGAAAGGCTTCCTCTTCGACTGTCGCATGTGCGGCCAGTGCGCGCTGTCGTCGACGGGCATGTCCTGCCCGATGAACTGTCCGAAGCAGCTACGCAACGGCCCCTGCGGCGGCGTGCGCGCCAACGGCAATTGCGAGGTCGAGCCGGACATGCCCTGCGTCTGGGTGCAGGCCTGGAAGGGCTCGCAGAACATGGAGAAGGGCAACGCCATCATGAACGTGCAGAAGCCGGTCAACCAGTCGCTGCGCGAAACCTCGTCCTGGCTGCGCGTGACGGCGGAAGCCGCAGCGCGCCGTGAAGCGGCATCCAAGGAAGGCCAGGCATGAGCCCCGACATCAATCCCTTCGATCCCGGCGCGCCGCTCGAGCCCCTGCCCGGCCATTCCTCCCGCGGCCGTCTTGAGCGGGTTTTGCGCCGCGGCGAGTTCGCCGTCACCGCCGAACTCAACCCGCCTGACAGCGCAAACCCGCAGGATGTCTACGAGCGCGCCGCGATCTTCGACGGCTGGGTCGACGGCATCAACGCGGTCGATGCCTCCGGCGCCAACTGCCACATGTCCTCGGTCGGCATCTGCGCGCTTTTGACCCGCATGGGCTACGCCCCGATTATGCAGATCGCCTGCCGCGACAAGAACCGCATCGCCATCCAGGGCGACGTGCTCGGCGCCTCTGCCATGGGCGTTCAGAACATCATGTGCCTGACCGGCGACGGCGTGCAGGCCGGCGACCAGCCAGGCGCCAAGCCCGTCTTCGACCTCGACTGCATGTCGCTGCTCGAAACCGTCCGCATCATGCGCGACAACTCGAAGTTCCTCTCGGGCCGCAAGCTGACGACACCACCGCAGGTATTCCTCGGCGCTGCGATCAACCCCTTTGCGCCGCCCTATGATTTCCGCCCCTATCGTCTCGCCAAGAAGATCGAGGCCGGCGCCCAGTTCGTGCAGAGCCAGTACTGCTTCGACGTGCCGATGTTCCGCGAATACATGAAGAAGGTGCGCGACCTCGGTCTGCACGAGAAGTGCTATATCCTTGTCGGCGTCGGGCCGATGGCATCGGCCAAGACCGCCCGCTGGATCCGCTCCAACGTGCCGGGCATCCATATTCCGGACAGCGTGATTACCCGCCTTGAGGGCGCGCAGGACCAGAAGAAGGAAGGCAAGCAGCTCTGCATCGACATCATCAACGAGGTGAAGGAGATCGAAGGCGTCTCCGGCATTCACGTCATGGCCTACCGCCAGGAAGAATATGTCGCAGAAATCGTGCATGAATCGGGCGTCCTGAAGGGCCGCCGCCCCTGGAAGCACGAGACGCTGCCGGAGGATGCGATGGTTGCCGAGCGCCTGGAGCACATTCGCGAGGGCAAGGAAGAGAACCAGCAACAGATGGCCGAAGCCGCGGCCCATCACCCGCACTGACCGCAGACAAAACTGGCGCCGGCCACAAGGCGCCTATCATCGACTTCACGGGCGTGATTACATAGACGCCAAATGACAAAGGACCCTGCATGACCCGGACCATCGTCGCTTCCGCCACCCGCGAGATCATCATCGGCTTCGACCAGCCGTTCTGCGTCATCGGCGAACGCATCAACCCGACCGGCCGCAAGAAGCTGGCCGCCGAAATGATCGAGGGCAACTTCGACACCGTCATCAAGGATGCGCTGGAACAGGTCGCCGCCGGGGCGACGATGCTCGACGTCAACGCCGGCGTGACCGCCGTCAATCCGAACGAGACCGAGCCGCCGCTCTTGGTCAAGACACTCGAAATCGTCCAGGGCCTCGTCGACGTGCCGCTGTCGATCGACAGTTCGGTGACGGCCGCGATCGAGGCGGCACTGCGCGTCGCCAAGGGCCGCCCGCTGGTCAACTCCGTGACCGGCGAAGAGGAAAAGCTCGAAGCGATCCTGCCGCTCTGCAAGAAGTATGACGTTCCGGTCGTTGCCATCTCCAACGACGAAACCGGCATTTCCGAAGATCCGGATGTGCGTTTTGCCGTCGCCAAGAAGATCGTCGAGCGCGCCGCCGACTTCGGCATCAAGCCGCACGACATCGTCGTCGACCCGCTGGTCATGCCGATCGGCGCCATGGGCACCGCCGGCCAGCAGGTCTTCGCACTTCTGCGGCGTCTGCGCGAAGAGTTGAAGGTCAACACCACCTGCGGCCTGTCCAACATCTCCTTCGGCCTGCCGCACCGCCACGGCATCAATGCCGGCTTCATTCCGATGGTCATCGGCGCCGGCATGACGTCGGCAATCATGAACCCCTGCCGCCCGCAGGAAATGGAAGCCGTGCGTGCGGCAAACGTGCTGAACGGCACCGACCCGAACTGCACCCACTGGATCAAGACCTACCGCGACCACAAGCCGGCCGAAGGTGGCCATGTGGTTGCGGCAGCACCAGTGGCAGCCGCCGGTGGCGGACGTCGCGGTGGCCGCGCGGCCCGCACGGGTGGTGCGGCTGCCAGCGAGTAGTTCCTGGATCGGCGCTGATGCGCTCGAGGGAGAAGGACGATGAGAAGCCAGTTGCGCCTCCTTGCCGTCGTTCTCCCTCTGGTCGTTATCGCCAGGTACACACTGTTTGACGATGCGGCCGAGTTTCAGCGGTTCTACGCCGCGCTCCGCACCTATGGTGCGCCCGTGATCATCGTGACGGCTGCCGTACTTGGAACAATAATGATCGCCACCGTCACCAGGAAGGTCTATCTCGGTCCGCAGGAGCAGGTGATCAAGGCTTGCCTCTGGGGCAGCTCGGCCGTGCTGGCCGCGACTCTTGCCTATACATTCGCAGTCGTAAAACTTGCCGGGGCGCCGTAGCAACGCACGTCGGTTCATCCATCCGCCAACGCAAAGTGGAGATCACCATGACACGCAGCCTACGCCTGGATGCCGCCACCCTCTGGTTCGAGGCCCCCTTCGTCATCGCCGTCCGACTGCAGGAGATGCAGATGGCGGCGCTCACCGGCAAGACCCAGGACGTGACCGAGCTTCATCGCATGGTCTCCGAGAAGATCGCCGCCACGGCCGAAAGCGTCATGGCCGTGAACATGGCCATCTGGAAGGCCGCCTTCGACAACACCTTGCGCCTGATGACCGGCGGCACGGCGTCTGGCCACGGAACGGCGATTGCGTCCGCAGCCCTCAGGCCCTATGGCAAGCGCGTGCGCAGCAACGCCCGGCGGCTGTCGCGCAAGTAAGCCTGACGCGCCGCCGTGCCCCACACCTAACTGTTTGAAACAGAAGCTTCCATGTCGGGATTGGACAACTATCGGGCGCCGTTCCGGTGCAGTCTGAAACCGTTTACCCGTGCTTCGCTTGACCCATTGAAGCGGACCTGACGAAAGACCACAGAGCATGCGCATTGAAGGTACCTCCGAGATCGAGACCAACATGACCGAAGCCGCGCAAAAGGACCCTCTCGTGCTGTTCATGCCTTCGGGCAAGCGCGGCCGCTTCCCGGTCGGCACGCCGGTTCTCGATGCGGCGCGCAAGCTCGGCGTCTATGTCGAAAGCGTGTGCGGCGGGCGCGCCACCTGCGGACGCTGTCAGATCGTGGTGCAAGAAGGCAACTTCGCCAAGCACAAGATCGTCTCGTCCAACGACCACATTTCTGAAAAGGGCGCCAAGGAAGATCGCTACGAGAAGATCCGCGGCCTGCCCGACGGCCGCCGCCTCTCCTGTTCCGCCCAGATCCTCGGCGATCTCGTCATCGACGTGCCGCAGGATACCGTCATCAACGCCCAGGTCGTGCGCAAGGCCGCAACCGACCGGGTGATCGAGCGCAATGCCGCCGTTCAGCTCTGCTATGTCGAGGTGGACGAGCCCGACATGCACAAGCCGCTCGGCGATCTCGACCGGCTGAAGGTGATGCTGGAGAAGGACTGGGGCTGGAAGGATCTGCTGATTGCGCCGCACCTGATCCCGCAGGTGCAAGGCATCCTGCGCAAGGGCAACTGGGCCGTCACCGCCGCCATCCACCGCGACATGGATAGTTCGCGCCCCTTCATCGTCGGCCTGTGGCCGGGCCTCAAGAACGAGGCCTACGGCGTTGCCTGCGACATCGGCTCGACGACGATCGCCATGCATCTCGTGTCGCTGCTCTCGGGTCGTATCGCCGCCTCGTCCGGCGCCTCCAACCCGCAGATCCGCTTCGGCGAAGACCTGATGAGCCGCGTCTCCTATGTGATGATGAATCCTGATGGCCGCGAGGCGATGACCAAGGCCGTGCGCGAGGCGGTCAATGGTCTCATCGGCAAGGTCTGCGCCGAGGGTGAAGTCGACCGCCACGACATTCTCGACATGGTCTTCGTCGCGAACCCGATCATGCACCACCTCTTCCTCGGCATCGACCCGACGGAACTCGGCCAGGCGCCGTTCGCGCTCGCCGTGTCAGGCGCGCTGCAATATTGGGCGCATGAGATCGATATCGACGTCAATCGCGGCGCGCGCCTCTACATGCTGCCCTGCATCGCCGGCCATGTGGGCGCCGATGCGGCGGGCGCAACCCTCGCCGAAGGGCCCTATCGCCAGGACAAGATGATGCTGCTCGTCGATGTCGGCACCAATGCCGAAATCGTGCTCGGCAACAAGGACCGCGTCGTCGCCGCTTCCTCGCCCACGGGCCCGGCCTTCGAAGGTGCGGAAATTTCGTCGGGCCAGCGCGCCGCCCCCGGCGCGATCGAGCGCGTGCGCATCGATCCCGTAACGCTGGAGCCGCGCTTCCGCGTCATCGGCGTCGAAAAGTGGTCTGACGAGGAAGGCTTTGCCGAGGCGGCCGCATCAGTCGGCGTCACCGGCATCTGCGGCTCGGCGATCATCGAGATCGTCGCCGAGATGTATCTTTCCGGCATCATCTCCGAGGACGGTGTCGTCGATGGTGCCATGGCGGCAAAAAGCCCGCGCATCATCCCGAACGGCCGCACCTTCTCCTACCTCCTGCACGAGGGTGAGCAGCGCATCACCGTGACGCAGAACGACATCCGCGCCATCCAGCTCGCCAAGGCAGCGCTCTATGCCGGCATCAAGCTGCTCATGGAAAAGCAGGGCGTCGACCACGTCGACACCATCCGCTTTGCCGGCGCCTTCGGCTCCTTCATCGATCCCAAGTATGCGATGGTGCTGGGCCTCATCCCGGACTGCGATCTCGACGACGTAAAGGCCGTCGGCAACGCCGCCGGTACCGGCGCGCTGATGGCGCTCTTGAACCGCGGCCACCGCCGCGAGATCGAGCAAACTGTCAGCAAAATCGAGAAGATAGAGACGGCGCTTGAATCAAAATTTCAGGAGCATTTCGTCAACGCCATGGCGATGCCGAACAAGGTCGACAGCTTCCCGAAGCTTTCGACCGTGGTCACCTTGCCGGAGCGCAAGGTGAGTAGCGATGACGGTGAAGGCGGCGGACGGCGGAGGAGGAGGAGCCGGGAGTAGTCCGGTAACCATTCCGAGCTCTCACAAGTCTCTGCCGTGTCGAAATACGACAACCGCCGTATGTCTTCGTTCTCACAGCAGGTCTACGCCGAGGTTGGCGCGCTTTTGCGCGTGCTTTGCACCAAGGAGAGACCAATGAAAATCATCATCGCAGTCGCGGCATCGCTTGCATTTGCCGGCTCCGCCTTCGCAGTGAGTTCGCTGGGGGCCGCTGAAAATCAGCCGGCTGCCAAAGCCATTGAAGCAATCGAGTTGGCGGGCGGTAGCGGGAAACCCAACACGACGCCAGGCACGGGCAGGTCCAACCTCACGCGCGGCAAAACCTCGTACTTTGGTTGACGCAAACGAAGGGCGGCACCAGCCGCCCTCTCGCCATGAACGTGGCGGCCGACCGCACAGGCGAAAGTCCTCGTTTGGTCGCGCATCGGGCTATTATGCTGTTTGGTGAATGTGGACACCGGAGATTTCAGCTTGCCTTAATTCCGGCGGCGGGCGACGGTCTGATGAAACCTATTCCTTAAACTGGCATCCAGAACCCATGAACGACAAAATTCTCGATACCCTGACCGGCATGTACTTCACCGTCGACGATCCCGATGGCACCTATGGCACCGGTCAGATCATCCGGCTTGCCGCCGAGGGGATCTACTTCATTCGCTACGACGGCAACGAGGTGGAATTGCCGATGGAGCTCGTTTCGATCGGCGAAATGCTGCAGACCACCGAAGAAGACTACAAGCTCTGGCGGTTCTTCGACACGACCGAGGAACGGGACAAGTGGATCGAGTGGCTGGACGCCCCCTCGAAGCCGCGCGTCGTCTCGCTGGTGCGGCCGACGCCTGCTCCGACGAAATAGGGCATCGTTGGAAGGTGACCGGGGCGGCTTTGCCGCGCCGGATTGGGCTTGGCGCGGTGGCTGCCGCGCCTCCCTCAAGGCTGGATCGAGGAAGGCTTTTCCTTAAGCCGTTCCATGAACCGACCATAGTCCGGCCGGAACAGGGCATAGGCGGTGGCTGCGGCATCGAACCAGTTTCTGGTCCCGACTTCAGCGGCCACCGGAAGCCTCCTTCTCCTGACGATGGGGGCGGCCTTCAGGCGGCTCGCGAACCCTTCCCGCTCCAGCGCCGCCCCGAGCGCCTGTAGCACCGCAAGAACCGGATATCCGATTTCCAGCTCGAGGCACCGGATCGCCAGGAATGTCATCTGCCGGTGCGGCTCCAGAGTTGTCAGGAGGGCGACGCCCTTTTTCGTCAGCCGCAGGCCGGTCTTCCTGCCGTCGTCGGGGCCGCGCCGGGCAAGGAGCCCGCCCTTCAGCATCAGGCTGACCGTCTGGCTGATCGCGCCCTGGGTGAGACTGCTGTTGCTGGTGATCTCGGTGACGGTCTCGGCGCCGGCGGCAAGCGCGCGCAACAGGGGCGTATAGCGCGGCCTGTAGTCGATCTTCAGGGTTTCAGATCGCTCGGCGGCACCCCGATCGACGCGTTCGCCGACATATCGCAGGAGTTCGCCGAGGTGCCGAGGTCTGGCACTGGCAAACACCCAGGGGCTCTCCCTCACCGAAATGGCCTAACCCATTTGGATCATGACGAAATCAGCGAATGATCCTATAGGCCTAGACGGCCGTTCACCGCCCTTTGTGTTATGCTTTAAGGGAGGGAGTAGATCCATGGCACCCACACGATCCGATGTTTCCGAACGCGTAAAGGCGATCCTCGTCGAGCTGCTCGGCGTGAAGGCTTCCGAAGTGAAAGACGATGCCGAGATCGAAGAGGATCTGGGCGCCGACTCGCTCGAAGTGTCTCAATTGGCGATGTTGGTGGAGGAAGAGTTCGAGATCTATCTGACCGACGACTCTGTCGAAAAGCTCGTCACGGTCGGCGACCTGATCGACTTTGTGCTCGCGTCGAAAACGCTGAAGTGATCATCCGGCAATAAAAAAGGCCGGGGCGAAACCGCACCGACCTTCCTCATCATCGCTCTTACACCAGTGCCAGTACATCCGTGGTCAAAAGTCTAAAGCGACGCGACAGTTGCGAGCGGCGAACACATTCAGCGCTCATAAGCAAATGTCGACAGATGGGCTTATACGAAGCGATTGTGTTCGAAAGATGTCCACACGCGCTGCGCGTCGCTATTAAATAAACAGCCCTGCCAACCGCCTCGCAAGCGCGCGAGGAAGCGCGGGGCATTCCAAACACAGAAAACACCGCGCGTTCGACGGAACGCGCGGTGCTTTGGTTGAGAGGGCGAACCGACCCGGATTACTGCGGCGTCAGGTCGAAGCCGAACCACTTCTCCGACAGGCGCTTGATGGTACCATCGGCCTTGGCAGCGGCAATTGCGTCGTCGAACAGCGCCTTCAATTCGGGGTCGCTCTTGCGCAGGCCAACGGAGCTGCCGGCGCCGAGGAAGCCACCCTGGAAGCGGGGGCCGGTGATGACCATGTCGCTGTTGGCGGGCTTTTCGACGGTCGTCTTCAGGTAGCCCATGGACGCCATGACGAAATCGACGCGGCCGGCGACGAGATCGAGATCGTGCTGCTCGGTCGTCTTGTATTCGCGCACCTCGACGACGTCCTTCAGATATTCGTCGATGAAGCGCGCCGCGATCGAGGCGGTCTGGACGCCGATGGTCTTGCCTTCGATCAGCGGCTTCAGCTCGTCGACCGCCTTGCGCGCGCCGGCCTCGTTTGAGGCAAGCGAGAAGAGCTCGCCCTTCATCGGCAGGGTTTCGAGATCACCGCCCTTCAGCGTCGCGAAGGCCTGGCCGGTGCTGCCGTAGGACATCGAGAAGTCGATGACTTCCTTGCGCTTCTCGGTGGCCGACATGCCGGCCATGATCGCGTCGAACTTGCCGGCGTTGAGCGCTGGGATCATGCCATCGAAGGACTGCGCGATGACGGTGCATTCGACCTTCATGTGGTCGCAGAGGATCTTGCTGAGCTCGATCTCGTAGCCGTCGAGCGTGCCGTCCGCCTTGGTCAGGTTATAGGGCGGAAAGGCACCTTCGGTGGCGATCGTCACCTTCGTCCACTTCTTGTCTTCGGCCTGCGCCGGCATGGACATCAGCCCCGCGGCAACGGCAAGCGCCGATGCCATGATTGCGGTGGTCTTTTTCATTGCAGCATTCCCCTTTTGTGGATGTTGATTGCTTTGTTTTTCGGCCCGCCGATCACGACAGGCTTCAACTCTTGATGAACTGGCGGAAGCGTTCGGACTTCGAATGGGTGAAGACCTCGTGCGGCGGCCCCTCCTCCTCGATCGTGCCCTTGTGTACGAAGACGACGCGGCTCGAGACGTCGCGGGCAAAGCCCATCTCGTGGGTGACGACCAGCATGGTGCGCCCCTCCTCCGCCAGACCGCGCATGACGCGCAGCACCTCGCCGACCAGTTCCGGGTCGAGCGCCGAGGTCGGTTCGTCGAAGAGCATCGCCTTCGGGCGCATGGCAAGCGCACGGGCGATCGCGGCGCGCTGCTGCTGGCCGCCGGAGAGATGCGAGGGATAATGGTTGCGCTTGTCGGCGATGCCGACCTTGGCAAGCAGGGCTTCGGCCTCCTCGATCGCCTCGACGCGCGGGCGCTTCAGCACATGCACCGGCGCCTCGATGACGTTTTCAAGCACGGTCTTGTGGGACCAGAGATTGAAGCTCTGAAACACCATGCCGAGTTCGGAGCGGATGCGGTCCACCTGTTTCTGGTCGGCCGGGCGGCTGCGCCCATCGTTCGATGTCTTCAGCCGGATCGCCTCGCCGGCGACCTCGATCGTGCCCGAATTCGGAACCTCCAGCATGTTGATGCAGCGAAGCAGCGTCGACTTGCCGGAGCCGGAGGATCCGAGGATGGAAATCACCTCACCCTCGCGCGCGTCGAGCGACACGCCTTTCAGCACCTCGACCGGGCCGAAACTCTTGTGAAGGTCGTGCACGCGGATCGCGACCGGTGCGGTGACGGCGGCGGACATGTTCAATGGGCTTCTCCCTTGAGTTCGGCGGAGATCGGCAATGGCGCGCGCAGCTGCGGGTTAAACCGGTGTTCGGCAAACGCAACGAGCCGGGTCAGCGCGAAGTTGATGGCGAGATAGATGAGACCGGCGACGACGAAGACCTCGATCACCCGGTAGCTCTCCGAGATCAGCTTGGCGGCGACGCCGGTGATTTCCATCAGCGTGATGATCGAGGCGAGCGAGGTCGCCTTGACCATGGAGATCATCTCGTTGCCGTAACCGGGCAATGCCTGGCGCAGCGCCTGCGGCATGACGATGCGCCGAAAGATCATGACGCGCCCCATGCCGCAGGCCCGCGCTGCCTCGACCTGGCCGTGCGGAACCGAAAGGAGGCCGCCGCGGATGATTTCGCTCGCATAGGCGGCCGTGTTCAGCATCAGCGCCAGCACGGCGCACCAGTAGGGTTCGCGCAGAAGCGGCCAGAAGATGCTGTGGCGAACGGCGGGAAACTGGCTGAGGCCGTAATAGATCAGGAAGATCTGCACGAGCAGCGGCGTTCCGCGAAACAGGAACACGTAAGTGCGGGCAAAGAGATCGAGCGCAAGAATGCCCGACAGACGGGAGAGCGCCAGCCCAAGAGCCAGCACCGAACCAAGCGCGATCGATGTCGCGGCAAGCTCCAGCGTCAGCGGCAGCGCCGTCGCCAAGCTCCAGAAGGTTTCGAGGGCAAATTTGATATCCATCAGCCCCTCCTGACGCCGCGCGAGAACCGGCGCTCGGTAACCTGAAGAACCAGGCCCGACACGGTCGAAATCGCGAGATAGATCATGGCTGCAATGAAGAAGAAGTCGAAGGGACGGCTGGTCGATCCGGCGCCGATCTGAGCCTGACGCAAGAGTTCGACGACACCCGTGACCGAGACCAGTGCTGACTCCTTCAACACCACCTGCCAGACATTGCCGAGACCGGGCAGCGCATAACGCAGCGTCAAGGGTGCAATGATGCGGCGAGACTTGAGGAGCCGGCCCATGCCGCAGGCGGTTGCCGCCTCCAACTCGCCCGGATGCACGGCGCGGAAGGCGCCGCGATAGACCTCGGTCTGCTGGGCGCCTGAGGTGATGCCGACCGCAAGCGCACCGGCGATGAAGCCGGGGAAGCTGACGAAACCCTCCGCACCGAACAATTGGCCGACGGCCGTCACCACGGCGCTGCCGCCGAAATAGAAGAGATAGATGACCAGGAGGTCGGGAATGCCGCGAAGGACCGTCGTGTAGGCCTCGGCGCAGCCACGGACGACCGGGCCGCCGGAGATCTTCGCCCAGGCGCCGAAGGTGCCGATGAGGCCGCCGATCGCAAAACCGGCAATCGCGATCAGGATCGTCATCCAGGCGCCGGCGGCAAGCGCCGGGCCCCAGCCGTCCGGCCCGAAGCTGATGATGTCGAGGAAACCGGGCTCAGTCATCGCAGCGCCTCCCTTCGCTTGTCGATCGATGACTTAACCATGGCTCACCCCGGGGATCGGCGGGTCGACATCGTCAGGAATGGGATTGACGAAGGGCGTGCCCTCGAGCCTTACGGCATGGTCGGCCTTGGCGGCGGCAATGAGCGCGGGATCGAGGATCAGCTCCACCGCCGTGCTCGCCATCACCTTGGCCGCGTGCTCCATGCCCTTGTGGGCGGCCGGCAGCTTGCCTTGCGCCACCAGCTGCCAGGAATGGCCGGGCGTGCCGATCGCGTAGGTCGCGCCGCGCATCTGCACGGTCGGCACCACCCAGCTCACCGTTCCGACATCGGTGGAGCCGACAAGCGTGCCGGCGCCGTTTTCCGGCGGAAAGATCGTGTCGCAGAGCGAAACGCCCCGTCGCAGCTTGAGCCCGAAACGCTCGAAGGCAGAGGCGATATCCTCGCCGGTAAAGGTCTCCTGGAACTTTGCCGCCGTCCGCCGATCGTCCTCGTCGAACTGCGGCGGTCCCAGATGCTCAAGCTGGCGGTGCATCAGCGCTTCGAGCGGGGTGTTTCCGACGAGGTTGGCGTCGCCGCTGACGATCTCGTCCGTGACCGTGGTGCCGGTCATCAGCGCCGCGCCCTTGGCAACGCTGCGGACACGTTCCACGAGATCGAGCAGTTCCGGCAGGCTGCGGGCGCGCACGAGATAGCGCGCCTTGGCGCGGGCCTGCACCACGTTCGGCGCGTTGCCGCCGGTGTCCGTCACCGCATAGTGGATGCGCGCCGACGATGGCATGTGTTCGCGAAGATAGTTGACGCCGACATTCATCAGTTCGAGCGCATCGAGCGCGCTGCGGCCGAGATGGGGGGCAGCCGATGCATGCGACGCCCGGCCGCTGAAGCGGAAGTCGAGCTCGTTGCAGGCAAGCGAAATGGGGTTGTTGACGCCGGCAAAGGGTGCGGGGTGCCAGGAAATCGCGATATCTACATCGTCGAACACGCCAGCGCGCACCATGAAGCCCTTGGACGAGCCGCCCTCTTCCGCCGGGCACCCGTAATAGCGCACCCGCCCCTTGATGCCGCTGGCCGCGAGGTAATCCTTGACGGCGGTCGCCGCCATCATCGCGCCGGCGCCGAGCAGATTGTGGCCGCAGCCATGGCCATTGCCGCCGTCGACCAGAGGCCGTTCCTCGGCAATGCCGGCCTCCTGGCTGAGGCCCGGCAGCGCATCGAACTCGCCGAGAATGGCAATGACCGGTCCGCCCTCGCCCGCCTCGCCCATGACCGCCGTCGGCATGCCGGCGATGCCGCGCGACACACGGAAACCTTCGGCCTCCAGCAGCGCGGCGTGTTCGGCCGACGAGGAAAACTCCTCGTAATTGGTTTCCGGCGTATCCCAGACCCGGTCGCTGAGCACGAAGAACCGTTCGCGCTTGGCTTCGAGGAGGTCCCAGACGGCATCGGCATTTTTCATCGTTTCTTGACTTCCGCAACAATAGTAACCAGAATTGGCGCCAATTTATGATAACATTTTTGGATACACAAGAGGGTCCTGAAACATTTCGAGCGATGTGCACAACGGCGAGAGGCAGGCAGGCAACGCCGCTCTCCCGCATTGAATTGTTCACGACAGCATCATAGTTTCTCCAAAAATGGAGCCAATTCCGCTGCGGCGGGCGACGCGAGGCACGCGCCGGGGACTTGGGACATGCACCAGCAACGTGCGTCAGAGGCCGGTGACAGGCGGAAAGAGAGTGTAAGGCAGGAATGAGCGACGATCTGACGGAAATGCTGGCGCCCGAGGAAAAGCCCGAGGACAAGAAGGACGTTACCGACCTCCTGCTGCACGACATCCTGACCGGGACCCTGCCGGCCGGCGCCTGGCTGAAGCAGATCGACCTGGAGCGCCGCTACGACTGCACGCGGCCGGAGGTGCGCCGGGCGCTCGACCGGCTGTCGCAGCGCAGGCTGGTGCAGCACAATCCCAACCGCGGCTACCAGGTCTATGAACTCGACGACCAGCGCACGCAGGAAATCAGCGATATCCGCGTGATTCTCGAAACCGGCGTCGCCGACCGCATGGTTGCCAATGCAACGCCCGCCACCATCGCCGAACTGCGGCAACTCGCCCGGCAGTTCGACGAGATGTCGTTTCGCGGCTCCATCATGGAGCACTATGACGCCAACCTCGCCTTCCACCGCGCGCTTCTCATGCTCTCGGGCAATTCCGAACTCGTCGACGTCGTTGCCGAAATCCGCCAGCGCACCGTATCGGCCCCGGTATCGCAATGGCGCACCCGCGCCCGCATCGAGCAATCGGCCCGCGAGCACCACCTGATGGTCGACGCGCTGGAAGCCCGGGATCTGCCCGAACTGAAACGGCTGATCGAAATCCACATCCGCCAGGCACCGATCAAGGTGTGAGCGAACCCTCGTCGCTCAAGGGCGAAAGTTATCCGCCAAAGAGGATCGTCACCGCCACCAGAACCGCGCCGATCGCAGCCATCGCAAAGGCCATCGGCCAGGGGCTTCGGCCCATGTAGCGGCCGAGGCGCGCGCCGATGACGAAGAGCATGACGAGCGCAATGGCGTTGGAGGCGCGCATGGCGAGCGCGACATTGTCCGTCAGCAGGAAGGGAATGCTTGGCGGCAACGTCGAGGCGACGACCAGCAGGAAGATCGCGACGGCTGCCTTAAGGTCGTGCGCAGTCACCACCCTGTGCCTGGGATCGGCGGAAAGGGCCCTCACCCGGACAAGCAGCGCTTCCGTTTCCTTGGGCGAAGAGACGCGGCGCACATCGTCCGGCAGGCTTTCGAGAAACAGTTCGCGGGCGCGATCGAGCCGCTCAGACCTGAGCCTGTCGAGAAAACCGCGCCGTCGCACGCGCTCCACCACCGTCGTCAGCACATACATGACGCCGTCGACGATGCCCCAGGCGATGTTGCAGCCGAGGGCGGCGACGAGCACGGCATTGACACCGCCCTCGCCGGCCGTGACCGTGCTCATGGTTCCCGTGAAGGACAGCGCCATCAAGAGGCCGAAGATGATCTCCGACAGGCGGTCGATCGGATCGAGAACGCGCGACCGTTCGCTCATGGCCGGGCACTCGACGAAAGTGGCCAGGACGACAGGAAGGCGGTGGGCAGCGACCGGGAAGAGCGCAACCGCGATATCTCCCCTTACTGGACCTGCAGATCGGCGAACGCGTCGCGCACATGGTCGGCGACCGCCAGTACAGGCGCCGGCGCATCGCTGATCACCTGCAGGCCGATATTGTAGTGGCCGAGATCCGGCAGGCCGTCGCGCTCGCCGAGTTGCACCATTTCCCCCTGGACGAGGTAACGCGGCAGCGGCGCGATCGCGAGACCGGCAAGCACGGCGGCGCGCTGCCCGGTGGTATAGGCGCTGAGGAACGCAATGCGGAACTTGCGGCCGGCGCGCGCGAGTTTCTCTACCGCATCCGCCCGCCAGACGCAGCCGTCCTCCCACATCGACACCGGCAGCGGATCCTTCAGATGCGCGCTGCCGCACTTTGCGCCGGCCCAGACCAGCTTTTCCTGCATCAGAATTTCGCCATTGCGGGGCGTTCCCTCGGTCAGGCTGTTGAAGATGGCGATATCGAGCCGGTGCTCGTCCACCTTCTTGCGCATGGCGTTGCTCATGCCGATCGACACATCGACCGTGACGTTCGGATAGGATTCGGCGAAACGCTTCAGCACCTCGGGCAGGATGCGCTCGCCAACGTCCTCAGGCGCGCCGACGCGCACGACGCCGTTCATATCCGGCAAGAGAAAGCGGGAAACCGTTTCGTTGTTGAGCGACAGCAGGCGGCGGGCAAAGCCGAGCAGCAACTCGCCCTTCGGCGTCAAGGTGACCGAGCGGGCGTCTCGCAGGAACAGCGTACAGCCGAGCATCTCTTCGAGCTTCTTGATCTGCATCGAGACAGCCGACGGCGTGCGGTAGACGGTTTCGGCGGCGGTGGTGAAGTTGCCGGTCTCGGCAATCGCGATGAAAGTCTTCAGCACGTCCATTTCGAGAAGCGGAAGCGCATGGCGCATCAGCATGTTCATGGCGTCAACCTCATTCAAAAAAACTGAAAGATAGCTTCACTTCATTTCGTTTGATTGAACATCAGCAATGGCCGATAGTCAAGCTCAAGGACGACGCAGGAAGGAGAAACGCATGTCCACCGCAGCCCTTGTTATCGCCGCTTCGAAGAGTTCCCTCCGTAACAGCCGCCTGCCGCAGGCAGTGGTAAAAAAAGAGCATAGCAGGAGCAACGACATGGTCCTCAACGCCCTCAATCAAATGATCGCCGTCCTCGACGGTGTTGCAAGGCAACGACGCGAAAAACAGATCGCGCGGAATCGGGTGGAAGCCCGGCGCGAACTCGCCAAACTGCCACAGAGAGTCCGTGACGACGTGATGTTTGCGGACCCGCTAATCAATCACCATGTTTGATGAAAGGCATCAAACATATTCGTTGGAATGATAAGTCAGGTTAGGCCATAAATACCATCATGGTCGCGACCGGCTGAGACACTCAGAAGGAGCCATGAAATGTCCAACACTCAGTTTTCATCGGCCTCGGAACGGGCATCCTCCCACTCGTCCCTTCCGGGTCTCTTCAATCTGCAGGTTCGTGCCTGGGCAGTATGGAAGCGTTATCGCCAGGAACGGGCCCTCGAGAACCTGTCCTATGACACGCTGAAGGACATCGGCTTCCCGTCGGTGGACGATGCGGTGCATAAGACCGAACAATGAATGACGGCGTGATCTGTCCCTTCTGAGGGCGTCACGATCCGGATGAATCGAAGGGCATCGCCGACAAGGCGGTGCCCTTTTCCTTTGCGTTCGAACGTGTCGTCGCGCAATCCGAAACGCAATGCGGCCTAGGTCAGCAACTCTGCGAGAAGCGACGGCCGACTGAGGAAACAGCCGGCGACAAGCCCCACGAACCCGAGCGCCAACGACCCCACGATGCCGTGGCCCAACCATCCGGCGTGGGCACCGATGGCGGTTGTCGCGACGATGACCGAAACAGTCCACAGGGCCTTCAGCAGCGAAACGGCGCGCCTCAGAGCTGTTGGCTGATTCTGCCCCACGCAAAGTACCCTTCCAAAGAGACCGCCGCATCGCATGTAATGTCGAAAGCACGCGCCGCCAATGGTGTGTGATCATCGGCCGATTTGGCTCGCACCTCTACTCGCAGTGCCGTTAATCAGGCTAGCGATCGATCCCACGAGGTCCACTTGTCTTTTACCGACACCCGCACCAGCCGTGTGAAGCGTCGCAATCGGCAAACACAACCCTGGAGAGCGCTTTGCGAATGTTGCGTATCTCTGGCAGTTCTTGTCCGATAGCGTCAACAGCGCTGTAAAAACTGCCGCTTTCCTTACAAAAGCCTGAAAGCGGGGCCGAGCCGCCTTTCACCGCGCGATGTCGCAATGCGAAATCTCTTTGCGGTCGCTGCTATCCATGCGAATGTCGCAAACAGACAAGCCGAAGAGTATCTTCCAAGCGACGAATATACCGCATCGCCAAGCATGGGAAGCCTCATGAACAAGCCACTGACCAAAAAGCGTTCTCTCGTCTTCTTCCTGGTGCCGAACTTTTCCATGCTGCCCTTTTCGGCGGCGATCGAAACGCTCCGCATCGCCAACCGCATGCTCGGCTACGAGGCCTATTCCTGGCGCCTCGCATCGTCCGACGGCGAAAAGGTCCTGTCGTCGAGCGGTATCGCGCTCGAGGTCAACTCGTCGCTTGCAGACGAGCGCAAGTTTCTCGGCGGCGAAAACCGCCCCTCGATGGTGCTGGTCTGTTCCGGCATCTATGTCGAGGACTTCAACAACAAGTCGGTCAATGCCTGGCTGCGCGAGGTCTACAATCGCGGCGTCGCCGTCGGCAGCCTCTGTACCGGCGCCCATGTGCTGGCGTCGGCCGGTCTTCTGACCGGCAAGCGCTGCGCCATCCACTGGGAAAACCTGCCGGGCTTTTCCGAAAGCTTCCCGCAGGTCGACGTCTATGCCGACCTCTACGAAATCGACAGCAACATCTACACCTGCGCCGGCGGCACCGCCTCGCTCGACATGATGCTGAACCTGATCGACCAGGATTTCGGCGAGAGCCTCGTCAACCGCGTCTGCGAACAGGCGCTGACCGATCGCGTGCGCGGGCCCCATGACCGCCAGCGCCTGCCGCTGCGCGCCCGTCTCGGCGTGCAGAACGCCAAGGTGCTGTCCATCATCGAACTGATGGAGGCAAACCTCGCCGAGCCGCTTTCGCTGCTCGAAATCGCCGAGGGCGCCGATCTCTCCCGCCGCCAGATCGAGCGCCTCTTCCGCCAGGAAATGGGCCGCTCGCCTGCACGCTACTATCTCGAAATCCGCCTCGATCGCGCAAGGCACCTCTTGATCCAGTCGTCGATGCCGGTGGTCGAAGTGGCCGTAGCCTGCGGCTTCGTCTCCGCCTCGCACTTCTCCAAGTGTTATCGCGAACTCTACAACCGCTCGCCGCAGCAGGAGCGCGCCGACCGCAAGCTGACGCTGCAGATGGCGCGATAAGCGGCAGATCAGATGGATCAGACAAGGGCGGAGCTTCTCCGCCCTTTTTCGTTGGTGACACTTTCCGCTTGTGCCGTCCTGGCGCTTGCACGCGCCGCTGTTTTGGATTGAATGGTCGGCGTTTCAGGAGAGCGAGGAGCACGCCAAACGATGGCCCCCGTGGAGATCGATCCCGCCAAGGTTCATGAATTCAAGGACTTCCAGAGCTTTTACGACTGGCTCGCCACCCACCACCAGAGCGAAACCGAAGTGTGGATCAAGACCCACAAGGTCAGCTCCGGCCTCGCCTCGGTCACGCCCAAGGAGGCGATCGACGCGGTGCTCTGCTGGGGTTGGATCGACGGCGTGCGCAAGGGGCACGACGACAGGAGTTTCCTCCAGCGCTATTCGCCGCGCGGCAAGAAGAGCATCTGGAGCCAGATCAATGTCGACAATGTCTCGCGCCTGATTGCCGAGGGCCGTATGACCGAGCACGGGCTCAAACAGGTCGATGCCGCCAAGGCCGACGGCCGCTGGGACCGCGCCTATGCCAGCGGCAAGGACATGCAGATCCCCGACGACCTGCAGGCGGCGATCGACGCTGAGCCCGAAGCCCGCGAAATGCTTGGCAAGCTCAGCGCACAGAACCGCTTCGCGCTCGCCTTCCGCACCCACAACATGAAGACCGAAGCCGGGCGCAAAAAGAAGATCGAGACCTTCGTCGAGATGCTGAAGCGCGGCGAAACGATCTATCCGCAGAAGAGCAAGTAAAGCGATTGAGGGGCACGACCGAAAGGTCGGCCTTCGTCCTGGCGGACCGGCATAGCCCGAGACCGATCCGGCACCGGCAAGGCTCGACGCCCGACGGCCGGGGGCCCAAAGCTGTTTGCACGCTCAATCTTGGCAATATCCGGCTTGATCATGCCCGGCATCGCCACCGTCACGCGCTTGGCACGTGCAGGGGCGAAAAATGAACGCCGAAGGCGACACTCGTTCTGTCGGACGCACACAAACGTCGCCTTAGCCCTTTGACTTACAGCCCGGCGTCACTGACCGGCGCGGCCGAAGCGCGCGGCACCACCTCCGACGAAGCGTAGGACCGGCGGACCAAAGCGGTTGTCACCCTCCTCGCTCGCGAGGTAGCCCAACATGACGAGGCCCAAGAGCGGCCCGACGACCGGGACGAACAGCGCAAGGTTCCACCACCCGGAACGGCCATGGTCGTGCCAGCGCTCGGTGTTGACCGTGAAGCCGAAATAGAAACTCGCGGCGATGATGAGGATGACAAGCATATGCATAAGGCTGAAGCCCGCGGCATAATTGTCGACGCCCGAAAGCGCCAACAACGCCCCGCCGGCGAACATCGCGGCTATCGCCGCAATGCAGATAACGATCTGCGCCAACCACCAGGCCTGACGTCCGATACGGCCATCAACACTCGTAAACATCTGTAAATTCACGTCGTCTCCCCCCAACAGCCAGTGCGCTTCCAAGTGCCCCCGCGCCGGCCAGCCTTGTCATCCGATAAAAGGTTCCCTCATAAACGGGTAGATGTCTTCGCGCCAAAAAGCGCCCCATGGTTGCACAGGCAGGCGGCCTTGTGCCTGGCATCTCGAGCGTCGCTGGAGGCGGGGCATGGCCCGCCTGCCGCTTCCATAACTTGCGGGTCCTGCACCCACGAGACAACCGGCTTCTAGCCGTGAAACGCCCGCTCCAGTTCGGCGATATCGAGCTTGATCATACCGAGCATCGCCTCCGTGACGCGCTTGGCGCGCGCACGGTCGGAATGGGCGACCATGTCGCCGAGCACCCTTGGCACGATCTGCCAGCACAACCCCCAGCGGTCGCGGATCCAGCCGCATTGTTCGATCTGTCCACCGTTTTCGCTGATCGCGTTCCAAATCCGGTCGATCTCCTCCTGGGTATCGCACTGGATCATGATCGAGAAGGAATGGTTGAACGGATCGAGGGGCCCGGCTTCGAGCGCCAGGAATTCCTGGTTGCCGAGCGTGAACTCGATGGTCGTCACGCTGCCGGGCGGTCCGCTCGGGCTTTCCGCCGGCAAGGTGGTGACGCGGATGATTGCCGAATTGGGAACGAGCGAAACATAGAAGTCGACGGCCTGGCGCGCCTCCTTCGCAAACCAGAGATTTGAAACGACATTGGTCATGATTTGGTCCTCCTCGTGCCGCCTGATCATGGGCGGTAACCGAAGGACGATCGACTTCGTTCCAAGCCGACAGGTGACGGATCATTATTTCCGAGGGTGGGCCTGCCGGTCTGGCCCGGCAGTTTACGAGGCCAGCGCGTCGAGCAGCGCCAACTCGGAAATCACCCGGTTCCGGCCGGCATGCTTGGCCATGTAGAGAAACTGGTCGGCGGCATGCAGGTAGTTCTCGAAGGCCTCCGAGGTCTCGATCGTGGCAAGCCCGATCGAGACGGTAATCGTCAGCTCCTCGTCGTCGGCGACGATGCGGGATTTTGCGAGTTCCAGGCGCAGCGCGTCGCAAAAGGCGAAGGCGCGCCGCACGTCGCAGCCGTTGAAGAGGATGCCGAACTCCTCGCCGCCGAGGCGGGCGAGCAGATGGTCCTCGCCAACGAGCACGGAGAGGCGCTTGGCCACATGCTTCAGCACGATGTCGCCGATCTCGTGGCCATAGGTGTCGTTGAGGCGCTTGAAATGATCGATATCAAGCACGGCGATCGCCGTCGGCTCGCCGCGCCTGAGGCACTGCTCGACCAGCCGCGGCCCCGCCACGAAGAAGTGTCGGCGGTTGTAGAGGTCGGTGAGGTAGTCGCTGGCCGCCTGCCGCTGCAGCGTCTGCAGCCGCTTCTGCACGCCGGCCGCCTGCGCAATGCGCCCATTGAACTCCGCTTCGAGGAAGGGCTTCTGAATGAAATCCGTACCGCCCGCTTCGAGGAAACGGGCGCCGGCACGCCGGTCGCCGCTGTCGGAGAGACCGATGACCGGCACCGCACCGTCGCCCCGCCGCCGTTCCACCTCGGCAAGCAGCGCTGCGCCGGACATGTCGGAGAGATCAAGGTCGGTGACGACGAGATCGACGGCCTCGCCGCTGTCGAGCACCTGCAGCGCATCGGCGGCAGATGCGACCTCGCAGACGGAAATCCGCTTGCGCCTCAAGATGCCGGCCAGTTCGCTGCGCGAGGCGGCATCGGAATCAGCAAGCAACACCGTCGTCTTGCCGTTGGTCAGCGCCCGATCAACGGCGCCAATCAAGAGATTGATCGATTCCGGCTGGTGCTTGATGACACAATCGAGCGCGCCGCGCCTGAGGATTTCCTCGCGCGTATGGTCGTTGAAGGCCGCGGTGAAGACGACGGCCGGCACCTGGTTGTCGAGGATGAATTCGAGCGCCTCGCAATTGGGCGCATCCGGCAGGTTGAGATCGAGAACGGCGAGCGAGAAGCTCTCCGGCGCCTGCTCCAGCGCTTCCTTCAGCGCCGCCAGCGAGTTGCAATGGGTAACGCGAATGCCGTGGACGGACTCAAGCCCGTACTTCAGCGCCGTCGCAAACATCCGGGAATCTTCGACAAGCAGCATGCGCTTGTCACTGTGCTTCTGCACAGAATTCACCCGGCCTGGCGTGCGGCGCAATCTCACGTCCCTGCAACCCCTCTCGAGCCACAGGCGTGCTTCCCTCAAGGGGTGACGCTGGCTCCCGAAATCTTCAACCCGGCCACTTGCCGCGCCTGGCCTTTCGGCCGGCGTGATCCGTGTGACCGGGTTCCCCGCTCCTGCTGCGGCGGATTGAAGACCGTTCGGATTGCAATTTCGTTAATACGGCAACCTGTGCGCGGCGTTTTTGGTGCACCCACCCAATAATTCTTAGGGGTTTTTACCCATCCTGCTTTGATGGTTAAGCAGGAACCCTAACTTTTTCACTGAGTGTGCGGATCTTGGTCAGCGTATCCAGGTTCTGGTTGACGCGGCAGTAGAATTCCTCGTTGACGAAGGGACGAACGACGAAGTCGTTGCCGCCGGCCTTGAGGAAGCGCGCCGACAGAAGGCGGTTGGTCGACGACGAAACACCGATGATGCGCAGCTGGTGCGGCCCGTAGGAACTGCGAATGCGCCGCGTCAGCTCGAAGCCGTCGATATCAGGCATGTTGTAGTCGGTGATGACGAGGCCGATGTCCGGATTGTTCTTGAGGAGCTCCAGCGCCATCGCGCCGTTTTCGGCCGAGCTGGTGCGGAAGTTGTAGCGCTTGAGCTGCGTCGTCAGCAGCGCGCGTGCGGTCGGACTGTCGTCGACGATCAGCACATGGTGCTTGTGGTTGGTGAGGAACCGGCAGACCGATTCTGCCAGCATGTCGACGGCAAAGACGCTGTCCTTGATGACGTAGTCGACGATCTCCTTGGCCAGAATCTTCTCGCGCGTCGATTCCTGGAACGAGCCGGTGAAGACGACCGTCGGCACGCTCATCTCGATCAGGTAGTTGAGCGCCTCGCCGTTTTCCGCCCCCGGCAGGTTGATGTTGGAGATGGCGAGCGAGGCCGGGAATGTCGCGTTTTCGACGGCGAACTGCAGATCGTCATAGTCACGGCAGACGATGACATCGATGTCGAACAGCTCTTTCAGCCGCTTCGAGACCATCGAGGAAAAGAGGTTGGAGTCCTCGGCAAGCACGATGCGGTGCTCGGCAAGGGATTCGCCGGAATAATACATTCCGGAAACGCCAAAAAATGACATTGAACGCCTATGTGAAAGAGTGTCCCCCTACAGCTCCGCGCGTTCTTCATGCCCGCCTAGTCGCTGTAACTTGCAGGCGCCATGCTAGAGGAGAAAGGCTTTCTTCGGTGTTAATAAGCGGCCGGCGAATTAACGAGACCGGCGTGCCGGCTTGAGACGTCCGGCCGCCGTGACGCCGGCTTTTCTCATGCCTCCGGGGCTCGGCCACGCCGCGTCTCGGCGGTCCGGCGGATGACCTCGGCGATCTCCGGATTGCTGCTCGACAGCATCTGGAAATCCTCCGAATAGAGCGACAGCAAAGAGACTTCTGTGGCAGCCGTGACGGTCGCAGAGCGCGGCTCACCCGATATCAGCGCCATCTCGCCGAAGAAGCTGCCGGGGCCGAGCTCGACCGGCGTCGGTGACGGCGTTGCAATCGTCACGCGCCCCTCGACGATGAAGTACATCTGGTCGCCCGGCTCGCCCTTGCGGCAGATGATGCTACCTGCCGGCACCGCCCGCGGCCGCAATGCCCTGACGATCTCGACGAAGGCGGCCGAGCCGAGCTTTTCGAACAGCGGCACCGCCGCGACCAGCTGCCAGTTGCGCACGAAATCCTGGCGGCGCACTTCTTCGAAAAACCCGGTGGCGAGAATGCCAGCCCAGAGCGCAAAGATGCCGATACCGCTCATCATCACCAGACCGGCAAGCACCCGGCCGGCCAGCGTCTGCGGGATCTCGTCGCCATAGCCGGTGGTCGACAGCGTCACCACCGCCCACCACATGGCCTGCGGAATGCTGCCAAACTTGTCCGGCTGGATGTCGCGCTCGATCAGATAGGCGACCAGCGATGCGCCGAAGAGCACGATGCCGAAGAGCGAGGTGACGCCGACGAGATTGGGCGCGGCGCGCGCCACCACCCGGCCGAGCAGCCGGAAGAAGGTGGAATGGCGCAAGGGCTTCAAGAGCCAGACTCCGCAATAAAGGCTCTGGTCGCGCGGATCGGCGAACAGGAAGGCGGCCAGCGGAACGACGACGGCCACCATATCAATGACGAGATGCGGCATCAGCGCGCGACGATCCGCCGTGGGCCAGGCGGCGAGCGTATCGGCCAGCTGCAGCACATAGAAAAGCCAGAGGCCGCCAAGCACCAGCTCCAGCGAGAGCCGCGCCGTCGCGCCGATATTGCGCGTGGTCAGCGCCGCGACGGCGGCAAGGCCGAGCGCTGCCAGCAGTCCGTTGAGCGGCGTGGAAATTCGTAAGGAAGGCCGTGCCGACATTCACTCCCCCAGCGTCCGCTCGCCGACGACGCCTCGGCCGGACGGGGGCGGCAACGCTTTGATCTAAAGCACAATTCACTGCATGAATCGATGCTCATTTAAGGGGATTCGAATTTGTAGCGAAACAGGCCTAGTAGCGGGTGTCGGACGGCTCCTCGTCGCCTGTGCGTTCGCGATCTTCCTGGTACTGCGCGGCACCCTCCACTGGCCGCAGCCAAGGCTCCCGGCGCTTGACCCAGAGTTCGTAGCTCGGCTTCAGCGTCGTCGGCGCCTGGGACAGGATGCCGAGCTTGACCTCCGCCTCGCGCGCGTCGACTGAAAAGACACGCGAGCCGCAATGCGAACAGAAGCACCGGCCCTGGAAATCCGAAATTTCGCCCGAATATTCAAACTGTTCCGCGGGCCAGATGCCATAGAAGGTGAAGGCGGATCCGCTCTCCTTGCGGCAGTCCATGCAATGGCAGATGCCGACCCGGATCGGTTCGCCGCGCACCGAGAGCGCGACCCGACCGCAAAGGCATTTTCCCGATAGCGCCGTCATGTTCCTACCCCCTGTCCCAACCGTGATGCCAGACCAGGGAAACGACGTGGTCGGTTGTTCGGTTCCCACGCTTGTTGCCGGCATCAAGATGCGCTCTGAGATCGCCTGAACCCGACTGTCTTGGCGGAACCTTTCGCGGTTTGACGCCTTCTGCCGGTATGCCAAACGGAGGTACGAACCATGGCACATGCCGACGAACAGGAGATTATCGACCTCGAACAGGAATTCTGGCGAACCATTCTGGAGAAGGACACCGAGGCATCCGTGGCCATGCTGCCCGAACGCTCGATTGTCGTCGGCGCGCAAGGCGCAGCGGTGCTCACGCCGGACGACTATCGCAGAATGGCAGAACAGGCCGAGCGTTCCTGGAAGCTCAAGTCGTTCCGCCTCGACGACGTCAGCGTGGTCTTTCCGCGCGAGGACGTCGCCGTCATCGCCTATACGGTGACGGAAGAGATGGATGTGGACGGGCAGCCTTTGACACTGAAAGCCGCCGACGCCACCACCTGGATACGCGAGAACAGCGGTTGGCAGGCCTGTCTGCACACGGAGTCCGTGCTTGGCGATCCCTTCGGTCGCGACCGCAAGGTAGCCTGAGGAGTGCTGGCGAGGTAGAGCGTAGCGAATGACGGGAAGGCGGTCGGCCGCTTTCCCCTCGACCAATCCTCACCGATAAACCGTCTGCCCCGGCGCCCGTTTTCGGTGTAGGATGCCGGCATGAGTGAAGCCCAGCCTCTGTTCGATATGCTGCGCCAGACCGTGCAGCCTGAAATCGCCGGCGTATTGGAGCGATTTGTCCGGGAAGCGCCGGACCGCAAACTCGGCCGCATCAACGCACTCGCCTTTGCCGCCGAGCACGGGCTCGACGAGGAGAAGGCGATCGCCGCCTTCCTGCATGCTTCCCGCCTCGGGCTTTTCGAGCTTTCCTGGAATGTGCTTTGCCCCGGCTGCGGCGGCGTACTCGATGCCAACACCTCGCTGAAGACCGTGCAGAGCGACACCTATACCTGCTCTCTCTGCGCCGCCGGCTATGAGCCGACGCTGGACGAGATGGTGGAGGTGACCTTCACCGTGAACCCGCGCATACGCCACATCGAGGCCCACAGCCCGCATGAACTGACGCCGCTCGAATATTTCCGGCAGATCTACTGGGGCTCCGGCATTGAGTTGCCCGAGGAGGGCTACGAGGCCCAGGTCGACGATTTCATGATCGAGGCACTGGAATTGCCGCCCGGCGAAAAGGCGGTGATCTCGCTGCAGATGCCGGCGGAATTCATCATCATCTTCGAGCCGGTGACCCATGCTGCGCAGTTCATCGACGTCAAGGGCGAGCCGACCAAGGAGCGGCGCACGCTGTCGCTCGTCTTCGACCGCGGCCATCGCCACGACGAAGCGCTGACCATGCAACCCGGTCCCTTGCGCATCCAGGTGGAAAACCACACGGATGTCCGCACCCTGCCCTCGGTCTGCATCGCCAACGACGCGCTGCACGATATCCTCGGCCGCCGCCGGCCGTTCCTGACCGCCAAGCGGCTGCTCTCCAACCAGACCTTCCGCGACATCTACCGCACCGACACGATCGACGTAGACCAGCGGCTGAAGATCACCAGCCTCACCTTTCTCTTCTCCGACCTGCGCGGCTCGACCGAGCTCTACGAGCGGGTCGGCGACCTCGCCGCCTTCGATCTGGTGAAGACCCATTTTAGTGTCGTCAACGAGATCGTCGCGGCGGAGGCCGGCGCGGTGGTCAAGACGATCGGCGACGCCGTCATGGCCACCTTCCCGACGCCGGACCGGGCGGTTGCGGCCGCCATGCGCATGCGAGACGCCATGCGACAGCTGAACGAGGACCGCGGCTCGGAAGACCTGCTGCTGAAAATCGGCATCCACGAGGGACCGTGCATCGCCGTCAGCCTCAACGAGCGGCAGGACTATTTCGGCCAGACGGTCAACATCGCCTCTCGGGTCCAACACCTCGCCAGCTCGCGCGAAATCTTTGCGACCGGTTCGGTGCTCGACGATCCTCGCGCCTCGAGCCTGCTCAGCGATCGCGGCCTCAACCCGCAATCGCACAATGTCGCGCTCAGAGGCATCACGAACGAGATCAGCATTTTCTCGATCCCGTGAGGCTGGCCGGGAACGGAACGCCCATATCCCGCGAGCGGCGATCAGCGTTCGGGCAAGCCGGCTTGCCGTAGCGCCTCGGCCATCTGATGCTGCCACTGCGGTATCCTCTGAAACCAGGGCAGTGCCCGATACCGCTCGATCGTGAACCCCGGCTCTGCTGCCAGCAGCTTCTGCGCCGCCCATCGGGCGGTCTCCATGTCCCCGGTCATCGCCGACCAGGCCGCGAGGTGGCGATAGGACCAGGTCACGTCAGGATAGTTGTTGACGACGTCCTGGGCGATCGCGATGGCTTCGGAGAGAGCCCCTTGCATGGCCATGGAAAAAGCCATCCCCAGTTTCATGTTGAATGCGAGCGGGTCTCTCGGGCTCAGCGTCATCCCACGCCGGAACCGCTCCGTTGCGCGTGCGGGATCGTCCGTGAAGATCGCGATCCAGCCGAGCCGAGCCCATGCCCAGGCATTGTTCGGATCAAGCGCCAGCGCCTTTTCGATAAAGGTGGCGGCGCGATCCTGATCGCCGCAGATGCTCATTGCCGCGCCAGCCGCAGTCAAAGCGGTCGGATCGTCGCTGATCGAGCCTGCACCTTCGATCGCTGAACGCGCCTGATCCAGTTCCTGCTCCGGCCGGTCGGTCCATAGGTAGGAGGCGCTCGAGGCATGGCACCACGCCAGAAGCGCATGCGCGCGGCCGTAGCCGGGATCGACCAGGATCGCCTGCCGAAGCAGTTCGATCGCCTGGTTGTTGCTATCCCTGCGGCGCCCCCATAGATTGGGGAAGGCGCGCATGACGAAATCATAGGCGCGCAGACTGGCCGGCGGCTTGCGCTTGGCAAGCTCGATCTCGGCATCGCGGATGGCCGGATGAATGGCGCCTGCCACCTGCGCGGCGATCCGATCCTGGAACTCGAAAATATCCTCGATTGCGCCCTCGTAGCGATCCGACCAGGATTGGGTCCGCGTCTCGGCACGGAAATGCGCAGCCGGTCGCCACCGCGGCGCACGGTGCCTTCAACCACATAGGTGACACCGAGCTCCCTGCCGACGTCACGCACGTCGACGAAGCGCCCCTTGTAGGTGAAGGCGGACTGGCGCGCGATGACGAAGAAATCCCGGACGCGCGAGAGCGCTGCAGTGATCTCCTCCACGACACCGTCGACGAAGTACTCGTCGCCTGGACCGCTCAGATTGTCGAAGGGCATGACGACGAGCGACGGCTGGTCCTTGCTGCGACCGGCCAGCGGCGCCCCGTTGAGGACGCCACCTCCGACAGCGATCTCGTCTTGCCAGTCGACCCGGAAAACCAGAATGGGCCGGGGGATGTTCTTCAGGTTCCGCTCTCCGAGGCTGGTCAGCGCGAAGGGCACCTTGCCGTCGAGATGTTCGCGCACCGCCCCGGAAATACAGATGCCCGACGGGACGGCGATCTCCTGCAGGCGCGCGGCGATATTGACTCCGTCGCCAAGCAGATCGTCTCCCGACACGACGATGTCGCCGAGATTGACACCGATGCGAAACTGCAGGTGACGTTCGGGGGGCAGTTCCTGCGCATCGAGAAGACCGCGCTGGATTTCCACCGCGCAGCGGACGGCCTGAACAGCGCTTGGAAACTCGGCGACGAGACCATCGCCGGCACTGCCGAAGATGCGGCCGCCATGGTCATCCACCAATTCGGCAATCCGCCCCCGGCAAAGGTCGAGCGCGCGAAGCGTGTTCTCTTCGTCGAGCGCTGCGAGGCGACTGAAGCCGGCGACATCGGCCGCAAGGATGGCTGCGAGCTTTCGATCCACAACGGTGACCGCTCCTGCGGCGGAGGATTTCGTTGTGTTTAATATGCGCGAATTTTCGAATATTCACAGATACCTGTGGCAAGCGAGAGCGGATCAAGACCGCAGCCGGTCAAGAAGGGCCCCCGGCAGCCGTGCCGCGTAACAGCTTGTCTGCTGCGACCTGTCGGCCGCCTAGACCACGGGCGGTATCAAGGTCAACACGTCGCCATCATCCGGAATGAGCAGCCTGGGCAAGGCGATGCCGTGGGCGCTGGCGGCGGCGCGGAGATCACCTCGGCTGACCGTCGCATGGTCGAGCGCCTCCATGTGCGTTGCAACCACGATGCTCTTCTTGGAGGCCTCGCAGACCGCGATCGTCTGCGCCGCATCCATCACGATCAGGGCGCCGTCCCAGCGTGCGCCGCAGGAATGGGTGACGATCACATCCGGCTTCGTATCGTGGATGGTCTTTTCGATGGCCGGATAGAGCACCGTGTCGCCGGCCCAGTAAACCGTCGGCTCGCCCTTGGCCTCAAGGCTGAAACCCATGACCGGCCCCATGTCCTGAACGACAGGACCAAGGCCGTGGCTGCCGTCACGTCGGGTGAGCTTCAGGCCCTGCCACTGCGCCTTGCCGAGAAGGGGCGTGACGTCGCGAAAACCAGCGCCACGGATCGCCTCCTCGTCGCCCGGCTGGCAGAAGATCGGCAGCCCCTTCGGCAAGCGATGCTTGGCGGTGTCGTCGAAGTGGTCCTCGTGCAGATGCGAGATAATGACGAGTTCGACCCCGGCAAGAATGGTATCGGTGTCGAACGGCAGCCCGACCAGCGGATTGGGCGCCCGCCCCGCAAAGGACGGCAGGCTGTCCTTCGGCCCGAGAAAGGGATCGATCAGCACCGTGTGACCGGCATAGTCGAGCTTGAGTGTCGCATTGCGGATAAGCTGGAGCTTCATGGGGTGTCCTCCCTTGCCGGAACCGGCCTTGACCATCGCGGCGATCCTTGCGCATGCGGCAGCGAAATCAAGCCCTGAAATGACGCGCGAGGGTTGAGAAACGCCGCCGCCCTTCACGCCAACCCCGTTCGATGGCGCCAGCATGCGCTGTCCGCTTTACCGCCAGCCGCAATCCCACGGCTGGCCCCTTGCGGTGCGATGACAGGCAAAGGCCCGGCCGCAGGAATGGGTGGCGGAAATCGTCATGCGGCCCCGGCCCGAGCCGCGGGCAAACATCTGCCGGAACGCGACATCGGCATTTGCGGGGCAATTGGCAAAGCTCTTTTTCTGCAGTTCGGCCGGTGGGCTGATCGCGCGGGTGCCGGTGTTTTTCTGCGGTGCCTTGATCGTGCCTTGCGTCTCGCCTGGTTGCGGTAGCTTCGCCTCGCGCCGGATCGTGACGCAGCGCCCGTCCTTCGCCTCTTCGTTACGGCCGCAAGCAAGCGGGCAGATCCGCACCTTCTCCGACTTCAGGCGACCGAGCACGTCGCTGGAGGGTTCGAGCGTCGCAAGGTCGACCTTTGCGAACTTGCCGAAAGCTTCGAGCGCCTTGCGACTGCCGGCACCCCAGACGCCATCCTCGCTGCCGGCGCGACAGCCCAGCCGGTTGAGCTCAACCTGTACGGAACGGGCCAATGTCGTGTCGTCGGCATTGGGCGCGGCCAGCGCCGGATCGATGGCCGCCACGGCCTGGCCACCCGATCCGCCGGGCACGCCTTCGGATGTAGGCACTGAAGCCCGCTCGATGATCTTGATCTTTGCCTTGGCGAGCGATGCGAACGCACCGTCGGGATATTGCTGCAGATAGGCGTCGAAGAGGTCGCGGTCGGTCGCATCCTTGATCGTTTCCCAATAGGCAAGCTCGGCGGCCTCACCCGTCGCGGGCGCCTCGGCCGGCGCCGGCTTGCCGTCAACGGCGGGCTTCAGCACCACTTCGCCGGTCAGCGAGGAATTGTCCCAGGGCACCTGCTTGCCGCCGGTTGCCGCCAGCACGTCGCGGCGCACGTCGATCAGTTCGCGGGTGATGTCGCGCCCCGGCTGGCCGAGATGTTTCAAGAGCGCCGATGTGAACGGCGAATTGCGCCCCGATCCGTCGAGGGCAACATTGCCGGGCTGGGTGGAGAAAGCGATCAGCGTGCCGATGCCGGTGCCGACCTTGGCCAGGCCGCGGCCGACCGAGGCGGAGCGCGTGCCCATCGAGCGGGCGAGATTGACCGCTAGCGGATTGTCGCGGCAGGCGTCGAGCAGGATGATATTGACCCGCGTACTGCGCTCCATCGCCGACAGGATCAGGTTCATCGGCACTGCCTCGAATTCGAGATCGACAGAGGAAGCGAGCGTGGCATCGACGGGGGCGAGATAGTTTTCGCCGTTCACCTGCAGGCCGTGGCCGGCATAGAAGAACAGCGCGAGGTCGGCGCCGTCGAGCCGGCCGACGAAGTCCCGCACCGCCCGGCGCACACCCGAGAGGTCGAGATCAGCGCCGGTCACCACCTCGAAGCCCAGCCCTTCGAGCTTTGCCGCCATGTCGCGCGCGTCATTGCCGGGATTGGGCAAGGTGGCCACATGCTGATAGGCGGAATTGCCGATGACCAGCGCCACACGCTTTTCGGCCAGCGCCTCCGATGCGAAAAGCACCAGCAGAACGGACAAGGCGATGCGAAGGAATGGCATGGCTCCCCCCGGCAATGCGCGGATGATCGCGACCACGCGCGTCACCCCAACGCCCAAGCGTGCTACCGGCAATGCAGCCTGTCAATGCAAGGAGAGTGTCCGGCAGGCCCGACGCGGGCTTGCCCGCCCGAACGAATGAGAGCTTCGGCGCCCTCGCCCATCCCTTGGGATTAGGCTTCGAGCGAAGAGAGCACCGCGACCGTTACTAAAGGGGCTGCCGGCGCCATCAGCGACGGCACCTGCCGACCTATCGAGCGAATGGAGTGCCGCCCGACAGCGGCGCGCCTGCCGCACCGCCGTCGCGGAATGAAAGGTTACTTGACGACGACGTTGCCGTTGACGATCTCGACGTTCTCGTCGCCCTGCAGGCCGATGCGGTCACCGCTCGGCGCGGTGACGAAACAGCCGCTGGGGCAGATCATTTCGGTCGCTCCGGATGCGATCGCCACTTCCACACGGCTTTCACCCTCGACGACGATCAGAACGGCGGTCTCGCTGTCCTTGTTCGTGACAGTCGCGGCACTGGCAGCACCGGCCATCGGCGCGCCTGCCATCAGCAAACCGGAAAGCAAAGCAATCACAAATTTCTTCATCGCCCATCGACGCCAGACGCGCCGCCCTCTTGCCGAGCCGGCCGCCCCGTCGGTTACGCGACGCTGCGCCGGCCACCTCTTCAGCCGATGACCAGCGTAGTCGGTCACCAGAAGAATTGCATGCTTTTTATGGCAGGCCGGCTGAATAGTGGCTGAACGGTCCGTTTATCAGCGGTTTGGGTTTGCCCGGCGGCTGGCGCTCCGGCGGCTGCTTGCCCCCTCCACTTCGCGCTCCTCATCGAGCGGCGCCGCAGCGGCAGTTTTCTTGTCCGAAGCGGCAGACTTGGCTGCGGCCCTTTCCTCGGCGGAGGTGGCGCCCTTCGGCTCGCCGACCTCTTCCGGGTGGTGGCTTTCGATGCCGGTCTGGTCCTCGACCGGCACGTCCTCGATCTTGACCGGGAACGGCGCACCGATGCCCTCGTCGCGGAAGCGTTCGTAGATCGAGACACGCAGGTCGTTGCGCACGCCGCCGCCGGTCAGGACGTCGGCCACGTAGATGCGCAATTCGAAGGTCATGCGGTCATCGCCAAAGGCGGTGAAGCCGACGCTCGGCGACGGGTTCTTCAAGACCATGGGATGGGCGGCCGCGATCTCGGCGAGCAGCTCCATGATCCGGCGCGGCTCGCTGGCATAGGTGACGGTGATGGCGATTTCGGAGCGGCCGAGCTTGTTGCGGTGCGTCCAGTTGCCGACCGAGGCGTTGATGAGCAGCGAGTTCGGCATCATGATCGACTGGTGCTGGAAGGTCTCGATCTCGGTCGCGCGGACAGAGATGCGCTTGACGAAACCTTCGGTCGTGCCGCTGACGATCCAATCCCCCACTTTGAACGGGCGCTCGACGAGCAGGATGAGCCCCGAAACGAAGTTCGAGACGATGTTCTGCAGGCCGAAACCGACACCGAGCGAGAGAGCACCGGCAACGAGCGCGAGGTTGGAGAGGTCGATGCCGGCCGCCGACAGGCCGATCAGCCCCGCAAGCCCGACGCCGGTATAGCCGATGCCGGTGCGGATCGAGTTGCGCACGCCCGCATCGACCCGGCTGCGTGCCATGATGTTGCCGTCGATCCAGCGCTGCACGAAACGGGTGACGGCGTAGCCGAGCGCGAAGAACAGGATGCCGGCGAGGATGCCAACCAGCGAAATCGTGATCGAGCCGATCTTGATCTCGGTCACCATCCGGTAGGCCCAGGACTCGATGTCGGCGACCTGGAAGCCCCACTGCAAGAGGATCAGCGGGATGAAGAACATCACGACCAGCGCGTAGATGCTGAGGCCCGCGGCAAGGCCGATCTGGTCGAGCGCCACCTGTTCGAGATTATAGCGCCGCTCGAGATAACGCCCGGCGGCGGTCTCCGCAAAGGCGCCCTGCTTGGCAACCGCCCGGCCGGTGAGGATGCCGATATACATCGTGACAAGGATCGCGCCCGTAATGATGATCTGCGTGGCGATGAAGCGGGCAAGACCGACATAGCCCGACACAGCGGCAATGATGAGCAAGGCGCCGGTCGCGAGCAGCGCGAAAGACACCACCCGCGGCCAGGCGCGGCCATGGGCGTCGAAGGATTCATCCTTCCTGAGCGTCGGCTTGATCCAGGCCGAAGCCATGATGATCAGGCCGATGACGATGGAGGCAATGTAGCTCTTGACGACGGTCAGGACGACAGGCGAACCGAGCGCCTCGCTGACGCCGCCGAAGAGGTAGTCGAGGCCGTTGACCAGCGCCATGGCGAAGATCGCGATCATCAGCATCCGCGCGCCGCGATCGGAAACCCGGACGAGCCGCCAGCGCGAATCGCGCGGCGACAACACGGCCTGAGCGAGCCTCGTCACGAAGAAGACGACGACGGCGACCCCGAGCGTGATTGCAATGATCGGTGCGATATCGGAACGCAGCACGTTGAAGCCGCGCAGGAACAGGAAGCTCGAGACCGCGAAGGCTGCCGACGCGATGGTCGGGATCAGTGTCGACCAGAATGCGACGGAGAGCCGCCGGAAGTAGCTCGGCTCCTCATCGGTAATGTCATGCTCGATCAGCGGGCGAAAGAGCCTGCGGCTGCCGGAAAGGAACACGAGCGCCGCCAGCAGCGACAGGAATAGCGCCGTCAGGAGCGGCACGCGCTTGTAGTTCCAGGCAAAGCTCAGCCAGCTCCCGACGCTGCGCGACAGCACCCGGGTCTCGTCCGCCGTCGCCGTCAGCGCGTCGTCGAACATTCCGGTCGACACTTCGGTATTCTTCAGGAGCGTATTGGAAAACAGCGCGCGCCTTGTCGCGGTAATGGCGTTGGACAGCTTCGTCGCCTGCACCGACAGGCCTTCGGCCTCGCCGGTCAGCGCGTTGATCGCGCCGCGCTCGGCCATCAGCCGCTTGCGCTCGGCGGTCACGATGTCGGCTTCCGGCGGCTGTCCCTCGGCCGGCGGATCGCCAAGTTCGGTCAACCGCGCCTTGATCTCGTCGAGGCGCGGGCGGGTCGAGACCGAGACGCCGATGATCTGCTTGGCGAGCGCATCTACCTGCACCTTCAGTTCGGCAAGCGCTATGTCGTCGTCCTTGGCCTTCGCGACCTGGTCCGTCAGCCTATTCAGTTCCACGCCGGCCTTGGCAAGCTGCTCCGCCGTCTGGTTTTCGGCCGGCGGCGTCGCCTCGGCCTGAGCGGCATCCTGCGCCGGGGCCGGCGTGCCCTGTGCCGGTTGGGTTGCGGTTGCCGCCGGTGCGGCGGAATCCGGCGTCGTGCCGGCAGCAGCTGGCTGAGCGCCCTCCTCGGTCACCGGCTTGCCAGCCGGCTGAGAGGGGGTCTGGGTCGATTGCGCTGGCTGCGCGGACGGCCCCGACTTCTGACCCGGCTGGGCTCCATTCTGCGCGGTCGCCTGTGTCGGCTGCGCCGCCTTCTGGGCCATGACCGGGCCGCCCACGGCAAGCGCCAGCAGGCAGACGAGAATGGCGGGCAGTTTTCCGACAGAACGCAATTTCATGATCCTTGCAGATTGAGACCGTGGTCCGGAATCGCTCCGGCCGTCTTCACGTTTCGATGTGAATACGAAAGACGGCGGAAAGATGCAAAGAACGGCGATAAATCCCCGTCAGCGCCCGCTTTCCCGTTAAAAACCGGCGCCGGGCTGCGCCAGATAGGCAAGTTCGGCCTCCGTCGACGGCCGCGCCAGGAAGGCGTTGCGATGCGGGAAACGACCGAACTGCTCGATCACCTCGCGGTGCCGTATGGCATAGTCGAGATAATCGGCATCGCCGAGCTCGGTAAAGAGCTTCACCGACATGGTCTGGTCGGTAAGGTTTTCCGAATGCTCGAAGGGCAGATAGACGAAGGCGCGCCATTCCGGCTTGATCGCCATGTCGGCACCGGCGCCAACGGCGAGCTTGGCCTCGTGCAGTGCCAGGCAATCGGTGGCAAAGGCGAGCGGCGTGCCGCGAAACATGTTGCGCGGCATCTGGTCCAAAAGCACGATCGCCGCCAGCCGGTTTTCCGGGCTCGCGCGCCAGATCTCGTCGACACCACGCGCCAGCGCCAGGTGCGACGCCTGGAAGCGGCGGATACAGGCCTGGTCGAGTTCGTGGCTCGTCCCGAACCAGTCGTCATAGGTGAGTTCGCCAAACCAGAAATTCAGAACGTCCTGCGGCGTGCAGATGTCAGCTTCGTTCGCCATATGCTCCTCATGCGGGCCAATCGCCGATCCCTCGGCTGCGCTAACACATAGGCCGGAACCGGCCCTTGTCCATAACGTGTTCCTACCCGCCTTACGCGCGTCGCTTCAGGATGGCAATGAAGGCGATGCCGCCGACGAGCCCGGTGACGACGCCGATCGGCATGTCCTCCGGCGCCATGATGACGCGGGCGGCCAGATCCGCAAGGATGAGCGTCAGCGCCCCGAAGAAGGCCGAGAGCGGAATGACCCGCACGTTGTCGCTGCCGGCCAGAAGCCGCACGAAATGCGGCACCATCAGCCCGACGAAACCGATCGCGCCGGAAAAGGCGACCATCACCCCGGTCAAAAGTGCGGTGACGACGAACAGCGTCAGCCGGAAGCGGCGCACGGGAATGCCGAGCGTCATCGCGGTTTCGTCGCCCATGGCGAGCGCATTGATTTCGCGCGCCCGGATCATCAGCCAGCCGAGGGACGCGAAAAGCACCACGCCGGGATAGACGAGCTGCGACCATTGCGCCAGGCCAAGACCGCCGAGCATCCAGAAGATGACCGTATGGGTCGCCCTCGGGTCCCCAAGGAAAATCATGAGGTTGCCGACGGATGTCAAGACGAAGGCGACCGCGACGCCGGCCAGCACGAGACGGTCGGCGCTGCTCCCGAGCACGCGGGAGACGAAGGCGACGAGCACGGTTGCGAGCAGCGCGCCGGCAAAGGCAAAGAGCGGCACCGTGGCAAGACCGAGGATCATGCCGGTGTGCAGCAGCGCCACGATCGCGCCGAGCGCGCCGCCGGAGGAAACGCCGAGCAGATGCGGATCGGCAAGTGGATTGCGCGTGACCGCCTGCAGCACGGCGCCAGTCAGCCCCAGCCCGGCGCCGACGAGGCCCGCCAGCATGACGCGCGGCAGGCGCACGTCCCAGACGATGCTCTCGCGCCCCGCCGACCAGAAAGCCTCGACGCTGCCCAGAGAAATCTTGCTGGCGATGATCGACCAGACGGTCGCAACCGGGATCGGCGCCGAGCCGAGCGATACGCCGGCCGTGACGGTCAAGGCCAGCAGCAAAAGCGCCGCCATGAGACCGGCACCCGCCTTCAGCGCCCGTGCCGGCGCTAGGCGTGAAACGGCGACGGGACCAGGCGACGCATCCTCAGCCAGCATCGCTTACAGGCCCTCGCCCTGAAAGGCCTTGGCAAGCCTGGCAATGGCGTCGATGTTGCGCGGGCCTGGCGTCGCTTCGACATAATCGAGCACGACGAAGCGATCGTTCTTGACGGCATCGACATTCTTGAAGGCCGCATTGTTCTTCATGAAGGCGATCTTGTCCTCGGCCTTCACCTCGCCGTAGTTGACGATGACCACCACTTCCGGGTTGCGCTCGATCACCGGTTCCCAGGAGATTTCCACCCAGCTCTTTTCCACGTCGTCCATGATGTTGGCGCCGCCGGCGGCCTCGATCATCGCCGTCGGAATGCCGAAGCGACCGGAAGTAAACGGCTTCTCCTCGCCGGAATCATAGACGAAGACCCGCGTCGGGTTAGCCTTGCCGGCGTTCGCCTTGGTGATCTCGGCAAGCTGGCGGCGATAGCCGTCAACCAGCGTCTCGGCGCGATCCTCGACGCCGAAGATGCGGCCGAGATTGAGAAGATCGACGAACATGTCGTTCATATCAGGCTTCTGCTTGGCCATCACGTGGATGCAGGATTCGGTCAGCTCGTAGACGCCGATCTTGAAGGGCGCCAATGTCTCGGGCGTGACCTCGCCGCCGACCTTCATGCCGTAGTTCCAGCCGGCAAAGAGGAAATCGGCATCGGCGTTGAGCAGCACTTCCTTGGTCGGATATTTCTCCGAAAGCTCCGGCAGTTCCTTGACGCCTTCGCGCAGCTTCTCGTCCAGCGTCTTCCAGCCGGAAACGCCGGTATAGCCGACCATGCGGTCCTGGAGCCTCAGCGCCAGCATCATCTCCACCAGGTTGACGTCGTTGGCGATCGCCCGCTTCGGCGCCGCGTCGAAGGTCACCTCGCGGTTGCAGCTCTTGACGGTGACCGGATAGGCGAGCGCCGGCGTGGCGGCGGCAAGCACGAAAAGAAGGGAAAATGGGGCAATATTGATCTTCATGAAATCGATCCCTGTCGAGGAAGTGAAAAGGAAAAGCGGGCGCCGCCGGCAGCGGCATTGTGAACGGTGGCGGTGACGCCGAAGGCGGCCGAAAGCTCGCTGGGGCTGAGCACCTCTTCGGGCGGGCCGAAGGCCGTCAGCCGCCCGGCGGTCAAGATCGCGACATCTGTCGCAAACTCGGCGGCGAGGTTGATGTCGTGCAGCGTCGAGACGATTGTCAGTTTCAGCGTTTGCAAGAGCTCGAGGATTTCGAGCTGGTGGCGGATGTCGAGATGGTTCGTCGGCTCGTCGAGGATGATGATGCGCGGTTCCTGTGCCAGCGCGCGGGCGATCAGCACCCGCTGCTTCTCACCGCCCGAAAGCGTCGAGAACTGGCGACCGGCAAGATGGGCGAGATCGAGATGCGCGAGCGCGTGCTGCACCCGCTCGCGGTCGAAATCGTTCCAGCCGCTCAAGCCCTCCCGCCGCGGAATGCGTCCCATCATCACGACGTCGCGCACGCTGAAGGGAAAATCGCCGGGCATCTCCTGCAAGACGACGGCGATTGTCCTTGCCGCCTCGCGGGCCGAGATCGACCAGAGATCGACGCCATCGACCGAAACACGGCCGGCATTCGGCTGCACCGCCCGGTAGAGGCAGCGCAGAAGCGAGGTCTTGCCGGCGCCATTCGGCCCGAGGATCGCAAGCCGGCTGCCGGCCGCGATCGCAAAGCCGATGTCGTTGACCAGCGTCAGGCCCGAACGCGGCCCCCAGCGAAGGCCCTCGACCGTGAGGGCTGCACCCGTTGCGTTGCAGCTCATGGGTTCGTTCCTCTGCGCGACCTCATTGGAAGTGCCCGCCGAGATCTTCGGAGACGAGCATCGCCGCGGGAATGCGGGCAAGCGTCTTGCCTTTCAGCCCGCGCGGCCGTTCCGCCGCCCGCGTCATGCCATCGCCACGCTCGGCATAGGTTGTGGCAAAGCGCACGAGATCGTCGATGTCCTCTTCCGGCGAGACGTCGCCGAAGAGATAGGTCGCCTTCCCCGTCGCCTGGAAGGCGATGGTGCAGGGCCGCGTGCAGGCCGCCATGCAGACCGTTCCGGCGATCGAGAAATCGCGATCGAGCGGTGCGCCGAGCGCTGCGATGCTCAGGTTGAGCCGCTTGATCAGCTCGGCACCGGGCACGCATGGGCCGCCGGTGAAGCGGCAATCGGTGCAGACCGTTATCTTGTGCTGTCGGAAATTCGGCTCAGCCATTCCTGCCCTCCGCCGGACTGACGGCAAGAGATGGCGAAACGGCAAGAGGACGGAAAACCGTCGTATGAAAGCCAGTTCTTTTCCATCGGAACACCCCGTCCGTTGTGGTTGATCGGTTCGATGGCAGGTCTCCTGGCTCGCGGGTCGTGGCGCATCCACGTCTTCCCGGTCTTCGACCAGTGACATGGTGTGAATGCGCTTTCCGCTCACAGTTGCGGGGGCAGCCACGGTCTCGGCCCCATCAGGGTCGTCCGTTCCGTGTTCCCTTTTCAGCCGCTTCCGCATTGTCGCGGACGCAGCACCATCAACGCCTTCCTCGCATGAATCGGCGGATGAGACAACCGCACGACACAGGCGGGAGGGATCTATCAACATGCGGCGTTTCGTCATGCGAGATTTGTTATAAAATAACATTACGTAGCGCAAGTCGAAAATTGGGCGCCGGACACAATCCGACGCCCGCGATAGCGACCACGCTAAAAGACGTGCCGTGCTACCTCAGAACTCCGGCGGCAAGAGTTCGGCCGTCAGCGTCACCGCGACAGAGGCGTTGCCCGGCAGGTTGCGCACGCCGCAGACGGAGCGAACATGGCCAGCCCTTTCGCCAAAGGCGGCCGCCAGAAGCTCGGAAGCACCGTCGAGTACCTTCGGGTGCTCCAGGAAATCCTCAGTGCAGGCGACATGTCCCTCCAGCCGGACGATCTGGCGAATACGCTCGAAACGGCCGAGATGCTCATGGATCTGCGCCAGCGCGTTGAGCACTGCCAACTCTGCGGCCTTGCGCCCCTCGTCGATGGTCACATCGCGCCCGAGCAGCCCCGTATGCACGAAGCGCCCGTCCAGCAATGGCCCCTGCATCGAAACATGAAGCATCTCACCCGCCTCGATCACCGCGCGATAGGCGCCGAGCGGCCTCGGCGGCGTCGGGAGCTGAACGCCAAGTGCGCCGAGCCTTCGGATAACCTCGTCCATCATTGCTTCCCCTCCTCGTCACCTTACGAACCGGCCGCCTTGCGGAGACGACACCGCTTTTTTCTCAAGCCCACGAAATTCTGCCGCCCCTATCGCAAGCAGCAAGACGCGCCGTTCCGTGCCCAGCAACTTTTCCAAGCATAACCAAGAGAAAACGCCTCATGCCTCACGTTGGGAGATAACGTTACGAATTACAACACCAGAGTTGAAGTGCCATCGCGATCCGGGCCAGTGCCGCGGTCTTGCGATCGAATGCGACCGACACATCGCGGCGGCCTCGATCCCCAACCCCAAGTAAAAACGCTGAAATGTAACATACGTTACGCTCACGTAACCCTATGCCCGTTGAGAATTTCGACAACCGAAGCGACAATTGCCGGGATTAAGATTGGGCATCGACAAGCCTCGGAAACAAGCTCAACTTAGCCGCGCAGATCCCGAAATGAAGTGACGGCAACTCAACTTTCAGAAGGGAATAGCATCAGTGAATCCCATTGATTTCTTCGTCGACACGCTTCGGACCTATCCGCCTGTCGCCGTCTTCCTCGCCCTCGGCATCGGCTTCCTCATCGGTCCGATCAAGGTCGCGGGGTTCAACCTTGGAAATGTCACCGCCACGCTGCTTGCGGGCGTTCTCATCGGACAGCTGGGTATCCAGGTTTCCGGCGACCTGAAATCCACCCTGTTTTTGATTTTCCTCTTCGCCGTCGGCTACGGCGTCGGGCCGCAATTCGTGCGGGGCTTGAGCACCGATGGACCGAAACAGATCGCCTTTGCGCTCTCCGTGCTGGTGCTGTGCCTCGTCGTTCCCTATCTCTGCGCGCTGATTGCCGGGCTGCCGCTCGGCTATGGCGCCGGCATGTATGCCGGCTCGCAGACGATCTCGGCTGCAATCGGGGTTGCGACCGACCAGATCAATTCGCTCGGGCTGACGCCGGAGCAGGCCAAGACCTTTGCCGACCAGATCCCGATCGCCTATGCGGTGACCTATATCTGGGGCACGATCGGCTCGGCGATCATCCTCGCCCAGCTCGGTCCCAAGCTTCTTGGCATCGACCTTCCGGCGGCCTGCCGCGAATACGAGGCCAAGCTCGGCGGTGGCAGCGAAAGCAGCGAGCCCGGCATTACCCGCGCCTATCACGACTTCGGCCTCCGGGCCTATCGCGTCGACGCGGCAAGCGGGCTCACCGGAAAACCGGTCAAGGACATCCTTCCCGGGATCCGCGTCTTCGTCGAGCGCCTGCGGCGCGGCGACCAGATCATCGAGGCCGATGGCAACACCGTGCTGCAGCCGGGCGACGTCGTCGCCTTTTCGGGCCGGCGTTCGCTGCTCGTCGAAAACCTCGACAACAAGCTGCTCGAGGTCGAGGACAAGGAGCTGCTCAACGCGGAAGCCGAAGTCCTCGATGTCTACGTGACCAGCAAGGCGCTCGCCGGCAAGACGCTGGCGGAAGTCAGCACCATGGATTGGGCGCGCGGCGTCTATGCTCGCAAGATCATCCGCTCGCTGGTTGAGATCCCGGTGCTGCCCGGGACGACGGTCGAGCGCGGCGACATCGTCACCATCGGTGGCGCGAAACGCCATGTCGAAGCGGCGATCAAGGCGCTCGGCTTTGCCGACCGGCCTGTCGAGACGACCGACATCGCCTTTCTCGGCTGGGGGCTTTTCATCGGCGCGATGATCGGTGCGCTGACGATCACGATCGGCGGCATCCCGATCGGCCTTTCGACCTCCGGCGGCGCGCTTCTGGCGGGCCTCGTGCTCGGCTGGCTGCGCACCACCTACCCCGCCTTCGGCCGCATCCCGTCACCGGCGCTGTGGCTGATGAACACGCTCGGCCTCAACATCTTCATCGCCGTCGTCGGGATCGGCGCCGGCCCGGGCTTTGTCGCAGGCCTGCAGGAGGTCGGCATTTCGCTGTTCATCTGGGGCGTGGTCGCCACATCGATCCCGATGATCGCCTCGGTGCTCCTCGGCCACTATGTCTTCAAGTTCCACCCGGCGATCCTGTTTGGCGCCTGCGCCGGTGTGCGAACGACGACGGCAGCGCTCGGCATGATCCAGGAGGCGGCCAAGAGCAAGGTGCCGGCGCTCGGCTACGGCATGCCCTACGCCATCGGAAACACGCTGCTGACCATCTTCGGCCTCGTCATCGTCATCATGCTCGCCTGAGGCGAACGGGCGAAGCCGACCATCGTTCAAAATGCATAGATCACAGGGAGTGTGGACCATGTTGGACAGAAATTTCTACGACAGCCTTTCCGATCTCAGCCCGTTCGAAATCAAGGACGAACTGATCAAGCTCGCCAAGTCGAGCTCACAGAAATCCGCCAAGGCTTTCCTCAATGCCGGCCGCGGCAACCCGAACTGGACGGCGACACGCGCTCGCGAAGCCTTCTTCCTGCTCGGCCAGTTTGCGCTGACGGAAGCCAAGCGCGCCTATTACGACCCGAAGGCCGGTGTGGCCGGCATGCCGCCGAAGGACGGCGCCCACGCGCGGTTCGAAAAGTGGACGAAGAAGCTGCTGCAAAACACGGCCGACTGGGACGAAGAGGATGAAGGCATCCCGCCGGCAAAGACGCTTTCCGACGCCGTCAACTACGCCATCACCACCTTCCGCTTCGATGCGGACGCCTTCGTGCACGAGCTCACGGACTCGATCATCGGCGACAACTATCCGGTTCCCGATCGGGCGCTGCACCACAACGAGATCATCACCCACGAATACCTGATGTGGGCGATGTGCGCCGGCCACCGACCGAAGGCAAAGTTCGACCTTTACCCGGTCGAAGGCGGCACCGCCGCCATGTGCTACATCTTCAAGGCACTGAAGAACGCCCGCCTGCTTAACGCCGGCGACACGATCGCGCTCGGAACGCCGATCTTCACGCCCTATCTCGAAATGCCGGAGCTGGAGGACTACGATCTCAAGACCATCAACGTCAGCGCCGAGCAGGAGGACCGGTTCCAGTTCACCGACGAAGACATCAAGGCGCTGGAGAACCCCAAGGTGAAGGCGTTGTTCCTGGTCAACCCTGGCAACCCGTCCGCAGTGGCGATGGATCCGGATTCGATCAAGCGCCTTGTCGACCTCGTCAACGAGAAGCGCCCCGACCTGATCGTGCTGACGGACGACGTCTACGGCACCTTCGTTCCGGGCTTCCAGTCGCTGCTTGGGCATCTGCCGCGCAACACGATCGGCGTCTACTCCTATTCGAAGTACTTCGGCTGCACCGGCTGGCGCCTCGGCGTCATTGCCGTCGCCGAGGACAACATCTTCGACGAGAAGATCAAGGCCCATGGCGAACCGATCCAGAAGCTCCTCGAAAAACGCTACAAGGCGATGACGCCGAAGCCGCGCGAGGTGAAGTTCATCGACCGCATCGTCGCCGACAGCCGCGACGTGGCGCTGAACCACACCGCCGGCCTGTCGCTGCCCCAGCAGGTGATGATGACGCTCTTCGGCCTGGTCGAGCTGATGGACGTCGAGAAGGCTTACCAGAAGGCCTGCATCGCCATCTGCACCAAGCGCTTCTGGAACCTGATCGAGGGCATGGGGGTCGAGTCCAATCCGGGCATCTATTTCGACCACTATTACGGCATCATCGACTTCGAGTTCTGGCTGCGCAAATATGTCGGCGAGGATGTCGTCACCTGGGTGAAGGACAACATCCACCCGCTCGACATTCCCTTCCGGCTTGCCGAGGACCACGGCATCGTGCTGCTCAACGGCTCGGGTTTCGATGCGCCGAGCTGGTCGGCACGCGTCTCCTTCGCCAACCTCAATGACGAAGCCTATTCGCAGATCGGCCGCGCCGTGCGCTCGGTGGCGCGCGGTTACGTCCAGACCTACCAGGCCGCCAAAGGCCTGAAGATCAGCTAGCCGATCGGGCGGCCGGCAGCCATGCCGGCCGCCCTTCCCCAACGCCTGGCCAGTGTTTCCCTCGGCCGACAAGCATCCCCGCATCTCCGGCTGGCGACTTTCTTTCCGCCGGCTCAGCGACCAGCGCATCATCCAGCTGAAGCGGCTTTCTTCGGCTTGGCACCGGGAGGAACCGCCGCGTGATCGACCACCTGTTCAGCATCCTGCGGGCGCATCCGGAGCTTGCCCTGTTCCTCGCGCTCGGCATCGGCTACGCGGTCGGCAAGATCACCATCTTCGGCGTCACCATCGGCGCCGTCACCGGCTGCCTGCTGGCGGGCGTGCTGATCGGCCAGACCGGTGCTGTGCTCTCCAACGACGTCAAGCAGGCGTTCTTCCTGCTCTTCCTCTTTGCTATCGGCTACCGCACCGGCCCGCAATTCTTCCAGAGCCTCAACGCCGACGCGCTGCCGCAGATCGCCGTCACCGTCACGCTCTGCGTCGTCGCGCTTGCCGTTGCGATCGTGCTCTCGATGCTCTTCGGCTTCGATCTTGGAACGGCAGCCGGGGTGCTCGCCGGCGGCGCGACGGAATCGGCGACCGTCGGCGTGGCGATCGACACCTTCCGCAAGACGGCACCGACGCCGGAAGCGGCGAGCCAGTTCGAATCCGCCGTGGCGACCGGCTTTGCCGTCGCCTATCTCGTCGGTGTCGTGACCGCCATCCTCGTCCAGTCGCAACTGGCGCCGCGGATGTTTGGCCGCAGCCTCAAGGAGGCCTGCGCCGAGCTAGAAGCCGAACTGAAGATCGCGCCGCAGACGAGCGGCGACACCGCACGGCGCGAAATCGAGGCGCGCGCCTTCGTCATCGCCGACGCCCTCGTGGGGCTGACGGTCGCGGAAGCCGAAGCGCGCGTTCCCGAAAACCAGAAGGCCTATATCGAGCAGATCCGCCGGGGCGAGGAGATCATCACCCCAACGCCCAAGGAGCGCCTGCAGGCTGGAGACATCATCGCCGTTGCCGGTCTTCGCGGCTTCCTCGTCGAATATTCCAGTCGGATCGGCACCGAGATCGACGACCGCACGCTGCTCGATATCCCGGTTGAAGTGCTCGATATCGTGGTGACGAACAAGGAGGTTGCGGGAAAACGCCTGTGGCAGCTGAGGCAGCAGCCGGAAGCGCGCTCGGTGTTCCTGCGCGGCATCCTGCGCGCCGGCCAGCCGATCCCGATCTTTCCTGGCCTCACCGTCCGCCGTGGCGACGTGATGTCGATTGCCGGCGCCAGACGCCATGTCGAGGAGGTGGCGAAGCTGCTCGGCTATGCCGACCGTGAGACCACCGCAACCGACATGGTCTTTGTCGGCGTCTTCATCTTCCTCGGCGGCCTCATCGGCATCCCTGCCCTGAAACTCGGCGCGCTCGAAATCGGCCTCGGCGTCGCCGTCGGCGTGCTGATCGCTGGCCTTTGCGCCGGCTGGCTGCGCTCGGTCCGGCGCACCTTCGGTTTCGTGCCGGAGGCAACCCTCTGGTTCTTCGACAGCGTCGGGCTGTGCGCCTTCATCGCCTGCGTCGGAATCTCGGCCGGCCCGAGCTTTGTCGCCGGCCTCGTCCAGTCCGGCCCGGCGCTGGTCATCGCCAGTCTGCTGATCTGCCTGATCTCGCATCTGGCCGCACTTGCGCTCGGCCGCTGGGTCTTCGGCATGAACGAAGGCGTGCTCGCCGGCACCTGCTGTGGGGCAGGAACCTCAGCCCCGGCGCTTGCCGCCGTGCAGGAGGCGGCCGGAAGCAAGGTCCCGACACTCGGCTACGGTCTCGGCTACGCGATCGGCAACGTGCTGCTGGCGCTCTGGGGCGCCGTGCTCGTCACCGTTCTGGCGTAGCGCAGCGAGGCTCCGCTCGGTGTCGAACTGCGAGAAGGTGCGGTTGCGAGGGGGCCAGCCGACCGGACAACCCCGCCGCGGCGCGCCCTCTCGTTACGACACAAGAACGCGCGGCCCACAGCGGCAGCGCCCGCAAATTGTTTCGAACGCGCCCGTCCGACTGACGACCTCCAGGGGCTAGACGCCTTCCAGAAAGTGCGCTTTCTGCGCCGGATAATAGTCTGAAAATGACGGCAAAGCCTTGCCGGCGCGCGCGGCGACCAGCATATCGAGGTAATATTCCCAGCCCGGCCCGACGTCGCCTGCGAGTTTCGGGTCGCTCAGATGTTGAACCAGGCGCAGCTCCGTCGTGTCGCCCGTCTGCGTAAACGTCAACGCGATGCGCCACTCGCCGGCGTCATCCTTCATCACCACGACCAGGCGGTGCGGCGCGGCGCACTCCTCGATCAGGACATCCGTCCATGGCTGGCTTTTCTCATGGAGCAGTTGCAGCCGCACGGTCTTGCCGGGCCCCGCTACGCCTTCCCAGCGGCCGAACCAGAGCGCGGTGCTCTCGGACTTTGTCACGCTCGTCCAGACGTCGGCGACGGGTGCATGAAACGTGCGCGTCAGGATCAGGTCATTGCCACTGACGTGGCCGGTGGGCTTGGGGCTCATGCCATCTTCTCCCTGTTGTCGCTCACGGATAGGCAAATCTGTGGCGGGCGCTACCGCGCGTCTACCTGTACACGGTAGCGGCTATTTATGCGAGCATCCCTGCCGGCGAGGCGCCACTCGCACCACACCTAGCGCAGCGGCCACACCAGCATCAGTGTCGGGATGCTGACGATCACGATCACCACCGACAGCGGAAGGCCGAGGCGCGGATAGTCGCTGAACTTGTAGCCGCCCGGCCCCATGACCAGCGTGTTGCACTGGTGGCCGATGGGCGTGAGGAAATCGCAGCCGGCGCCGATGGCAACTGCCATCAGGAAGGCTTCCGGCTTGTAGCCGAGCGCGCCGGCGAAACTCGCGGCGATCGGCGCCATAACGAGCACGGTGGCGGCATTGTTGAGGAACGGCGTCACCGCCATGGCGGCAAGCAGGATGATCGTCAGCGCGCCGGCCGGCGGCAGGCCTGCGGCAACCGTGCCGAGCCAGGCCGCAATGACATCGGTGCCCCCGGTCGTGCGCAAGGAATCGCTCACCGGGATCAGCGCCGCCAGCATCACCAGGATCGGCCCATCGACCGAGCGATAAAAATCGCGCAAGGGGATGATGCGGAAGACGACCATGGCGAGGGCCGCCGCGAAAAAGGCGATCGGCACCGGCACAAGTCCAACTGCCGTTGAGCCCATCGCGGCCGCCAGAACCAGAAGCGGCAGCGGTGCCTTTCGCGTCGTGCCAAGCAGGATCTCGCGCTGCGCCAGCGGCAGGCAGCCGAACTCCTGCAGGAAGAGCGTCAGTTCGCGCCGCGCGCCCTGCAGCACAATGATGTCGCCTGCCCTCAAGCGAATGCTGCCGAGCCGCTGCTTCAGCCTCTCGCCCTGGCGGCTGACGGCGAGCAGGTTGATGTTGTGGGTGTTGAACAGCGCCAGGCGCTGTGCCGACATGCCCTCGAGCGGCGAACCGCTGCCGACGACAGCTTCGATCGCCTCGATCTCGTCCCCGGCCTTTTCCCGCCCATGCGGCGCGCGGTCGCCGGCAATCTTCAGCTTGCCTTGCGAGACGATGCGATCGAGCGCTCCCGGACCGCCTTCAAAAATCAGGATGTCCTCGGCTTCGAGGGTAACGTCGGGAAGCGGCGCCAGATGCAGGCCGCGGCGAAAGATGGCGATGACGACGGCGCCGCCGTCGCCCAGTTTCACCAGATTGCTGAGCGCCTTGCCGATCGCCGGCGAACCGGCGGCAACAACCGCCTCGGACGTATAATCGGTGATCTCGATCGCCGAATGGACGGAGACCTGGCTGCTGGAGCGCTGCGGCACCAGCTTGTAGGCAAAGAGCAGGAAGATGCAGCCGACCAGCGCCAGCGTCGCGCCGACGGGCGTGAAGTCGAACATCGTGAAGCTCTCGCCGGTCAGCTCCTGGCGCACCCGTGAGACGACGATGTTCGGCGACGTGCCGACCTGGGTCATCAGCCCACCGATCAACGAGCCGAAGGCCATCGGCATCAGGAAGACCGAAGGCTGGACATTCGACCGCCGGGCAAACTGGAAGGCGACCGGCAGCATGATTGCCAGCGCCCCGATGTTCTTGATGAAGGCGGAAAGCACTGTCACCGTGATGACCAGCAGTGCGAGCTGGGCCCGGACCGACGAGATGTTCGGCAGGAACCGCTGGATGGCGGCGTCGACGATCCCCGAGCGCGCCACCCCGGCGCTGACGATCAGGGCGCTGCCGACGATGATGACGATGTCGTCGCTGAAACCATCGAAGGCATGATCGTAAGGCACGATGCCGACGGCGACCGCCAGCATCAGCGCCGAACAGGCGATCACGTCGTATCGAAACCGCCCCCAGATAAAGAAGACCATCATGGCGCCGATGACGAGAAACGCGAGAGACTGTTCGGCGGTCATGCAATATCCGGGTTCAGCAAAGAGACTGGGCGGGACGGAACGTGCGGCCGACACAAGCCGAAACGCGCAATCCGCGCAGAAGTTCACACAAGACGTAACCCATGTTTCGGCAAATCGGAATTCATCTCAGCGACAAATCTGGGCATGAGTGCGAAGCGCATGGACCGCCGGCCGCGCCCGGCGGCGAGGCGACAGCCCCTGCCGCCCGCTACTCGATGGTCCCGAATACGGCCGTCTTCAGCGTATCGATCGCCTCGCCCCGCTTCTTGCCCTTCATCAGAAATCTAACCATCCGCCAGGCGTCTCGCCCGCGCAGCGCAATGGTTATCTCGGCGGTGGCGTCCGGTTCCTTGAGCGACTTCATCGCCAGGCGCCCCTTGGCCGTTGATCATAACCGGCGTCCAGTCCGCGCTCGCCTCGTATCCCGCCCTCGCCTGCAGTTCGGCGAGCACCTCGGCATATGGCCGTTCGTTCATTGTTGCCGGGACCTGCTCGTGCCCGCCGCTTGCTTGGTCCGCGCTGATCGCGAAGAGCATGTTGTCGCGCGCGGGATCCTCGACGTGCCAGGCGGCCTCGAACGTCGTCTGCCAGCTTATCACCGGTTTGACGAAGGTCTGCATCGGGGGCGGCGGGCCACCAAGGCAGCCGGTATGTAAAGCAGCAGCATGTCGAAAATGCGCGCCAGAAAACGGGGCCATGGCCGGGCAAGCGGATATCCGGGCACTGGCGGCGGCACGTCGGCGGACGGTCCGGGTCCTGGCGTCGCGCGGCGGAGGCCGCTTTGATTTAGGCCATGTCGCAGGCCGGGATCCGCTCCCCGTGTCCCTGCCGCCAAACCAGCAGGTGAAAGCTCGTCCCGCGCGATCATCACCAGCAAAATGTTGTCGCTCACGGGCCCGTGTCGCTCGACCCGATCACATAGTGCCACGCTGCCATTTCGCCCCCAAAGGCGCGTCCAAAAAAGCTCGGAACGCACCCGAACGCTGGGTTGCGCACAAGCCCGCCGCAACTGTCGCGATCAGGCATTCCACAACTGGGACAAGCCGTGAACATTTGCAAGCATTGCTTGCCGGAATCCGCATGACAGAACTTGGAAATTTCCGTTTAAGCGCTACACTTTAGAAGAGAGTGCTGGACCGCACCGGCAACGATCGTCCAAGGCGTTTCCGCCTGACGCTTGACGCCGTGTGGGCCAGGCTCAGCCATTCTGAGGATCGCCGACATGAAACACGCTTTTGCCGCCCTCTCCGTCGTGCTGCTGCTCAGTGGCTGCACGGCGACCACCGGCCCCGACATCAGCTACGGTTACTCGCCGAACATGCAACCGATTCCTGGCAGCATCACCTATGGCGGGCAACCGCGCACCAAGCTGAAGAAGGCACCCGTCGGCAGCATCGTCCCGCACCAGTTCATCGATTCCTACGGCCGCAAGGTCTACGAGACCTATATCATCGAGCCTGACCGTTCGTTGCGCCTCACCAGTCGCCGTTGGGCGCCGGACTTCCTCGGCTTCGACGACTGAACGAGATCACCTCACAGATCAGGCATCGCCGCTGAACTGCGCGTGCACCCAATCGCGAAGCACGCGGGTCGCTGGCCGGTCCGCCATGCGCGGACTGTAGACCAGGTCGTATCGGTCGCTTTCCAGCGTCAGGTCGAACGGCTGGACGAGAATGCCGGAGGCAAGCTCCTCGGCGACCAGCGTGAGGCTCAAGAGGGCAATTCCCTGCCCGGCGATGGCCGACTGCACGGCATGGATCTCGTCGGTAAAGGAAAGCCCCGCGCCGGCCTCGACATCGGTGGCGCCAGCCCGTTCCAGCCATTGCCGCCAGACCGGCGCGCGCGCATCGTGGCGGCGCAGCGTGCCCCAATCGTAGTGGATGAGCGTCGCGTGCTTGAGGTCCGCGGCACTGGCCGGCGCCAGTCGCGGCACGCAAACCGGGGCGAAACGATCGGCGAACAGCGGTTCGGTGACGAGGCCCGGATAATCACCGCCGCCAAGGCGGATCGCAGCATCCGCATCCACCTCCAGATCGACCATCCGGTGGGAGGCGTCCAGCCTCAGCGTCCACTCGGGATAGGCTTCGCGGAAGGAACCGGCAAGCGGCGCCAGGCGCTTGGCGACGAAGGCGACGGTGGACGTCAACCGCGCCACCTTGCTCGCCTCCTGCCGGCGCATGTCGGCGATCGCCTGCTCGAAACGGTCGAGGCCATCACGCAGCACCGGAAAGAGCACCTGTCCCGCAGTGGTCAGCCGGACCTGCCGCGTCCCTCGTTCGAAGAGCTTGGTCTCCAGCATCTCCTCCAGCTGGCGGATCTGGTGGCTGACGGCAGTGGCCGAGACGTTCAGTTCCTCGGCCGCCAGCTTGAAGCTCATCCGCCGGGCGGCCGCTTCAAAGACCCTGAGTGCGCCGAGCGGCGGCAACTTCCTCATGATTTCCTCAATGGATGAACTCAGCTCATCTGTCGGCTGAGAAATCACTCTTTGTCAGCCGCCGAATGGCCCAGCATATTGAGATCAACAGTGAAGGCAACAGCGCCAAGCTGAGAAAATCTAAAGCATGAAAGGACATCTTATGTCTCTCGAACAGGTCGTCACCCAGCCGGATCCCTACGCGCCCTTCCTGCTTTCCCAGGCGATCAAGGCCAATGGCTTCGTCTTCGTCTCCGGTCAGGCGGCAATCGGCGACGACGGCAAGCTCGTCGGCGTCGGTGACTTCGACCGCCAGGCCGAACAGGCGTTCCGCAATCTCGAGCGGGCGCTCAAGGCGGCGGACTCTGGGTTAGACAAGATCGTCAAGGTCACGATCTTCCTGCGCTCCATGGAGAATTTCGCCAAGATCATCGAGCTGCGCCGCACGTGGTTTTCCGCCCCCTATCCCGCCGACAGCATCATCGAGGTCTCCTCGCTCTATTCGCCAGACGCGCTGATCGAGATCGAAGCGATCGCGCTCGATGGAGGCAAGTGACATGAACGCACCGTTTGGCATCGCGTCCCCCGCCTTCACCGGCACCCGTCTCAAGGGGCTTGATTTCGCCAATCGCCTGTCCGTGGCGCCGATGACCCGCATCAGCGCCACGGCGGCCGGCGCGCCCGGCGAGCGCATGCAGCACTATTACCAGCGCTTCGCCCGCGGCGGCTTCAGCCTGATCACGACCGAGGGCATCTACACCGACAAGGCCTATTCCCAAACCTACAAGGACCAGCCGGGCCTGACCGATCGGGAACAGGCTCTCGCCTGGCGACCGATCGTCGAGGCCGTTCATGCGGAAGGCGGGCGCATCTTCGCGCAGCTCATGCATGGCGGCGCGCTGGCGCAGGGTAACCCGCACAGGCCCGAGACGGTAGGCCCCTCCGCCGTCCGGCCGAAGGGCAGCCAGTTGACCGGTTATCACGGCGACGGCCCCTATGCCCTGCCGCGCGAGATCAGCGATGCCGAAATCGCCGAGGCGATCGAAGGCTTCGCCTGTGCCGCCCGGCTTGCAATCGAGGTTGCCGGTTTCGACGGCATCGAGATCCACGGCGCCAACGGCTATCTGCTCGATCAGTTCTTCACGGACTTTTCGAACCGGCGGGCGGATCGCTGGGGTGGAGATATCGTTGAGCGGCTCGGCCTGTCACTCGAAGTGCTGAAGGCAGTGCGCGTGGCGATCGGCCCCGACGTCCCGTTGGGGCTGCGGCTCTCCCAGAGTAAGGTCAACGACTTCAGGCACAAATGGGCAGAACGCGAACAAGGTGCAGCCCGCGTGTTCGAGGCGCTCGCCGAAAGCCCGGCAGACTTCGTGCACGTGACCGAGTTCGAAGCCTGGAAGCCGGCCTTCGAGGGCGGCGACGCCTCGCTCGTTTCCCTCGCCCGCCGCCACGCGCCGCGCCTGTTCATCATCGCCAACGGCAGCCTGCACGATCTTGACCGCGCCGAGGAGGTGATGGAAGCCGGTGCCGACATGATCGCGCTTGGCCGCGGCGCGCTCGTCAATCCCGACTGGCCACAGCTCACCGCGAAACGCACCGCTCTGCGTCCGTTCGACCTGCCGTTCCTTGCGCCGATCAGCGATATCAAGGACAGCGAACTGGCTCGGGCGCGCCCCGCAGGAGGCGCGCCCGTCAACTGTCCTAGTGATTGCCGGCTCCAGGCGGTCACCCCGCCGCCACGAAGCGATAGGCCGCCCCGTTGCGCTCCGCCCGCCCGATCCCCGGATAGGCCCAATGATAGCCAAGCAGCGCCAGCCGCTCCGACGCGGCCCGGTCGATCAGGGCCTTGCGGTTCTTCAAGGCCAGCTCCGCATCCGTGTCGAAGCCGAAATGCCAGTCGGGGTGCTCAAAGAAGACGATGTTGCTGGTGACCGCATCGCCCGTGATCACCAAGCCCTCATGTCCGGCGCCGTCACCGCCGGAAAGCTGAAGCGAGATATGACCGGGTGTGTGGCCCCGCGTGTCGAGCACCTGCATGCCGCTGACGATTTCGTCGCCGGGCTTCACCAGGGTCAGCCGGTCCTTGACCGCAAAGAGATCGCGCTGCGCACCCTTGGCAAAGCCATGAAGCACCTGCGGCATGGTCTTTTCGAAGTTGGGATCGGTCCAGAACCGCCATTCCCCCTCCGAAACGAAGTACTGCGCATTCGGAAAGGCGAGCGTGCCGTCGGCGCCAACGGTGCCGCCCGCATGGTCAGGATGGGCATGCGTCAGCACCACCTTCGTCACCGCACTCGGGTCGATGCCGGCCGCAAGCAGATTGGCGTGAAGCTTGCCGGCGCTCTCCTGGAAACGTGTGCCCGAGCCGTCGTCGACCACGATCAGATCGTCGCCAGTGCGAATGACCGGAATATTGGTGTGAAACGGCGCCTTTTCGGGAGTGCCGCCAAGCCGGCGCATGATCTCCGGCCGCTCTTCCGCCGTTGCATCCGGCAGCACGATGCTGACCGGCAGCATGATGAAGCCGTCGCTGACGACGGAAATATCGAAGCCGCCATGCCGGAAACGTTTGATATCTGCGGCATAGGCACCTTTCGGCAGCAGGGCGGAGGCTGCAAGCGCACTGGTGCCTGCAAGGAATTCACGACGGCCGGGGCCGGAGACGTCGGTGGGATTGTGGGAAGAGGTCATGGCTCTGATCCTTGGCTGAAGCGTTTGACATAGGGTGCCGGCGCCACCTGTGAGGTGGCACCGGCGAACAACCATCAGGCCTTGGCGAAGGCGAGCAGGTCGGCGTTGAGCTGGTCCTTGTGGGTGTCGGTGATGCCGTGCGGTGCGCCGGCATAGACCTTGAGCTCCGCATGCGGCACCAGCGTCTTCGAGGCCCGTGCAGCCGCATCGATCGGCACGATCTGGTCGTCGTCGCCATGGATGATCAGCGTCGGCACGTCGAACTTCTTCAGGTCCTCGGTAAAGTCGGTCTGCGAGAAGGCGACGATCGAGTCATAGGTGTTCTTGTGTCCCCCCATCATGCCCTGCAGCCAGAAGCTGTCGATCATGCCCTGAGAGGCGACCGCGCCCGGGCGGTTGAAGCCGAAGAACGGACCGGACGCGATGTCGCGGTAGAGCTTCGAGCGATCCTTCAGGCTTGCCGCCTGCAGGCCATCGAAGACTTCCTTCGGCAGGCCGCCGGGGTTCTTGTCGGTCTTGACCATCAGCGGCGGCACGGCCGAGATCAAACCGGCCCTGGCGATCCGGCTGGTGCCGTGGCGGCCGATATAGCGGCTGATCTCACCGCCGCCAGTCGAAAACCCGGCAAGGAAGATCCCCTTCAGATCGAGCGCGTTGATCAGATCCGCGAGGTCGTCGGCATAGTGGTCCATGTCGTTGCCGTCCCAGGGCTGCGACGAGCGGCCGTGGCCGCGGCGGTCATGGGTGACGACGCGGAAGCCGTTGGCGGCAAGGTGGAAGGCCTGCGCCTCCCAGCTGTCTGACGACAGCGGCCAGCCGTGGCTGAGCACGACGACCGGGCCATCCTTCGGACCCCAGTCCTTGTAATAGATCTCGACGCCATCGCGGGTGATGATGCGGCTGCCCATGGTGTTTTNGGACGACAGCGGCCAGCCGTGGCTGAGCACGACGACCGGGCCATCCTTCGGACCCCAGTCCTTGTAATAGATCTCGACGCCATCGCGGGTGATGATGCGGCTGCCCATGGTGTTTGCTCCCTTAGTGCCGGACGCGCCGGCGGTTGTTGCGGTGTTGGATGCGGCCTTGGCCGGCGTGTTCATGGCATTGACCGCGGCTACCGTCGCGGCAGCGCCAAAGGCGGCCGAGAGAACCGTGCGGCGGGAGATGCCGTTGGAAACGCTTGCGGAAACTGCTTTTGCCTGTGTCATTGTCCTCACCTCTTTGATCTCTGTTGCTCGGGCTTCCATTCGGCGGAAGCGATGGTTGAATTGATAAATCGGTGGGCCTAACCTCTCGACCGGCAAAGCTGACAACGATGGGGGCAGAAGTGACAAAACGACCCGAAAACGAGCCGGCGGAGATCGGCATCGTCGTCTATCCCCGCGCCCTGATGTCGGCGATCCATGGGCTGACCGACATGTTCCAGGTGGCGAGCATGCAGTCGGTGGAGCAAAGCGGCAGAGACGCGCCGCAAATCCGCATCAGCCACTGGAAACTTCAGGAAGATGGCTCGGTGTCGAAATCGCGCGACACCCACGAAGGCCCCTCCTCGGGCCTTGTGGCCCTGATCCTGCCGCCGACGCTCTCCGATCTGCCGGTCGGCGATCGCATCGGTGCCCTGCCCGCCTTCGTGCGCGAACAGCATCAACGCGGCGCGACGATCTGCTCCGTCTGCGGCGGCGCCTATCTGCTGGCAGAGTCCGGCCTCGCCACCGGTCGCACCATCACCACCCATTGGTCGCATCAGGACCTGATCTCCAACCGCTACAGCGACATCCGCGTCGACACCGACAGGCTGCTGATCGACGAAGGCGACATCATCACCGCCGGCGGCATGATGGCCTGGATCGACCTCGGCCTGAAACTCGTCGACCGGTTCCTCGGAACCGACGTCATGCTGGCAACCGCACGCTACATGATCATCGACCCCGGCGCGCGCGAGCAGAGCTATTACAGCGTCTTCGCCCCGAAGCTCGATCACGGCGACACGATCATCCTGAAGATCCAGCACTGGCTGCACGGCGCCAACACCAAGGGCGTGACGCTGCAGATGATGGCCGACCGCGCCGGTCTCGGCGACCGCACCTTCCTGCGCCGTTTCCAGAAGGCGACCGGCTTCAACCCGACCGAATATTGCCAGCGGCTACGGATCGCCAAATCCCGCGATCTGCTGGAGCGCTCACATCTCTCGATCGAGCAGGTTGCCTGGCAAAGCGGCTATGACGACACCAACGCCTATCGCAAGATCTTCCGCAAGATCCTGGGTCTCTCACCGAAGGAGTATCGCCTTCGCTTCTCGGTTTCGGAGAGCGTCCGCACTTTGGGCGCTCCGGCAAATCCGATACCGGCCGTGTGATCATCGACGGGCGAAACCCTTTAGAGCACCAAACGCAAAAAGCGCCGCGCACCCTTTCGGGTGCGCGGCGCTTTGATTAAAAGACGTAGGTCAAGCAGCCCTGAGCGCTAGGCTCTTCCGGCAATCACGAACACGATCCGCCGGATCGCTTCGGCAAAACTGACACCGAGAGCCATCGCAGCAATTCCCGTCACTCCTAGTGCGCCAATACCCATGAGCTTCCACCGCCTGACGTCATCGGTCACCGGCTTCATATCGGAGATTTCGGCACCGATAGCGGAAGCCGACGCTTCCAGTTCGTTGACCCGCTCAGCGAGTTCATCCATGCGCCGGTGAACGCTGGCTTGACTGGCGGCAGATTTATCCTCCGCCCGCCTCGCGCCATCCTCGATCCGATGAATGGACTCCTGCAGGCCGCGCATGCCGGCAACCAGTTCTCCCAACTGGCGATGAACAACGATATCGATTTCAGCCAGCGACATGATGGCCTCCCCCGTGCTTCGCGCATTCGGCCTTCGTCCAGATATCCGCGGCACAAAGGCCGACGACCGTGCGATCGATCCGGCGCTGATCCGCTGGCGATGCTCCGCGCGCGCCGACAAGATCAGTTCCGACCACGGCGCGCAGCCCGGGAGCACTGGCCGGACGCGAAGTCCCACACCCTGCCAGCATCAAGGCAGGAATCGTAATCAAGGCGCTTCCCACGAGCGCGGCTATGAGCGTCATTGTTCTGCCTTTCGATGGCATTGGCGTAGGATCGTGCGCCGTCTGCGCGGATTTCATGAATGAGCCAGACGAGACCCGAGACGATGAGGCCGGCGATGAGAAGCTTCGGCCAGGCAAACATCATTTCGCCCAACCAAGGCGTCGCGCCAGCACGTACCAGCACTCCGAGAGAATGCCCGCACCAAGGCCGATACCCACCTCCATCAGCATCTGCACGTCGGGATCATCGGCAAGCACCAGCCCCGCCTCCGGCGCCAGCAGCCCTTTAGCCACGAGCAGCCCCGCGCCGTAGCGCAGCAGGATACGGATGACGACAGCACTCATTTCGTCCACCGCGCAAGAAACCCGGCAACCGCCTCAATGAGACGGCGCAGGCGATTGAATTTGGCCCCGTGCGAAGCGTTGACGCTTTCCATGTCGGGCGCCCTTTCGACCGAGCCTGGCCGCAGCACGACAACAACGGAGGGATCGGCCGAAGCGCTCTCGCGACCATATCCGGCCGCACGCAGCGCCGCCTCGAAGGCGCGGCCGTAGGCCTCGATCTTCGGCCCGTTCTGCCTGATATCGCCGTTGATAATCGCGCGTGAGGCGGCATAACGATAGCCGGTCGCCGCCGCCGAACGGCTATCGTCCGTGTCGAAATCAGTCAGTCGCTTGCCCGTGAAAAGCCCGTGCACCATGCCGTCGAAAAGAATGCGAATGGCCGTCGCCGGATCACAGGCACGATCCGGCATCTCCACCAGACCAAACTTGCCATAGTTCGCGCGACCGGTAATTTGCGCCAGCCCTCGCCCGCGAAAGACCCACCCGTCGTCGTCTTCGACATTGCCAAGCCGCCCGCCATAGACCCGGTTCGCAAGCTTGCGCGGATTGCCCGCGTAGGGTTCCGCGCTAGCAAGCGTCGGAAATCGCGCCGGCCATACTTGCATGAGCCGCCTTGCCGAGTAGTTCAGATTCTCCTCGACCGGCCGCATTGTGCCGCCGGTTTCGTGATGGACCTCGGCGAGAATTGCGGCCAGATGGCAGAGGCCTACCGCACGCCGGCGCCCCTCCAGGACGACCGCGTCCAGGCTTTCAAACTGCTTTGCAGAATAGGACTTGAATACACCCGACGCGGGATCGCGCAGGGCCGCGTAAAACGCTGCTCTGTTCATGGATTCACCTTTTGGAGATTTTCCGGTTAAAGCGCGGCGGCCGCCACCCACAGGGCATCGATCTGGGTGTCAGAAAGACCAAGCGCCGTACCAACCGTCCCGATCAGCGGGTGCAACCGGTTGAACGTGGTTGCATACTCCCACTCGATCTGAGCCTTGTCCTGATCCGAGCCAACGGGCATCCCCGCGATCGCTGCGGTCACGGTCGACGGCGAGATGTCGGCATTCACCAGTCCCAGGCGGAATTGGCGGGCGGTCAGACTGGGCATCCGCTGCCGCAATTCGTCTTCCGTCGGCGGATCGGGGGGGATGCATGGCTCGATCTGGAAGCCGGGATTATCGAGCAACCACTGGCGGATCAGGGGATTGACGCCGACGGTGTCATCCGGACGACTGCAGTAGTCGGTGTCGTAGGACGCGCCGAGATAATCCGTGATGTTGCAACGGATGTTGTAGACGTCAGCCTCTTGAGTAGCTCGAACGGCATAAACCATATTAAGTGACATCGATGTCATTATGCCGTCCTCACGAAGCAATAGGTCCATGCACCCGACCCGGGCGAATCGTAGCCGCCTCGAGCACGCCAAGTTCCAGCAAGTTGCGCCCCAGCCCCGCCAAAGGCGTAGCCGTAACTGGAACTAAGATAAATCGCATGGGCGGAATTCCTCTCTTTGATGTCCCCATTACCCGTTTCGACCAGGATGGTATGTCCGATTGGGAAATTGGTTTCATCGCGGTTTGAGCCGGTGTAGATGCCGGCCTTACCGTTCACGACGTTGCCGAGATAGTCCCCCCACATTGGCATGTACATATTGCCGTCCGACTGGATAAAGAAGCCACCGCCCCAGTATAGACGATCGCCGACGGAGCCGTTGACGCCGAGCTTGTTGCCTCCATAGCCGAACTGTATCCAACCGTTGGCCAAGTTGGTCTGACCGCGAACGGAGAGTGTGTCTGCTTGGTTGATGTCACCGAGCCACACATCGTCGCCGACCTTGATGGCTTGGCCATCACCATTCGCGGTTGCTATAAACCGAGGGGCATATACGTTGCTCGGGAACGTAGCTTCACTGATCCCGCTCCAAGAAAGCAGCGTCGGTGCATTTGATACGAAACGGTCGCTGGACCGTTGAATATACAAGCCGCCGTCGTTCACCCCAATCATACGATAGCTGTGACCGTTGTTGTTGGTGAGCAGTTGGATTTCGCCGGATGATCCGTTGCCTCCAAGTCGTGCGATGTGGCCAGACCACGAATAAAGACCAGTTTCGTGCCAACTCGCCAGCTGCTGAAACACACCGGAAGTGTTCCACACGCCGATCTGCATCGCAGCGTTCGCTTGGCTCGAAACGATCGTGCCGCGAGTTACCGACGCTGCCGACTGGAATGCAAGCACTCTATCGCTGTTGGACAAGATGTACATTGCGCCGCCGCCCCCCCCCGAAGCAACGAAATTGAGTGCCGACACGTTGCTTGAAAACGTCGCGCCTACGCCGATGATGCCACCAGTGAAGTAATGTCCACCATCCGCCTCTGGATGTCCTCGGGCGTCGGCTTGGTGAAGTAGAGGTCAGGCGATTTCAGCCCCGCCGCCTCCACGGTCTTGGCAATGCCGTTGTAGAGGTTGTCGGGCGAGACGTAAGGGTTGTCCGGCCCGAGCGTCGTCAGCAGCTTTTCCTGCAATTGCTGGATCATCTGGATCATCAGCATGTCGCGCTCGCGGGTGCCCGCACCGAGCCCGGTGTTGACGGTCGCATCCATGCCGGCGTTCCAGTGGCGCGGGTCGAAGGTCACCCATTTGCCGCGCAGACGCACCGCCCGCGGCCGGTCCTGATGCTTGATGGTAAGCCCGAGCACCCCCTTGAACACCCGCCTCAGCCCCTGCGCAAAGGTGCGCACCATCAGTTCCGTCTGGCCGATGCCCGCCTGTTCGACGAGTGCGGTCGCCTTCGCCGTCATGTTCTGCAGCGCATCCGGCGCCATGCCGCTCGACGCATCGGAAATCCCGGTCCGGTCAGTCGCCTCCTGGTCGAGATAGCCGAGCATGGAGAAGGATTCGCGCGCCACGAACGGCACCGCCGTATAGCCGACGGCGCCGCGCACATCGACGCCCTGGCCGACGCGGATCGGCTGGCCGAATTTTGGGTTCAGCACCGACTCCGGGTTCTGGATCATCCCTTCCTGCACAATCGGCTGCTGGTTGTTCTGCCAGTAGAGATTGTCGAGCGTCTGGCGCAGGAGCACGGTCTTCACCCGCTGGATCTCCGCCATGTCGTCGGTGATCGCATTGCCCTCGCGCTGGTGCGGCCGCCGCTCGGTGATGAGATCGGCAAAAGGCACCTCGTCCCATTCCGCATCCTCAAGCAGGTTGTCGGCCCCGGTGCCGCCGGCAAAGATCAGGCGGCGCAGCTCCGCAATGCCGTCATCGTCCGCATCCACCTTCACATAGAGCTCGTAGTAGTCGACCTCCTGCAGCGCCTTTGCCGTCTCCTCGCCATCGCCGAAGATGCCACGCCTTCGGGCAAATTCCTCGTCCTCGCCGTCGGTATTGCCGGCAAGGGCAAAGCCTTCGACGAGATCACGGTCATAGCCCATGGCGATCAGATCGGAGCGGCGCATCCGCCGCTTGATCCCGGCAATCGGGCTGTCGTCGATCGCGATCGCGTCCGGATGAACGAGGAATTCTTCGAGCGGCACGGCGGCCAGCCTTGTCGCCCCGCGCTCCGCCGTGCGGCGGATCTTCACGGCAAAGACCGGCTGCTCGACAGATCCCGTCGGCAGCTCGATCCGCTCGACCGATTGCGCCTGTTCCAGCACCTCCACCGTGTCGTCGGCAATGAGCTGCACCAGGGCTGCCTCGTCGAGCCCGCTATGGGTCGAAACCTCGACGCTTTTTCTCTTCTCGTACCACCAGCGGATCACCCCGTTGCCGAGCTTCAGCGCGTCGTGCGCGGCATCCTGCACCGCGTCGTAGCCGTCGCTTTCGGGAAAGACGATGTAGTTGATATAGTCGGTCGCCTGCTCGGCGCCGGCCTCGTCGCCCTGGTTGACCGGCTGGTATTCCACCACCTTGTCATTGCCGAGCACGGTGCGGATGAGCGAAGGCAGCACCTTCTTCACCGCCGCCCGCACATCGCGCGAAACCACCTTGGAGCGGTTTGCTTCCGCCGGCACGTCGGCCATCACGCCGTCGTAATATTCCATCGCCCTGATACGCGCCGCGGAAAGCTGGTCGCGATAATCCTCGCAATCCCTGACGAGCTGGCCCACGAGCTCCGTCAGTTCCGGTTTCGTCATCGCTGCCATCTGGAGAACCTTCCGATCGGTAAAGGCCCAGGCGGCATGAATGGCCTGCCCGGGCACAGCGTTCCGTCAATCGGCTCATAACGACCGAAAGAGCGTCATCACGTTGTTTTGCTTGTGAAATCAGGTGATCCGGATCGTGCCGATCTTGTAGCGCACGCCTTCGTCGGCCGTTATCACGACCGCGCTGTCACCGAGGATCGTCTTGTAGTTCTGATCCTGAGAGTTCGGATCGAAGACGCTGATGTAGTGGTTGCTGTGGTATTCGTTCGTGGCGCCGCCGCCGGCAAGGCTCACCAAACGGTGCCCGTTCGCCTCGAACTGCGGATTGGCGAGCGTATCCGAAACGCAGTAGCAGAAGCCGGGCGTCTGCAGGCCAGTGTAGCCGAACAGAACCCATTTCTGTGTGGGCACGTGGTAGCGGATGCTCTGCGCCATGCGGCCGTTCTGGTCATACATGGTGTAGGGGTTGTAGCCCGCCACCTTGAAGAAGATTTTCGGCTGCTGCGGCGCGATGTTGCCCTGGTAGTACTGGTGGTTCACCGTCTCCCACTGGTTGGCGTTGTTGTAGAACTGCCAGCCGACCGACGCGTCGAGGTTCGATGTTCGGATGATGGTGAAGCCGTTGTCGAGCAGCGTGGTGTTGCCCGGCAGATTGCGGACCTCGATGAAGGCATAATAGTAGTTGCCCTCTTGCACGATGTTCGACGGATGCAGGAAGCCATAGGCCGTGTCGATAGACTGGTAGGACCACGGCTCCGGGATCAGCACGCAGCGCACATTGTGATGGTTCTGGCCGAAATCCCCGGGATTGGGGACTGTCCAGGCCTGACCGTCATTGGTAGAGCGCACATAGCCGATGCCGTTGACCCAGCGGGTATTGAAGCCGTGGGCGTGGGAATTGAAGCCTTTGACCCCGCCGATCGTCGTCGACGATTGATAGAATTCGTGGTGGGTCAGGCCGACGACCAGAGAGCCGCGCGCGAACGGTGACACGATCCAGTGGCGGTTGGCATAGTGCCCTTCAACGGTGTCGCGCGGCGAGTTCCAGTGCCGGCCGGCATTCCAGTTGGTCCAGGTGTGGCCGTTGTGCCAATCGGAGAGGACGTTGTAGCGATACCCTTCGGAATGGCCGGTGATGAAGGTCGGCGTTCCATTGGCGTCGCGCCACGGATGCAAGGGACCGTCCACCCACAGGCCATAGGGCGTGTTACCGCCAACGTAGCCGTGCCACTGGTTCGTGCTGAAATCCATGCATGTCGTGTTTCCAGATGTGGTGACAACGCTGGTAACCATGACGACTCCTACTGTTGATATTGAAGGCAACGGGCCCCGTTCCACGGTCGTGGAAGCAGGCTCCTGGAAGGTCTGATCGATTTTCGTTCGCCGGCCCGCGGTTCGGGCCTCGAGGCCGCGACGGGCCTCGCTGGCGTTAGGTTTCACCACCGCGGCTAGAGAACCTTCCGATCGGTAAAGGCCCAGGCGGCGTTATCCGCCTTCACCCGGGCAAAGCGTTTCATCATCAGCGCGTAGCGGCTGGCCGAAATCACGTCGTCGCGTTCCTTGACGATCCGGCCGTCCTTGCGGTGGTAGAGCCTGAACTCCTCGAACCAGTCGCCACAGGTCGAAAACACCTTGAAGCGACCGGTCTGCATGCGCTGCAGCATGTCGGAGACCCCCGCCTCGACACCGTTGGTGCCGTCGTCGAAGGTCGCGCGCTCGGGCAGCATCACGAGCCCCTGCCCGCGATATTGCGCCGCAAGCTGCTCGCCCGAGCCCTTGTCGTGCTGCAGCCCGTCGTGCGGCCAGGCCCAGGGCAGCCAGGGTCCCCAGGGTTTCAGGCTTGCGGCATGGATGATCGGCGTCGCCTCGCGCTCGCGGTAGCAGCGGGTCACGTAAAAGACATCCGCATCGCGGTCCCAGGCGCAGAGCGCTGCGGCAAAGGGGTGATCCCAGCCGAAATCGAGCCCGCCGATCTGCACCCAGTGCCTGGGAACCTCGAATGGCTCGACCCGGATCTGCTCTTCCGTCACCGGGAAGATTCTTCCCGACCCGAGCGTCGGCACCCCCTTGGTGCGCGCTTCCTTCTCATGCGCGGGGTAGCTGGCGATGATCTTCGCGCGCTCCTGCGGCGTATAATGTTCGGCATCGTCGATCGTCATCGTCACCACGGTCCGGTCGTCTGATGGTTCCAGCAGATAGCGGCTGACGACCGAGCTCATGCCTTTCAGCGGCGTAAACGTCACGGCGACCGAGCCACCGGTCGCATTGGTGCGGGTGATGCCTTCGAAATAGACGTCTTCCGGCGGCTCCTCGTCGAACCAGAGATAGTCCACGGTGTTGGCCTGCCATTTCGCCCGGCCCTGCTCGTAAGCCTTCAAGAGCAGCGTCGAGGTGCCGCCCGAAGTGTGCCGCACGGTCACGCTGTCGAGCGCGCCGGAAGCGCTCGATCGTCGTGTCCAGCCGACAAGCGCCGCTTTCGGCAGATAGCCGGTGCCCCAGTCCTCCTCGCTCATTGGCGGGCCGACGAGCAGCCGCTGCACGCCATCGCGTGTCAGCTCGTGCGATTCCGAGCCGCCGATCATCGTGATCGGCCGGTCGAACCGTCGGCCCGCCCACCAAGAGGGATAGTCGCCTGTCAGATGCATCGCCGCTTCCGCGGCGCCGGCAAGCGTCTTGCCGAGCTGGTTACCGGCCATGAACAGCCGCTCGCGAAAGCTGGCCCCCGCCGCATGAAACTCGGTCTGTTTCGCATAGGGACGGTAATAGGCGAGCCTATTGGTTTTCTGCCGCCGCCCGATCTCCATCGTCAGTTCCATCCGCTCCCGAAGCAGCAAGGAAAGGCCTGATGGTCTGGTCGAGCTTGCGGATCCGCTCGAGGAGTTGTTCATCCGTCATCTCGCCCATCTGGTTTGGATTGATGGTCACGTCCTTCGGCATCAGCGCCGCTATCGTCTTCAGGAAGTCGTTTGGGTTCTTCTCGATCAGCGCGTGGATCGCGGCCGCCCCTCGGCTCTCCCAGGCCGAAAGCATGTCTTCGAGAAAGAGTTCGCCGAGCTTGGTGCGGACCGCCTTGCGCGTGCGCGTCCGGGGGACGGCCCCATCCCCTCCGGCGCGCGGCAGAAAGCGCCCGGTCTTCGGGTCCTTTGCGGGTTTCACTGTCATGGGATTTGCTCCGGGGCACGAGGCGATTGCTCCTCCTGCGCACGTTGGATCGGCCGCCGCTTGACCAAAAGTTGCATTCTGCCATCAAAGCCGACCGGTAGCGGCGGGATTTGGAGGCGATCGCAGGTGATCCGGCGTTTGTGGACGAAACTGCTTGGCATGTTCGCGAGGCCGGCTCCGGCCCTGGCCGAAGTCGACGAGCCGACATCTCCGAAGGTCTCGGCGCCCAAGCTGGGAACGCCAATGCCTGCGGGAGGCACCATCGTGTCGCCGCGGCTGTTCAAGCTAGCAAGCGTGACAGCCGATCACAGAAAAATGCGTGTGTCACGCCGGATGTCACGCTTGCAACCTTGACTTCAGGTTGCATTCGGTCATCAATACCGCTCACCGGGTTGCCCCACATCGGGTGCTTCTGGCGCAATGCATCGCAAGCGCTCCTGCTCTACCGGCAGTGGCCAGGGAAAAGTCGAATTAGTTCAAGATTTTAAGCAGTTTTTCAGCCTAGCAGTCCAGCCGCGGGAACCATGCAATGAATGCAACAGGTGCCAGATGATCCGCAACACGTTCAGCAAGTTGAAGACCATTTTCACCCCGCGGCCGTCCGCAACGAATATCTCGCCCAGGTTGCTTGAACTGGCGACGTCAGGAAATGTCGATGCCCAGGCGAAACTCGCCGAAATCTATTTCAACGATGGCGGCGCGGAACACTATGCCGCCTCGCTTCATTGGAACCGCCAGGCCGCCCGCCAGGGTCATCCGGCTGCCCAGGCCCGCCTCGTGACCATCTATCAGAGAGGCCTCGGCGTCGAGCGCGATCCGAAGGAAGCCTCGCGCTGGCTGCGCAGCATCGGGCAGCCCCGCCCGCGACATGAGACCGGCGCCTCCGTCACCGGCAAGATCGCCAAGCAGGAAGCCTAAGGCTTTTCGCGTAAAAGTGGGCAGCGGTATTGCCGCAACGACATGCATAAAAACAAGATCTTAAAGCCTGTCGCGTGAGCCCTTTCCACGCGACCAGCTTTAGGGCTTTCGCACCAGAACATGCGGCGATCTTGCGACAGCAGCATGCGGGCGCCGAAGACGTGAAGCCCAAGTTCGGATCCGAAAAATCGCGAAGCGCCGTGACGCCGTAGCGGCCGTCGTCACCCGCGTCTCAGCGGTCGCAGCCGGCGCCGGCGCGGATTTGACTTTTTTGGATATCGGCATCAGCGCCCAGGCAAGGCCGCGCCAATCCGCCGGAATCAAAAAGGCCGCTTCAATGACGAAACGGCCAGCCTGTAATATCCTTAGCCCGCTTCCGGTCGCTTGGCAAGCCCCTTTGCCAAAATTTGTTTCCGTTTTGTTCGTTTTTTCCTTTACCCCCGCCCCGCCTCTTTGCCAGCCCATGTGCGCGATCGGTGGTACAATCGCGAGCGCCATGCAAGGCCGCTGGCGCCATGTCTCCTTCCTCAACGGATCCGGGGCCGGCGGCGGCATGGTTGATCCGTTTCGATGCGGAAGCGGTTGATGCCGCTCCCACGACCACGGGAGATACCCATGACACGACAATACCTGATCGCCGCTCTTTGCGCGGCGCTTCTTGCGGCTGCCGGCTGCACCACCGACCAGGCGAGCCGCACCAGCACTCCTGCTCCGAGCCCCAGTTACCAGGGCATGCAAGGCGTCCAGGGCATGAGTCAGGGCGGCGGCGGTGCTGGCGGTTATTGAGGTCGCTGATGCTTCGTAGACGGCGAAGCTGGCGGGGCTCGACGTTGTCCAGATCGCCCGCCCGCAGTGTCGCTCCCGTGCAAAGCCTCGGCCGAACGCACCGCGCACCGAAGCCAATCGGATTGAACATCTTGGGCCGACATGCGTTGAGTAACCATGACGCGCATTCTCGCTGCCGCGCCATTTGTTTGCGCGCATTCTGTGTTAAGCTTCCCCTTGGGAGGAAAATGCCATGGAGAATTTCTTCGCACTCGCCGCCATCGTCGTCGGCTCCGCAATCCTGGGGCTCGCGCTCGCCTACGGGTTTCGTCGCAAGGACGCGCACCGCCCTCCCGAACATGACGACGCCCGGTTGAAGTTCTAGAAGACGTTGAAGTTCTAGAAGACCGGGCTTTTCCGACCTCGCCGGTCCGCGGCCGCTCCGCTTGTCTGCCTCTTCGCGGGGTTGCCGCAATGAGCGATTCCTAGCAGACGCCTCCCCTGCAAACGCGCGACGCGGCAGAGTTCGCCCCGATATCATCGACAGGATGTCTGGCTCGATAGCGCGTGCTTGGGATGCCGATTGCATCGCGGACCAAGACTTGGAAAACGACAGGAGCCGGATGCGATGTCCCCCAATCCGCACGGCCACGCCCCGTCATTGATCCACCTTCAATCTTGAGATCTTGAACGTCCAGACCGGAACCTTTTCCGCTCGCCTCGGCTTATTCCTGGCAAACCGCCAGCAAGGAGATGCGACGATGAACAAGGCAAACCCGAAATCCCGCGACCGAGAGACACCGGAAGACGTGCCCCCGTCTGGCGAAACACGCGCAGTGCCGATCGGTAAGATCCCGCCGCTCCCCGTCGACCAGCTTCCCGCGGGAGACCATCCGACGCCGGTCGATCAGGGTCGCGTGTCGCCCGTTCCGAGCCGCGACGAAGCCAATGTCGATCCGGACGATGCACTGCCTGACGACCGCGAAGAGAAAATCCTCGAGGATGATCCGGGGCGCGAGAAAACCCGCTTCGACGAGGAGATGCCGCGCAGCAGTCGATAGAGGCTGCGTTCCCACCCATGCCGGGCCGCGTTCCCTCAGCGCATGTGAATGCCAGAAAACAAAAAAGAGGCCCGCCGGTCAGCGACCGGCGGCCTCCTTAAAACACGCTCGCCTCAGAAGTAGGGCGAATAGCACTGCTGGCGCGGGCCACCATAGGGTTGGAACGAGTTGTCCCAGGCGCGGTAGGAGCGATAGCGCGCATAGCACCAGTCGGCATGGCGCGGGTTGACGCCGGTCTCGTAGCGACGCGCTGGCGGAGCGGCGATCGCGCCACCGATGATGACTCCGGTGCCGAAGGCCGCCAGCGGATACCACCAGCCGTCATTGTGGCGGCGATAGCCGTAGCGCTCGTAGCGATAGCCGCGGTGGCCGTTATAGTAGCCATAGCGGTAGCCGCCGTCCCAACCCGGACGCGGACGATAGCCGCCATGCCAGCCTGGCCGCGGGCGGTAACCGCCATCCCAGCCGGGGCGCGGGCGATAGCCGCCGTGCCAGCCCGGCGGACGCCGGCGATGGTGACCGCCGTTCCATTCCCGGTGCTGCACCAGTTGAACGTCGCTCTTCTGCACCCGCTCGATGGCAACAGCCGGCAGGGCGTTTGCCGGCGTGATGCCCGAAAGAGCCGTTATCGCCGCAAGCACGACGATGCCAATCTTCTTCATTTCATCACCTGTCCGTTTGTAACAGGTGCGAGTTTTGGCCGGGGCGACGTGAACCCACAATGAATGCGACAATCCTAATATGGACCGCAACTCATAGGTAGCATCGCAATACTCCAGGGTGACACTGCCGCCCGGCAAGCCCGCCATCCCCGGCGATGGCCTGCCATACCCGGGTTGCCCCTGTCATCCCCTCAGGTGCGCGCGCCCGCCTTGCCGCGCAGCTTCAGCGCATGGGCGATCAGCGTCTCCACCACCTGGCCGTAGGCGATGCCGTCGGCTGCCAGCGCCTTGGCATACATGCTGATATTGGTGAAGCCGGGAATGGTGTTGATTTCGTTGATCATGAGGCTTCCATCGGCGCGCAGGAAGAAGTCCACCCGCGCCATCCCCGCGCAGTCAAGCGCCCGGAATGCCCGCGCGGCCATGTCCTTGGCCTCTGCGATCACCTCCTCGGAGAGTTTGGCGGGCGCCTCGACGACTGCGCCGCCGGCATCGACATATTTGGCGTCGTAGCTGTAGAAGCCGTGGCTCGCAGCCGGAATGATTTCGCCCGGTCGCGAGACGGTGAGCTGTCCCTTCGCATCCTCCAGCACCGAGCACTCGATCTCGCGGGCCTGGACGAACTCCTCGATCAGCACCTTGTCGTCGTGCCGGAACGCCTCGTTAAGCGCCGCCTGAAGCGCGTCCAGACTGTCGACGCGGCTGACGCCGACGGAAGATCCCTGCCGCGCCGGCTTGACGAAAACCGGCAGTCCCAGGCTTTCGAGGATGGTCTCGCTTGAATAGGCGTCGCCCGCATGAAGGCCGATCGCCCGCGCAACGGCAATGCCTTCGGCGACCAGCAGGCGCTTGGCGAGCGCCTTGTCCATGGCGACCGCCGAAGCCGCGACACCGCAGCCGACATAGGCGACATCGGCAGTTTCCGCATAGCCTTGCACCGTCCCGTCTTCGCCGAAGGGACCATGCAGAACCGGAAAGATCAGGTCGATCGCCGGCAGCAACCCTTGGCGGCCGTCGGCCGCGATGGTGACCGCCCGCCCCCGTCCGCCGGGGATCAGCGCCACCTGCGTTCCCGACACGGGGATCGCCTTCGGCAGTTCCCCGTCTTCGAGATCGACCAGCATCCAGCGGCCATCCCTGGCGATCCCGATCGGCACGATCTCGTAGCGCGTCCGATCGAGCGCCGCGACGGCGTTGCGCGCCGACATCAGCGAAACCTCATGCTCCGCCGACCGGCCACCGAACAGCACGGCAATGCGCAACTTACCTGTCATGATCCTTTTCCCTCCAGAATCGTGGTGCATCGTGCGCAACCAAGCGAGCGAAGATGGCAAGAAAAGGTCGAGAGACGCGGCATCAGCGCGGGAGGAATATTTTCCTTAAGGGCAGCCTTGCCGCTTGAATTCCGCCGAACGAAATACAATTGATGCGCGAACACTGGTTTGAAGGAGAAGCTGCCGATGGCCGAAGTCCTCGTATTCCACCATGCCCAGGGGCTGACACCCGGCGTGCACGCTTTTGCCGACGACCTGCGCGCGGCCGGGCACGTCGTCCACCTGCCCGATCTCTTCGAAGGACGTACATTTGCGAGCATCGAGGAGGGCGTTGCCCATATCGAGGCGGTCGGCTTTGAAGAGATGCGCGAGCGCGGCGTGCGCCTCGCCGATGCCCTCCCCGAAAACCTCGTCTATGCCGGCTTCTCCTTCGGTGTCCTGCCGGCTCAGAAACTCGCCCAGACCCGCCCCGGCGCCCGCGGCGCCCTGCTCTTTTACTCCTGCATCCCGATCAGTGGCCAGTGGTCCTTCGGCCCCTGGCCGGCAGGCGTACCCGTTCAAATCCACGGCATGGACAACGACCCGATCTTCGTCGGCGAAGGCGATATCGACGCCGCCCGCGAGATCGTCGAGAAGGCAGAGGACGCCGAACTGTTCCTCTATCCGGGCGACCAGCACTACTTCGCCGACAGCTCGCTGCCCTCCTATGACGCGGCGGCAACTGCGCTGGCGATGAAACGGGTACTTGCCTTCCTCGAGCGGATCTGACCGGCGCCTCGAAAGCCCGACGGTCGAGCGGCGCTGCCGTGATCAGACAGCGCCGCTTCTCATTTTCCGGTTCAGTTGCCGGTCGGCATCGGCAGACTGAAGCCTTCCTTGCCGAGCTCATCGCGCAGCCACTGGAACTGCTGATACTTCGAGATTTCGATCGGACCGGTATAGGTCCCGCTTTGAAGCTTGCGCGGTGGATATTTGACGTAGGTCATCATCAATTGCTTGATGGAGTCGCTGATGGTCACCATCGTCCAGGTGCGCTCGGTGTAGTTGTTCATGAAGATGTCGTAGCGCTCCTGCGGGTCCTGCCAGAGGTCGAAGATCTGCGGCACCGTCGCCACATATTTGTTCGGACCCTTCCAGCCCTGATTGCTGTCGACGGCAAGGCCGCCGGTCGCCTGTCCATTGTCGCCACGCAGGTTGAACACCGCCTTGTAATTGCCGACGCGGGCAGCGCCGGGAGACAGTTCGTTCTCGGTGAAATAGAACCATGAGTTCCGTTCCGACTTGCCGGTTCCAAGCAGGACCGGCGACATGTCGAAGCTGTCGAAGATGATCGGCTGGCCCTCGCGGTCCTTGTCCGGCAGAGCGACACCGGCAACCGAAGCAAATGTCGCCATCAGGTCGAGGCCGCCGACGATGTCATGGTTCTTGGAGCCGGCCTTGATCTTGCCCGGCCAGACGGCGATGGCGGGAACGCGGTTGCCACCCTCGCGCACCGTGCCCTTGGTGCCACGAAACGGCGTATAGCCGGCGTCGGGATAGACATCCTGCCAGGCGCCATTGTCCGTCGTGTAGAAGACCAGCGTATTCTTGTCGAGGCCGGTCTCGCGCAGCTTGTCCATGATGCGGCCGATGCGGGTGTCCAGCTCCACGATGCTGTCGGCATATTTCGACTTCGACAGCGATTTATGCTCGAACTCGGGCGCCGGCATGTTCGGCTGGTGCACCTTCATGAAGTTGACGTCGATGAAGAACGGCTTGTCGGATTTCGCCGCGTCGTCGAGAAACTCGATGGCCGCCTTTTCGACGTAGCTGTCGAAATAGGGGATGCCGACGACCCCTGCCGCGCCATTGACCGTGGGCGTGTCGATATACTGGCCGTTGATCTTGAAGTCCTCGACCGCCGTTTCGCCGGCCTTACCGGAGAGCGCGCCCTTGGTGACCTTCTGGAACATGGCCCTGAGCTTGGGGTCCATATCCGGGAACCAGGTCGGGTCGGCGTAGGTGTAGGCGTTGAGGTGGTAAAGGCCGCAATACTTCATGACGTCGAAGCCATGGGCGTTCGGCAAGGCATAGTCCGCCTCGCCCAAATGCCATTTGCCGGTGAAATAGGTCTGGTACCCGCCGAGCTTCAAGACGGAGGCGAGCGTCCATTCGGCCGCCGGAAGACCGCCGCCTTCCCCCTGGAATGCAACCGTCGTCATGCCGCTGCGGTTGGGAATACGCCCGGTGATCATGGCGGCGCGACCCGGCGTGCAACTCGGCTGGGCATAGAAATCATAAAACAGCATGCCCTGTTCGGCCAGCTTGTCGATGTTGGGTGTCGGCATGCCTCGTCCTTCACCGCCGCCATAGGGGCCGAGGTCTCCGTAGCCGGTGTCATCGGAAACGATCAGAAGGATGTTGGGTTTTGGTGTTGCTTGCTGCGCACGCGCCGGGGTTGACAGGCCAGCGACAATGCTCAGCCCTGCCACGCACGACGCCAGAAGTTTCATCGGAAAAGTCCTCGACACGCAGCGGGACGAAGTTGAATGATCAGATGCCTTTATCATTGTCAGGTTCCTTCCTGCGATGAGCCATCGCGCGAAAAACTGATCTGGGAAGAAGCACGTCTCCATTGAGGTTCGACGCGCAAAGCCATGCCTGAATTTTCAAACAAATTTCGGCTGCCAAAACGGCAACTCACGACCGATTGCGAAAGGCCGTTGCCGTCTGCGCGGGCATGCTGCTCCTTTCGCGCGGGCAATCAAGTACGTAACTGTAACGAACGCCATAAACGTGGGCGCTCAACCGGTGGCGCAGTGACCGCATCGGGCCGAAATCGACCGGAAACGAGCCTCCCTTGAGCCGCGACCTCATTATTGGATTTGCCTTGCAGAAAGATCCAGGCACTGGAAATCTGATACAAATACGCAATACTGAAGAAATCCGAGGTGACCGCAAATCATTCTCGAACTTTCAAATAATATTGCTGCAAGAATTGAAATTGTTTTGGAGTAACCGTGCTGATCTACTCGGACGAAAATCTTGAAGTCATCCATCGACCGGGTTCATCCCCCTATCTGCTGGTGACCTTCAACGAGATGGAGATCCAGGCAAACGGCAGCCGCTACTGGGGCCAGCGCTTTTGCGAGAAGGCCGACATCTCAGCCCTCGGCTTCATCAGTAGGCGGCCCAACTGGTTTCCGGCGGCAAGCGTGGTCAAGGCGGTCGAAGCCGCAGCACCCATTCTGAATGCAGCTCCCGAGCGCATTCTGTACGGCCATTCGCAGGGTGGTTATGCGGCGCTTCGCTATCGCCGGCGCTTCAATGCCACCACGGCCATCGCCTTTTGCCCGCAGGTCTCGATCGACCCGAAATCCGTCCCCTACGACAATCGCTTCCTCCGGCATTTTTCGCCCGATCTGCACGCCAATATGGGCATTTCGGCCGATCAGGCCGCCGGCCGCGCCTTCATTTTTTATGATCCCTTCCACGCGATAGATCGCCGCCACGCCGAGCGCATCGCAGCACTTCAGGCCGAAACGCATCTCGTGCGCGTTCACATGACCGGCCACGGCACCGTCCGTGTCTTTACCGGCACCGAGCGTGCCCTTTCGCTGATCGCCGCCTGCAGAACCCATGACGTTTCGCGCCTACGGGGTCTTGCCCGCGCCGCCCGGGTCGATGCGCCCATGCGTCCCTATCAGGTCGCCGTCGCCGCCATGGCCCGGCATCCCGCCTGGTCCGACGCGCTCGACGCCCGCTTCGGCGACCGTTTTGCGCCAACGGAGCGGGTCAACTTCCTTTATCACCGCGCCAATCGCCACATCCGCGACGGCGATCTCGTCACCGCACGCAATATGCTGGCGAAGGCTCTCGCCCTCCTGCCCGGCGATCCCGCCCTCACGCACCGGCTGAAGGAACTCGACGCTCGCATCCTGCGCGAACGGAAGGTTGCGAGGAGCCTCGTAGGGTAGGATAGGCGATGTTATTCGGCCGGCTGCGCGTTGCTTAGCTTTCCTCGTGGGGCGGAGCGCGTCGGAGATAGACCTCATCGACGGCTGCCAGGAGAGAGCTTTCGGTTGAGGTAGACAAATTGAACTCGAACATAAGAAACCGGGCAAGATGTTCGGCGCAGCTTCCCTCCCGCGGTATCTGGTGCTCCGCGCAGGTCGCCTCGAACACACACCGCAGCAGCTCGATTTCCGCGACGCTCATCAAGACATTTCCATTCGCGTCAGACACGGGCGTTTACCTCGTCTTCTTCAGGCCCGCTGTGGTGCGTTGAGAAGCACAGCGGAGGCCAAATTGCTGGTCGAGGCCGGCCATAGTCCAGGAGCCGATATACAACCGCGCTCCCGTCCAGGACCCGTCACGTTCCACACGCCTGCCATATTGATCGAGTTCGCCCGTGTTGCCGGTTGCCCCACCGTTTCGCAGCCAAAGCGTAAGGCCAATCTGATGTGTGCGATGGAGCGGTTTCATCGGCGTCTATCTCCTTGTCTTGACGCAGATCAGTTGCTCTACAAAAGCCGGTGGCGCTCCTGCGTATCCCGGCTGCGCTTCAATATGCCGGAGCTGTCATGACGTTCCTGCGGCCTTTCGCGTGCCTTTTGACTGGCCGGCTTTGCGACTGTCAGCACAAGACCAACGTGACGGATTTCAGGTTTAACCCGGAATAGTCGCTTCAATGTTTCGACATAGCGCATGGCATTCCTCAGTGGCTGCGGGTCATTCCCCAGTCGATCGGTTCCAGATTGCTTTCAGCGCTGACCCGCTCCTGTCCGAGTTCATCGTTGCGAATTCGATATTGAGGGGCGTTGTCGCGTAGCGGCATCTTTGCGGTGATGCGATAGGTTTCGGCGGTTCTCGGTGAGAGGTTATGACGGTCTCGCAGGCGAACGGACAGCCCGACGGGATAGCGATGTTGGGACATGGTTTTATCCTCACTGTCCGGGCGCATCTGATATCTCGGCGCCGCTGAGCGCGACCAAACGCGCCAACTCGTCGGGTTCGATTTGTATCAACCGCATTCGGTAGTGGTTCTCGACTGTCGCGGGCAACTTGATGAAGGTGGCAACACGGCGGTAGGCGAGCCAGGAAAGCCCTTCGATCGGCACCTCGTCGTCATCGATTTCGTAGGCGCCGGCGACGATCGTCTCATCGACGCCCGGCAATCTGAACGGTCGGTCGAAATGGATTGTCCGGTGAATCGTTCGGTCGAACATGACATCTCCTCCCGATACCGGCAGTCGCCGGCACGCGATCTCGTTTGATACCGCTGCGTGCGGCAGCGCTACGACGCGGCGATCTAAGGGGGAAATGGCGGGTCGAGGTTCTGACGCCGCGAGAAGCCAAGCAGGCTTAAATCGATTTAATCAGGGTGCGCGTCAATTGAGGTCTATTCAAGGCCAAGATGAGGCAGACCCTTCGTGGCCTGGATACCCGGGCGCAGTCGGCTGGCGACCGCTGACGAAGCAATCGGCCGCATCAATGACCCGAAAGTCTGGCATGCGGTCAACGAAAAAGCCCGGGGCGAAATCGCACCGACCTTCCTCATCATCGCTCTTACACCAGTGCCAGTACATTCGTGGTCAAAAGTCTAAAGCGACACGGCAATTGCGAGCGGCGAAACGTTCAGCGCTCACCTGCATGATGTTTTCCTACGAACCGGAGGTGGCCGCCACGACCGAGGGAAGAGCCTTCCGCGGATAATCGTTACCGTGCCTGAGAGACCGCCGCGCGCCCCATCCACACGGCTCCGGTCGCGTCCGCCCGCCCCTCAGGCCGGTTCGAGCGTCGCGTGTTCAGCCGAACATGCGACGCTCGTCGCGGTGCGCAGCCGCGCTGACGCGAAGGCATTCGAACCCGCCATCGCGGCAAGCGGCGCGGCGAAGCGCGAGCCGGCTTGAAACCGCGCCACTGGCAGCGGCCGATCCGCGCCGCTCGCTTTCACGCCCCTTCCTTCTCCCGCGAAAGCCCCAGCTGCCAGTGCAGCTCCATCAGCCCGCGCTTCAGCCAGGCGAGCTGCGGTTCCGGCATGGTGCGTAGCATCTCGTAGTCCATGATGCAGACGTTGAAGACAGTGGTCTTCACCTGCGGCCCGTCCGGCAGTTTCAAGAGCACGCCTTCCAGCTCCATCATCCGGTTCGCCGCCTGGCGGGCGCCGCGGGCGCGCTCGGCGCTCGTCTCGCCGGCAAAACCCTTCACGTCGAACAGCGATTGGGCCCGCACGCTCGGGAAAGGAATGCCGGTGAGGCTGTAGTAACGCGCCATCTGCCGGCTGTATTCGTCGCCCGCCTCGCGCTCATGCGCCGTCAGCTTGCCGTCGAGGAACATGCGACCGAGCGTGTAGCCGGCAAAGGGGCTGGCAACATCGGCGTCGCGTCGGCCGGAAAAATGCATGCGCCGGCGCGCGTCCAGCGCCACGGAGCAGACCTCGCGCTCGCTTTCGCCATGCTTGATCTGCCCGCCCGGATAGCGCGCCACATTGGCCTTGCGCGGCCTGCCCGCCCGGCTGGCGCGCTTGATGCGGATGCGCTCTGCCTTGGATTTCATGGTCTCTTCTCCTTTTGCAATCTGCATGTGCCCTCGCCCGCTGCATGTGTCTGCGGCCGCGGGCGGGACTGAAATTCGTCGGAAAATCAAAATGCCGGCGCGCCGATCCCGTCGGCACCGGCATTCGCGGGCAAGCGGCCCGGCTGCTGGGTCCGTCCGCGCCGCCGCGCATTGCCGGGCTCGCGCTTGTTGACGGCGTGCAGCACCGAGGTGTGGTCGCGCCGAAAGATCCGCCCGAGCGCCGGCAGCGATAGATCCGGACGCTCGTCGTAAACAGCGGTCATGCAGCGGTGCCGCGGCTCGACCAGCCGTCGCTCGCGGCCAACCCCGATGATGTCCTCGAAGCTGATCCCAGGATAGGCGCCAAGCACCTCCTCGATGATCGCCCGCACCGGCCGGCGGTTGAACAGATCGCTGTTTGCCGCGGCCGTGGCACCGCAGATCAGCCGCGCCTGCGAGAGGATGCGCGCCTCGGCATCGGCGAGCGCCAGTTCCAACTCCTGGATCCGGCTCGCCTGCGCCCGCACCTGAACGGCGACGATGCCGACGAGATCGTCGAGCGTCGCCGGTTTTGCAGCCGCGCTCCCCGCTTCGTCCCCCGAGAGCATCCTTTCCGCCGACCCTTCCGCTGCGCGGCCCGGTGCCTGTCCTGTCGTCAATTCAGTGCCTTCAGACCGCATGGAAAGCCTCCCTCGAAACGGCTGGATTGAGATTTGCACGCTCGACGCCGGACACGAGCCAGTCGCGAAACGCATTCCGCGCCGCCGGATTTTGCGGGGCCGTATCATCCGGCTGCCTATCAGCTGCGCTTTCGGTCGGGACGTTCGCGCCTTGCGCCCGCCCGTCGGAGGAAACTGCATCCCGCCCGGCCTTCGCTGCCGCATGCGCCTGACGGAAGCTTTCGACCATCGCCCGCACCCGGCTGCGGCTTGCCGGCGATCGCCGATCGCGCGGCGTCAGCGCCGCAACCATCTCGCGTTTGCGGGCAAGATCCGCCCTGAGACCCAGCGCCTCCGCCTTGGCGAGCGCTGCCAGCACCGGCGGCTTGGGTATCGTGCCGAGAAGCACGTTGGGATTGGCGGCATAGTCGCCGCGGATCAGTTTCTGCGTCGCCGCCGAAAGCCCCGAGGCCGGCACGCCCGAAAGCGCGTAGTGGTAGACCGCAATGATCTTCCTCGGCTCGATCGTCGGGGGCATGGTCATGCCGGCCGTCTGCATCGCATCGAGGCTGCGCAGCACCGCCGCCTCGTTGACGCAAGCCAGCCGCTCAGTGAGCGCGGTAATCTCCCGGCCCAAGGTCGAAAGCCGGGCCTCCGCCGGCGAAATCATCATCTCTGAATAGGTCATTGTTCTCGTTTCCGTTCAGTTGGTTTTCGATTGTCTGCCTGCATTCCCGCTGATGGCGGGCAAAGGCGGTCTCGTGTGGCGGCGCTTGGGGGTGATGGCCGCGACGGGCCTGTCCGCCACCGCGCAACCCGCGGCCGCCGGCATTGCGCATCCAGTTTCGCCAGGTGGCGGCCCAGTCGAGCTTGGTCGCATCGCGTCCGGATTTGGCGCGCCAGTAGTCGCGGAACTTGTCGAACTCGACGCCGGCCTCGGCCCGGCCGAAGCCGAGGCCGGCGGCAAAGTCCCAGTCGGGCTCGAAATCTTCAGGCAGCCGCATCGCCCGGCCGCTCCCGTTGCGCCGCGAGCCTGCCGCATCCGGAACGGCTGCAGCCGGAACCGGCCGGTCGGCGTCCCCACCCGGATTCGGGTCGGGAGAGTTAGTTTCTTTAGGGGGTGTGGGGGAGCTTTCTTTATCAGAGAGGGCACCGTCGGCCGTCACCGTGACATCGCGTGACGTCACGCGGGCCCGACGGCGCTGCTGCCTTTCGCGGTCGCCCGCCCGGCGGCGCTCGATCTCGGATACGTGCCCCGCCTCGGCAGCGCGCACGGCAGAAAGGATTATCTCGGGCGACGCGCCCGATTGAACCAGGGCTTCGACGATTGCGGTAATGCGCATGCGCTCAAGCCCTCGCCGGCCGGGGGAAAGGAGAACGCACCACCTGGCGGGAGAAGACGCCCGCCACCCGGCTTGGACGACGAAGCCCGGCCTTGGAACCGACGTCCCCGGTCGCCAGCCGCCCCGGAGTTTCGCGCGTCGGCAAAACCCCGCGCCCTCCCGGCGCCTTCCCTGTCAAATCATTGTCAGCCATGCAGCTTCCCATGCCTTCCCCTTTGGCCGTGCCCATTGGCACGGCCATTCGTCGCGCCTGCCGCGCGCCCGCTTCCGATTGTTCTTCCCGTCACCGGCCAGTCGCCTCGCCGCCCACCGTCAGGCAAGCAGCCGGTCGCCTTCGCCGTCCCCTCCCGGTGTCAGGGGGGCCACGCCTCCGCCGAAGGAGGCACTGCAACGGCCGAAACCCGTGACCTTGGCGCCGCCGGCACGCACTGGCTGCGCGCCGGCTGCTCTCCACCGACGTGGCGCACGTCACCGACCACGGACCGTCATCGGCCCGCGTGGCAACCATGCGCCGGCGCGCCGGCATCGATTGGAAAAGCGAGAGGTCGCCGGGGAGGAAACGACGGCCTCTCGCCTGGACCACCGCACAAGATGCGGCGATCGATGCTGAATGCGCCCCCTGGTCGGCATCGGCTGAGACGGATCGATCATCCGCATCCAGTCCGCTTGCTGGCCCACTGGGCGCCGTGACGGTTGCTGCAGCGGTTTCTGCCGCTCATTTCCGTTGACATCCTATTCATAGTAGGATTTCTTATTGCCATCAAGAGGAAAAATCCTATTGGACGACGGAAACGGAATCTGGGATGCCAGTGCCATGGACGAATTGCGCCACCTCATCCGGGAAGCAGTCGACGCGAAGAAGACGACCTACAAGGATCTGTCGATCGCGATCGGGAAGAACCATGCCTATATCCAGCAGTTCGTGGAGCGGGAGACGCCGCGGGAACTGCGCGAGCGCGACGCCCGCGCGATCGTCGAGCTGATCCAGGGGGCTGCCGCCGCCGGCGAAGCCGCGCCCAGACGCGCGCCGGGTTTTGCGCCGCAGATCGTGCCCGGCGAGCAGCTCGTCGGCCATCGCGACCTGCCGATCTTTGCGGCCGCGCAAGGCGGCGACGGCCATGTGATCGTCACCTTCGATGCGGTCGAATATGTCAAGCGCCCGTCCGTGCTCGAGGGCGTCAAGGGCGCCTACGGTATCTACCTCACCGGCAGCTCGATGATCCCGGCCTATGAGCCGGGCGACATGGCGCTCGTCCACCCGCACCTGCCACCTACGCGCGACAAGGACGTGGTGCTCTACCACGTTCCCCCCGCCAACGATGCCGAGGCAATCATCAAGCGGCTCGTCTCGTTCAACGACCGCGAATGGACGCTGAGGCAATACAACCCCTTCCTGGAGTTCACCGAAAGCCGGGTCGAATGGTCCTTCTGCCACCGTGTCGTCGGCAAATACAGCGCGCGGTAAGCGGGGCGAGCACCACAAACAATCACAGGATTTTAAAGAGATTGAGCGGCAATCCGGTCGGGATCGCCGAGCAGCCGCCGCTTAGGTACGCCGCAATTTTTCAGCCCGCTCGTCGCGCTTTAAGTCTTTGATTTCTCGCCCATCGCCGCCGCAAACAGCACAAATAAGCGAGTTGCCTTAGTCGGAACACCGATCGACCAAGGCCTGAAAAGCAGCGTCAACCGCTGTCCGAGGGCTGGTTGCGACCACCCAGATCGGATCGGCCGCAGCGACGACCCTATCACCGGAACCACCAAGGTCAGCCGCCCGAACCGCCTCGAAAATGGCGCAGGCGCGCTTGCTCCTGCGATTGTACGCAAGCTCGAACATGGCCTCCGGAGGCCCGGCAGGATCGGCAAACACCTGCACGACATAGGCCCGAAATCCGCGCCTGTCGTCGCAAAAATTGATCTGTCGCAGGAGAACGGGGCTCAACTCGGCCTCGTCAACCGGAATGGGCGAAGACCAATATTGACCGGTAGACGGCTCGCCGCTTGCACGACTGTCGACGGACATCATTTCACGCCTCCCAACGTTGCGCGACGACATTACCACGGCGCACCCGGCTCGTAACCAATGAACATTGAGTGGCGCCCAAGCGGTGAGCGCCTTCTCGACCGCTCACGGATGTGACCGTTACGGGCCACCCCTGCCCGGCGACAGCCGTCACGCCGCCATCGCCTCCTCGATCTCCGTGGGCAGGTCGCCGATCGTAAAGAGCACCCTGGCATCCTCGAACTCACCGGTCGCCAGGTCGCCCGAGCGGCTGAAGGCAATCACCCCCACCTTGGTCGCCGCGAGCCTTTCGGCCAGCCGCTGGGCATGCTCGGGTCCGGTCGCCTGCACCGGATCGTCGGCGAGAAATGCGCCGCGGCTCCCCAGTGTGAAGCTCTGAACGACGAAGTAGGTGATCATCCCATGCTCCTTTTCCGCCACCTGGAATGGCGGCCCCACAGTGGCGCAATCACGCGAACAAAACAAGAACAAACAGGGCGTCATCGACAACTTGAACAAGGCAATTCCTGCCGGCAGTGTTTTTCCTATTGACTGGCAGATAGGATTTTTCCTATATCTACATCAGAAACACAGCCGGAGGGGCCGACAGGGAACCCGCGAAGGGTGTTCCAGTGCGCACCTCGAACAGACGAGGTGAACGATGTCGGATGCGATCTCCGTGGACGCCGCAACGGCGATGAGCGCAGCACCCTTTCTAAAGCGCCGAGAAATCATTCTCGCCATGATGACGCTCGGTGCCGGCACCTTCTGCAACGAGACCGACACGACGGGCACCACCTACCGAACCGCAGCCGACTGGCTCGATGTGCATGACGGCGAGCATGTGGAGCGGCTAATCCGCTTCGATCTCGACGCGCTTCACGGCGAAGATGTTACCGAGACCGTCGCCGATGCCTGGCTGAACGGTTTCGAGCAGAGCCCCGAGCAGGAACACAGACTGCCCGCTTTCGTGCGAACGTCGCAGGCATGGGAACGCTGGTGCGCCGATTTCAGCGCGCAGTGCGCGCCTTTCGGCCAAACCGCCCACGGCACCCTCAACCACCGCCAGCAGTTCGGAACCAGCCTGCGATGACCGTCACGCTCGACAGATCCGCCCTCTTTGCAGCCATCGAAGCCTTCTGGGAAACCGAAGGCGGCAACGATCGCGGCATCGAGGCGGCGATTTCGGCTTACCTGCAGCGCCAGGGGCTCACCACCTTCGACGGCATGGCGACGCGCAAACGCGCCACGCTCGCCGCCACCACCGCCCGGCCCGCCTGACCTTCGCCTGCCCGGACGCCCCCACACGCCCAATATTGGCAATCTCCAATCATTTGCGAACATGCTAATAGACAGCAAAGGCATCGCGGAGGAGACAGTCCATGCCAAGGCTTGCGCAACTCTATTTCAAGACCGCAATCATCTTTCTGATCATCGGCCTCTGCATGGGCCTGCACATGGCGATCAGCCAGGACCATGCAGCAACGCCGGCCCATGCCCATACGAACCTGCTCGGCTGGGTGACGATGGCGATCTTCGGCATCTATTACGCGCTCAACCCGGCCAAGGCCGAGCGGCGGCTCGCGCTGATCCAGTATTATGTCTACACGTCAGGCGTCGCGGTGCTCGTGCCCTCGCTCTATCTGATGACGACAGGCAGGCCCGAGATCGAGCCCATCGTTGCCGCCGCGTCGATCGTCGCCTTCCTCGGCGTGCTGCTATTTGCCGTGGTGATCTTCAGCAGCGCTGAAAGTCCCGCGCGCGCCAGCACCGCCCCATCGCGGTAGGTAGGCCGCTGCAGCCCGGGGCACCTCGTATCGCGTCACTTCGATGTCGATTTCAGCACGCGATGGGTCGCATCGTCCAGCGCATGGCCGGTTTCGACACCGTCCTGCCGAAAGCCGCGCGCCGTGTTGGCGCAAGCCGAAAGCACAAGCACCGCCAGGCACAGGAACGTCAGCATCGCCTTTGACATGATCGTCTCCGTCTTTTCCCCAATCGGAAATGAAGCTCCGACCGGCAAAGTCAATCGATAGCCTTGAAAACCGACCCGTGAAGCGACCACAGGGGCGCGCCTGCCCGCCCGTGCGCGGGCCACTTTATTTTGGCAACCGTACCAGAATCAGCGAATCCGGCCTTTCCCGCTCCGGCGGATGCACGTTAGCTTCCGTACCGCGCAGTACGTTCTTTCTGGACTGCGCTTCCCCGCACCCCGAGCCATTTTGGGTGCCTGCTTGCCCCGCCCTCGTGCGGGGCTCTTTCTTTCTAGGGGCCTGCCGGGTCGTTACCAACCGGTCTCAATCAACCTTGAACACTGCGTCGCCGACGAAGACGATGACATATTGTCCGCCCTCACCCTCACGCGCCCAGCCCTGCAGCACCGCTGCATAGGGTGCGCGCTTCCAGGCGTCCGGATGATCCGGATCGACGAGAACCGTGACCTGCGGTCCCTGACGATAGATCATCATATGCGAACGCGCCGGATCCCACGCCTCGCCCAACTTCTCGTCCGTACGCCAGAGACAGAGAAAGTCACGGCAAAGCTGCGGCCGGTCCTCATAGATCCGGCATCCCGCACCCGTGCAATGCCGACACCAGGCATTGGCCGGCTTCTCCAGCGCATCGATATCCGGCAGGCGGCAGCAGAGCGTGCAGGTGCCGCAGGCGCGCTCGGCGAGCGGGGTGGCGTTGAAATCGGAAAGTGCGGTCATGCGGCGAGGTCTATCACCGTGCCCGGCCGCAAGGAAACCCGCAAAACTTCGACGTTACCCGACCGCCGACGCCGAACGATTGCCGACGCCGGCCTATGTGAGAGAACGATCGCGATCGTCATGCGACCGCCCAGCCGTTATCCGATGCGCGGACAGCCGCTGCGGTTCGCCAGATAGATCCGGGCATATTGGCCGCGCCGGGTTTCGCCTTCAACGACGATCCGGTTGCGGCTCATGGCGGCAATTTCTGGATCGCGCAGCCCGGCGCGATAGGCCCGGCGCAACGCCTGACCGGTGCTGCAGCCGCGCGGGCGAACGTAATCTTCGTCGTCATAGCGCCGCTCGCGACGGAAGTCGTCGCCGTAATAATCCCGGTCCCGGCCGATATAGAGGTCGAGTGATTGCGCCGGCGAGACGGCCGGCATTGCAGTGACCGATCCCGCGGCCACCAGGGCCGCCATCAATAGCTTGCTCATCACGCTTGTCATGTCTGCCTCCTCCACTTCTTGGCGCATCAGCGCGAACGTGGATGAAGGAGAAACAGGATAGCGGCCAAAAAGTTTCGCAGAAAACGCTTTGACGTCAGGCTGCGCACCAGTGCCGACCCGCTTGAATGCCGCCTTTTGCGATTGAAGGATACCCGCAGAAACTGTAGCAGCCGGGCGCACTCCACGTGTGCGAGCCACTCGACACAGCGATTTTCGCTCCCCATATCCGTGCGATCGTATGGATTGCCACGCCTGTGCTTTTGATTTAGTCCGGGTTCATATTGTTTATGACAAATGTCGGAATGAGCATGACGGATATCGCGTATCCCTTCAAGAATCGATCCGATGCCGAGTCGATCACGGATCGAAGCTTGTTTGATCGCATCGCGACCTGGTACGAGACGACCAAGGTCGAGCGGCGCGAGCGCAGGATGAACCACGCGGTCGATCTGCGCTGCGTCAGCCCCCAAGGGCAGACGTCGCTCTATCCCGATGACCTGCCGCTGATCTTCCTGACCCGCAACGACGCCAAGCTCATGCCGGGCTTCCTCGCCCATTACCGGTCACTCGGGATCACCCGCTTCATCTGCGTCGACGATGCCTCGACCGACGGCACCCGCGAATATCTGCTCTGTCAGCCGGATGTCGACCTGTGGGCATCCTCGGTCCGCTACAAGGATGCGCGGCGCGGACGCGCCTGGAGAGAGTCGCTGTTCGCACTGTATGGTGGCGAACGCTGGTACGTGAACGTCGATTCCGACGAATTCCTGATCTATGACGATTGCGAAAACCGCACGCTCTGGTCGGTCATCCACGCGCTCGAGGGCCTGAAGATCTCGCGCCTCCCGGCACCGATGCTGGACATGTATCCGGTCGATCTCGGGGCCGCCGACATCGACCAGTTGCAGACCAGTGCCCCCTGGGAAGTCGCCGATCATTTCGACAGCCGCGGCTACACGCTGACGACGACGAAGCGGGCGATCACCATCAAGGGCGGCGCTCGCCACCGCGAGTTCGACTCGGACCTGGAAATGATCAAGTACCCGCTGATCTATTGGGACGAAGACTGTCGCTTCGGCCCTAGCATCCACCAGCCGCTCCCCTATCAGCGCAATTTCTCGTCTATTCTTGGCACGCTGCTGCACTTCAAGTTCTTTGCCGACTACCAGAAGGTCATCAACGACGCGGTGGCCGATGGGCAATATTTCGACGGCTCGGCGGCCTACGCCAAGATGACGGATGCACTCTCCAGCACTGGCGCCCTGCAGCTCTTTTCCGAGTCTTCGATGAAGTTCGACGGATCGAAGCAATTGCTGCGGCTCGGCTTCATTACCGCGGTCCCGAAGGCTCCCGACGAAGGCACCCGCTAAGGCGGGTTTGTCGGTTCGCGCTTTCGCTTAGCCGGCTGTCGATGGGGAAAACCACCCGGCTCATGTTTACACTTCAGGGACAGCCGCACACGTCGGGGCGGTCACAGCCGCCCCACGCCACGTTTGGCATGTGTTTTTCAACCGACCCGCGAACCGGCCCGTTGATAATTCGACCAACCGCTCCATTTACAGCTTCAAGGCACTTAACCTGAGGAGAAGCCTTGATGAATCGAAACACCATCATCGGTATCGTGGTTGTGGTCGTGCTCATTGTACTTGCTGTGATGTTCCTGAAACCGGGGGCGAACCAGCAGGCAACCGAGACAGCGCCGACAACGACGACGACACAGCCGGCAACGACCGAGCAGCCAGCAACGACCCAGCAGCCCGCAACGACAGACCAGTCGGCGACGCCGCCAGCAACAACCACGCAGCCGGCCACGACGCAGCCCGCGACGACCCCGTAAACGCCCGCGAGCACCCGGCGCCAAAAACGCAATCACCCACGGGCGTCGCCCGTGGGTGATCCTTCATCGGAATTTTAAAGGCGAAGCGGCGACGGACGTCGCCCAAGCCGCGGGCGGGCCCGCGCTATTTCCTCACCACGGCCTGGATATTGGAAGGCATCATCGAATCGATCTTGTGATCGTCGGTGTATTTCCACGTCGTATCGTACTGCTGGGTAATGAAGACGTCGAAGAACCGGGCCGAGCGCGCCATGAGTTCGATGAACGGGCGCGCCAGCGGAAACACGTCGCACTGCAGCAGAATGCGCTGCATCAGAATGCCGATCGTTTCGAACGGCATGCTCGAGCCACGCAGGTCCTCGATCTCGCTCCAGTCCTTGAACAGCATCTTGAAGGAGAAGGGCGTGAAGTGGAAATAGTTCTCGGGCCCCTCGTGGAAGGAGAACACCGCCGAGGCGGAGATGATCAGCTTGCCGTTCGGCTTCAGGATGCGGCGCATGTCGTCGATCAGCCGCTGCGGATCGGGAACATGTTCGAGCAGGCCGGTGCAGAGCACGATGTCGTAGCTTTCGCTCTCGATGGCATCGAGATGGTAATGCGTGTCGACGACGAGATCGGCCTTCTTGCGATCGGACTTCGAGACCAGGAACGAGTTCGGGAAAAACTCAGTATAGTCAACGTCTTCGGTGTGAACGATGATCGTGCGCTTGTTCGAAGCATTTTCCTGGCATAGCCGGACCAGGTTCTTCGTCGAAAGCTTGCCCCCGAAGTAGTTCTTTCGCGAGAGCTTTTGCCAGCGCGTGCGTTTCGCCCGCTGTTCCTTGCCGCTAAGTTCCGGGGAAGTCATTTCCGTCATGGATTACCCGCCTTTGTTTTGTGGCGCTGGCATATCTTATCGGCGGTAAGCATTGCAAGCGCCATGACTGTCAGTACTGGATTGGCGTAGCCGTAGGAGGTGAAGACCGACGCGCCTGCCGCGTAGAGGTTGTCGACCCCGTGCACCCGGCCATCGCGATCGATGACGGACATGTCGGCCGAGCGGCCCATACGCGTCGTGCCCATGAAATGGGAATGGATGCCGGTGATGTCCCAGGGCTTGCCTGCCGGCGGCAGCGTCGAGATCAGCTTGCCGATATTGTGGCGCAGCAGCAGCCCGGAAAGCTCGTCCAGAAATTCGCGGATCGACGCCTGGTCATCTTCTGTCAGCGACCAGCGCACGACGCCCTTCGGCAGCCCATGGGGATCGCGCGCCTCGCTCAACTCGACCCTGTGCTCGGCATTGGGATGTTGGTCGAAGAAGCCGCGCACCACGAGGATCGAGCCGCCCGGCCCGAGCAACCCCATCTTGCCGATGACGTTGAAGGCGACCTGGCCGACAACCGCCAGAGCCGAGGTCAGGCGACGACGCAAGGTCGATTGCGGGCGATCGCCGCCCTCGCCGGCAGCCACCACGTGCTGCGCATGTTCGAGGAGCTTGAGCCCGATTGATTCAAAGCGCGGCGAAAACTGAACATAATGGTTCAGCTGCTCTCTCTTCTGACCCTTGCGCACGCCGACACCGAAGCGCAGCGAGCTGCTGCCGCTCTTGTGATCGCTGAACAGCGGCCCTGCCGTCTTCACCGTCTTGAACAGGTGAATGCGCCCGACATTCGCCTTCGGATGGGTGGAAAAGAAGCGGCCGATATTGTCGTTTACCAAAAACCCGCCTTGGCGGCTGTTCAGCATGATGCGCGGGTTTTCGAGCCCCCCCGCGCAAAGCACGAATTCCGGGGCGGAAAGCTCCACGGTTCGCCCCTCGCCGATCGCCGCCCGCACCGCACCGACGCGATCGCCGGCGGCGGTCGGGATCACCTGCAGCACGCGGCAATTATAGACGATGGTGAGATCAGGGTTCTTGCCCGCAAGCGCCTTCAGATAATCCTGACCGTTGAAGGCCGGACGGCTCCACTGGAACCGCTTGACCGAGACGGCCGGGTCGGAGACAAAATCCCGCCAAGGCGCCGAGCCGCCGTCATAGGCTGGCACCTGGTCGATGGCGCCGATCGGCTTCAGCTGCAGGAGTTCGATCGCCTGCTGGTAATATCCATCGAGTTCAGCGCGCTCCAGCGGCCAGTCGTTGCCGGACGTCAGGTCGACATCTTCCAGCGGCGCGACACGCCCGGACCAAAGATTGGTCGCGCCGCCGATCTGGAATGAAAGCCCGAACGGCTCCTGGTTGGCGATCTCGAAGAAGGGCGAGCTGTCGGAGTTGACGAGGTTGTCGCCGGTTTCAAGCAACGTGACCTTCAAGCCCTCCGCCAAGAGCCGCGTCGCCATGGCGCAGGCCGCAGCCCCCGACCCAACAATCAGCACATCGGAACCGATCGCCTGCAGGGCCTCGTCGCTGCACGCACGCGCGTCAATAATATTCCTGGTGTCCGTCATCGCTACTGCACTTCCACCCGCGGTTTCAAATGCCGGATGTCCCGACCTCGTCACCGTCATAGCTAATTGAGCAAACCGGGCAAGCGCGCTCGTCGATATAATCAGGGAAAACCGGCCCGGGTAGCAGACGGGAGGCGGCGTTCACACGCCAGAATAGAAGGTTTGTGATCAGGACATGAGTGACGTTTTCGATACCCAGCCTTCCCGCAACCAGTGCTATGAATGAGCCCTTGCCCCCACGGAGCCCCGAATGCGCGTCGTCTTCCTCTCTTCGCTGCTCTTTCTTTCATCCTGCATACCGCACATCCCGGAGGACGTTCTCGACGCCGGCTGGTGCAGGGAGATGGCGGCAGCAAGGGCGAAGGCGACAGGCAAAGGGCGGGAAAACCTTGCCGCGGCGATGATCAAGCATGACTGCGCGGCCAAGCTCGCCGCGCCAGTCCCCCAGTGAGCCGATTGCCCTCTGAGCCGTTGTTCATCGGCCACCGGTTGCTGCGGGAAAAGAGGCCCGCTTGACGCGGGCCTCAGTTGTGTCTCGTCACCGGATAGCCGACCGGCATCTGCCAGAGCGAGATGTCGGCGATCTCCGGCTTCTTCACGCCCTCTCCCGTCTCTGCGCCGATATCGCGCAGCATACGGTCGGAGAGGTGGCTGAGCTGGTTGAGCGTCCGCTGACGCCTCCAGGCAGCAAGCAGGAAAGCGCCGACCGTGCGGCGGAAGCCGAACGTTCGAAAAAGGTCGTCCATGATCGCCGGCAAGGCGCCAGCGGTGGTCAGTTGCAATTCGCGCATGATTTTTCCCGCCGCGCAAAGCGGTCGGGTCCTCTAGATTATGGATGCGCGCGGACACGGAACTACGTTCCGGAAGCCGGTCACATCAAGTCAAAATGGAAGATACGAAAAGGCGGAACTCAGGACGCAATTATGCGCCGAAGTAATACACAGGATTACGGCACACTCGTCGTGACGGGTGAACCATTCCACCAGAGGCGCGCATCTGAACAAAATTGATATTCATCGTATGCCTCCTCTAGTTTGAGCTCCGATTTGGGGAAAATTACACAGGATTACTTTGTCGGCAAGAGGACAATCTGCAGACGCAGGATTGAAGATGCGCCTGTTGCATGACGGCAACACCAGCAATGCGGCGGGCTTTGTGAGCCTTTCGACCACCCCTGGTTCGGGCGTGACCGTCATCAACGGAAACGATCCCAATTGCACCGTCAATTGAACGGAGCCTGCTGATCTCGAAAACATAGGGGCGGCCGACGCCGAACGGTGCCGGCGGCACAACCGGCCGAGGGTCGGTCGCGCCGGCCGCGACGCCTTGTGGCCCGCACTTGAGGATCGGTGATCCAGCCCTTATGGAACAGACATCAATTCGGCTCAGACCAGACGGATGTTTCCATGAATTTCGACGTTCAGGACCTCAACGGCGCCTGCCACTGCAAAACGGTTCGCTTCAATGTTCGGCTGAAGAATGGCCTCCATACGGCCCGCCGCTGCACCTGCTCATACTGCCAGCTGAAGGGCGCGGTTGCCGTCTCGGCGGCCAAAGACGGCGTGACTGTGCTTTCGGGCGGCGAGGCGCTGACCAAGTATCAGTTCAACACAAATGCAGCAGAACACTTCTTTTGCTCGAAATGCGGCATCTACACCTTTCACAAGCCGCGCTCCAACCCCGATTTCTACGGCGTCAACGCAGCCTGTCTGGAGGGCGTGAGCCCCTTTGATTTTGAAGATTTGCCGGTCAACGACGGCATCAATCATCCGATGGACACCAAGGGCTCAACCGGCCCCCGGCTCGCCGGAACCCTGCGATATTTTCCGGCCAAGTGATTCACGAGCCCTGCAAGACACGGCGCGACGGCGGCCCGGCCGTCGCGCGTGCTTGGCGACTGATCGCCGGAAGACCGATCATGCTGGCCCAGCCCTGTCTTTGCGATCCTCATCCGCCGCCCGTCCCACGGGTCAGCGGAATGCGCGCCACCCACTGGGGTCGCAACATCGAAACGGTAGATTTTGCAACGGAAACGGGCCGTGACTTCTGCCCAGAAGCCCGGACACATGCGATCGACGTAAATATAGGAATTGTAATCTAATCAGCGCTTTAGGAGAAGTTTTGGTGGGTGATCACGGGCTCGAACCGTGGACCCGCTGATTAAGAGTCAGCTGCTCTACCAACTGAGCTAATCACCCATCCGCGACCGCTGCGGTGTGTCCCGCTGCTGTCGTGAGGGGGCGTATAAAGGCGTTCGGTTTGGTTGTCCAGCGCCTTTGTGAAAATCTTTTGAAAAATCTCGTGGGGCTAGAGCACCCCCTGTGGAGAACTCGCCCGCTATCAACCGGGCGCGTTCCGGCCACCCCTCGCGCCTCCCTTCGGGTACAGGCCACAGGGGAAACGCGACGAAAGACCCGTTTGACGCGAGGCGCATGCTCGGCATACTGCAGTGAAGCGGGCACACGAAACGAGCGATGATTGGAGAGGTATCCCCATGCGCAGCACGATCGCCACAGGAATGCTCGTCGGTATCCTTGCCGGCTTCGCCACCGAGGCGAAGGCCGAAGTGCCGTTCTTCAACGCCACCTGCCCCGGCCGTATCGAGGTCCACGCCGATCAGGGCGGTCCCGTCTTCATCAATGGCAGCCAGGCCCGTCTGAAGCGGTTCAGCAGCGATTATTACGAGGCGAGCCAGGGACGAACCACGATCTCGATCAGCGTCAACCGCGATGGTTCGCCTTCAATCAGCTATACGCGCCGGGGCGCCGGCAACGGCGTCTGCCGTGTCACGTCTGCCGGCGGCAACACACGGCCACGCCCGGAACGCCCGCCGCAATACGACGACACGCAGCAGCCGGATCGTGTCGACGCAAGAATGATGCCGCGCTTCTGCCAGGGCGAAGCGTCTGCCGCCTTCGGCGTGCGTCCCAACCGGATCACCGTCAATATGGCCTTCCGAAGCGGCCGCTACTATTGGGTGCAGGGCAACTACGATGGCGGCCGCGGCGTCACCTTCTTCAACTGCCGCTTCGACCTCAGGGGCAACTTCATCGACGTGCGCTGACGACGGGGATGATTGAAGGCAAGAATCTAGCCGTTTCTGACCGCTCCGGCGGAAACGGCTGTGAGTTTATCATTGCGAGATGCAAATACCCTCTTGAGTGTGATGAGGTCGTGCGCTAAAGCGACGCCACGGATGGGTGATTAGCTCAGTTGGTAGAGCAGCTGACTCTTAATCAGCGGGTCCACGGTTCGAGCCCGTGATCACCCACCAAAACTTCTCTTAAGACGCTGATTAAGCTGAATTTCCCAAGTCTTATGCCGACGCCTCAGACGTAGAGTTCGCCGGCCGCAATCTTCACCGCATGGCCGCCGATGCGGGCGTTGCTGATTTCGCCGCCCGAGATGTCGAGATGCAGATGGATGAAGGACGGCCGTCCCATTTCCACGCCCTGCTCGACCAGCACCGGATGATGGCCGTCGACGAACTGGTCGAAATAGTGGATCGCGCCGGAAAGGGCGGCAACGGCCGAGCCGGTTGCCGGATCCTCCAGATTGCCGGCACCAGGGCCGAACTTGCGGGCGTGAAAGCGCGCCGTGTGGTTCACGCCGCCGCGACAATAGACGTAAGCCGCGGCCAGCCGTCCCTCGGCCATCGGCGTCAGTTGCTCCCAGCGCAGCGAATCGAACTCGATCGACGAAGCCGCCGCCACATCATGCACCGGCACCATGACGAAGGGTGCGCCCGCGCTCCAGAACGACGGCACGTGATTCTCGAAACCGATCTGCGAGAGTTTCAGGCTTAGCGCATCGGCGATCGCCTGCCGGTCGAAGCGTGCGTCGAGCCTGACCGATTTTCGCGGCAGGTCGAATTCGGCAAAGCTCGCCTGCCCGGGCTTGAGCCGCACGGCGCAGCGCACCGGCCCAACCTTCTCCTCCAGCACCTGCACGAGGTCGAAGCCTTCCTCGGTCGCGCCACGCTGGGCCTCGGCGATCGCAATTGCCGCACCGACGGTCGGATGGCCGGCAAAGGGCAGTTCCTGGGCAGGCGTGAAGATCCGGAGCTTCGCCGTGTGCGCCGCACCGCCGGGCCTGCGGATAAACACCGTCTCCGACAGGTTGAATTCCTGCGCGATCGCCTGCATCGCTTCATCGTCGAGCCAGTCGGCACCGAAGACCACGGCCAGCGGATTGCCTTCCAGTCGCCTGTCGGTGAAGACGTCGTAGATCGCGTAGCTGAGCGCCATTCATGTCCCCTTGCGAATATGCGCGAACTTTGCAGCGTCGGGACGCGGGCGGCAAGGCTTAAAAGCGCCGGTACACAGCTCGGCGCGGATCACGTTTTCTTTAGCTCCGGCTCCGGCAGCACGCTTCGCCGCTCACGCGGCCAAAAACCCTCCCAGCCGTAACCGGCGCGCATCCGCCGCCGCGCGGCCGCGTGGCGACCCCCGCTAAAACGCACAAATACAAGGAGATGCGACGTCCCGTTGATTCGAAATCAGAGCGGTTTCTCGCGCCGAAACAGCCAGTCGAGGATCGGCGGTATGAAGGGTGGATAGTTGTGCGCCACGGGATCCGGGCCGAAAACCGCGATCGCCTCGTCAATCTCCGGCTCCGGGTCCGCGGCAATGTGCTCCGCCACGCGCGCAACCAGCGCTGCCGCCTTCTCCGGATAGCGATAGACGCGGATGAGCGTCACGGCGCGGCCCATATGCAGCAGGTGATAGCCGGGCTCCACCGTCGCGAGCGAAAGGTCTATGCCGGTTTCTTCCATCGCCTCGCGGCGGATATTGCCGTCGATGTCGCAGCCGCCATCGACGATATCCTCGGGCTCGAGCGAACCGGAGGGGCTGTAGACCCGGCCCGGATTGGCCGTGTGCCCGCCCATGCGCACGAGGATCAGCGCACCGTCGGAAGAAAGGATCGCCGGCATGGCAAAGAGATGAAAGGCACTCTTTGCTCGCGTCTTCCGCCACCAGAGAAAGGTCGAATAGGGCACCACATGCCCCTCGCCCCGCAGCCGGCCGTCCGCGATGCGAAGCGCCCTGAGCAACACCATCCGCCCGTCGAAGAGGTGCGGGTTGGCGGTAATCTCCCGTTGCCAGTTTTCCTGCGCGCGCTCCACCTGCTCCTGATGAAACGGATGCGCCGCGCCGGTGACGCGGACATCCACCGCATCGATCGGGATGATGACGCCTTCATCCGGCCAGGCGTCCGTGTTGCTTTCAAGCGCGCTCATGCTCACACATCCAGGGTGATGGCCACGGGGCAATGGTCGGACGCCTTCGGCCGGTCCCAGCCGGTGCGCGGATAGCGCTCCACCTCCAGATCAGGCGGAAAGATCGTGCGGAACGGCTGGCCGCCGCGAATGACCTCGGGCACCTGGTGCGCGTTGCGCTTGGCAAGCGCCGGCGAAAGCCAGATATAGTCGAGCTGGCAGAGATGCCGCTCCTGCGGCCCGCGGCTGTGGAACAGCGTCCAGCGATCCATCACCGGACGGCGCAGCATCGGGTTCTCGACAAAGCCGTCGCGGGTGAAGACGTCAAGCGAACTCGTCTCCTCCTCATGCGGCACGAACTGGTAGCCGGTGCGCCGGTCGCCGAGGATGTTCACCTTCTCCTGGTAATCGTTCATGTCGCCGCAGATCGCGAACATCTTGTCGGCCGTCTTCCCGCGGCCGAAGCGGCTTTCGATGATGTGGCGCACGGCCGAGGCTTCGGCCACGCGCAGCGGCATCGTCGCCTGCCGGCCGTCGAGCCCTTCGCGCGCCGGCCCCATCGACTTGAAATGCACCACGTAGAGCGTCAGCGGCCGCCCGCCGATCCTTAAGTCCAGCTCCAGGCAGTCGCGCTTGAAGATCCGGTCGGCCGGCCGGTTGGTAAGCGCTATTCTGTCGTTGAAGAGGTCGAGGTCCTCATAGGTCAGCCCCGCATGGCTCTTCACGTCGAGGCATTCGATCGGCTGGCCGTCGCGCGTCTCCTCGCGCATCAGCACGGCGACGTCGATCCCGCGCGAATCATTGCCCTCTATCAGGTACTTCTGGCGATAGCCGTTGCCGACCATGCGAAAAAGGTAGTTGTATTCGAAGGCCTGCAGCGAGGCCATGTTGTCGGCTTCCTGCAGGCAGAGGATATCGGCATCGCAATCGGCGATCGCCAGCGCCGACATCTGCCGCGTATCGTCCGTATGCGCAATCGTGCGCGCCTCCTCCAGCCGCTGGTACTCGGCTTCCGTCTTCACGTCGAAGAGCCGGAGCACGCGGTCCTGTTTCAGCTGGTTGCGAAAGCCGGAAAAATCGAAGCGGCTCAAAAGGTTTTCGATGTTGAAGGTGGCAAGGCGAAGCGACATTTATCAATTCCGTGGCATGAAATGCGGGGAGCTTAAGCAATTCCAGGAAAAGTGTGAAACGGTTTTCCGTTCGGAATTGCGTCATCTCAAAAAGCAATTCCAGGAAAAGTGTGAAACGGTTTTCCGTCCGGAATCGCGCCATCTCAAAAAGCAATTCCAGGAAAAGTGCGAAGCGGTTTTCCGTCCGGAATCGCGCCATCTCAAAAAGCAATTCCAGGAAAAGTGTGAAACGGTTTTCCGTTCGGAATTGCGCCATCTCAAAAAGCAATTCCAGGAAAAGTGCGAAGCGCTTGTCCGTCCGGAATCCATTGAAAACCCGTACACCCCGGCGGCCTTCAGCTTCGAGCGCGACCTATCGCGTGGGACCGCCGCCGCAAATATGATCCATGTCATCCAGAACACGAACCAATGTGCTCATATGGCATTATCGCGTTGTCTCTTGCACTTGTTGGAGGATGGGGTTGAACACGGAAATCGAAATCAAGCTCGAGCTTCTCCCTGAAGATCTCGATCGCTTCGCCGCATCCGGGCTTCTGGGTGAGCCGGCGCGCGTCGAAAGCCAGCGGTCGGTCTATTTCGATACGCGCGCCCGCGACCTGTTCCAGTCGGGTTTCACGCTGCGCATCCGCACGGTCGGTTCTGCCCGCACCCAGACGATCAAGGCGACGGGAGCGAGCGCCTCGGTTTTCGCCCGGCCGGAATGGGAGCAGCCGCTGGACAGCGACGAGCCGGTGGTCGACCACACCACGCCGCTTGCCGCCCAGTTCGACCTCGAGCCAGGCGATCTGCAGGCGCATTTTGCCGTCGATGTCGAGCGCACCACCTGGAAAGTGAAACAGGATGGCGCCGACGTCGAGGTCGTGCTCGACCGCGGCCTGATCACCGCGGGCACCCGCCAGACCGCGATCGGCGAGATCGAACTTGAGCTCAAGGACGGCGCGCCCGAGGCGCTCTTCACGCTCGCCCGCCGTATCGAGGCGATCGTTCCCATCCGCTTCGGCGTCATGTCCAAGGCGGAGCGCGGCTTCCGTCTCATCGATGCCGAGCAGATGGTCTTCAAGGCCGAGCCGGTCGAACTCGACCGCGAGATGCGGGTGGCAAAGAGCTTCCGCACGGTCGCCCTTGCCTGTCTTCGCCACCACCGCCTGAACGAAGACGTGCTGCGCGTGCGCCAGAACCCGGAGGCCCTGCACCAGGCTCGCGTTGCCCTTCGGCGCCTGCGATCGGCCTTCTCGCTCTACAGGGATTTGCTTCAGGACGACGAAAGTACGCGCCTGAAAGGCGAGCTGAAGTGGCTGGCGGGCGTCTTCGGCAAGGCCCGCGACGTCGACGTTCTCCTGGCCCGCGCATCCCAGCCGGAACTTGTCGAGTGGCTGAAGACGGCCCGCGCCGCCCGCTATCGGGAGGTGTTCGCGGCGCTCGATGACGGTCGCGGCCGCGCCCTCATGCTCGATCTCCACCAGTGGCTGCACTGCGGCGCCTATCTTTCATCGCCGCCCGCCGAACTTCACGATCGGCCCGTGACCGATTTTGCCGAGGCCGTGCTCGACCGCGAGCGCCGGAAGCTGAAGAAGCACGGCCGCGCGCTCGCCAAGATCAACGACGAGGAGCGGCACGAGGCCCGCAAGGACGCCAAGAAGCTGCGCTATGCCGCCGAATTCTTTGCGACACTGTTCGACGACAAGCGTGGCGCCAGGCGCCACAAGCGCTTCACGGCCGCAATGGCCGCACTGCAGGATGAACTCGGCACGCTCAACGATCTGGTTTCGGCGCCGAATGTGCTCGGCGAGATCGGCCTCGAAGATCACCCGGACGCCGGAACGCTCGTCGTTCAGGCCAACAAGGACAAGCTCATCGACCGCGCGCAGGCTGCGCTCGACGACGTGATCGACGTCAAGCGCTTCTGGCGTTGAGCAAGCCGGGCAAACCGACGTCGGTTTATCCCGGCACCTTGGCCCCCCTCATGCCGCAACCGTGATCTTCGGCGGCTGCCAGGTGCCGTCGAGGATCGCGTCCTTGCCCCAATAGGCGCGAATGTAGAGCGAGAAGATTCCGTGCGGCGCCGGCAGCCAGTTGCTGTCCTTTTCCCCGCCGGGGCGCTCGGCGCTCACGTAGAGCGTCAGCGAGCCGTCCGCATTGCGCTTCAGCCTGTCGCTCTTGGTGCCCAGCGAATAGCGCTTGAAGTCGTTGGTGTGGAAGAGGTGCTTGTCGTCATAAAGGGTCAGCGACCAGAAGCCGTTGACCGGCGGTTCCTGGCCGGGCGCAAAGGTGATCTCGTAGAGTTTCACGCCGGTCAGCTGGTCGCCGGCGCCGTCGAAGTCGGTATAGAAATACTGCGTCTCGCTCGGCCGGTTGTTGAACATGTTCGACTTGGCGGTGCCGGTCCGGTTGAAGTAGTCGATCCCCCATTGCGCATTGTTGACCGAGCGGTTCCAGCCATTGCCGGCCGGCAGCCCGTTGCGCTGCCATTCCAAGAAGGGGTGGATGACCTTGTTCTCGGTCTCGATCGCGGTGTCGACGAGCATGCCCCGAAGCTCGGGATCCCGCTCGGCCGCGTCGAGCAACAGGCGGAACTGGGCAAAAAGCGCCTCCTCCCCCGGCAGCGGATCGACCGCGGCGATGGCGTCGCCGAACTGGTCGAAGAACGTCTCCGGCGTCACCCATTTGGTTTCGGCGTCGGTCGCGCCGCCGTTTAAGGGCGGAGCCGGAATGTCGGTCAGCTTTGCCCATTCGATCGTCTTCGCCTCGCCGGTAAACTCTTTCAGCGGATAGAAAACCACCTGGTTGATCAGCGGCTGGACCGCCTGGTTGTCGTCGCTCACGTCGGTCTGGAAGATGCGGGGAATGGCGCTCGCAAGCGATGTCGGGGAGCGGATGATGTCGGTGATGCCGGCGGGCTTCAGCCCGTCCCAGTCGGGGCCGACAAGAAGATAGAAGCCGGGCCGCGTGCCATAGGGCTTGCCGAGCTGGCCGAACTGATCGGTGCGGGCATCGTAGAGCGAATAGAGCCAGAAGCGGTCGCCGAAGTCGGGCACCTGCGCGACGACGGGCTCATCGTCGAGCTCGAAGAAACCGAGGCCATAGACGACGTCCTGGTTGGGGCATGTGACGAAGGTTTCCGACGGCTCGATATAGTCGTGCAGCATGCCCACCTGGCCGCGCGGGGCCACCGGCGAAAGGCCACCGAGCAGACCCGCATAAGGCGCCTGGGTGACCTTGGCCCTGCGGTTCAGCATGTTGACGATCGGCCAGCCCCAGATATAGGCCATCTGCCCGATCGTACGGGCATAGCCTGGATGCATGGCAACGCCGGTCACCGGCAGCGTCGGCGCTCCCGGCCCGAGCGCTTGCTGCGCCTCGGCGGGCGTGGCCGAGGTAACGACCGAGGCGGCGGTCAAAGCCGCCGGAACGGCCGCGCCGGCACCGATCGCGGCAAGCGAGGCTGCTCCGATCCCGCCTTTCATCATGTCGCGTCGAGTGATTTCAAGATTGCTGCCGGATGTTTTCATCATCGTCTCCAGGCGTCCTGATCAATCAGCTTTCGAAAGGCACCCGCACAGGCGCCCCGTTTTTGGCACACCGTCCATCTCGCCCGGCTTCGTCCTCGCGCCGGAAAACCGGCCTTTCGCCCTCACCCGTGACGGTTCAGGACACGGATCGCTCGCAAGAATGGTTCTCTGTTTTTTTTCCTCAACTGCGGCATTTCAATGCCCAGCAGCACGGATCCGCACAGGGCCATCGGACACCGCGCGTGAGGACCGCTATCCTGCCGAAACAAGCCGTTCGGCGAAAGTACGTAACTGTTAAAATACGATGCAAACGATCACGTAAAGCAGGGCGATCTTCCTTTCACCGATCGCCCCGCCTTGAGGAACCGTCGCAGGCTCAGCGGCGGCCGTCCTGCGCCGCCATCGCCCTTTCGATCCTCAGCGCCAGGTCATCACTCACCGGCACCATCGGTAGGCGCATCTCCGGGCTGTCGATCAGCCCCGCGCGCCACAGCCAGTGCTTGATCGGTCCGGGGCTCGGCTCGGCAAAGAGCAGCCGCGGCAGGTCGGCAAGGCGCTGCCAGGCGGAAAGCGCCCCCGCCTGGTCGCCGGCAAGCAGCCTGTTGCGAACATCGGCGAAGGCTGCCGTCTGCACATGGGCGGACGCCGTGATCCCGCCTTCGGCCCCTTGCGTCAGCGCCGTGTAGAACAACGGGTCCTCGCCGGTCAGTACGGCGAAATCGCGCGGCTTGTGGCGCAGCAGATCGAAGGATTGCGTCGCATCCGCCGAACAATCCTTGACGCCGACGATGTTTCTCCGTTCCGCCAGTTGCAGCATCGTCTCGTTGCCGAGGTTGACGCCCGTCCGGTAGGGAATGTTGTAGATCAGGATCGGCCGGTCCGTGGCATCAGCAAGGGCCGAGAAATGCGCAAACAGCCCCCGCTGCGACGGCCGCGTGTAATAGGGGCAGGCAATCAGATAGCCATCGACGCCCCAAGCGGCCATCCGCTCCAGCGCCTTCACCGACTTCCGCGTATCGCTGCCGGAAAGCCCGAAATAGACCGGAATGCGCCGGCCGGATCCAGCCAGGGCCTGATTGGTGATCGCAACCACCCGCTCGCACTCCGCCTCGTCGAGCGCCATGCCCTCGCCCGTGGTCGCGCCGAGAATGAAGCCATCGATCGGCTCGGCCGCATAGTGGACGACCAGCCGGCGGAGTGAGCGCTCGTCCAGTTCACCATGGCGAAAGGGCGTGATCAGCGGCAGCCAGAGGCCGCCAAGGCCCGGCGATTGCGTTGAAGCTGTGCTTTCCATGAAATTCCATCTCCTTGAAAAAACCGGAGACGGAGAGCGCAAGCGAAAACCCCGTCCGAACCGGCGGGGTCGATCTGATCCTTGTGCTTGCTATGCTCTGCGCGCAACGACCGACAGCCCCGGGTGCGGGGCTTTTTTCACAGTCGTCAGTTTGGCGAGGCGGCAGGTCATGAGCGCGAAGGTCGAACAGTCCGGCTGCATTGTCAAGGAGGACCCGCTCCTAGCGACGACGTGCCTGCGCTCCCCGATCGTCGCAGCAACGCCTCGATCTTGCAATTTTCAGTTGTTTACAGTTACTTGGCCGCATCAAATCCAATCTTGCAGCAGGCCTGGCGAAGGCTGCTGAAGATTGCATGACGCCGTGCGCGGCACGCGCTTCGACAGGCTGATACAGCGCTCGCCGGCAATCCAATCCGCTTAGCCCAAACTTGAGCTTCCGCTCAGTCCGGACATGCGCTTGCGCTCAGTCCGGACATTCCGCGCCGGTATCCACCCAGGCTGTGATCAGCGCGGCGAACTCCGGTTGCGAACCGGGCGGCGCACTGCGGCCCTCACCCGGATGCCAGGCCCAGCCGACCAGGTGATCCTCGCCCATGTGCTTGCTGAGATCGGCATGGGAGCGGTTGCCGTTACGCTCGGTGTCCTTCACCTGTTCGCAGATCTCGCGAACGGTGAGGCCCTGCCAGGCCATGCTTTCGGGCGCCAGCTGCCAATGGGCGTTGCCGGGGATGGATTTCAGCCGGCTGCCGACGATCGCCCGGTTCTCCGCGCCGTGGCAGGTGCTGCAGGCAAGGCCGGCCGGCCCCATCGAACTGTCGGCGGCGATCATCAGTGGCACATGCGGGTGCATGTCCTCGCCCTGCGTCGGGCTGCGCGTTGCCGGGTGACAGTTGATGCAGCGCGGATGGGTGAGCACCCGGCTTGCCTCGGCAAAGATCGCCTTCGAGCGCTGGCGCGCGTCGGTGATCGAGGCAAAGTCGGCCGCGCCTTTCAAGGCGCCGCCGCTGGCGGTTTCGGCAAAACCGTTGACCGGCTCGAAAGTGGCGATGAGACCTGCGGCCACGAGCGCGGATGCAAGCGAGAGAGCAAGAGCGGGCCTGTTCATGGTCACACCCTCCTCAGGTCGCCCTGGTCGATCGGCAGGGTTCTGAGCCGCTTGCCGGTCGCCATGAAGATCGCGTTCAGAAGCGCCGGCGCCACGCCGGGCGTGCCCACCTCGCCGATGCCGCCGGGCGCCTCGGCGCTCGGCACGATATGCACCTCGATCGGCGGCGTCTCGTGAATGCGCAGGACAGGCGCATCGTCGAAATTCCCTTCGACCACCGCGCCGTTTTCGACGGTGATGCGCCCGTAAAGTGCCGCACTCAGGCCGTAGACGACGCCGCTCTGGATCTGCGCTTCGACCGTGTCCGGGTTGATCACCTGGCCGCAATCGACCGCGCAGACGATACGCTCGGTCTTGAACCTGCCGTTCCCGTCGAGGCTGACTTCGGCGACCATCGCCGCGAAGCTGCCGAAATCCTCGGCAACCGCGATACCCCGCCCCCTGCCCTTGGCAAGCGGGGTCGACCAGCCGGCCTTCTCGGCTGCAAGGTCGAGCGCGCCGAGCAGCCGCGGCTTGTGCTGCAGCAGCCGCCGCCGGTATTCGAGCGGATCGATGCCCGCCAGTTCCGCCAGTTCGTCGATTCCGCATTCGACCGGGGGAATGTTGCGGGTGGCGCCGACACCACGCCAGTTACCGGTGAGCATGCCATCCGGCGCCTCCTGGCGGGCAAAATCGGTCTGCCTGTTTTCGATCGCATAGGGCGTTTCGGCCCCCGCCATCTGGTCGAGGTCGACACCGTCCTTGGTAAAGCCCGGGAACCAGCGCGCCATGACCGACGGGCCGATGACCCGGTGCCGCCAGGAGACCGGCATGCCGTCGGCCCCGAGCGTCGCCGTCACCTTGCTGTAGTTGAGGTAACGATAGCAGTCGTGACGGATGTCCTCCTCCCGGCTCCAGGTCACTTTCACCGGGCCCTTCACCTGCTTGGCGATCTTCGTCGCGAGGATCACGCCGTCGACATCGAGCCTGCGGCCAAAGCCGCCGCCGAGCAAGTGGTTGTGCACCACCACCTTTTCGACCGGCAGGCCGGTAACGTCGGCCGCCGCCTGCCGTGCCCGGCTCATGATCTGCGTCCCCACCCAGACCTCGCAGCCATCGGGGCGCACATGCACGGTGCAATTCATCGGCTCCATGGCGGAATGGGTCAGGATCGGCATGCGGTAGACGAATTCGTGCACCGGCCCATGCTCGGCCTCGGCCTTGGCGACATCGCCTTCGCTGACATGCGGCAGGGCCTTGCCGTCGATCGCCGCATCCATGAGGTGCTCGAGTTCGGCTTGCGAAACCGAGGCGCTCGGCCCCGGATCCCATTCGATCGAAAGGGCCGCGAGCCCCTTCCGCGCAGCGCCGGTATTGTTGGCGACGACCGCGACGGCCTCCTCGATGCGGACCACCTGGCTGACGCCCTTGATCGCCATGGCCGGGGCCTCGTCGACTGAGCGCAGCTTGCCGTTGAAGTGCGGACAGATCGCGATCGCCGCATAGGAGACGCCATCCGGGCGGGCATCGATGCCGAATTTCGCCGTGCCGTTCACCTTCTCCGGGCTGTCGAGACGATGCATCGGCTTGCCGATCACCCGGTAGCTGGACGCCGGCTTCAGCGGCACCTCCTGCGGCGCGACTTCAGAGGCCGCAGCCGCAATCAGGCTGCCATAGGCGGCGCGCCGGCTGCCGGCGGTCTCGACCACATGTCCCGCCTCGGCCTTGCAGGCGTCCGGCGAAACGCCCCAGTCGCGCGCCGCAGCGCCGATGAGCATGATGCGGGCCGCCGCACCCGCCTTGCGCATCTGCTCGTAGACACCGCGGATCGCAAAGGAACCGCCGGTGATCTGGTCGCCCAGCAGCGGATTGGCATATTGCTTGGGGTCGGCCGGCGCATGTTCCAGCACCACCTGGTCGAGCCCGACCTCCAGCTCTTCGGCAAGCATCATCGCGACCGCCGTATAGATGCCCTGCCCCATTTCCACCGAGGGCATGACGAAGGTGATCTTGCCTTCCTGGGGAATGCGGATGAAGGCGTTCGGCGAAAAGGGCTCGCCCGCTGCGACGGCCGCCTGCGGCCTGAAGCCGATCACCAGCCCCGCGCCGGTCAGCGATGCGCCGATCAGAAGCTGGCGGCGCGATAAGGAAAGGTTCGTTCTGTCGAAGATGGACATGGCATCACCCCCGCGCCGCAAGCTTGATGGCTGCACGAATGCGCGGATAGGTGCCGCATCGACAGATGTTTCCGGCCATGACCGCATCGATGTCGTCGTCGGTCGGCGTGGGATTGGCGGCAATGAGCGCGGTCGCCGACATGATCTGCCCGGATTGACAGTAGCCGCACTGCACCACGTCGATGTCGAGCCAGGCCTGCTGCACCCGTTTGCCCTCTGGCGTGTCGCCGATGGCCTCGATCGTGGTGATCGGTTTCTCCGCCGCCTCTGACACCGGCATCACGCAGGAGCGCGCCGCCTGCCCGTCGACATGGACCGTGCAGGCGCCGCACATGGCGATGCCGCAGCCGAATTTGGTTCCGGTAAGCCCTATCGTGTCGCGCAGGACCCAGAGCAGAGGGATATCGCCGTCCACATCGACGGCATAGCTCTTTCCATTGACCGTGAGGTTGTAAGGCATGCGACCATCGGCCCCTCAGGGCCGCTCCCCTGTACATGCGAAGGCGCGAAAATACCAACAAGGCGGACGATCGGCCAAATTACATTCTTGTGAGGTCCCGTCGGGAAAATCCCTCCGCCGCCGCCGCCGGACGCCATGCGTAGAGGAACGAGCGCTGCTGAAACGAAATCGGGATGCGCCGCGGCTGGTGACCAGCTCAGGCACATCCCGGTGATATCAATAGGTTTTTTTAAGCCGAAATCAGAGGAGATTGGTCTCGACGTCGATGTTGCCGCGCACTGCCTTGGAGTAAGGGCAGATATCATGGGCGGCGTGGATGATGTCGTGCGCAACGTCGCGGTCGAGACCATCCAGGCGAACGTTCAGGCGGGCACGCAGGAAATAGGAGCCGTCGTTGACGTTGAGATCGATCTCGGTATCGACCTGCGGCCCGGCCGGGAGCTTCACCTTGCGCTGCAGCGCTGCGAGCTCGATCGCGCCCAGGTAACAGGCCGACCAGGCGGCGCCGAACAGGTTTTCCGCGGCCGGATGCGGCTGGGTGAGCTTGAGTTCCAAAGTGCCGTCTTGGCTGATGGTGCCGCCGTCGCGGCCGCTGGTGTTGTGGGTCTTGCCGGTGAAAAGAAGCTTCTCGGTCATGTCATTTCCTCTCTGTTTGATTTTTTATCGGATCCGATTTAATCGGATGCGATGTTTATAGATGAAGCGTGAAGTACCGTCAACACCATTGCGATTTAATCGGATACGATTTATATTAAGTGCAGACAACGAAAAGGAAAAAAGATTCCCATGTCCACGTCCAAGACTGCCAAGGACCCTGGCACTGCATCGGCCAAGGGCGGCAAGAAGCTTTCGAACTTCCTGTGCTTTGCGATCTACTCGGCAAATCTTGCCTTCGGCCGCGCCTATAAGCCCCTGCTCGACAAGCTGGGCCTCACCTATACCCAATACGTGACCCTCGTGGCGCTGTCGGAAGAGGACGACCAGACGGTGAGCACGCTTGGTGAAAAGCTCTTTCTGGAATCGAACACGCTGACGCCGATCCTGAAGAAGCTCGAGGCTGACGGTTACCTTCAGCGTCGCCGCGATCCCGCAGACGAACGCCAGGTGCGGCTGACGCTGACGCCGGCCGGCCAGGCGGTGGTGGATGCCGAGCCGGGTGCTGCGCTGACCGACGTGATCGGCCTCGGTGACGACTTTGAGACGGTGCAGCGGTCGGTGGCAAAGCTGCGCGACAACCTGCTAGGCGCTGGTCAGCCCGGAAACCGGAAATAGTGAAGGTCGCTGAAACGCCCGCCTGCCGCTGCCGCGATTATCGCTCGCGCAAAGGCCGGCACGGCGATTGGAGCGGCCAGCATCACGCGCAAGGGCGGCTCTCCGCCGCCCTTGCCGCTTGGCCGGATCAGGCACTCAAGCGCTCACGCGGCACCATCATTTCCGCCGCTTTGGCGTAACCGCCGTCCATGCCGTCGAGAAAATGCAAGTGCGCATCCGGTCGCGCCGACGGCACAAGGCAGGTCATCAGCGCGTGGCTCTGCCGGTGCAGCCCGAAGATCACCTCGCCGCGCGCCTTGGCGGCCGCAAGGATCGCCTCGATGCGGTCGATCTGCTCCGTCGTGCAATCCACCGTCAGGCGCAGGCCGTCGTCATATTTGCGAAAATCGGAACTGGCGGCCACTCCCGCCCAGCGCTCGGGCGCAACCCGCACCCGCGCGTCCTTCGGCACACCCATTTCCTCAGGCAGAGGATGCGACTGCCGCGGCCCTTGATCGAAGACAGCGATCACCGCGCGCGCCACGGCGGCAAAGCGCTCGGGCGTCACGTCGTCGGCGGGTTCGGCCAGCAGCGACAGGATCTGCCCCTGCCGGCTTGGAAACGGCCGCCATTCGCAGGCAAGGCCGGTCAGATCCGGTTCGGCTCCATGGCTTTCCGGCGAAAGCAGGTAACGCCCCTCTTTCAACTGCCGCTCCGCCCACTTAAGCCCACCGCCGGCAAACATCGCATAGGTCGCGTTTTCCGATGCGGCATAGCGGGCGATGCGCACATCCTGGCCATGGTCCCTGATATCCCGGACCGTCAGCAGGCCGACGCGCAAATCGAGACCAAACCGGTCCCTTGCGAAGGCGGCGAGCTGCCGCAGCGCCGAAGCTGCCATTGCCGCGCCACCGGGCGCCAGCGCAAAGGCCGCGCCATCGCCGCGAAACACGAAGGGAAAATCGAAATCGCCGCGCGCATTGCCGATGGCGGCAATCGCCGAAGCGCCGACATAGTTGACGTCCTCGTAGCGCCCGGCCCGGATCGCGCCGGTGGAATTCACGACGTCGGTGATGCCGATCAGCCAGTCATCCGGCAGCGGCTCGTAGACATCGGGATCGAGCACGCGGGAAAACTCGCGATAGGCGCGAACGGGCGTAGCGTCACCAGTGTTGTGCATGTCCATTCTCCGTACCGACGAACCGAGGAAACCTCTTGGCCGCCTGCCTCCGGCAAGCGCCTCCGATCATCCGGCACCGCCAAATTAGATCGGACGCGATATAAATACCGAGCAACAGCGGAATGTCAAGATGACACTATTAAATCGGATACGATAATAATGGCCACGAATCCACGCGATCAAGCCGAAACGCTAAAGGTCAGGAAATCGCCACGACCTCGAGCTCCTGGTCGCCGACCGTGACGAGGTCGCCCACTGCCTTGCCCATGAGGATGCGTGCCACCGGCGAGACATAGGAGATCGATCCCGCCTTGGGGTCTGCCTCGTCCTCGCCGACGATCCGGTATTTTTGTACCCGCCCGTCGTCCCGGCTGAAGGTCACCGTGCTGCCAAAGGCGACGATCTCGTTGGAGGCAGGTTCGGGCATCAGCTGTGCGGTGCGCAGCCGTTCGGAGAGATAGCGCACGTCCCGCAAGGGTCCCGCCTGCTGCCGCCGCTTTTCGTTCACGTCGTCGATCGTGGCTGCCGCTTCATAGGCGACCCGCGCCTCCTGCATCTGCGCCTCCAGCGCCGTCAGCCCCGCCTTTGTCACCAGGTTCGGATGCGACGAAACCGCCCGGTCCGGCAGCAACGTTTCGGCGGCGGTTTCGGCACTTTCTTCCTTGGTGAAGGCAACGCTCAATCTTCAAAACTCCGTATCGCGGGCAAGAGGCCGGCTTCATATCGGCCCCGGACCGGCCTATCAACACTATAAGCCGCTTGCCCGCCCGCCGGCCACCGGAATGTCCACCTGCTGCCGCGTGGCCGAAGCCGGGCCGCGATTGCACCACGCGTGCATCCTGCCCTCTCCTAGTCGCCGCCGGAGACCACCAGCTTTTGCTTCGCGCCGCCGCCCGAACGCGCGATCGCATCCACCACCCGCACACGGAACTCCGCGGGTTCGGCTTCCACCGCCTCGAGTGCCGCACGCACGCCCAGTTCGACGGCAGCGTGGACGGCGGCCGCATCGGCGCCTTCAAACACGGCGATCGCGATTTCCAGACCATCCGGCAGTTGCACGAACTGGAATTGCCGCACCCCGGCCGCACCCGTCAGCGGCGAGCGAAGCCGGTGGGCGTGCACATTGACCGTCCCACCACCACGCCTGGGCAGCCGCAGCGTCTCTTCCCTCCGCCCGGCAATCGACCCGATCCGCCAGAACGGCAGGCCGCAGCGGCACGGCTCGGTCGCCATCGCCACGATGTCGGAGATCTCGTAGCGCACCAGCGGCAGCGCGCGATTGGCAAGGGTCGTCACCAGCAGCTTCGCGCCCTCCACGCCGTCGGGTACCGGGCGGTCGTCTCCGTCCACCACCTCGAAGACGAAGCTGTCCTCGGCGAGATGCAGCCCGTCGCCAAGCAAGCATTCGTGGCCCATGGGTCCCGCCTCGGTGCAGACATAGCTGTCGGCGATGGCCGCCTGCCAGGTCTCGGCCGCAAGCTCGCGCACCTCCTCCGTCAGCGTCTCGGCGCTGGTTCGGAAAAGCCGCGGCCTGATCTTCAGCCGCCCCGCCTGCTGCTCGCCCACCAGGACACGCACGAAGGACGGATAGGTCGAGATCACCTCGGGCTGGTTCAGGTTGAGGCCCTCCACGATCTCCTCGATCGGCATCAGCACGTTGAACCGGGGCGCCGGCGGCCTCAACGCCCGAAGCTCCACGCCGATATGGTAGGAAATATGGACCGGCGACGAGGCGAATATGGCAACACTGCGCGTCGTCTCGTCGATGCCGACGATCGCCTGGAAACGCACCATGTTGGCGATGGCCGATAGCCAGGCTGCGGGATCGAAGACCGCGACCCCACGCTCGCCGGTCGTGCCGCCCGTGGCAACGGCTCTGTATTCACCAAGCAGAAGCGAGCCGGAAGACTGTCCGCCGAGATGCCCCTCGACCAGTTGCCGGCTCAGCCTCGGGTCGGTAACGATCCGGTCGAAATTCTCCATAAGCGCCCGCTTCGTCAGCACGGGCAGATCCTTGAGTGCGGCCCCCTGCGCCAAGCGGTCGCCAATGGTTTCGCGATAGTAGGGTGACGCATTGACCGCATGCTTCAGGGCGGATTGCAGCGCGCCGCCTTGAAACGATCGCAACTGCACCCGCGACCATTCCGAGCGCAGCAGACGCTCCTGTGCCGCCTTCAGCAGAAGGTCGCGATCGAGCGTCGGAGACGCGGCGGTGACTGGCGACATCGGATCAATCCTCGTGTCCTGCTTCAGCCTGGAACCGCGCCAACAGCAACCGGGCACGGTCAAAATGTCGGCATGCGGACGAACCGTCGCTCCGGCAGATGGAGCCGGAGCCCCTTGCCGCGGAAAGCGGAATCGGCCCGCCTGCCCGCTGCAACCGGGATTTGCGGCGAAACGTCCAATTGCACCTCAGGGCCTTGATTGTATCGCGAAAGCGGGGATCTATGCGGCTGCAACGCGAAAAAGCCGCCCCGCCCCAGTCTCGACGCAGGGCGACCAGGCTTCGGCCGGATTCGTCGCGGCGCGATCAGGAGGAGAAAAGCAATTGGCCGAGCCGTTTGTCGTCTACGGAGCCTCAGGCTCAGGATCGGTTCCGATCGAGGCCGTTTTGAGCCTCATCGGCGTGCCCTACCGCGTCGAGGAACACGCCCCCTGGGAAGGAAAGCAGGAGGCGGACAGGCTGGCGCGCATCAATCCCCTGCGCCAGGTTCCGGCCCTCGCACTCCCGACCGGCGAACTGATGACCGAAAGCGCCGCGATCCTGCTCTGGCTTGCCGACGCACACCCTCAGAGCCGTCTGGCCCCGGCGATAACCGACCCAAAACGGCCGGCGTTTCTCCGATGGATGACCTTCGTATCCGCCGCCATCTACGCGCTCTACTGGATCACCGACGACCCGTCCCGCATCGCCGAACGGGAAGAGGACCACGCAACCGTCAAGGCCCGCGTGTTCGACCGCGTCGCCCATTGCTGGCAGCGAATGGGCGCGGAACTGCAACCGGGCAAATACCTTCTCGGCGATGAACTGTCGGTCCTCGACCTCTACGTCGCCACCGCCTCGCGCTGGTCACCCGGCCGCCGCCGCTTCTACGAGGTCGCCCCGACCCTTGCCGACATCGTCCGCCGCGTCGATACCGATCCGAAGCTCGCGACGCTCTGGGCGGAACGCTTTCCGTTTACCGAGGGCTGGGAGCGTTGAGGGCAGGAAACCTCGTTGATGTCGTCGCTGCAGCCGCAGCGCGATGGACATCCGGCCGATCGCTCAGAGCGGCATTCTGCCCTCCACGATGGCCCTGAAATAGGCCACGCCGAAAGGAATGGCATCGTCATTGAAATCGAACCGCGCGTCATGCACCGACGCGCTGTCGCCATTACCGATCAGCATGATGTTGCCGGGGCGCGCTTCGAGCATGAAGGCAAAGTCCTCCGAGCCCATCAGCGGCTCCAGGGCGTCGTTGACGTGCGCGTCTCCGACCAGGGATCGCGCCACGCTGACGGCAAAGGCGGTCTCTCTTCCATGGTTCACGGTCGGCGGAAACATGCGTTTGTAGGTGACCGTGGCGCTGGCTCCGTAGGCCTCGGCAATCCGTTGCGCGATGGAGGTAACGCGCGCCTCTATCAGGTCTCTCGTGCCGGGATCGTAGGTCCTGGCCGTCCCGCCCATCTCGGCCGATTGGGGGATGACGTTGCCGGCCTTGCCTCCTGCCATCCAGCCGACCGTGACCACGGCGCACTGACGCGGATGGACGTTGCGGGAGACGATCGTCTGCAAGGCCAGAAGTACATTGGCGCCGACCACCAGCGGATCGACGCTGACGTGCGGGGAAGCGCCATGTGCGCCCTTGCCGTCGATCCTGATCCTAAAGCCATCGGCGGAAGCGGCCAGAGGTCCACAAGCGGTGGCAAACTGCCCGATCGGCAAACCGGGCTCCGTGTGCATGGCATAGATCTCGTTGATTCCGAAACGCTCCATAAGGCCATCGTCGACCATGGCCTTGCCACCGCCGCCGCCCTCTTCGGCCGGCTGAAAGACGACCACGGCCGTGCCGTCAAATGCTCGCGCCTCGGCCAATTCCCGCGCGGCCCCCAGCAACATCGCCGTGTGGCCGTCATGACCGCAGGCGTGCATGACGCCCGTTGTCCTTGACGCCCAGGCGGCCCCGGTCGCCTCCTCGATTGGCAAGGCATCCATATCCGCCCGCAGGCCAATCACCCTGCCGCTCGACCGCTTCTGGCCGTGGATAACGCCCACGACGCCCGTCCGACCGATGCCGGTCACGACCTCGTCGCATCCGAACGCGGCGAGTTTGGAACGCACGAACTCCGCCGTCCAACTCCGGATGGGCATGAATGTCGCGCCGCCAGGCAACGACATCGCCATAATCGGAACCGACGGCCGGCATGGAGCCTCCCTTTTCCTGAGTTTGCGGCTGCAAATGGCTCGGCGGTGAAAGATATGGCGTTTATGAAGGGATGCAACCTGCGCCCTCTATACAACCGATCGGCTTGTCACGTGGCGACCGCATGATATGCATTCGGCCTGTTCACCATGAGCACCCCATGACCGACGAAGCCCCACCACCGCTCCTGACCGAAGACGACCTGCGCCATATTACCCGCTGGGCGGTCCTGTGCGCCGCGCGCGCGCTGCCGGTCTTCGAGGCGGCGGTGCCGGGCGATACCCGGCCGCGCGAGGCGATCGCCGCGGCTGTCGCCTTTGCCGAGGGTGGTCCGCGCACGGCCGTCTTGCGCAAAGCCGCCTGGGGCGCCCAGGCAGCGACGCGCGCGGTTGACGATCCCGCCGCCAAGGCTGCCGCCCGCGCGGCCATTGCTGCGGCCGGTGCGCCCTATACCCACCCGATCGAGACGCCGCACCAGATCAACCATGTGCTCGGCCCCGCCGCCTACGCCATCCAGGCGCTGTCGATCGGAACAGCCGACGAGGCAGCCGCCACCGAAACGGAACTCCGGCAGCTGATCGCGCTCGCATCGACGGAAATCCGAGGCATCGTCGGCAAGTTGCCGGGACGAAAGCCCAGCAAAGGCGCGTTTCACGCCCTGCTCTACCGGCTCGACACGGCGCTGCGTCGCTGATCGCGGATCAGGAACCCTCGCTCCGCCACCCATTTGCAGGATCCCGATCGGTCGGGCCTCCCCGCTCCTTTTTCGCCTCGTCACTGAGCCAGGCGATCACAGTTTGAAGGCTGAGCGACTTTCGGTAGCGCGGCCAGACCAGATAGAAGTCCGAGGGCCCAGTCATCGAGCCCTCGAACAGCCGGATGAGCCGCCCTTCGGCGAGATCGCGCGCGACGAAATCGCGGTTGGCAAGAACGATCCCCTGGCCTGCCGTCGCCGCCTCGATCGCGTGCGAGGTCTGGTTGAAGCTGATGCCCTTGAACGAGGCCTGCCGGCTGCCGCCGAAATGCCGCTCGATGAACTCCGGCCAGAAATTATGGGCGTCGTGCAGCAGCGTGTAGCTGGCCAGTTCCTCGGCGGTTTTCGGCGCCGGCCGCCCGGCAAGCAGCATCGGGCTGCAGACCGCGACGATCTCCTGCTCGAACAGCAGTTCCACCGCAAGCCCCGGCCCGAAGGGTGGCCGCCCATAGCGCACGGCGAGATCAACGCCATCGGCCTGGAAGCTCGACATGCGGTCGGTCGCCAGAATATGCAGGTCGAGATCCGGATGCCGCGCGGTGAAATCCGGCAGGCGCGGGATCAGCCAGCGCGACGCGAAGGACGGCGTGGTGCTGATCGTCAGCCGCACCGGCTGGGGCTTCAGCCCGTCGGTCGCCCGCGCGATGATCTCCAGCGCCCGCCTGACATCGGCGATATAGGCGCGCCCCTCGCCGGTCAGCGCCAGCGCGCGCGGCAACCGCTCGAAGAGCTTGACCCCAAGCTCGGCCTCGAGCCCGCGGATCTGCTGGGCGACGGCCCCTTGCGTCACGCCCAGTTCCTCGGCTGCGAGGCGAAAGTTCAGGTGGCGCGCGGCCACCTCGAACACTTTCACCCCATTCAGCGAAGGGAGCTTTCCCGGTGCATCACTCATCGGATAGTTTTTCTACTGCCATATGAAAGCGAAATTGCTTCGTCGTCGCATGGAGGAGATGGTATTTCAATGGCAGCACCCGCGAAAGCGGCATTCCACGAATATGGATGAGGAGATTGGTAAAATGGCAGTCGAAAAAGTGGCCGTAATCACCGCCGGCGGCTCAGGCATGGGTGCCGAGAGCGCCAGGCGTCTGGCAGCCGACGGCTACAAGGTTGCGATCCTCTCCTCCTCCGGCAAGGGCGAGGCGCTCGCCGCCGAGCTCGGCGGCATCGGTATCACCGGCTCCAACCAGTCGAACGACGACCTGAAGCGTCTTGTCGATGCGGCCATGGAAAAATGGGGCCGGATCGACGTGCTGGTCAACAGCGCCGGCCATGGCCCGCGCGCCCAGATCCTCGAAATCACCGACGAGCAGTGGCACACCGGCCTCGACGTCTACCTGATGAACGTCATCCGCCCGGTCCGCCTCGTCACGCCGATCATGCAGAAGCAGAAGGCGGGCGCGATCATCAACATCTCCACCGCCTGGGCCTTCGAGCCCTCGCCGATGTTCCCGACCTCCGCCGTCTTCCGCGCCGGTCTTGCCTCCTACACCAAGATCTTCGCCGACACCTATGCGGCCGACAATGTGCGCATGAACAACGTTTTGCCCGGCTGGATCGACAGCCTGCCGGCGACCGAAGAGCGCCGCGATGCCGTGCCGATGAAGCGCTACGGCACCAGCGCCGAGATCGCCGCCACCGTCGCCTTCCTCGCCTCTGATGGTGCCGCCTACATCACCGGCCAGAACCTGAAGGTGGATGGCGGCCTGACGCGTTCGGTCTGAACGCGAGCCACCCCTGTTACTCCCGTCGCGCGCCTCCCAGGGGCGCGCGCCAGCCATTGTCGCACCCCGTTCAGGCCGTCACGGCCGGCGCGGCGTTGATGGCAGCATCGGCAAGCCGATCGGCGGCGGGTGCCCTCAACGGCATGGTCAGGGTCACGCGGAAATGGGCCGGGGAGACCGGTCCGGCGATGAGCGAACCGCCCTCGGGGAAGCGCGCCTTGACACGCTCTTCGACATTCGCAAGCCCCACACCGAGCCCGGATCGATTGACCATCGGCAGGACTTCGCCGGCATCGGACACGTTGTCGACCGAAAGCTGCAGCCGGTCCTCCTCCTGCGACGCGCTGATCGTGATCTTCAGATCGCCGGACGAGCGCCCGAGCCCATGCTTCACGGCATTCTCGACGAGCGGCTGCAGGATCAGGCTCGGCACCAGCGCCGTTCTCAGCTCCTGCGGAATGTCGAGCGTGACGCTGATGCGATCGGAGAACCGCTCTTTCTCGATCGCCAGATATTCCGATTGCAGCGCCAGCTCCTCCGAAAGCGCCAGATCCCGCAGAGGATCCATCTCCAGCGTCTTTCGCAGAAACGACGACAGCGAAAGCACCACGCGGCTCGCCTGAGAGGAGGCGCCCTCCTCGATCAGACCGACGATCGAGTTCAGCGTGTTGAACAGGAAGTGCGGATTGATCTGGTAGTAGAGCGCCTGCATCTTCGCGGTCAGCGCCTCTTCGCGCGAGATCGCCAGCCGGCGCTCCTGCGCGCTGACCTTCAGATTGTACATGTAGGCGATGAAGAAGCAGGACCAGCCGAAGAACAGCGAGACGCCGTAAAACAGCGTGTAGCAGAAGTTCTCGATTGTATAGTCGACACCGACTGCGGGCTTCACATAGGTGAACAGGTGATAGTCGATGGTGGTTGCAACCGTCGACGCCAGAATGGACAGGACGGCCGACACGAAAACCTGGGCTGCGATGTTCCGCGCGCGCATCATCGCCACGATGTGCGAAATCATCAGCGTGATCAGCACGCAAACCAGCGACACGACGAGCTTGATCGGCGCGTAGTCGACCGGATTGACGCCCAGCACCACCCAGAGCCCGCCGGTCATGAAGAACTCGGCCGCCCAGAAGGAGAGCACGAGCTTGATCACGCGTGAGAAGAACGCCGCGGCGCTCGTGTCCGAATGGTCCATGTCGAAGGTTTTTCGGTAGAAACTTCCAAGCACCATTATTCCGGCCACCATCCGCATTCGGTCATTCGCGTCGTTCAATCTATTTGCCTCAATTAGCGAAAATCAACCAATGCAGGCAAATCAACCTTTGTACGCCACAGGAATAGAAGGCGCTGCGGGCGCGCTGAGGTTCCCCTGCGCGGCCACACAGACGCCAGCATAGTGGTCAAATCGGCCCCCTCAGTCGCTTGGCCGGGCCACCCTCCGTGCGCATGTTCGTCGCTATCCCGTTGTCTTTCCTTGAGAAGCTCCTATTTCCCTGACGAAACCGCGAAAAAGGAGTTCCGCATGAACCGAAACGGCCTCTATCTCGTCATCGCCCTGCTTGCCGTCGCCGTCGTCGGCCTCGGCATCTATGTCTACCAGGAAGAGACGAAGCCGGGCGTCGAGATCAAGATCGGCCAGGACGGCGTTTCGGTTCAGGAAAACTAGGACGCAGGCAACAGGCGCGAACGACGAAGCGGGAACGGACCTCAACCGGCCGCCGCGTGAACGCGTTGCGCTACCAGAGCCGCCTGTTGACCATGGCAAAGGCCTGGCCCTATACCGAACCTGCTCGCCTGAACTGAGCAGAGGAATTGTCGATGCTGGAGCTTGTTCTCACCCACTGAGCGTCTCGATCGGTCGAGACGCGAAACCGCGCCACCGGCGAACGATATCCGTCGTTCGCGGTCGACAGCGCGCGACTGAAGGGTTTCAAGAACAGGTTTTTGACAATGACCACCATCGACATACGCTCCGAACGAGCGACTGACATCGCAACCATCCGGCAGATCACCAAGGCCGCTTTTGCGCCGATGGCCTATAGCAGCCAGACGGAGGCCGAAATCATCGACGCGCTGCGCAACGCCGGCGCCTTGACGATCTCGCTGGTCGCCCTCGACCAGGGCGAAATCATCGGTCACGTCGCCTTCTCCCCGGTCACGATCGACGGGAAGGACAAGGGCTGGTTCGGTCTCGGCCCCGTCTCCGTCAGGCCCGACCACCAGAAGAGCGGCACCGGCGGCAGGCTGATCCGCGAAGGCCTTGCGCGCCTTGCAAAGACCGGCGCCAAGGGCTGCGTCGTTCTCGGCGAGCCCGACTACTACAAACGCTTCGGCTTCGAGAACCACGCCGCCCTGCGCCTTGAAGGCGTTCCGGCCGAATACTTCATGGCAAAGGCGTTCGAAGGTCCGGTACCGTCAGGGCGCGTCAGCTTTCACGCGGGCTTTGATGCAAGCTGATTGACCTGACGACATGCCTCGGAGCGCGATGTGGAAGCACATCGCGCTCCGATACTCGCCTGCTTCCTCGTCGCCGAGAAGGGACGCCTGTTCGGCGACGCCAGCGTCAGAACCGCGCCGGCGCTGGACGCATGAGCATCTTGATTTTGCATCCCGAATGACTGTCCATGACGACAACCGTCGCGACTCGCTGCTGCCAGGCGATCACGAGAGACCGCGACATCCCGAAACGCCAAAGGTGCCGCGTTGCCTGCAAGCCTTTCCTTCACCGCCGCGCTGCTGCTTGTGGCCGCATCCGCCTCTGCGGCGATGGCAGGCGAGACGAGCACCGCGCCCTCGGGCACCTATTGCGGCCAGCTTTCCTCCGCCGGCGTGCTCTCGGACGCCGAGACGCATTTCGAAACCGCTGCCGATGGTACGGTCGTCGGCAAATACGTGTTTTCCGATCAGGGCCAGTCCGTCGACGGTGAACTCGCCGAAACCGGCGACGATGGCGACGGCAGCGATCTCACCCGAAGCTTCATGTGGCGCGACAAATACGGCTACGGCCAGCTGATCGTCACCTTCACGCCGGATTTCTCCGAATTCGACGGCAAGTGGAATGCCGGCGGATCCGAGTTCCTGCCGTGGAACGGCAGGCGGTGTCATCAGACGATCAGCTAGAGCGCGCCAACAAAGCGAGCCCAAACCGCATCGCCGCCTCACGCCGCAATCACCCCCCGCATCAGCCCCTCCAGCCAGTCGGCAAACACCTTGAGCCGGCGCGACAGATGCTGGCGGTGCGGGTAGAGCAAAGCCATCGGCATCGGCGCGGCGACGTGATGCGGCATCACCTCGACCAGCCGGCCCTCTCGGATGTGATCGATCACGTCATAGGCCGGGATCTGGATCAGGCCGAGGCCGGCGAGGCAGCAGGCGATGCTGCCTTCGGCGCTGTTGACGCTGACCCGGCCGGCAACCGAAACCGTGCGCGCCTCGCCGTTCTCCACCCATTCCCAGTCCTCCACCCGGCCGCTCGAGGGTGAAGCGTAGTTGACCGCGACGTGGGCGCTGAGATCGTCGGGCGTCTCCGGCGTGCCGTGGCGCTCGAGATAGTCGGGGCTTGCGACATTGATCAGCCTGAGCGTGCCGAACGGCCGGGCAATCAGGCTCGAATCCTCGCGCGGTCCGACACGCAGTGCGCAGTCGACGCTTTCCTCGATCAGGTGCACCGCCCGGTCGGTCATGCCGAGATCGATGTCGATGCCGGGGTACCGCGCCAGGAACTCCGGCAGCGCCGGCGCCACGATCAGCCGGCCGATGCGGCTCGGCAGGTCGACCCGCAGCCGTCCGGTCGGGCCGGAGGTGTCGCGGCGAAACAGGTTCTCCGCCTCGTCCATATCGGAAATCAGCCGCAGGCAGCGCTCGTAGAAGGCTGCCCCATCCTGCGTCGGCGCAACCTTGCGCGTGGTACGATGGAGAAGTCGCGTGCCGAGCCGTGTTTCGAGCGTCTGCACCGCCGCCGAAACCGAGGAGCGCGGCAGGCCCAGCGTGTCGGCCGCGCGGGTAAAACTCGCGCTTTCGACGACACGGGTGAAGATGCGGAAAAGCTCGATCCTGTCCATGCCGGCGCGCGACGCCTCACTCCCATTGTTCGTAATTCCTGACAAGTCATGTCACGTTCGGGGACTTTATGCCAGCAGCGCCGACGATATTCTCCTGGTCGCGATGCCGGTCGCATCACCGACCGCTCACGTCGGCGGCGATAAGGCCCGCACCCTATGAAGCAAGAGACACGACGTCCGCAACGAGCGGCGGTCGCACAGGCGGCCCGTACTGGAGAGCGGGGCGATCTCGGGCAAATGCGTAGCCCGGCCCGCCGAACGAAAGCATCCGCCATCAGGCGCACAACAGGAGAAACCCATGGCAGACCACAGCATCAACGGCAAAACCGCCCTCATCGCCGGCGGCGCGAAGAACCTCGGCGGCCTGCTCGCACGCGATCTTGCCGCACACGGCGCCCGTGGCGTCGCGATCCATTACAACAGCGCGGCAACGAAGGCGGCAGCCGATGAAACCGTGGCGGCGATCAAGGCGACCGGTGCCGCGGCCCACGCCTTCTCCGGCGATCTCACCAGCGCCGCCAATGTCGAAAAGCTCTTTGCCGACGCCAAGGCGGCGCTCGGCAGCATCGACATCGCCGTCAACACCGTCGGCAAGGTGCTGAAAAAGCCCTTCGTCGAGATCACCGAAGCCGAATACGACGAGATGAGCGCGGTCAATTCGAAGTCCGCATTCTTCTTCCTGCGCGAGGCCGGCAGGCATGTCAGCGACAACGGCAAGGTCTGCACGCTGGTCACCTCGCTGCTCGGCGCCTTCACGCCCTTCTATGCGGCCTATGCCGGCACCAAGGCGCCGGTGGAGCACTTCACCCGGGCAGCAGCCAAGGAGTTCGGCGCGCGCGGCATCTCCGTGACCGCGATTGGACCCGGCCCGATGGATACGCCCTTCTTCTACCCGGCCGAAGGCGCCGACGCCGTCGCCTATCACAAAACCGCATCGGCCCTTTCGGCCTTCTCCAGGACCGGCCTCACCGACATCGAGGACATCGTCCCCTACATCCGCTTCCTCGTCTCCGACGGCTGGTGGATGACCGGCCAGACGATCCTGGTGAATGGCGGCTACACGACGAAGTAGGCCGGAGGACCTGGCACCGGAGCGTCCGCCCAGCGTCTCTCTCCCCGCTTGGCGGGGAGAGATGTCCGGCAGGACAGTGAGGGGGCAGCTTCGGCGCAGGGCAACCCTTGGTGAGCGGCGGCCCTGGCGCGGCCCAGTCCCCATCCCGCCCCACAAAATTCGATTGGAATTTTAGAACGTTATGTAATGTGATGGACAAGGCCGCAGGGCGGACAACCGATTTTGATGGATGAATTTCATGCTGCGTTTCCACTTCTTCTGCCGCCATCTGCTGGCGGGCCTCGTTCTCGTCCTGACCCTCGCCCTGCCCGCACTCGCCGAGACGACGCCTCCGCCGGTCACCGTGATCCTTACACCCGGCCAGAGTGCTGCCGAGATCGAGGAGACCTTGCGCGCCGCCGCCAAGGCCGGCGGGTCGGTGACCGTCGAGTGGCGCGACGCTGCGGCGCAGGCCTCGGGCGAAACGACGACGCCCGCTGGCGCTGGCGTCGCGGCACCGGCGCCCGCGTCGGGGGGCGCGGCCACGCATCAGGCTGCACCCGCAACCACGACGCCTGAACCAACGTCCTCGCCCGATCAGCCGGACACGCTCGACACGCTTTCCGCTCGTTTTGTCAATGGCTTGCAGATGGGCGTTGCCGGTATGTCCGGCATCGCCGGGGTGATGGCTGACGTTGCGGCAGGCATCCGCGCCGAGGGCTGGTCGGTGGTTTCGGTAACAGCCGTGGCCCTGCTCGCCGTCGCAGCCGGCCTTGCCGCCGCCTTTGCCAGCCGGCTCCTCATCCACCGGCTGTTCGGCGCCTCGTTCGAAGTGGTCGATCTGCTCCACCGCATGCGCGCCTCGCTGATCCGGCTTGGCTTCGACATCGCCTATCTGGCGATCATCGCCGTGGCCGCGCATGCCGTTGCCCGCCTGTTCCTGACGCCGGCCACTGCCTCTGCCGAACTCGCCCACGCCCTCATCACCATCGCCCTCGCCTCCGTGGTCTATGCAGTCGGCGCCCGCTTCCTGTTTGCGCCGACGCGGCCCGAGATCCGCCTGCTCGATATCGCCCACCCGCGCTTCCACGCCAACATGCTGACCGCCTATGGGGCGATCGGCGCCATCCTCGGCGCCAGCCTGCGCTTTGCCCACCAGCGCGGACTGGAGAATGCTGCAACCGATGGCTGGCTGTTGATCGGCGTGACCCTGTTGACGCTGTTGAAACTCTATTGGTTCATCGCCGGCGCCGGCGATATCCGCACGGTGTTTGCCGGTGAAAACCCAGGCCCGGTGCGCCGCGCCATCGCCTTCGGCGTGCCCGAATTCTATGCGGCAAGCGCCATCGTGCTCTGGCTGATGAGCGTCATCGTTGCCGGCAGCCCGAACAGCGCCGCCTGGAGCTTTGCCGGCGGCACGACACAGATCATCCTGCTCGCGCTTCCGATCCTTGCCTTCGGCATCCATTCGCTGGCGGGGGCTGCCGCCGAGCGCCGGCGCACGCCGGCCTCCCACGCGCTGCACGCGGCGATTTCGGGCAGCGTCCAGACGGCGCTTGCCGGCGCCATCTGGCTGATCGGCCTGCATCTGATTATCACGCTCTGGCGCCCGGTGCTCGTCCAGCATGATACGGCCGGTGCCATCGGCTGGATCGTCATCCTCGAGCGCATCAGCCTTGCGGTGGTCGCGAGCTGGGTGATCTGCAGTTTCCTCTGGAAGAGCTTCGAGGCCTTCGCGCCCACCGCCCGCCTCGCTTTGCCCGGCGACAGCGAGGACGATACGGTGGTCCACCAGCAAAGCCGGATTTCGACCATCCTGCCGCTCGTCCGCAACCTAATCTTCGGCGGTATCTTCGCCGTCACCAGCCTCGTCATCCTTTCCGCACTCGGCATCAATATTGCGCCGCTGATCGCCGGCTTCGGCGTGCTGGGCCTCGCCCTTTCCTTCGGCTCGCAGACGCTGGTGAAGGACGTCGTCTCCGGCATCTTCTTCATCGCCGACGATGCCTTCCGCGTCGGCGAATATGTCGATACCGGCAAGCTCAAGGGCACGGTCGAGCGCATCTCGCTGCGCTCGCTCCGGCTGCGCCACCAGAACGGCCAGATCCACACGATCCCCTATGGCCAGCTTCAGGCGGTCACCAATTTCAGCCGCGACTGGAGCACGGTGAAGTTCGAGTTGAAATTCGAGCGCGATGCCGACCCCGAGAAAATCCGCAAGACCATCAAGAAGGTCGGCCTTGCCATGCTGGAGGATCCCGAGATCGGCGGCGAATTCCTGGTGCCCTTGAAGATGCAAGGTATCCAGGACGTCACCGAAAACTCGCTCGTCGTGCGCCTCAAGTTCACCGCCCGCCCCGGCAACCCCAGTATCCTGCAGCGCGAGTCGATGAAGCGCCTGCTGCCGGCGCTGCGCGAAGCCGGCCTCGACCTCGCCTCCAACGCCGTCACCGTGCGCTCCGGCGCTGCCGGTGCAGCCGAGGCGGAAGCGGCCGCCGCCAACCTGGCGCTGGCGAAAAAGCCGGCAGCGGCCGAAACGGCGGAGGCGGAGGGATAAGCAGGCAGTCGATGGCGACAGCGGCATGGACATGCCGTGTCCGCCAACGGCACGCGTCCTCCACCGATCTCGGTCCGGCGACGAGGACACGCAATCATCCAGGTGCCGCGACGACCTTTGCGTGTATGGTGGGTCGCGCGGGCGCGGCAGCAGCGCCTTTCGATGGAGCGTCAGGAATGGATAACGATCACCTCTGGTACTGTCTCGTCGGCACGAAGGACACCAACACCGGCATGGCCCGCTTCCTGCTGGCCGTCGGCGCATTCATCGTGCTGTTCGGCGTCGTCTTCTGGATCCTCGGCCACTAGAGCCGTTCGGCGGCCATCTCTTCAAATCGACATCGAAGGTCCAGAAGCCCGAGGAGATGCGAAGCGCTCCTCACGCGTCCGAATTCACACGGCTGCGCCGCTTCACCCGCCCGTTGAACTTCTCGGTGGCCGGCCGCAACTCCGATCCGTCGTTCTCGCGCTACCGCTTCAACACGGCGTGTAGCTCCCCGGGGAAATCTCCGGCCTAGGACGGGCTGGAGCACACCGAAAAGCTGCATTCCTCCGCGATTTCCCGCTGTCCCCACGGGAACAATAGTCGGCCCCGCCCATTTGCTAGAACAGGTTCAACAAAAGGCCGGAAGGCCTTTGACCGGAAAGCACAGGGCTTCCGGATCGATCACCGCCCGGCGCAACGAAGGATCAAGGCCAGGCAAGAAGGAAGTCGGAGCAACGCCATGCGCATCATCCTGGTAGCCCTTGTCGCCTCAGTCATGAGCATCCTGGTGTTCAAATATGCCGATCATTCGCTTGGCAACACGCAGATCGTTGCAACAGCCGAACAGCTGGCCGCCCTTTAAGAACCTCCCGCTGATCGCGCTGCCGGTAGCAGAACGATGCTCCGGCCCGGCGCGACACCTCTCCATTCTCCCCATCTCTGGCTGAAGACGGCACTCGCGCTCGAAGCGCCACCACAGGGATTGCCTTTGTCCAGTTGGCGCGAAGGACATCGGTCGTGGCCCGCCGACCGTTACCGTTTCCATCCCAGGCGTCTCTGGCAGCTGCCCCGCAGGCGCAGCGACATAGCCCCGCCACCGATCGTGCCCTGCCCGCCCGTCCCCGCTCCGGCTGAGGGCGCAATTGGGAGCGCCCAATTTCGCAACCTCTAATAGACACCGAACGATCGGAGAACGGTCCAAGCACGAAAGTGGTTTTCCCGTAGCCTCCTCCCCCAAATGGGGGAGGAACATTTCGTGAAACCACTCGACGCGTAAGCGCGCCTCTTGCTAACCGTTAAAGTTGTCTTACATAGGCATGAGCAACAATTTATACGATTGAATAAATGGACTTTCGTCTCGTCGCCGGCGGCATGTTTGTCGCTCTGCTGTGCGCAATCGCCATCGTCCTGTTCGCGCCGCGAACCGAGCAATATATGAGCTATTCCAAATATGAGTGGACGATCTCCGCGTTGCGCAAGCGCCCGGGCGCGCAGCGGCAATATGTAGAGGCATGCGTATCGGAGTACCTGCCCGACCTAAAGGACAATGCGCTTGAGGGAACGCCCTATTCCAGCCGGAAAGAAATGGCGGAGGACGTCTGCCGGCGCTACTTCAAAGTGTTCATCGATGGCAGGCTGAGCTTCGCCGAGTTCAACCGCTCGATGTACGAGGAGCTTCCATTCTCCGTGGTCGAGGAGGCTGAGCGCCGGGAGCCACGCCCTCCGCGCAGCAAGTGAAGGCCAAAGGCCTCGCCTCTGCACTCGCCGTAGCTGTTGGCTCACCCAGAACTTGGCCGTCAGCCCTGCGGGCGCCGGCGCTCGTGTTGAAGCGTCCCGGCGGTTCCTCGCAAACAGATCATGTCCCCACCCGCGCCCAAGGCATCGGAGGCGGCCATCCCACGAGCCGGCGCATTCACTGCGCGAGAAGACCAGGACGCCGGGCATCCGGCGGCGCCGTCCGACGGTCCCCGGCAAACAACGGCCCGCCATGCGGCGCCAGTTCCAGCTCGGCAAGCCGGATCAGCTCTGCTGCCTGTCCTGCGCCCGCGTGGCGCAATGCCGTGTCGAAGCTTTCGGCAAGCGACGCGTCCGCCCGGACGAGCAACCGCGGTAGCCATTTGCCGCGCCCAGACCATCGTCCGCGGCCAAGCAGCATCAGATCGGCGAGCGGCTTCGTCAGTTCGGCGGCAATGGCGCGGATCTCGGCGGCCGGGCGTGCATCGCGCAGATCATCCACCAGATCGGTGATCTGGTAGCGTAGTCGGTCGCGTATCTCAGGCGTCAGCGGCGCCGGCCCTCGTTCCAGGCGCTGTTGCGCCCCGGCCTGAAGCGCTTCGGCACGCGCCCGCTCAGGCCCGATAGCAACGCCGCCCGCCACCATGTCCGCAAGCACCGGGCAACCGCCCGCCATATCCTGGTCGACAAACCAGTTGAGCGTCTCGAAGTCGTGCACGAAGGCCTCGATCGGAAAATCGTCGAAATGGAAGCTTTCCCGCCAGGCGGCCGGCAGGGCCTCGTGCAGCACCACCAGGTCGATATCCGAGGTCTGCGTACCCTCGCCGCGCAGGATCGAGCCCGCGACGATCGCAAAGATCGCCTGCGGAAAGCGTTCCGCAAGCACCGCCTCAGCCGCCATCACCGCTCTCGCCGCACGGCCTGGTGCCGCTGGCGGGTGCTTTGCCGCCTCATCGGCGGGCACACCCTCGTCGCTCATTCGAGCCTCCAAACGCAAGGACCCTCCCGATATGGCGTCATCACATCGGGAGGGTCCTTGAAGCAGGCGATGGATGCGAATGCTATTGCAGCGTGCGGGTCGGTGCAGGTTCAGCCGCCGGCTGGCCGACGGCGGCACCGGCCGGGTTGGCGGATGAGCGCGCGCCGTCGAGGCCGGTCGCAACGACGGACACGCGGAAGGTACCGTCGAGCGTACGGTCGAAGATCGAACCGACGACGATGTCGGCTTCGTCATAGACCTCTTCGCGGATGCGGGTCGCGGCTTCGTCCACCTCGAACAGCGTCATGTCCATGCCGCCGGAGATCGAGATCAGCACGCCGCGGGCGCCGCGCATCGACACTTCGTCGAGCAGCGGGTTGGCGATGGCGGCTTCGGCCGCCTTCAGCGCGCGGCCCTCGCCGGTCGCCTCGCCGGTGCCCATCATCGCCCGGCCCATGCCCTTCATGACAGATTTCACGTCGGCGAAGTCGAGGTTGATCAGGCCTTCCTTGACGATCAGGTCGGTGATGCAGCCAACGCCCGAATAGAGCACCCGGTCGGCGATCACGAAGGCATCGGCAAAGGTGGTCTTGGCGTCAGCGATGCGGAAGAGGTTCTGGTTGGGGATGACAATGACGGTATCGGCCGCCTCGCGCAGCCGCTCGATGCCCTGCTCGGCCGTTTCCATGCGGCGCTTGCCTTCGAAGCTGAAGGGCTTGGTGACGACGCCGACCGTAAGGATGCCGGCCTTGCGTGCCGCCGCCGCAATTACTGGGGCCGCGCCCGTGCCGGTACCGCCGCCCATGCCGGCGGTGACGAAGCACATATGCGTGCCGCCGAGGTGATCCATGATCTCGTCGATCGATTCTTCCGCCGCCGCCCGGCCGACATCCGGCAGCGAGCCCGCGCCGAGGCCTTCGGTCACGGCGGCGCCGAGCTGGATGATGCGCGACGACTTCGACATGGCGAGCGCCTGCGCGTCGGTGTTGGCGACCACGAAATCGACGCCCTGAAGCCCTTCGTTGATCATGTTGTTGATGGCGTTGCCGCCACCGCCGCCGACCCCGATCACGGTGATCTTCGGGCGCATTTCGGTGATCGTGGGCTTCTTGAAATCGGTCATGGCTTGTCTCCTAGAGCCAGCGCCTTGCAGGCGCCCGGCAGCGGCGAATCGGGCAGCTTGTATTTTAGGAATTGAAAAAAGCCATGGAGAAGGCAAGCAAAAAGGGCGACGCGCCTATCCACATATGAATTTTAGCGGGGGCGCAGAGGCGAGAATTCGGTCGTTGGGTTTCGTCTGCAGAATGGGGAAATCTACAAAATAATCAATGCTATGGCGCATGCCATCCCCTCACCCTGACCCTCTCCCCGCCTGCAGGGAGAGGGAACGCGGACGACGGCCGGCTCCCAGGTCGAGACCTGCCGACGGGCAACGCGGCTGCCACATTGGCCGAAGGAACGAGCGGCCGCCACGTCCCACCTTCTCCCCGCGACAACGGGGAGAAGGTGGCCGGCAGGCCGCATGAGGGGCCGATCTCGCCACCCTAAGACTGCGCGAAACCGCCCCTGCCACAGGCTGTCCCTTAGGCCTCAAAACTCGGCCGCGAACGCACCCGCTCCAGCCAGCGCTGGACGTTTTTTGCGGAAGCCGGGATTTCCATGCCGAAGACCTCGCAGAGCCAGGCGGTGACCCCTGCGGTGATGTCGGCGATCGAGAATTCGTCGCCTGCCAGGAACGGCCTTCCATCCGAGAGCTCATCGTCGAGCCAGCCCCATTTCTGCGGCACCGCCGCCCGCTCGGTCTCGGCAAAGGCCGGAAACTGCGTCAGCCGCTCGGCAAAGAACGCGTCCGAATGCAGCGCCACATTGCCGACGGTGCCGAGGATCACCAGTTCGGCGCGCCGGTTCCACATCTCCACCTTGGCGCGGCTGACGGCGTCATGGCCGAAGAGTTGCGGCTCGCGCGTGGTCTCCTCGAGATAGCGGCAGATCGCGACGCTCTCGGTGATAACAGTGCCGTCGTCGAGTTCCAGCACCGGGATCTGACCGAGCGAATTGACCGCGAGAAACTCCGGCGCCTTGTGCTCGCCCTTGGCGAAATCGACATCCACCATCGGCAGCGAGATCCCCTTCTCCGCCATGAAGATGCGCACGCGATACGAATTCGGTCCCATGCCCTGATAAAGCTTCATCTTATCCTCCTGTCGATGAGGCGACCGCCCCGTTCCTCCTCAACCGCATAAAAGCGGAACACCGGTTGTTTATAACAACCAGTTTCATTTAACTCAATGGTTTATTTCAGTAGGCAAAAATTCTTTTTCGCGAGCGCTATCGGCTTGCCCTGCCGCTTCGCCGGTCGTCAGACAAGGTTTCGGGACAATAGTGTCCTATAGCGCTCGAAGGCGTCCCGCTCTCGCCGCCAGTGATCGAGATGCCCGTCCCGTTTCAGCCGCTCGGTCGCGGCCGCGCCGATCATTGCCAGCATCGCCGCCTCGTCGCCCATATGCCCGAGCACATCGGCGACCATCCCAAGCAACGCATCGTCCGAGGCAAGACCGTAGGTCGCGCACAGCCGTTTCAGCCGCCGGCTGCCATCATCGAGATCCGCCAGCGCCGCGGCCTTCAAGTCATCGGAATGGAAGGAAAGCGGCACGGTCCAATAGGCGAGATAGGCAAGGTCTCGCAGCCGCGGCCCGGGACCGGCGAGATCGAAGTCGATGATCCCCACCGGTTCGCCGGCCCGAAAAACGAGATTGTACGGCGCAAAATCATTGTGGCAAATGACCTCCCATCGACGCCGATCCGGATATCTAAAGGCCCAGCGATCCGCCGCGCCGAAGTCGAATTCGGCCGTCGCGTCATGATAGGCGCGAAGCAGCCGCCCTGCGGCAATCAGCGCATCCTCGCAAAGCCAGATGTCGGAAGAGACACCGGCATCGCCTTCAACAAAGCTCAGCATCTCTCGTCCCTGGCCGTCGAGGCCCAGGAACCGCGGCGATCCCGCAAAGCCCTTTGCCTCGAGACGGAGGAGCAGCCGGTGAACGGTCGCGCTCTCAGGGCGCGTGGCGCGGCGCACCGTATCGCCCACGCGTACGACGCCGGCATTGACGTTCCCGCCCGCAAGCGGCGTTTCCTGTATCGGCGTTTCGGATGTCATCGGACCGTTCGAGAGGCTGGAGGCGAAGCTGGCCGAGGATCGTCTTCGGATCACCCCCTGTCAACGAACCGTTCCCATCGACGGCCCGGCCGATCGCTGTCCTTGAATCTGCCGGGCGATCATGCTTGCCTCTTTCAAACAGGAGCTTGCCATGTTCGCCCGATCCGCCGTCGCCTGCCTCGTCCTCGTCCTTGCCACCGGTCAGGCCACTGCCGCCCTTGCGCCGAATTTTCAGCGTGCCCGCGAACTGAACGCGGTCATCAACGCGGTCGCCGTCGCCGTTCCCAAACACCCGATCGACAAGGTCATCAGCCAGGGCCGCGACCGTTATGCCGTCGTCGCCGGCAAATGCACGGTGATCGCAAGGATCGTCGGCCTGCCGGCAAAGCCGGGCGTTGTCGGCCCGCGCCAGTTCGAGGTCGAACTCGACAAACCCGATTGCGACTGACGCCAACCCGACCTAGAGCCGCCACCCCTGGCTCATCACGAAGCGCGCCGTGTCTCCCGGCATGATCGCCCTGTCGCCATAGGCCTTCAATGACTGACCGTCCGGCAAAGCCAAGGTCAGGGCAAAACGCTCGCCTTCGAACACGCATGAGACGACGCGGAGCGCCATGCCCTCGCCGTCGTGGCGCACATGTTCCGGGCGCACGAGGACGTCGCGCACGGCGCCATCGCCCGCGCCTTCCATGCGGACGCCGGCAAGCGCTGACCGCAGCAGCGACCATTCGAGCGCCCGTGGCGCGCCCTCCGGCACGGCGAGCTTGAGCACCGAGCCGCGGCCGATCAGGCCGCCGACGACGGCGCCTTCGGGTCTTGCGTAGATCTCGGCCGGCGGCGCCATCTGCATCAGCCGCCCCTCGGACATGACGGCGACATCGGTTGCGAGCGCCATGGCTTCCGCCTGGTCGTGCGTCACATAGATCATCGTCGCGCCCGAGCGCTCGTGGAAGATGCGGAAGGTCTCCTCCATCGACTTGCGTAAGTGCTGGTCGAGATTGGCGAGCGGCTCGTCGAGCAGCACGACATCCGGTGAGGTCACCAGGCAGCGGGCCAGCGCCACGCGCTGACGCTGGCCGCCGGAAAGGGCTGCCGGCCGGCGGTCGGCATAGTCGGTGAGCTTCACCAGCGCCAGAGCATCGGCGACGCTCCTTTGCCACGCCGAGCCCGAAATGCCGCGGACCTTCAGCGGATAGCCGACATTTTCGGCCACCGTCATATGCGGCCAGAGCGCATAGGACTGGAACACCATCGCCATGTTGCGCCGCTCCGGCGGCAGCGCCCGTGCAGCATCCGAAAGCCGTCTTTCGCCAAAATCGATCGATCCATCGCTGGGCTGCTCGAAGCCGGCGATCATGCGCAGCACCGTCGTCTTGCCGCAGCCGGAAGGCCCGAGCAGCGCCAGGAAGCCGCCTTCCCGCACGGTCAGCGACACATCGGAAACCGCCGGCCGGCCGCCGCCGAAATGCTTGGTGACGTGATTGAGGATCAGTTGCGCCACGGCAGCACGCCTTCCGGGAGATAGTTTGCGAGAGCCTCGAGCGCGGCCATCAGCATGACGACCATGACGACCACGAGCACGGAAAGGGCTGCGGCCAGGTCCGACGAGCCGCTGTCGTCGAGATTGAAGATGGCGACGCCGAGTGTCTGGGTGCCGGCCGACCAGAGCAGCGCCGAGACCGTCAGCTCATTGGCGGCAATCAGGAAGACGAGGATGATCGCCGCACCCGCGGCCGGCGCTACCAAGGGCAGGATCACGTCGGACATCCGCCTGAAGAAGCCAGCACCGGCGAGACGCGCCGCCTCTTCCAGCGATGGGTCCATCTGCAGGAAAGCACTCATCACCGGCTTGAGGCTGACGGCGAGGAACGAGGAGAAGTAGGCAACCAGGATGATCCAGATGGTGCCATAGAGCGAGACCTTGAGGATCGGCAGAGGTGCGGCAAAGGTAAGGATGAAGGCGACGGCCAACACGATGCCCGGCAGCGCATAGGGGATCTCGATGAGGATGCCGAGCGTATTGGCAAGCCACCCTTTGCGTCGCGTCATGAGATAGGCTGATGGCACCGAGACGGCGAGCAGGCCGAATGCGGCCGTTGCTGCAAGGAACATCGAATTGCCAAGCGCCTTCAGCGTCATCGACTGGCGGAAGAGAATTTCTTCGTAAGCGCGCAGCGACACCGTCTGAAGGTTAAGCGGCACGCCATAGGCCGGCACCAGCGAGCTCGCGACAAGAGCGGCGAGCGGTGCGACCAGCACGAGAAGCAAGATCGCCACGAGGACCAGCTCGACGACCGGGCGGAAGCGGCCGAGCGAAAAGGCGGCATTCGCCCCGGAAAGGCCGATGATGCGGTAATCCCTGCCGACAAGCGCCTTCTGCTGCAGGATCAGCCCGGCAGCCGCGATCATGGCGATGAGGCTGGAGAGCAGCGCGATCTCGCCGAAGGTGCCGGCGCCGAAGCTGGCGAGCCGCGTATAGATCAGGGTCGGCAGCACCTCGATGCCCGCGGGAATGCCGAGGATCGCCGGAATGCCAAAATTGCCGACGCCGGAGACGAAGGCAATCGCCGCACCGGCAATCAGTCCCGGCAACGACAGCGGCGCGACGATGTCGCGAAAGACACGGAATGGCGTGGCCCCGGCAAGCCGTGCCGCCTCCACCCCGTCGCGCGGCGTTGCGGAAAGCCCGGCTTTCAGCGCCAGGAAAACCAGCGGCGCATGCTGGACGCCGAGAAGCAGCGAAATGCCTGCCAGCGAATAGAGCGGCTGCGGGCTGCCGAGCGGCGGCGCGATCCCGAGCGTCTTTAACAGCGGGCTCGCCGGCCCGGTCATCTCCACCCAGGCAAGCGCCGTCACCTGCGGCGGGATCATCATCGGCAGCATGAAGGCAAAGCTGAGCGCAAGCTTGCCGCGCACATCCGTCAGCGCCACCGAGAAGGCGAAGAGCGCGCCGATGACAACGGAGACGACCATGCCGCCGGTCGCGGTTATCAGCGTGTTGCGGAGGGCGGCAAAGGTTGCAGGTTCCGTCAGCACGCCAATCGACCGGCCCGAAATAAGCCCGGCAAAGCCGGCCTTCGCCAGGCTGAAGAGCGGCAGCAGGCAGAGGAGAAACAGGCAGGCGAGAACGAAGGGCACCAGCCAGCGCGGCTCGGCGGCGGGGCTCGCCCCTGCCCGCACCTTGGGCGCGCCCATCGTCCGGCCGTGAAAGGAAAGGCGCAGCCAGCGGGGCCGGCTGCGCGCATCGTTGCGTTCAAGCATTCCCGGGATCAGTTCGTGCCGAAGATGCCGGAGAAGGTTTTGAGATCCGCGTCGGAGTTCTTCACGGCCTCGGCCGCATTGACCGGCAGCACCTTGATCGTCTCGCGGGCCGGATAGCCCGCAGGCAGCGCCACGCCGTTGCGGGCCGGGATATAGCCCATCTTCACCGCCGCCTTCTGGCCTTCCTCGGACAGCAGGAAGTCGACGAACTTCTTCGCCGCCTCGACGTTCTTGGCGGTCTTCAGGATGCCGACGGGCTCGGTCACGGCAGACACGCCCTCGGCCGGGAAGACGAATTCCACCGGCGCGCCCTTGGCCTTCTCGCGGATCGCCATGAAATCGACGAGCATGCCATAGGCCTTCTCGCCGGTCGCAACCGCCTTCAAGACGCCGCCATTGCCGCCGGCAGCCGTAGCACCGTTCTCCGCGAGCGCCTTGTAATAGTCCCAGCCGAGGCCATCAATGCCAGTCAGGGTCTGAGCGTGAATGAGAGCCGCACCCGAGGTCAGCGGGCTCGGCATGGTGACGAGGCCCTTGGCCTCCGGCTTGCTGAGATCCTGCCAGCCCTCAGGCTTCATGGCGGCGGAGGTGTTATAGACGATGCCGGTCGTGATCATCTTGGTGGAGTAATAGGCGCCGTCCGCATCATAGAGTGCCGCGTCGTAGCTTGCCGCTTCCGGCGACTTGTAGTCGGCGAGATGGCCTGCTTCCTTCAGCCGCTGCATGGTCACGGTGTCGGCGATGAGCAGCACGTCGGCCACCGGATTGCCGGCCTCGATCTCTGCCATCAGCTTGGCCATGATCTTGGTCGTGCCCTCGCGCACCCATTCCACCTCGATGCCGGGATTGGCGGCCTGGAACGCGTCGACCGTCGCCTGCGCATCCTCGTTCGGCTGGCTGGTATAGAGCACCAGGCTCTCGGCATAGGCCGCGGTCGAAAGCAGGCCTGCGACAACAGCGCCGGCAAGGACGGAGACAAACGATTTCATGGATACACCCTCGTGTTGAAACTGGCGCCGAGGGATAGGGCCACCCTTTTACAGGGGTATGACAGAACCGGGGGACGCGCGATCTGTGGGTCCCGATGCAGGTCGCGCAAATGTGCGCAGCGGTTTTGCGGCGACGACGTGCATAAAAACAAGAGCTTCACGCGATGAGCTTTAGCGCGCGCCCGTCGACATCTGGCTGCGGTGGAGCACATAGGCATTGGCCAGTGTGTAGAGGAACTCGCGGTCACTGTAGTGCGCATAGTGGTCCAGCCTGTAGACGCGCGCGAAATTTCGGGCAGCGACCTCGAACTCCGGTCCGAGCGCATTGTCGACATCACCAAAATAGAAGCCGATGGCCTTCAGGTATTTCTGAATGAGGCGAAGGTCGCCCTCCGCCGACTGGATGGTCAGCTTGTTGAATTCGTTGGTGGTGAAGATCGACAGGTCGTCATTGGTGTTGCGGTGCTCGAAGGTCATGACATAGCCGAGGTTCTCCGCAGCGATGAAGGCGTGCATCGTCTTCAGGATGACGTTGTACTCGACCGGCCGGCCGCTCAAGGGCGCCATGCCACGGTTGAAGAGCAGCATCATCGAGGCGATCCTCGACGTCATGGAAAAGGGACTGCTCGGCGAATAGCCGAGCACCTCGAAGACGCAGCCGGCGGCCTGATAGTCCTCGGCCGGATCGAGCACCCGGCGCAGATACTCGTTGTCCACACCGATAATCCGGTTGTCCTTGCCATAGTGAAGCCGGCCCTTGATGGGAGCGCCCTCTTGGGTCGCGGCCTGGCCCGCCTCGACGGCCAGCTCGCGAATGGCCATGCCGAGTCGGCCCATCAGCATTGTCGCGATTACCGCCTCGACAGCGGCCTTTTCCATGCCGTTTCGGGGAATGACCGCACTGCCGTGGCCGACATAGGCATCGAGCGCGCCGAAGCTTGCTGCGAATTCTCCCTGGAGCTGGCCATACCAGTTAGGCAAAAGCGCCTTCAGCGCAAAGCTTCGCCTCTCCAGCTTCCGCCACAGCGCCGCAAAGTCGTTAATGGTGATCTCGAAGACGTACGGAATATCGAGTGCGGCATTGAATTCGTCTGCCATTGAGTACCTCCCGAAGCACTCGGCACCACCACCTGCAATAAAGGATCCCCCAGGCTACACTCACATATCGGCCGAATGCGGCATAGTCATCCAAACGGGTTAGTGCGGCGCGGCATGCGCCGGCTCCGCACAAAACAATCCACACTGGAGTTTTCAAAAAAAATTCGCGGCCATGTCACACCGGCCGTCGCTCGCTCGTCATGGTATCGGAACCAACGAAAGGAAACGGAACCATGACTGCCAAGATCGACCTTTTCGCCGCTGCCCCGCAACTGATGAAGAGCTGGACCAGTGTCTCGATGGCCGTTGCCGCGAGCCTTGACGCCACTATTATCGAACTCGTGAAAATCCGCGCCTCGCAGATCAACGGCTGCGCCAACTGCATCAACATGCACACCCAGGAAGCCCGCGAAAAGGGCGAGACGGAACAGCGCATCTACCTGCTTTCCGCCTGGCGCGAAGCGCCCTGCTATTCCGATCGCGAGCGCGCCGCGCTAGGCTGGACAGAATCGCTGACGCGGCTTTCGGAAGGCCACGGCCATGAAGCGGCCTATCAGGCGCTGAAGGACCATTTCACCGAGGAGGAACAGGTGAAGCTCACGCTGATGATCAACGTCATCAACGGCTGGAACCGTCTGGCCGTCGGCTTCGGCCTCTGGGTCGATCCGGCAGCCGCCAAGGCCGCCGCCCAGGCTGCCGCCTGATGGTGGACAGCGCCCATGAGGACGCAGCGGCGGTTTTCGACCCGCTGCGTCCGAAGCTCGTCCGCGTCGCCTACCGCATGCTCGGCTCGGTCGCCGATGCGGAGGACATGGTGCAGGAGGCCTTCATCCGCTGGATGGGGGCCGACCGCACATCCGTGCGCGAGCCGGAGGCGTTTCTGCGCCGCACCGTCACGCGGCTCTGCCTCGACCAGTTGAAATCCGCGCGGCTGAAGCGCGAGACCTATGTCGGCCCCTGGCTTCCCGATCCGGTCGTCGAGGAGGAGCCGGAGGACGACGTCACCCTGCCCCTGATGCTGGCACTCGAACGGCTCTCGCCGCTGGAGCGCGCCGCCTTCCTGCTGCACGACGTCTTCGGCCAGAGCTTCGATGAGGTAGCGGCAACGATCGACCGCGACGCCGCCGCCTGCCGCCAGCTTGCGGCCCGGGCCCGCACCCATGTGCGCGAGGAACGCCCCCGCTTCCAGATCGAGCAGCAGCGCGGCCTGGAACTCGCCAACGCCTTCTTTGCCGCCTCCCGCCACGGCGATATGAAAACGCTCGGCTCCATGCTCGCAGCCGATGTCAGCGTACATTCCGACGGCGGCGGCAAGCGCCCGGCCGCCCTGCAGCCGATCCTCGGCTTCGACGCTGTGATGAAGGTGCACGCGCAACTGGCCGCCCTCTTTGCCAAGCACGGCTCGACGCTCGTGCGCGCCGGCTTCATCAACGGCCTGCCCGGCTTTGTCACCCGGGAGGCCGATGGCGAACTGCAGACGACTGCGCTAGAGATCGAGAACGGCAAGGTCGTGGCGATCTACGTCGTGCGCAACCCGGACAAGCTGGTGCATTTGCACTAGAACCCGGGTTGCCACGTTCCCAATGACCTACGCGGCCAGTTGGCCGGCCGGAATCCGCGCGATCACCTTGATCTCGAAATCGAAACCGGCGAGCCAGTTGACGCCGATGGCGGTCCAGTTGGGATAGGGCTTTTCGCTGAAGATCCGGTTCTTGACGGCCATGATCGTCTCGAACTGGTGTTCGGGGTCGGTGTGGAAGGTCGTCACATCGACGATGTCGTCGAAGCTGCAGCCGGCTGCCGCGAGCGTCGCTTCGAGATTGTCGAAGGCGCGTTCGACCTGGCGTTCGAAATCCGGCTCCGGGGTGCCATCCTCACGGCTCCCCACCTGCCCCGAGACGAACAGCAGGTCCTGTGACCGGATGGCCGCGGAGTAGCCGTGCGCCTCGTAGAGCGCATGACGATTTGCCGGAAAGATTGCGTTGCGTTTGGTCATCGGTCTGATCCTTCTCGTAAATTGAGGGCGCGCAAACGGGCGCGCCCTGCCGTTTCAGGCAGAACTTCACAAAACCCGCTTCATTTGATATACGGAACGTATCTGAAATAGCGAAATACGACGCGTATGTCAAATCCATATACGCGTCGTATCTGAATTTGAGGTCAAGAATGGCCAGAAGCCGCCAGGAAACGATGGAGGAAAACCGCGCGAAGCTGATTTCGGCCGGCCGAAAGGCCTTTGCCGAAAAGGGCTATGCGGCGGCCTCGATGGATGAGTTGACCGCCGATGTCGGGCTGACGCGCGGCGCGCTCTATCACAATTTCGGCGACAAGCGCGGGCTCCTGGCCGCGGTCGTAACGCAGATCGACGGCGAGATGGCCGCCCGCGCCAAGGCGATCGGCGCAGATGCGGCAGCCGGTGACCACTGGCAGGCGATGCTTGCCGAAGGGGCCGCCTATATCGAGATGGCGCTCGATCCCGAAGTCCAGCGCATCGTTCTGCTCGATGGCCCGGCCGTGCTCGGCGACCCCTCGAAATGGCCGAGCCAGAACAGTTGCCTGCTGGCGACCAAGCGCTCGGTAGAGCAACTGCTGGACAAGGGCGTGCTGAAGCCGGTCGATCCGGAAGCGGCCGCGCGGCTCTTGAGCGGTGCCGCCCTCAACGCTGCCCTCTGGGTCGCCGCCAGCGACGAGCCGAAAGCGGTCTTGCCGAAGGCGATCGACGCCTTCCGCGCCATGGCCACCGGCCTGCTGGCGGAGCGCTGATCCGCCCCGATGGGCGGTCGTAGCGGCGGCAAGGACTAACGGGCGTTCGCGCGCAAAAGCTCCCAGAGGTCGATGCCTCCCGAGCGCCCCTTCACGTGCACCATCCCCATCGCGCGGAAGTCGAAGAGGTCGGCAACCGCAGACTGCACCGCCCCGCTCACCAGGATCGACGTGTTGAACTCCTTGTTCAGCCCCTCGAGCCGCGAGGCGACGTTGATCGTGTCGCCCATGGCCGTGTATTGCTGCCGCGCGATCGCGCCGAAGCTGCCGACGACCGCCGGCCCCGTATGCACGCCAAAGCGCGTGAACAGCTCCGGCCGGCCGCCTTTGCGGTTGGTCTCGTTCAGGCGATCGACCGCCGCCTTCATCGCCAGCGCGCAATGACAGCCATTCTCGATGTGCTGCGGATCGGCAACCGGCGCGTTCCAGATGACGAAGATGCTGTCGCCGAGATACTGGATCACGGTCCCGTGGTACTGCTCGGCCACCGTGTTCAGCATCTCGAAATAGGCCGAGAGAATATCGACGACTTCCTCCGGCGAATGCTGTTCGGAGATGGTGGTGAAGTCGCGCACGTCGGTGAAAAGCGCCGTCACCTCCTGCCGCCTGCCCCGGACCGCCGCCCCGCCCTCAGGGTCGATGATCCGGCGCACCACCTCGCGCGGAACATAGAGCGCAAACTGGACGATAGCGCGCCGGCTGGCGGAAAGCGCGCCGCCAAGCGTATTGATCTCGGTGATCCAGGAATGCGGGGCGTCCGTGCCGGCAAAGTTCAGGTCACCGATCCGCCGCGCCTCGTCGGCGAGGTGATAGAGCTTGCGGCTGATCACGCGGGACAGCATGAGCGAGCCGACCACGCCGGCCACCAGCACGGCTGCGGCAATCATGAGGTTGCGCACCAGGAGCCGGTTTGCCTGCACCACCAGATCCTGCAGCGGCACGACGATCGCGACCGAGCTGCCCTTGAAGAGGCCGGATACGCTGACGGGTGCCATCTGGACCAGATAGCGCTCGCCGGCAAAATCGGCTTCGGCAAGACCACCGCCCGCATAGGCGGGATCCTTGCGCAGCCCGGCGACGACGTCGAGGCTGGGATCCAGGCTGCGCATGCCGGCGCCGCCACCACCCGACCAGGCGCCGAGGATTGTGCTCATGACCGCGGGATCGGAATGGGCGACGAGGTTGTTGTCGCTGCCGATGACATAGGACCGGGCCCGCGGTGAGATCTCGCGCGCATCGAGAAGGCGGCTGATGGTCTGAAGGTGGATGTTGGTGCCGACCACGATCCCCTCCTTGCCCTTCAGCGGAACGGCCAGCGCCAGCGTCGGAACCTTCAGCGTTCCGGTGACATAGGGCCCGACGGAAACCGGACCGCCGGCTCGCAACGCCGTCTGATACCAGGGGCTCTGCCGCGGGTCGAAATTGGTGCGCTCGAACGGACGCTCCCCGATCGTCTGCGCCGCAGCATCGAGGAACCGAAGGGTAGAGACGGTGCCCGCGTCCTTGGCATGCGCAAGCAACCGAACGGCAAAGGCGGTGCCTGCCGGTGCCGCCAGACTTTGGCGAACATAGTCCCGCCCCGTGTTGATCACCTGCAGGTAGGATCCATCAGGATAGCCGGCATAGACGCTCGTCGCGTTGGAAACGCTTCTGAGCACCTCCAGGAAGAACTGCTCCTTCGGCTGCAGGTCGCCCGGCGGCGCGACGGCCAGCTGCGGCACGGTGGACGCAAGCGCGACCGCCTCGTGGCCGCCCTCGAGCGCATTCCTGTAGCCCTCGATCAGCCTCAGGCTCATCTCGCGCATGTGCTTTTCGCCGGCAAGGATCGCCGCCTGCCGCCCCTGGCTGAACGCCATCCAGATGATCGGCGTCGCCGTTAAGATGAGCAGCGCCACGACGAGCACGCTGAGATGCACCCTGAGAGGCCTGGACCAGTTCACGCAATTCCCCCGAAACGCGACTGTATGGAGGCGACCCTAGCACCTGCCCTGGCGAGGAGGAATGCATATTCTTTCAAAGAAATAGGCCATTTCAATCTCTGATGAGAGAATGAAATGGCCCGGTACAGGTGACGGCTTTTCGAGCGTCAGTTCAGCGGAATGGCGTTGCCGTCCTTGCTGTCCTGATAGACGGAGGAGAGATCGTCGTATTTCGCCCGGATCGCCTCGGCGCGGGCCTTGAGTTCCTGGCGTTGCGGCTCGGGCAGAGCGTCGATCAGCGCGTGGATCGACTGGCCCTTCCAGAAGGCATTGGTGCGGTTGTAGCCGCCCGGCTCCAGCGTGAAGACCTCCTTCAGGATCTTCAGGTCATGCGGAATGGAGAAACTGTCGCGGGAATCCTCGTGGCTGAAGAAGTAGAAGAAATTGTCGAAACCCGCCCAGGTGATCGCCGAAAGGCACATCGAGCACGGCTCATGCGTCGAGAGGAAGATGAGGTCGCGGCTGTCCGGCCGCTTCTCGCCCTCGATCTCGTAGAACCGCTTCAGCGTGTGCACTTCGCCGTGCCAGAGCGGGTTTTCCGTCTCGTTGTTGGTTTCGACAAGCACGGTCGAAAGATCGGATTTGCGCATCAGCGCCGCGCCGAAGATCTTGTTGCCGGCGGCAACGCCCGCTTCCGTGGCCGGAATGATGCCCTTCTCCATCGTGTGAAGGAGCGCATCGAGCAGCGCGTAATTGTCGGTCTCACGTGTCATTCCCAATGTCCTTTTGTTGGGTTTTTCAATCAACGCCAGGAAAAACAGGAAGCGGTTTCCTGCCCGGAATGGCGGGTTTCACAAGCAACTCCAGAAAAAGTGCGAGCGGTTTTTCGTCTGGGATTGCGTGTCTCAAAGCAACTCCAGAAAAAGTGCGAAGCGGTTTTTCGTCCGGGATTGCGTAATTCAAAGCAACCCCAGGGAAAGCAGTCTGGGATTGCATCATTTCAGGGAGCTTGCCGGTTCAGTGCGCCTCCGCCGCAATCAGCGGCACCTCGGTGCCCTTGGCATCGTAGAGCTTGCCGTTGAGGAAGTAGTCGCCGTCGTGCAGCCTTGCGATGTCCTGGTAGCGGATCGTGCGTTCGGTTGCAGCCACGAAGACCGACTGCTGGTCGGAATTGCCTGCGGTGAAGTGATTGAACAGGAGGTTGAGCAGGATCGCCATGACGGCCGCCGACGAGATGCCCGAATGGAAGATCGTGGCGACCCAGGCCGGGAAATGCTCGTAGAAGCCGGGTGCCGCAATCGGGATCATGCCGAAGCCGATCGAGGTCGCGACGATCACCAGGTTCATGTTGTTATTGTACTCGACCTTGGACAGCGTGCGGATGCCGCTTGCCGCAACCGTGCCGAAAAGCACGATGCCGGCGCCACCAAGCACCGAGGTCGGCACCGAGGCGACGACGCGACCCATGATCGGCAAGAGGCCGAGCGTTACCAGGAACAGGCCGCCCGTTGCCACCACATAACGGCTCTTCACGCCCGTCACCGCCACGAGGCCGACATTCTGGGCAAAGGCGCTCTGGGTGAAGGAGCCGACGACCGGCGCGAGAATGCTCGACAGCATGTCGGCACGAAGGCCGTCACCAAGCCGGCGCGAATCCACCTTGGTTTCGACGATCTCACCGACGGCGAGAATGTCGGCCGAGGTCTCGACCAGCGTCACCATGATGACGATCAGCATCGAGATAACAGCCGCAAGCTCGAAGGTCGGATAGCCGAAATGGAAGATCCTCGGCAATGCGAAGACCGGGCCGTTTGCAACTTGCGAGAAATCGGTCATGCCGGCGACATAGGCAATGCCGGTACCGATAACGATCGACAGCAGGATCGAAAGCCTGGAGATCGAAGCGTTGCCGAGTTTGCTCAAGAGCAGCACGATGATGAGCGTGACCGCCGCAAGCTGGATATTGGCGGTGCTGCCGAAGTCCGGCGCCGCCTTGTTGCCGCCCATCGCCCAGAATGCCGCAACCGGCATCAGCGTCAGGCCGATGGTGGTAATGACGATGCCGGTGACGAGCGGCGGGAAGAAGCGGGTGATGCGCGAAAACACCGGCGTGATCAGAAGGCCGATCAATGAAGCCGCGATGACCGCACCAAGGATCGCCGGAATGCCGCCATTGCCGGAAATGGCGATCATCGTGGCGACACCCGAGAACGAGACGCCCTGCACCAGCGGCAGGCGGCTGCCGAAGAATGGCACGCCGATCGTCTGCAAGATGGTGGCGAGGCCACCGGCGAAAAGCGAGGCGGTGACGAGCAGGCCGACATCGCCGGAATTCAAGCCCGCCGCCTGGCCAAGGATCAGCGGAACGGCGACGATGCCGCCATACATGGTCAAGACGTGCTGCAGGCCATAGGCGAGGTTCGCGCCGATGCTCAGCCGTTCGTCTTCCGGATTTTGCGCCGGATTCTGGGTATGCGTAGTGTCCTCTGAAATGCTTGCCAAGGGTATCTCCTCCATACCTTCGCGATATGTCCCGTCTCCAGCGGGACAACCAAAAGGGTACTGAAGGTAGGCAAATCTCGCTTTCCTAAAAAAGGCGAAACACCTTTCGGGTTTTGGGCGGGAATGGTTGGGGCGGGAAATATCTGCCGCAATCGGCCTTTTTTAAGCGGTTTCCGACGCTTTCAACCGCAAGATCCGATCGCCAGGGGCAATCGGCTCCACCGATAGGCCATTCAAAGGAGAGCAGAGATCATCGCATTGCGCAATGGTCGCGGCGCTCTCGTACCGCTTTCCCCGCCGATCGAAGGGGCACAATGAAGCCGAGGCGGCCGCCGGCACCGCCCGTGTCACCGTTGCCTTCACTGCGAAAGTTCCAGCCCAGCACCAGTTGGACGCGACTGCCCCTAGAGGCTGCAGCCCGGATGCTTGTAGAGATCGGCCTGCGACAGATCCGGCGGGCATGGCGAGCTCTTGCCGCTCCCTTGGCCGCAAGCCGAGGGCTTGATCTGCGAGATCGCCGAGTAGTGTCCCTGGGAGACATGCACCCGGACGCAGGTCTTGGTGCCGGCATTCCACCAGGTATTGTTGCCGCCGACGTCGACATAGCCCCTGGACTGCATCTCGCTCTCGGCGCCAGGCGCGCGTGCGCCGACGAGATCGGCGATATCGGCCGGCGATTTGGCAAGGGTTGCTGTCGGAAGGGACATCAATGCTGCTGCTGCGATTGCGACTGTGAAACGCATCGGACGAATTCCTTCTGAGCAACAAGAGGCTGTTCGCATGCTAGCGCGACTGTATTAGCAGAGGAGAAAATGGATGGCGAGAACAATCACGCAACCTGCGAATGCGCGGCGACAACCACCGGCCGTCGCCGCCGCTCGACGGCAGGCAAAGGCCGCCGCTCAGCCTGATATCGGAGGCAACGCGGGCGCATCAAGCCCGCGGAACGGATCGCGCCAGGCGTCGATCGCCTCGAGCTGCCCGGCCCAGCGCGCAAGTGCCGGATAGTCCGCGAGCCGCAGCCTTGCCACATCATTGTATGGCAGGAATGTCGCCATGCGAAAATCGGCGTAGGAGACCGCCTCGCCGACCAGCCAGGCGTGAGCGGAGAGTTCGGCATCGAGCAGCCGGGCCGCCTTGTGGAACGCCTTCATCCCCTCCTCCACCATGGCCTCGTCACAAGTGCCGATGCCGTAGCGCAGCTTGGTGCCGCGCTCCCAATGCACCATGTCACAGGCCTTCACGAAGTTCTCCTTGCCCCAGCTGATCCAGCGGACCATCTCCGGCTCGTCGTCATCCCTTCGCCAGAGGTTGGAGCCGACCTGGCGAGAGAGAAAGCAGGCGATCGCATCCGCCTCCCACAGCGCCCGGCCGGGACGCTCCAGGATCGGCAAAAGCAGGTTGGGATTGAGCGGCCGATAGCGGTCCGCCTGCCCCGGCGCCAGCGGCTCGGCATATTCGAACGCGACCTCTGCCTTCAGAAATCGGGCCGTGGCGACCGCCAGGCGCGGATTGGGGTTGCGGCTGAAATAGAGCTTCATGCGGTGGCTCTCCGTTGGTGCACGTCGTGAAGACGAACCGAGGCGACGCTTGCCGACAGGCGCGAGAGAAAATCGACCGTTCCCTTCGACCGGTAGCACCACCCGCCCGCGCATCATGTCGTCCGGCTGAACGCGAGCAAAACGATATTGGATAAAATTGCCCAAACCAAATGCGCAAACGCTTGACCGTTTTCCGGTAACTCGTTGCGCAACCGGTGGGATCAAGACGGGAACAATCCACATCCTGGTTGCCGGAGATCGCCTGGATGAGCAGCCGCCGCCTGCGGCTGCGCGCGGAAGGTTGGATAGTCATGTGGCCATTCGAGAACGACGAATATCCCGAAGGGTATTTGCTGTCTACGGAGCAGAGCGGGCCGAATGAACCACGGAGCGATTATGGTCGGCGGCATGGCGTTGCCGTTCTCCACTATCGCTTCGGAATAGCTTTTGCCGCCGACCGCGTCCGCCTACCTGACGGAACACGCGGCCGGGCTCGCTCCGCGGATATCGGCCGACAACATTGGCGGCGGCCGCTCAATGACCGTGAGCGCGCTTGGTCCAGCGCGGCCGTGGCAATTCCGATCGACTGGCGTTGGGGGAAGCTGATCATCACGCCAGGCGATGTGATTTTTGAGGACGATCAATCGCTGCCGGAGGTCTACTTCACCGGCGACAACGAGCGCCTCGACCGCGATCTCTATCAAAGCCGGGAGATAAAAGACCTAGTGGTAACGATGGAAGGATGCAATGCGCTCTACCGTCTGCTCGTGTACGGATTTTGGCAGCGGGATCCCGACGATGAACCCTGTACATATATGCAGGATGATGCCGCAAGAACGCTTGCAACGATACGTGGTCTCGGCGAGAGACACTACGATCTGACAAATGCCGGCTGGCTAGGTTACGACGGCGGCGAAGACCATCTGATGCGCCGTCATCTCAAGCGGCTCGGCTGGCACGACGTTCGGGAGCAGCCTATTGACACCCTTTTTTCGGAAAGTCGGCCCAATGAGTCTTCCGAAACCTTGGAACTCATGCGGCGAATGGCGCTTTTCCTTGTCGCTTCTGTGGCGGCCCTTCATATCCTGCTTGCCATAGCTGCACTTGCGGGCGGATAACGCCCCCACAATGTCCCCGTCCCTATCCGAAAACTAGCCGGCGCCGGGCGTGTGACGTCCGCGCCAGAGCAAGACCGACAGCACCGCATGAACTGCGATCGCAGGCCACAGAAGGACGCCGGTGGAGCCATCCGTCAGTCCGAACCAGGCCAGATAGAGCGTGACGGCCGCACTGTAGATCAGCATGCCGATGAGGCTTGAGTTCTTCCAGCAGGCAACGCCGAGTGCGATCAGGGCAATTCCCGCCACCCGGGCCGTCGGGATCGCCGGCCCGGTGAGTAGCTCGCCAAGCAGCACCTGCCCCACGAGCGAAGGCGCCACCACCAGTGCGAGCCCTGTTGCCATCTCCCCGAAGGCGGCGAGATCAAGCACGCGTATCATCGGAACGCACCTCTGCCAGTCGTTTGTGTCCGGGCCTTGCGATGCAAGGTCGCCAGAGCGTCCCATGTGCGTTCACGTGAACGCACGGCGCTCTAGGGCGTTGCGTTTGGCTTCAATTCGAAAGTCAGTTTGTCGATCTTGCCCGTAAAGCGGAAGGGCGTGTCGTAGCGGTGTTCCAGAAGGGCGACGCCGGTGCGCGTGTCGAGACCGACGTCGAAGGTCTCATCCTCGGGGAAAGTGACCGGGATGCCATGATCGATGCTGTTCCTGGCGACCTCCTTGCCGTCCACCGACAGAACGCCGGTGCCCCCGGCGCCAAGTCCCTTTCCATCCGACTTGAAGTCGAAGACGATCCTGTGTTTGCCGGGTTCGAGTTCCGGTCCTTCCCACAGGGTGCGCTTGAGGTCGAGGAGATTGTAGAGGAACACGACCTTCCCACTGCCGACACCGAAGTCGCCCTGGCTGAGGAAGAGGCCGTAACCGCCAAAGCGGCCACCCTCGGTGACGATCATGCCTTGCGCACCGTCGTCGGGTATCTCGACATCGGCCGTAATCGTATAGGACTTGTTCAAGGTGCTCGGCGCAGCGCTGGCCGGCACACCACTCAGTTCGCCGCGGTAGGTGAATTCCGTACGGCCGGCCGTCAGGTTCGGCCGCGGGGCGTTCCAGCGTGCGAGCGTCGAATTGTCGAGCGGCAGCACGTTGTACTTCTTCGCCTCGGCATAGAAGAGGTCCTGCAATTCCTTGAGTTTGTCAGGCATTTTGGCGGCAAGATCGGTGAATTGCGTCGGGTCTTCATCGACGTTGTAGAGTTCCCAGTTGTAGCCGGTGATCACGTCGGGCGGCGTCTTGGTGCTGAGTTCCCACGGCAGCGTCGCGGGCGTCGTCGCGGCGACCCATCCGTCGTGGTAGATCGCGCGGTTTCCCAGCATCTCGAAGTACTGGGTCTTGTGTTCGGTCGGCGCAGCGGCATTCGCCTTGTCCCATGTATAGGCCATGCTGACGCCTTCGACCGGCTCCTGTTTGATGCCGTTGATCGTCTCCGGTTGCGGGATGCCTGTCGCCTCCAGGATCGTCGGCACGATGTCGATGAAGTGGTGAAACTGCGCGCGGACACCGCCAGCGTCGTTGATATGGCCGGGCCACGACATGACCATGCCCTGCGCCGTCCCGCCAAAGTGCGATGGCACCTGCTTGACCCACTTGAACGGTGTCCCCATCGCCCAGGCCCAGCCGGCTGCGAAATGCGGGAATGTCCGCTCCGAACCCCAGAACGGATACCAGAGAAACTGGTCCTTCACCGGAACGTCGACGCCGTTGAATGTGGTGAACTCATTCGGCGTGCCGTTGAGCATGCCCTCGGCGCTCGCGCCGTTGTCGCCGCCGATGTAGATGATCAGGGTGTTGTCGAGCTCGCCGATATCTTCCACCGCCTGGATGACGCGCCCGATCTCGTTGTCGGCATAGGCAAGGTAGGCGGCGTACACATCGGCCTGCCTGATGAACAGTTTCTTCGCCTCCAAACTGAGGGAATCCCATTGCGGCAACCCCTCCGGCCACGGCGTGAGCTTCGCGTTCTCAGGCATGATGCCGAGCCGCTTCTGATTGGCGAAGATCGTCTCGCGCACCTTGTTCCAGCCCTCGTCGAAGAGGTGCATGTCGCTGATCTTCTTGATCCATTCGGGCGTCGGGTGGTGTGGTGCATGGGTGGCACCGGGCACGTAGTAGACGAGCCAGGGCTTGCCCGGGGCGATCTCGCTCAACTGCCTGATGTGCTGGATCGCCTCGTCGGCCATGGCCGTTTCCAGGTTCCACTTGGGATTGCCTTCAAACGGATAGATGGCCGTGGTGTTGCGGAACAGGTTCGGCTGCCACTGGCTCGCATCGCCGCCGACGAAGCCATAGAAATAATCGAAGCCCATGCCCGTCGGCCACTGGTTGAAGGGGCCCGCCTGGCTCGATTGATAGGACGGCGTGTTGTGGTTCTTGCCGAACCACGCGGTGGCGTAGCCATTTTCCTTGAGGATCGTGCCAACAGTGCCTTTCTCGATCGGGATGATCGAATCGTAGCCCGGATATCCGGTCGCGATCTCCCCGACGACCCCGTAGCCAACCGAATGGTGATTGCGCCCGGTGATCAGCGCCGCACGAGACGGCGAGCAGAGCGATGTCGAGTGGAAGTTCGTGAAGCGCAACCCCTCCTTGGCGATGCGGTCCATGGCCGGTGTTGGAATGACCCCGCCAAAGGTGCTGGGCGCACCGAAGCCTTGATCGTCCGTCATGATCAGCAGCACATTGGGCGCGCCTTTCGGCGGCACGACCCGCGGAGCCCACCAGGGCGTCGATTCCGAGGCCTTTTCCTTGATTACACCGCCAAAAGCCGGACTTGGTGACGGAAGCTGCTTACCCGTAATTGTTGTCGTCGCTCCCGGGGCGCCGAGCGTCCCTGAAACCTGCTGTGCCCATGCGGACGTAAAACCAAGCGCGAAGAAGGCTGCACCCGCAAGCATGCTCTGGCCAATGGTCATGGCGAACACCCCTATTGCAGATCGTTGAATCTCCACCGATTTAGGCTAGTCTAATATACGCAAACCAGACCCGAGACGCGAGAAGTTTACGACCGGTGTTCTCCATCCGATCCGTCGCAGACGGTCTGCCCGATGGCTTCCCCGGAACACTTAACCAGTTATCCGGCTCCGAACATCGCATCTGTGAATTCGTTTCCCATATCCTGCGAAGCGTACCCCGCTACCGGGACTCCGCTCGCTGACCTATTTTTCCAAACAACGGCGATGCACCGCATCACCTGCCCCATCGATCAGCAAAGGACAGGACACATGACACTCAAGGATATTCTGCCCGGCAAGCTCGGTTTCGGCGCAGCCCCGCTCGGCAACATGTTCCGCGAAATCCCCGAAAAGGAAGCGCTTGCCACCGTCGAGGCCGCCTGGAACGACGGCATCCGCTATTTCGACAACGCCCCGTTCTACGGCGCCGGCCTTGCCGAGATCCGCATGGGCGAAGCGCTCGGCGGTCGCCCGCGTGACGAATACGTCATCAGCACCAAGGTCGGCCGGGTCATCCTCGACGAGATCGAGGACGTCAGCGCCCGCGACCTTGGGGAAAAGGGCGACGTCTTCCGCTATGGCCGCCCCAACAAGATCGTCAACGACTACTCCCATGACGCCACCCTGCGGTCGATCGAGGACAGCCTCAAGCGCCTGAAGACCGACCGGATCGAGATCGCCTTCGTTCACGACGTTGCCCAGGATTTCTACGGCGACGAATGGCTCGACGTTTTCGAGACGGCGCGCAAGGGCGCCTTCAGGGCGCTCGACCGGCTGCGCGACGAAGGCGTGATCAAGGCCTGGGGGCTCGGCGTCAACCGGGTGGAGCCGATCGAATTGCTGCTCGCGCTCGAGGGTCCGCGTCCCGATGGCTTCCTGCTTGCCGGCCGCTATACCCTGCTTGACCATGATCGCGCACTCCAGCGCGTCATGCCCGAGGTCACCAAGCGCGGCCTCGGCATCGTCGTCGGCGGCCCCTATAGCTCCGGCGCGCTCGTCGGTGGCCCGAACTTCGAGTATGCCCCGGCCACGCCGGCAATTCTCGACAAGGTCGCGCGTATCAAGTCGATCGCCGACCGTCACGGCATCTCGATGAAGGCGGCCGGCCTGCAGTTCTCGCTCGCCAACCCCGCAGTTGCCGCCGTCATCCCCGGCGCCAGCCAGCCGAGCCGCATCGCCGAAGACCGCGCCGCCCTGAACGAAGCCGTGCCGGCCGACTTCTGGCGGGACTTGAGGGCAGCCGGTCTCGTCAACCCGGAGGCGCCGCTACCGATTGCCGGTTAAGCAATTCCAGGAAAAGTGTGAAACGGTTTTCCGCCAGGAATTGCGACATTTGGCCAAGAAATTCCAGGAAAAGCGCGCAGCAATTTTCCGTCCGGAATTGCGAGAAACCGTCCTATCCTCGCCCGTCTTCCAGCGGGCGGGGCAGCCGGTGACACCCCGCCGCGCAGCCGATCAGAACGGATTGACGTAGTTGGTGATCGCGATCTGGCGCAAAAGCACCCGGCGGATCACATGCGCCGCCCTCACCCGGTCGGTGAAGATGGCCGCGTCCCCCGTGGCGCCGGCTGGCAGCCGTGCGGCGAAAGCCTGGTCGTCGAGTTTCACCCGCACGATGAAGGGCGCGGCGGAGACTGCCTCCGGGGTCACCGCCGTGCCGGACACGCGGGCTTGCCCGGAGGCGATCGCCTGCAGCACGCCCTCGACCTCACCGGTATAGGTCTCACCGGGCGCAAACTTGAAGGTCGCCTCCACCATCTGGCCGGGCTCTATGTAGCGCGCATCGATCTGGTTGATCTCGACCCCGATGATCGTCTCGGAGGTGTCGATAAAGGCCATGGCCGGCGACAGCGGCAGCGTCGTCACGCGCGCGCCCTTGCGCAGCGCAAGGTTGGTCACGTAGCCATCGGCAGGCGCCCGCACCGTCGTCTTGCCGAGTTCCCACTCGGCATTGCTGATCTGGGCTCTCAGATTGTCGACGTCCGCCTGGCGTTGCTGCACGTCGAATTCGGTTGCGGCATCGCGCGACTGCAGCTTCGTCATCTGCGCAAGCCGCAGCTCCTGCAGCGAAAGCTGCGCCTGCAACGCGTCTACCTTCGCCTGGTAGGGCACGGGGTCGATGCGGAAGAGCACGTCGCCGGCTTTCAGGGGGCTGTTGGAGGCGACCGGCACCTCCGTGACCTCGCCGGCGACATCGGGCACGATCGCCACCGAATTGCGCACCACCAGCGCCTTGCCCTGCGGCGCGCCCCAGTTCATCGGGATGAACAGACCGACGAGAAGCAGCAGGAACACGATCGCCGGCGAAATCTTCCAGAACAGGTTGAAAGGCACGATCCTGAATTTCACCAGGCAGAAGAGAATCGCCAGATAGACATTGAAGAGAAAGACGATCATGGCTGGCCCGCCTCGCTCGGATGAACCTCGCCCGCAGCGGTCGCCGCCGGATGCGCGCCGCTCGGGCGCGGCACGTCGACATAGGCCCAGACGAGCGCGATCGGCCACAGCGCGAAGCCGAGGAACAGCGTCACCCAGCCCGCGACATTGACCGCCTCGCTCCAGGGATGATTGCGCCTTTTTGCGATCGACCCCGGCAGCATGGCGAGAAAGATCAGCACGGCGACCGTGCTCACCACGAGCACGATCAGCACGATCCAGGCGAAGAGATCGATAAAACTCATGAAGTTGCGCTCCCCTTCACGACGGGGACGCTAGACCCAAAGCCGGGCGCTGCGGAAGTACGTAACGGTTACCGCGCCATACGGCTGCCCCTTTAGAGGGCGCAGGCATGAACCTTGGCCCGCGAACGGCAGCCCGCCTCAGCCGAGTTCGCCGTGATCCAGCGGATAGACCGGCCGCCGCACCCGCTGGAACTTGCGCGCGCCGATATTGGCACTACTGAGGCCCGTGCCGTCGATCTCGACGATCTCGGACGCGATCGGACCGAAGGCGGCGCGGAAATGCTGCTGCGACTTGACGACGACGATCTGATAGTCGGACGGCTCGATGCCGACGGCGCGGAAGAGGTTGCGATCGAGCATCTGCTGACGTTCGCTGCAGATGAGGATGTCGATGCCTTCGACATGAAAGCGCACGCTCGGCCCCATCGTCGCCGGCAGCCCTTGAAACATCGGCCCCTCGAAGACGATCCTGCCGTCCGAAATCGCCTCCACCCTGCCCTTGATCGTGATCGGCCCGCCGCCGACTTCAGGGTCGATCTTGCAGCCGAGCGTAACCTCGCGTGTCGCACCGATGCCGGCAGCGATCAACTCGGCCACGACTTCCGGATCGCAGAGCGCGCCGAAAGCCGCGTTTCGGACGCCGGTATCGAGCAGCCTGGCGAGCACGCAGGTGGAATCGCTGTAGGCACCGCAGCCGGGATTGTCGGAGAAGTCGGCAATGACCAACGGCCCGGCCCCATCTTTCGCAAGATGCGCCGCGACGATGCCGGGCAGCGCGTCGAGCGGCAGCTGCACATCCTGGTGCTCGCGCCGGTCCCAGATCTCGCGGCAGAGACGCTCGGCCTCGGCTTCCGCGTCTTCGGCCGCCACCCGGTTGCGGTCGTAGCAGATGACCGCCGATGGGCCGGTGTTGAAGATATCGGCATCGTAGAAGCCGGCATTGATCGAGGTCGCCAGCATGCCGTCGCGCGCCGCGATCCCGTCGGCAATTTCGAGCAGCTCGGTCATGGCGCAGGCATGGGTCGTGCGCCCGTCGTTGCAGCCGTTCAGCATCGGCGGCTGGCGGATGGCGAGCGCCGGCCGGATTTCGCCGCGCATGGCGCGCTCGAGCAGCGCGCCCGCCTTGTGGGCGCATTCGGCCATGTCCACATGCGGATAGGTGCGGAACGAGACGGCAATATCGAGCAGGCCGGCCATTTCGGGCGCCGAATTGGCGTGCAGGTCGAAGGTCGCGGCGATGGGAAGTTCCGAACCGACGATGCCACGCACCACCTCCAGAAGCTGGATCTGTGCATCGTCAGCCGTTTCCGTGCACATAGCCCCATGGAAGACGATAAACACGCCGTCGAGCCTTTCGCCGTCGAGCGCGCTTTGGAGATCCGCGACGAAGCGCTGCCGCATCGCCTCCTCGATCCTGCCGCCGGGTTCGGCCCGCGCCGCCACGGTATAGACCGGCTGCCAGCCGTACGTGTCGCAACAATCGATGAAGCCGCCGATCTCCGAATTGGTGCCGCGGCAATGGGTTTCTATCTCGGCGCCAACGAAATAGTGGCAGGCCTCGAAGTCCCTGAACCCGGTCTTGAGCTTCGAAAACGTGTTGGTTTCCTGGTTGAATTCGAGAACGGCGACCCGGAAGCTCATCCTATGCACTTTCATTTTGCTGACTGGAAAAATCGAGAAGACGGGCGCCGGGGAAAACGCGAAACCCCGACGCCGCGCCTGTTCTCCTGCCGCGCGATGCGTTGAACGCAGGGCGCGACAGGCGAATTCTGGATGGTTGGAGTTGAACCTTGGATCCGCGGCGGCCCCTCTCGGCACCTTTAGAAGAGACGCCCTCACGCATCTTTCGAGGAGTTGCCCCTCACCCTAACCTTCTCCCCGCAGGCGGGGAGACAGTGGCCGGCAGGCCGGATGAGGGGTAGAGCCACAAACCTCAGCGGAAATACTCGCTCGTGGTCTTCGGCTTCGCCATGATGTCGAAATCGAAATACTGCTTGCGGATCTTGTCGTAGGTGCCGTTTTCCATGATCGTCTTGAGGCCGGCATTGAGTTTGGAGAGCAGCGCCTCGTCGCCCTTGCGTACCGCCATGGCGTTGCCCTCGGCCGTGTCGAGCACGAAGCTCTCGCCGACAAAGGCGCAGCAGCCGCTTTCTTCCTTGGCCAGCCACTCGGTAAAGGCCATCTGCCCTTCGAGGATCAGGTCCAGCCGGCCGTTTTCCATGTCGAGAAACACTTCGCTCATCGTCGGATAGAGCTTCACTTCGCTATCGGGAAAAAACTCCTGCAGCGCCTCGACCGCGACCGAGCCGGACTGCGTGCCGATCACCTTGCCCTTCAGCGCCTCGGGCGAGATGTCCTTGAGGCCGAGATCCTTGCGGGCGACGAAGCGCATGGCGTTGAAATAGTAAGGGGTTGTGAAGTCGACCTGCGTCTTGCGATCCGGATTGATCGCCATCGAGGCGATCATCACGTCGAACTTCTTGGCCTGCAGGGCCGGGATGATGCCCGCCCACTCATTGGTGCTCCAGACACAGTCTACCTTGATTTCGGCGCAGACCGCCTGGCCGATATCGTAGTCGAAGCCTTTGATTTCGCCGGCTGCGGTCACATAGTTGAATGGCGCGTAATCGCCCTCGGTGCCGATCGCCAGCGTCTCGGCATTGGCGGTGCCGGCCGCAAACAGCGCGGCGATGACCGATGCGGTCATGAACTTCTTTTTCATCTCGTTCCCTCTGTCCTTCCTGTCGGCCACCCACGAAGTTCCGGTCGCAAGCGTGACCATTGGCCTGACCAAAGGAGCAACTTGCTTGAAACTATCTGGATTTTCGGCCGATTTCAGTTTTCGTTTTGCTTTATTATGCTTCGACAATGCGGGAGGTCTCCAGCCTTCGCAATGTGAAAGAAATCATTCCAGCTATCGAAAAAATTCATGTAGGCTGCAACCGATCCAGACCCGGAGCAACGGATGCGTGACCTGCCGAGCCTCAAATCCTTGCGCGCCTTCGAGGCGGCCGCGCGCAACGGCAGCCTGACGGCCGCCGCCGACGAGCTCTGCATCGGCCAGGGTGCGATCAGCCACCAGATCCGGAATCTGGAACTCAATCTCGGCCTTCGGGTCTTCGTCAGAAAACAGCACGGTGTCGAACTGACGCCGGAGGGCGGGCTGCTCTACGCCTCCTGCCAGCGCGCCTTCGACGATCTCGAAGGCGTGGTCCAGCACATCCGCCCACGCACGAGCGACAAGATCCTGCGCGTCCGGGTCGGCCCGTTCTTTTCGATGAAAGTGATCGCGCCGCGCATCTCCGAGTTTCTCGCCGCCAATCCCGGCGTGCAGATCCACCTCTCCCACCTCGAAACGATCACCGCCGGCACCGGCCCGGCCGACGTCACCATCGCCTATTGCCTGCAGCCGCCACCCGGACGCTTCACCCGCAAGCTCTTGCGCGAGCGCCTGGTTCCCGTCTGCGGCCGCGACCTCTGGCAGGGCGACAGGCAGGCACTGCTTTCCGGCAACCGGCTGCACTATCGCGGCCTTCAGGAGTGGCAAAGCTGGATCGCCTCCTCCGGCCTCGCCCTTCCGCGCAGCCGCCAGGACCTGATCTTCGACGACCAGCACATCATTCTCGAAGCGGTGAGAGAAGGCCAGGGCGTGGCGTTGATCGACCGCACCATGGTCGAACACGAACTCAAATCCGGTCAGATTCGCCTGGCCCACGACCATTTCTACGAGCCGCCCGAAACCTACCAGTTCGTCTGCCAGGAAGACCTCCTGCGCACCAAGCCGGTAACAAAGGCCTTTCTCAACTGGCTGATCGCCGAGATCGAGGAGCGCGAGCGGCAGAGCGCAGAGGCAGTGCAAACATCTGGCACAAGCTAGCCGTCGGCGGCCGGCGAGCGTCCCTCCTCCCCACCCAACACAAGAACCGGCCGCCGCACGCCCGTCGCGCACGGCGGTCGCACCCTTAGACGGCAGCTCCTTGCACAGCCCCGGCGAGCGGATCGAGCATGGCCGTTACATCATCGGGGAGGATGATGGACGCCGCCGCGACGTTCTCCTCAAGGCGGCTGCGCCTGCGTGTTCCGGGGATTGGCACCACCTTCGCATTCAACTTGCGGCCCTGCATGTGCAGCCAGGCTAGTGCCAGCTGGGCCGAGGTAATGCCGAGGCCACGCGCGGCTTCCTCGACCTTTGCCACCACCTGCATGTTCGCCTGGTGGTGCTGCGATGCAAAGCGCGGGAAATTCCTGCGTGCATCTCCCTCCGTCAGGGATTGGGCAAAGGCCTGGCCGGTCAGCATGCCACGTCCGAGCGGAGAGTAAGGCACGAGCGTCACGCCGAGTTCGAATGCAGCGGGAACGACATCTTCCTCGATCTCACGCGTGAAAACAGACCATTCCGACTGCAGCGCTGCAATCGGATGGATGGCATGCGCGGCCCGCAGCTCCGCCGCGGTCACCGCCGAGAGGCCGAGCCAACGGACCTTTCCGGCCGCGACCAAATCGGCCATCGCGCCAATGGATTCTTCGAGTGGTACGGCATCAGTGCGGCGATGCATGTAATACAGGTCGATGACATCGACACCCAGGCGCTTCAGCGAGCGGTCAGCGGCAGCACGAAGGAACTCGGGCCGGTTGTCTATGCTCCAGTCCTCTGGGCTTTGCGGCGTGCGCGCATAGCCGAACTTGGTGGCGATCAGGACCGCTTCACGATGCGTCCTGACGAAGGACGCAAGAAAGGCCTCGTTGGCGCCGATACCGTACATGTCCGCCGTGTCGAACAGGGTGACGCCGAGTTCGAGCGCCCGTTCCAGAGTGGCGCGAGATTCGGCCTCGTCCGTCGTGCCGTAGAACTCGCTCATGCCCATGCAGCCGAGGCCCTGGGCTCCGATCGGCGGGCCATCCGAGCCGAGTTGGACGCGGTGTAGAATCTTTTCCTTGCTTGTCATCATGGGTCTCCAATTCCAGACAAGCAGCTCTTATAAGTATTGACCATACTCTATGGTCAAGGGTTTGCTGCATGCTGATTTCGGAATTTGCGAAGGCCACGGAACTGCCGGTCGATACGATCCGCTTTTACATTTCCAAGGGGCTGCTGAAGCCGGAGCGCAGCGCCAAGGGCGGCTCTAATCCCTATCAGCTGTTCAGCCAGGAAGACGTTACCGCCGCGCGGATGATCCGGCTGCAACAGACGCTGGGTTACTCGCTGCGGGAGATTCAGGCCCTCAATGACGCCTATCGCGCCGGCGAAAATTCGCCCGCACGAACGGTCGAGATCCTGCAAACGCAGATCGCGCGACTAGAAGAGCGGAAGGCCGCGCTGGACGCGGCTCTCTCGTTCCTGCGCGGCAAGGTGGACTGGATCAAGGCAGGCAAGCCGGACACGGCGCCGCAACTGGAGGACTACCGGTGCTGACGGTCCGAAGCTCGTCCAGCCCCTGCTCCCGCGAGATGACAGGAACATAGCCCAGCGCCAGCTTTGCCTTGCCGATATCAAGCGAGATCTCGACGGCCGACGTCGCATAGGCCTGTGATGTCAGCGGAACGCTGATCCTCCCCCTGGAGAGGGCAGCGAGCACATCGCCGCCCCAGGCAACGGCTCTGACGACGGCGCGGGGAACGGATTTTTCCGGCGGGACGATCCCTTGCGTTTCCAGAAGCTGCGAGACGAACGTCCTGAACGGCACGGCATCGCCATCGGTGATGAAATAGACCTCCCCGCCCCGCCCGTTTGCAAGCGCAAGCGCCACGGCCTGGCACAGGTTGGCGATATGCGTGGTCGAGGTCAGGTAGGTGCCTCCCGCGATCCAAGCGAGCTTGCCGGAGCGGGCAGCCTCGACCAGTGCCGGCAACGCCGTGGTATCGTCACGCCCCCAGACGAAGCGCGGCCGAAGGGCAACGACCGGGAAAGCCGGACTGCTGGCCGCAAGGGCTACACGCTCGGCCGCCGCCTTGCTGCGCGAATAGCTGCCGGCCGGGCGGCGCGGAAACGGCGCCGTCTCGTCCACCTGCACCAGCGGGTGCCCATCGGCAAGCACGGATTCGGTGCTGATATGGATCGCCTTGCGGATACCGGCGGCGCGGGCCGCCTCCATGACGATCCGTGTGCCATCCTCGTTCACCCGGCGCTGCTGCGGCGTGCCTGGTCCATGATCGGTATCGGCCGCCGCATGGACAAGCGCGTCGCAGCCCGCCATTCCCGCGGCGATGTCTGGACTGAGCAGGTCGCCCATAAAGGCCGTCGCACCGAGTTGGCGGACGCGGTCGGCCGCCTTCTGGCTGCGCGCCAGAGCGACAACAGAAACGCCCGTCGTGACGAAATGGCGGATGAGGTTGCGGCCGACATAGCCGCTGCCACCGGTGATGAAGATGCGCCGGAACGGGGCGCGTTCGCCCGTGGCCACGGCGGATGTGGCATCGCATGCTTGGTTCATTTCACTGCACCTATGAGGTTTGGACGCTTAGCGCTCGTCCGGAAGATCGGCTGCCTGCGGGGTTGCAGTCACGAGCCAGTTGATTTCGCGCAGCACCTCGTCGCGGTCCGCACGCGCAAAATGGTGAAAGTCGAGATATTCGAGGAACTTGAGACCCTCGAGCGCGAGATAGGCAAGCAACGCCCCGCGCGGCGACTGGGAGTTCTGAAGAATTCTCGCGATCGTCGTATCCTGGCTTGCCTGCATCTTCCGGCGCAAACCGGCATCGAGCGTAAGCGCCGCGCTGAGGTTCAGTGCCACCGCCCGGAATTCCTCGGGCGGCGGTTCGGCCGCAGCAACGATGCGCCCCCTGACCGCTCGATCCTGAATGTCTCCGATCTTCTGCTCGACCTGCGCATGGTGTGCGTTGTCGCGCTCAAACGCCCGGTCGACGACGGCCTCGATCAGCGCCTGCTTGGACTTATAGTCATAAAGCACACTCGCCTTGCTGACGCCGGCTTCCCTGGCGACGGCATCGACAGTCAGGTTGGCAGCGCCATCACGACCGACGACCCGTTCGGCGGCATCCAGCACCTGCTGTTGATCAATTGCGCGTTTCCGGCCCATGGCTCCATCCGATTTATTTCCGACCAGATGGTTATAAATAATTTATCGGCGCCTTTGTCAAGCGCGTCGGATCCCTCAGAAAGCTGGATCGCCTCCTCCGGCCCCACCCCATGCGCGCAGCGCCACGACCTGATCTTCGATGACCAGCACACCATTCTGAAGTAGTGAAAACGCAGCCGAACCCAGGACCGATCAGCGGTTGCTCGCGGACTACCGCGCCGATCCGCCTTTACACGAAGTTGAGAGAGCGTGATGTCGGAGACTGCATCCGCAGAACGGCGATGCCGGGTTACGGCCTTGAAAACAACCTCACGGAAGGCGACCCGCGCACTTGACCTTGCCCGTCGGCGGTCCGGGCAATCGGCGAGACCTATCGATACGACAAATACGCTCCGTGATTGCGCGGCAATGAATTCGCCACCGAAGAGACGTTGATGCGCGACTAAAATTGCTCGGCGCGGTCATGGTGTATCGCGCCAAGCCGCTGCTCTCATAGACGATCACCCCGCCTGCTGCGTCCCATGCGCGTGGATTACCGCATCCGCCTCCTTGCCGTAGAGCTCCTCGAAATGGTCGAAGCTCTTGGAGAAGTAACCGATGCCTTGCGTCGCGGCCCTTAGTGTCCGGGCGAGATCGTCGAGCGCCGATCCCGGCACCAGGGCGCGAAAGATGTCCCAGCCCTTGGCCGTCTCGTCACGGTCGAAGCCGAGCACCTGGCCCTTGTAGGTGGAGACGATCGGCACCAGGCTGCCGGAATAGATCGAGGGGATGTGGATCTCGACGCGGATGACCGGCTGCATCAGAACGGCCGAGGCCTGCGACAGCGCCTGGCGCACGCCCATCTTGGCGGCCGCGCGGAAGGCGAAGTCGTTGCTGTCGACCGCATGGTGCTGACCGTCCGTCAGGGTCACGCCGACATCGATCACCTGAAAGCCGAGCGGCCCCTTCTCCATCGCTTCGCGCGCGCCGGCCTCGATCGCCGGGATGAAGTTGCGCGGCACCGCCCCGCCCTTCACTGTCTCGGCGAAAGAGAAGCCGGCGCCGCGCTCGTTCGGGTGCACGCTGAGCTTGACGTCGGCGAACTGCCCGGCACCGCCCGTCTGCTTGCGGTGGCGGTAGTGCACGTCGGAGGGTTTCAGCACGGTCTCGCGATAGGTCGGGCTCGGCGGCCTGTCGGTGACGCCGACATGGAAGACGTCGGCGAGCGTCTTGCAGAGGTCGCGCAGGTGCATCGGTCCCTGCACGCAGACGAGCTGCGCGCCGCTGCCTTCTTCCTGCATGACCGCGAGTGCGCGGTCGGTCTCGGCGAGCTTGGCAAGCGTGCCCGAGAGCTTGGTCTCGTCGCGCTCGCTGTCGGGCACCAATATGCGCACCAGCATCGGCGTCGGCGGCAGCGTCCAGTCCGGCGCCTCGGCGGTGCTGCTGGCGGCGAGCAGCGCCGGCACTGGCAGATGGTCGGCCTTGACAGCGGCAAAGATCGCGCCCGCCTCCGGCGTGGCATTCGGCAGCGGCTTGCCGGTCGCCGGGTCCTGCAGCGAGCCGAGGCTGCCGCCGCCGAGTGTCGCGCCCTGCTTGATACCGGATGTCAGCGCCCTGACCAGCACGGTCTTGCCGACATTCGCCTTGTGATAGGCGTGGAAGCTGACGGCCGAAAGCGCCGTCTCGGCGATCGGTCCGGCCTCAGCCAGTCTCTTTCGAAGCGCGTCGACCTGAGGCGCCTCGTGGCGCAGCGCCTTCATCAGCCGCAGAATGCCGTTGGCGTGGCTTGCAGCGCCCACCAGCACCGGGATGATGCGGTTTTCCTTCAAGAGCCGCGTGGAGATCGCATAGATCGTGTCGTTGGCCGGCGCCCGGTCCTCGATCAGCTCTTCGAGCAGCCAGTCGTCGAATTCCGAGAAATGCTCGAGTAGCTCGGCCCGCGCCTCCTTTTCCCGATCCATCACCGTGTCGGGGATTTCGATCAGCGCCGAGGTCTGTCCCTCGCGGTAGCGCCAGGCGCGCTCGGAGATCAGGTCGCAGGTGCCGACGATCTTGTCGCCTTCGCGGATCGGCACCTGGCGCAGGAGCAGCATGTGGCCGGAATAGTCCTGAAGCGCGGCGATCACGTCGCGCAGCCGCCCCTGCGGCTCGTCCATGCGGTTGATGAAGAGAATGCAGGGCGTGCCCGACGCCTCGATCGCCTTCAGATAGGGCGCGGCCAGCACCGCCTCCTCCGGCACCGGCGAAACGCAGAGCACGCAGGCGTCGCTGGCGATCAGCGCGTGCTGGGCGTGGCCCAGCGCCTCGGTGCCGCCGGGTGCGTCGAGCGCGCACCAGGCTTCGCCGCCAAATTCGAATTCCGTGAGGTTCAATCCGTAGGGTGAAGCAGCTTTTCTGGAGGCCCCCTCCAGACCGGCCAGCTTGTCTGCCAGCATGGTCTTTCCGGTCTGCGAGGGCCCAAGTACCGTGAAGCAGCGCATCGGCAATCCTCCCCTGTCGCGATGACGACGGGCGCCGAGCGTTGCGACGCCCTTGTTCTATTAATTCTAGGGCAGCTTTTGCGCTTTCAATGGTAGCCGGGCACGATGGCGGCAAGTCTTTACGCGTGCGCGTCCTTTTCCGGCGCTAACCGCTTGGAATCGATCAGCATGGCGTCCCCAAAAAAAGCGGCGCTTATCCGGCGCGGCTGCCGCCGTTCTGCGCCACGGGCCCCGATCTTTTGGCCATGAACCCCGAAAACCGATTGCGAAACAGGACCGGTTTTGCGATAAACGGGCACGTAAAGACCTGACGACCGATCCGCAAGCGTCCCTTCCGCACTGGAGAATACGCGCATGTCCCTTACGCTTTACCAGCATCCACTCGCTTCCTTCTGCCACAAGGTGCTCATCGCGCTTTACGAAAACGAGACCCCGTTCAAAAGCAGCCTGGTCGACCTGCTCGACCCGGAAGAAGCGGCCCGCTTCGCGGCGCTGTGGCCGGTCGGCAAGATGCCGGTCTTGACGGACAGCGCTCGCGACGTGGTGATGCCGGAGACGTCGATCATCATCGAATATCTCGACCGCCATTATCCGGGACGCCAGCGGCTGATCCCCGATGACCCCGATATGGCTCTGAAAGCCCGGCTCTGGGATCGCTTCTTCGACAACTACATCCACGTGCCGATGCAGAAGATCGTCACTGACACGCTGCGGGGCCCGGGCGAAAACGACCACCGCGGCGTTGCCGACGCCCGCGCCGCGCTTGGCTTGGCCTATGGCATGGCCGACGCGCACTTCGCCACGCATGAATTTGCCGCGGGCGATACGTTCAGCCTTGCCGATTGCGCCGCCACCCCGGCTCTCTTTTATGGCGGCATCGTCGAGCCCTTCGATGAGACCCATCCGCATCTTGCGGTCTATTTCGAACGGCTGCTCGAACGCGCGTCCGTCCGCCGGGTGCTCGCCGAGGCCCGTCCGTATTTCCATATGTTCCCCTACCGGAACCTGATGCCGGAGCGGTTCTTCGAGATGTAGAGAATGTCGCGCAAAAGGGCGCAGCGGGTTGCGATAGACAACTCAATCTGAAAATCGCGATGTGCTTCAGGCGCCGCCGGCGTCAATTGTCGGCGCGATGCCGCGTTGAACCACCCTGCTGCTCCAACCACATGGCGTTTTCGAACAGCACCCGCTCGTCGGCAATGCCCCTGCGGAACTGGCCCGTGATGTGGCGGGCCAGCCGGTCGGCACGTTTGCCGTAGCGCGGGATGTCGCACCAGATGCAGACCCGGTCGAAGGTGCGTTGCAGCATATCAAGATCGTCGGGGCCGATCGGGCCGTCCGGTTCGCGTGCAAACTCCTGCATTGAAACCTCCTGGCTGCCAAGGGCCGGCGCGCCGCTATCCGCGTACGCCGCCAACCGCGGGTCGAAACCAATTGTGCCTTTCAGGGCGGACGCTCTTACGAATGCCCGCCGGCTGCGGCGGAAGTGACGCGTGGCACTTGCTTCCGCTCAATCGCCGTTGCACGGACACCCGATCTCGGCGAAGGCCTGGTCGATCCGGTCCATTGCGTGCAGGAGAAGCGCCTGTGGCCTGGCCGTCCGAGACATTCCGCGACCGCCCGTATCGGGACGAAAACGCGAACGATCTTACAGCCGCCGGAGCCGCATCCTGCCCAGCGAAGGCGGCAGTATGCGCCGATCGGGAGATAAAGCAACGTCGCCGCACGCGAACCCTGCCGCGATCGGTCGTTTCCGGACGAAGGTCACGCGTCATCCATGCCTCCGCCGGCCGAAACGGCGCCGGCGGGGCATGCGAGGCTTGGCTCAAGCCTACTTCACCTGGGCCGGCGGCGTGCCGATCGGGAAGGCGATGGTGACGAAACCGGCCGTGCCTTCTGGCCGGTTCTTGGCGCCAAATTCCTGGAAGACCTTGAGCGTCAGCGATACCGGCGTCTCGGCCATCTTGAAATTGTAGCCCATGGTGCCGCCGATCGCGGCAATACGGCCCTTGAACGGGCCGAGCCTTGCGCCGGCGCCACTGTCGCCGGTCACCTGCTGGTAGAAGTAGCCTGCAACGCCGGCGGAGAACTCCTGGCCGAAGTGCTTGGTAACGGCCCATTCCGCGTGGAATTCCGTACCTGTGCGGTAGTCCGTCGCCGGGTTCTCGCCGTTGAAGGTGAAGCCCGCGGCGCCCGAGATGTCGAAGCCCGTTTCCGGATTGAACCAAGTGCCGGCGAGCGTGAAGTCGCCAGCCCAGCGGTTGAACGAGAGATTGGCGAGCTGCCCCTTCTGGTAGTCGCCGATCGGCACGTTGACCGAGGCGTTCGCCGTCCAGTGGAAATCGCCCTCGTGCCAGCCGAGAACCGCGCCCAACACGGGGTCGCCGATAGTGAAGATAGAATCGCTGACCGAGGCCGAGCGACCGGCCCTTGGCGCCGAAAGCGTAGCGTCGATATCCGGCCCCCCGAAGGGCACGATCGCGGTGAAGCCGAGATTGCCGCCGAGCACTTCTTCGGGCATCACCCAGAGGCCGGTGCCGAAGATGCCGATCAGCGTCGCATCGACCTCGCCGACGATCTCGCCACCGAGCGGAAGCTGCTTGTTGCCCTTGAGCTCGCCCACATAGAAGTAGGTGTCGTTCTGGAAATAGGTCCCGGGCGGCGCCAAAAGGCCGGCCATCGGGCCACGTGCGCCGAGCAGATAGAAGCCGGCACCGTTTTCGGCCGCATTCGCCGTCAAGGGCGCCGCAACGCAACACAGGCCCGCAACGGTTGCCGATGCGGACAACAGACGCTTTACAACGCTCATCGAGTGATTCCCCTTAATCTCTCGACGAAACGATAACATTTTGCCGTGTTCAAGCCAGCCCTAAGAAACCGGAGCTGCAACCACCGCAACATCCGATTGCAGAGTGTTGCAGGCCTGCACACTGGGCCCGCGCCGCGGACGCGGCCTCTTTGAGCGCCACTTGACCGCCGCTGTCGCCTTCGGCTTTCATCCGGTGAAGCTTGCGTTCCCGTTCCCCACCAGCAAAGGACCAGAGACCATGGAATACCGGCTGCTCGGCCGTTCCGGCCTGAAAATCTCTGTCATCACCATGGGCACAATGACGATCGGCGGCCGCGGCAAGTTCGCCGAGGTCGGCAATGTCGGGCTGAAGGAGGCGCGCCGCTATGTCGACCTCTGCCTCGATGCCGGCGTCAACCTGATCGACACGGCCGACATCTATTCGACCGGCCATTGCGAGGAGATCATCGGCGAGGTCCTCGGCGGCCAGCGCAAAGGCGGTGTGCTCGTCGCCACCAAGGCGCGCTTTTCGATGGGGCCGGGGCCGAACGACGGCGGGCTCTCGCGCCAGCACCTGATTGCCGCTTGCGAGGCGAGCCTGAAGCGGCTGAACACCGACGTCATAGATCTCTACCAGGTGCATGAATGGGACGGCCTAACACCGCTCGAAGAAACGATGGAGGCGCTCGACAGCCTCGTTCGCAGCGGCAAGGTCCGCTATATCGGCTGCTCCAACTATTCCGGCTGGCACATCATGAAGGCGCTCGGCGTCAGCGCGCTTGGAGGCCGCCAGCGCTTCATCAGCCAGCAAATCCACTACACGCTCGAGGCCCGCGAGGCTGAATACGAGCTGATGCCGATCGCCATCGACCAGGGGCTCGGCGTGCTCGTCTGGAGCCCGCTTGCCGGCGGACTTCTCTCCGGCAAGCACCGGCGAAACGAGACACCGGAAGGCACCCGCCAGCTTGCCGGCTGGAAGGAGCCGCCGATCCGCGACGAGGAGCGGCTCTGGAAGATCGTCGACATGCTCGTTGCCATCGCCGCCGAGCGCGGCGTGTCGCCGGCGCAAGTTGCGCTCGCCTGGCTGATCGGTCGCAGGGGCGTAACTTCCGTCATCATCGGCGGGCGGACCGAGGCGCAGTTCTCAGACAACCTCGCCGCCGCAAATCTGAAGCTCTCCGACGAGGAGCGCGAACTGCTCGACGCCGTCAGCCTACCGCCGGTGATCTACCCCTACTGGCACCAGCTCTGGACCGCCAGGGACAGGCTCGGCGAGGCCGACCTGTCGTTGCTCGGGCCGCATGTCTGACGCACGTGGGAACGGACCTGCGACCCGGGCCGAGTGTCCGGGCCGTCAGGATGAAACCAAGGCGTGTCCCTTGCGCGTTACGATAAGCTGAAAGCGCCCTATTTCGCAGCGAAGCAATAGAACAGCCCCGCGCCGCCGGTGCCCTTGAAGGCCTCGACGGTGCAGCCGCCCCGCGTCGCGTGCGAAGAGTTCCAGGATTTGGCCTCGGCGGAATCGTTCAATCCGGTGCGGTCGCTGTGGCCGACGATCGCCGCGCCGTCGGCGCCGCCCATCGTCCAGTTGCCGCAGGTGTCCGGTGCCGCCGTGCCATCGGCTTTCGAGCCCGTCAGAATGTCGTGGCGGTTGGGCGTATCGCCGCGCCCGTTGATCACCTCGCCCTTTTCATTGAGCGCCGTCTGCTTCGTCAGGTTGTTCTTGTCGCTGTGGAGCGATGCGACGTCATCGGCGATCTTCTCGCCCTTGGCGTTGTACCAGGGGCCTGCGCCGATCCGGTCCTTGGCGTTCTCAGCGTCGGTGGAAAGATAGGCCTTCCAGCTCTTGCCCGTCGCCCCCGCTGCCTTGGCGAGCGTATCGCAATAGGCGTCCGCCCCCGTGAGGCCGCCCAGATCGCCGCCCTTTCCGGGGTTCACGCTGGTGACGAAGAAACTCATGCTGGTGTCCTGCGCATAGGCCGCGCCGGAACAGGCCAAGGCGAATGCGATTGCTGCTAATGCGCGCTTCATGGCTTTCTCTCCCATCAACTGTGCCGAAAAGCCTATCGGCCGCCGCCAACCGAGTAAAATCGAATTGCCGTGATGGAGACCGCGCCATCTCAACGGGTGGCGACGCAACGCGCGGCGACCTCTGCGCCACGTCAGGTGAAGGGCGATCCAAGCGGCAAGAGCCCCGACCGGGGTGAGGATGGCCCCTTTGCAGCAAAAGCGCTGCCCCTCACCCCCTGCCGGGACCTTCTCCCCGTCACGACGGCGAGAAGGAGACGTGGTCACCCGCTCCCCCCACAGAAACCTGGCCTACCTTAGGTTTGTGAGATCAGCCGCCGAGTGACGGTGCCCCCGTCGTCCATGTCCCCTCTCCCCGCGTGGCGGGCAGAGCGTTAGGGTGAGGGGCAGAGCCGGGCGCGTTCGCTCGGCAGTGCAAACAGGCATCAGCCGGCTAACCCTTGACTTTCCGCCCAACATCGCCATTTCATATCATATGATACACTCAGTCACCGCATAGGAGACATTCATGGCCCTCGCGCAACCGGCTTTCGCACCCGCCCGGCAGGAAGAAGCTGTGATCGTAAAGGCGGTGGTGAAAGCCTGCGACCTCTGGAACCTCACCAATAGGGAGGCGGCCCAGCTCTTCGACGTGCCGATCGCCACCTGGAACCGCATGAAGGCCGGCGACTTCAAGGGCAGGCTCGACCAGGACAAGCGCATGCGCGCGAGCCTGATCGTCGGCATCTTCAAGGGCCTGCGGCTGTTCTTCAACGGGCCGCTTACCTATCAATGGCCGAAGGCGGTCAACACCGGCCCGCTGTTTTCCGGCCGCTCGCCGGTCGACCTGATGATCGAGGGCGGCATTCCCGTGATGATGAAGGTCAGGCGCTATCTCGACGGGTTGCGCGGCGGCCTATGATCGCGCTGCCGGAAATCGACTTCAACGAGCCGGCAACCGTCCGGCTGATCTCGACCGCCTATATCGGCGAGCCCGCGGTCAAGCCGCTCGCCGACGATGACGACGAGATCGAGATCCTCAACCGGCTGGAGGCGATGACCTCGGCGCGGCTGAGCCCGCTCGCTCTGCCCATCGGCGTCGATCCTGCCGAACTCCTGAACGAGACCTTCGGCTACGGCTGGTCGCTGATCAATGCCGCCTTCTGCCATGCCCGGCCTCCAGGCAACCGCTTCAACGGCGAGGAGCGCGGCGCCTGGTACTGTGCCTTCGGCCCGCGGGCACTCCAGACCTGCCAGGCGGAAATCGTCTATCACCGCACCCGGGCGCTTCGCGAGGCCGGCAGCTTTCACGACATCGGTCGCTACCGCGAACTGATCGCCGGCTTCACCTGCCGCTTCCATGACGTGCGCGGCGAAGTGGACGCCGCCTATCTCTCCCCCGACACCGCCGTCGCCTACCCCGCCGGCCAGGCGCTCGCCGCCACCATTCTTGCAGAAGGCGGCAACGGCCTGATCTATCCGTCGGCCCGTGATCCCGAGGGCACGTGCCTCGCCGTGTTCCGCCCCTCGGTCATCCAGAACGTCCGCCAGGGCCACACCATCACCTTTGAATGGACGGGCAAAGCAGAGCCACGCATCATCGAAGAAACCTGAGCGGCTGGCGCGAAGGCGTTTCTTTCTTGCCATCGCAATGTTGCGGTAATGCGCCCGTTGGAGAAGGGCTCGCTTTCCGGATTTCGGCGCCTCGAGCGGCCCGGCCGGTACGGCAGAAACTGAAAACGTATAAATCAGATTGTTATTGACGCTTTGCCAGGCTGGACGCGTGTCCCCGTCCCTCCGGTTCCTTGCCCCCAACTCCCTCGCCCGCTGATCGGGAAAGGGAACGGCAGCGGCCCGGCTCCGCCTACCCTTCGGTTCCCCTGCCCGCCCCGCAGAGGGAACCGCTCGCGCCCAGGCGCAGGATGTGGACGCCGAGAGCGCTGCAAGGTCCCTTCTCCCCGCTCGCCCCGCGGGGAGAAGGTGACCGCAGACGGGATTAGACAGAGACTGCCTCCCAGGCCACAGCGTCGACCACGAGGACCGAATGACGATTACACTCCTGCCCGTCGATACCGTCGATGCCGATGTCATCCGAAGGCTCGACGTTCACGAAAACCAGATGGATTTCATCGCCAGCAACGACGAATCTCTCGAAGAACTCGGCGAACGCCCCGAATGCGTCGGTTTTGCCGTGATGGCCGAAGGCGCGCCGGTGGGTTTCGCCATGTATGCGCTCGACCCCGATGACGGCAACCACTGGATCTACCGGCTGATGATCGATGCCCGCCACCAGGGCAAGGGCTATGGCGCCATGGCGCTCGCAGCCCTCCTGGACCACATGGCCAAGATCCCTGAATGCGGCGACATCTATCTCGGCGTCTACCCGGAAAACACCCGCGCCCACGCCCTCTACCACCGCTTCGGTTTCCGCGAGACCGGCATGGTCCTCGGCGAGGAAAAGGTCATGCGGCTCGACCGCAACTAGACGGTGGCGCGATCCGACCAAACAACCTTCCTCCGTCCAGGCGGGGGAAGGTCCATGAATTCGTTCCGGGTGCTACCATGACACCACCGTCAAGAACCCGGAGCAAGCCGCCGTGCCGCTGACCAGCCAGATTTCAGTCTATGATCCGCGATGGCCCGATCTGTTTCTCTCCGAGCAGCAGCGCATCCGCAGCGTATTCGCAAATGCGCTCGTCACGATCCACCATGTCGGCAGCACCGCCGTCCCCGGTCTCGCCGCGAAGCCGGAAATCGACCTTCTGGTCGAGGTGTCCGAGCATCGCGACGTGGGCGATGTGACGGAGCGGATGAAATCGCTTGGATATGTTCGCGGCACGGACCTTTCGCAGGACCACCACTTCTATCGGCGCGACGTCAATGGCGTTCGAACCCACAAGGTCCATGTGTGCCCGTCAGGACATTGGCAGATTGCAAGAATGCTGCGGTTTCGCGATCTTCTGCGGCAGGATCCGGACCTCAGCGCCCGCTATCAGGCGCTGAAGCTGCACCTCGAAGCCACGAACCAGCATGGCATCGGCGAGTACCTCGCCTCGAAGGCTCCCTTCATCGACGCTGTCTTGGCGCACAAGCGCGAGCGAGATTGATATCCGGCCCCGATTGCGGACATCCCGCCATCGGGGCACTATGCCGCCTCGGTACAAAAGCGGGAGCGGCTCATGCTTGACGGCTCATGTCACTGCGGCAATGCGAAGTGGACGCTCAAAGGCGACCCCGGCCCGATCACCGCCTGCAACTGCACGCTCTGCCACCGCTACGGCACGCTCTGGGCCTATGACTACGAAGGCGAGCGCATCGCAGTCAGCGGCGAACTCACCGCCTATACCCGCGCCGACGAGAAGGACCCGACGCTCGAAATCCTCTTCTGCCCGACCTGCGCCGGCGTCGTCGCCTGGCGCAGCCTCAACCTCGACGCACGAGGCCGCCGGCGCATCGCCGTCAATGTCAGACTGGCCGCGCTGGACCGGGTCGCAAACCTTCCCATCGACCATTTCGATGGCTTCGATACCTTCGAGGACCTGGCACCGGATGGCCGCTGCGTGCGCGATCTGTGGGCGTGACCAGTGAACACAAGCATCGGTTGAGGCGAACTGATACTCAATATCCGGGGATGAGGGTATACGAAGCATGGCGAGGCGCTGCTTTTCCGGATGACTTATTCCGGTGTGCTGCGTAGCCTGGAGAGCATGGGCTTGGGGAATTGGACAGATACGGAAAATGACGCGATCGTCGCGGCCTATTTTTCCATGCTTCGCGACGAACTTTCTGGTCAATCCTACAACAAGGCCTTGCACAACCGGGTTCTGCAAGAAGCGCTCGGAAGAAGTCGCGGCTCGATAGAATTCAAACATTGCAACATTTCGGCTGCTGCGAGAGGGTTTGGTCTTCCCACCCTCAGCGGTTACCAGCCGCGGTTCAATTTTCAGATGTCCTTGGCCGAGGCAATATCCCGTTGGTTAGCGCAGCATCCGCAATGGGACAGTGTCCTTGGTTCCGGTCCGACATTCGGCATGGCCGAGCCACTGGCGCTCTTCATCGGTGTCCCGCCCACTCTCCACAATGCCCCACCCCCCGACGAATTGACACAGATGCAGACGGTCGCACGGCGTTTCGATGTGGCCGGGCGGGACGAACGCAACCGTGCACTCGGCCGCGCTGGAGAAGAGCGCGTACTCCAGCACGAACGCGCGCAGCTACTCCAGAGCGGTCGTCAGGATCTGGCCCGCCAGATTCGGTGGGTGGCGCAGGAAGATGGCGATGGCGCGGGCTATGACATAGCAAGCTTCACGCCGGATGGGCGCGTGCGTTTGATCGAGGTAAAGACCACCAACGGCTGGGAACGAACGCCATTCCATATTTCGCGCAACGAACTTGAGGTGGCCCAGACGCGACGCGAGGAGTGGTGCCTCCTCCGTCTCTATGATTTCTCACGCCATCCACAGGCCTTCGAACTGCGACCGCCTCTTGACGCTCATGTCTCGCTCATCGCGACCAGCTATCAGGCAAGTTTCCACTGAGTAAGCTGAAGCGGTTCACCTCGACACTAGGGAAATCAGCAAACGCTTCACGTCGATCAATGTGTCGCGAGCACCCTCGCCTCGACCGGCTGGTCGATGCCTTTCAGGACCAGCAGCCGCGTGCCGGCGCCCGCCGTCAGCGTTGCCGCCTGAGCGGCCGTCTCCGGGGAAAGCAGAATCTCCCCCGCCTCGGCCTGGGATTCGAGCCTCGAGGCCAGGTTGACCGTGCCGCCGATCGCGGTGAAATCGCTGCGGAATGTCGAAAACTCGCCGATCTCGACCTCGCCCGAATGAATGCCGACGCCCACGCCGAGCGGCCGTTCGCCGAGGTCGTCGAGGTCGAGGCGGCCGAGTGCATCGGCGCAGAGACGCTGGATATCGCGTGCTGCCATGATCGCCGCTTGCGCATGGTCTTTCCGGATGATCGGAAAGTTGAAGATCGCCATCAGCCCGTCGCCCATCTGCTTGTTGACGATGCCGTCATGCGCCCAGATCGCCTGGGCGCAGCGATCCTGGAACAGGCTGACGATCTGGCTCAAGCGCACCCGCTCGATCCGCTCCGAAAGATGCGTGAATCCGCGGATGTCGGCAAACAGGATTGTGGCGCTTGCCGCAACGTGACTCTGCTTCTTCACGTAACGGAAGGAGCGCTCGCAGATCGTACAGATGTTCGGGTTCATCTTGCTGCGGGTAATACCGAAGGCGCGGAACGGCAGCGCCAAGGGCCCGCGGATCGGGATCGGCACATGCATCTGGTCCCAGCATCCCCGGCAGATGCGGGCGTCATGGCTGGCGGCAGGCTGAATGGAAGAGGCGTCTGTCATGGTGCGCATCTGCTCCGGCTCGCATGACCCGATGGCGTCAGCGAAGCTTCGGACATTTGCAGCACTTTAGCAACGGCTGGATCGACGCCGGGGGAACGTTCCGTGCCGCCCGGCCGTCACGCGGCAAACAGGTTCTCCGCCATGAAATCGACGAAGGCACGCACCTTTGGCGAAAGATAGCGATTGGTCGGCCAAAGCACGCGGAACGTGCCGGTTTCGCGAAGGTAATCTTCCAGCAGCGAGACCAGCTTGCCTTCCGCCAGTTCAGGCGACACGGCAAAGGGCGGCAGGCAGGTGATGCCGAAGGAGCGCTCCGCAAGAAAGATCAAGGGGTCAAGCGTACTCGCCACCGTGGTCACAGGCAGGTCCAGCTTCACCTCACGCCCGTCACGAACGAGTGGCCAGGGTTCAAGGCGGCCGGAATTGGCGTAGCGGTGATGAAGGCAGCGGTGCCCAAGCAGGTCCTCCGGCACCTCCGGCCGCCCATGAGCCGCGAGATATTCCGGCGAAGCGACGATCCGGTGCCGGAACGTCCCGAGCTTGCGGCTCATCAGGCGTGTATCCTTCACGTCGCCGGTGCGGATGACCGCATCGAAGCCCTCCTCGATCACATCGACCAGCCGATCGGTGAAATCGAGATCAAGATTGATCAGCGGATAGGCGCGCATGAAGTCCGATATGGTCGGCATCAGCAGCATGCCGGCGAGCGGCAGGCTGACGCGCAATTGCCCGCGCGGCGTCGCATGCGAGCGTGACAGTTGCGCCTGGGCCGTTTCGAATTCGGACTGGATGCGGCGGCAGGTGTCGAGAAAGAAGCTGCCGTCGTCGGTCAACGCCATGCTTCTCGTCGACCGGTTGAAGAGGCGCGCGCCCATCTCGTCTTCGAGCCGCGCGATCGCCTTGCCGACGGCCGAACCTGAAAGCCCTAGGCGATGCCCGGCGGCCACGAAGCTGCCCGCCTCTGCCACCTGAATGAAAATGCTGAGCGTTCCGAGCTTGTCCATCGCGCGTCGATTACGGAATTATTTTCCGAAGTGATGAGAATACGCGCTCGTTTATCCGCTATTTCTCTCCCGATATCCAGATGCCGTCGCGGTCGATACGCCGCGGCGTTTAAATGGAGAGAAGCATGACAACGATTCCTACCCCCACTTTCTCGGCGTCCCCCGTTCCGACGACCTTCGTCGTCAACGTCATCCACGCCCATCCCGGCAAGCAGGAAGAAGCCTTCGCCGTCATCCAGGACGTCGTGCACTACGTTGCCGAACGGAAGGAAGGTTTTCTGTGGAGCACCCTGTCGAAGAGCACGGACGGCGAGACCGTCGTCAATGTCGAGGCGATCCAGGGCACCGGAAATGTCGATGAGTTCTTCTCCGATCCGGTGTTCGCGGAGAAGTTCCGCAAGCTGGACGAAGTCTCCCGCAGCGAGTTTCACATCTATACGGTCGGCGATCTCGTGCTGCCGAAGCGCTGAGCCGCAGCCTGATCGCCACGCCCTGCGCCTTCACGCGAAGACGCAGGGACTCTTTCGCCTCTGTCATCCCGCCTTCTTCACTGGCGGGATGAGCCACGACCCGTCGAGAATGGAAGGCGGGCTGTCGTCGGGCCAATAGAGCCGCATCATCAGGATGAACTTGCCCTTCGGCGCCGGCAACCAGTTGTTTTCCTTGTCCTTGCCGGGTGATTCATTCTGGATGTAGATCTCCGTCGAACCGTCGGCATTGGCCTTGGGGCTGACGCGCGTGCTGATCGAATAGCGGTTGAGCGGATTGTCGACGAAGAAATAGTTCTCGTCGTACATGGTGATCGACCAGAAGCCGCGCACCGGCGGCAATTGCCCCTTGGGGAAGGTGACGACGTATTTGTTGGAGCCGTGATAGGCGCGGGAAACCAGGCCGTCCCTGGACTTCAGCGACGTCGGATAGATCGCATCCTGCGGACGATTGGCGCCAAGCCCGATCGCCGTGATCAGCGCCCGCTGCAGATAGTTGGTGCCGTAGATGCCGGTCTTGGTGGTGAAGCCCCAGCCGTTGACGTTCTGGATGTCACCATCGCTGAACTTGAAGTGCAGCATGATGCGATGGAACGCCATGATGGGGATGCGCGAGACGAAGGCGGCATCGAGCTTGCTCTTGTCGAAGTCCTGGCCCGGCACGATGCCGATTTCGGCAAATTTGGCGATCGCCTCGCCATCCGCTGCCGTCGGCGGATTGGTCTTCATCAACTCGCAAAGAAGCGTGAAATATTCGACCGCATCCATGCGATTGACCTGCTCGCGCACCGCCGTCTTCATGTCGATCGACGGATCGACCTTGCCGACCGGCGGCGTCCAGTCCTTGCCATAGGCGCTGAGCGGACAAAGCTTGCACTCGTCCTGAAGTGCATGCACCGCCGCATAGTCCTCCGGCGTGCCATCACAATAGATGCGCCCGAGGATCCAGACGATGCCGGTTGAGGATTTGTATTCGGTCACGCCGTCGGGAAGGCTTCCCTGCCAGCCCGGCCCGGTAATGGCATAGGCCTGCGCCCCGCCGCCGGTCGTGCGCTTGCCCGGCACCTGAAACACCGTCGTCCAGCCGTCGAGCATCGGAAACAGGAAGAAGCGATCCTTCATGTCGGGGATCGACAGCACCCACGGCTCCTTGCCCACATCGACGAAGGCTGTCGTGTACAGCGTATCGGCATTCGGCGCGGTGACATCCTTGAAGGATGCGTTCGGATATTCACGCAGCTTGATGACGTGGCCCATCGGCCCCTTGCTGCCTTCGGGCTTGGCCACATTGGTCACCACCCGGCGGGTCATTTCCGTCGTCACCAGTGGGTAGCCGTAGATATAGGCTTCCACCGCCAGCCAGAAATCATCAGCAGCCTCGACCGGATCGAAAAGCGGCGATTCCAGCGCGTTCGCAGGTAAGAACGATGCTGATGCAAGCAGGCCGGCGCCGCCCAAAGCGACGGCGCGACGGGTCATGTCCATGTTTGCCTCCCCCTTTTTCTTTGGTGGGAGGAAGTTAGCATATACTAATAAGCACGACCAGACATTGTGTTCGGCCTGTCCTCGCGTAACCGCCTGAAGGGAGCATCGCCATTTTTCGATGGCCCCGGCCACACCAGCAAATCTGCAACACCGCGTCGGAGTTGTCAGGCGGCGCTTGACGCCCTTCCTGTGGCGTCCTTAGATTTCACGAGCACCCTCGCCTGCCGTGGGTTGCGCGATCCGCAAGAAGCTCAAGTCTGGAGGCCCCGATGCGCCGAGTCACTTCTCAAGAAACCCAGATCCGAATTTTTGAGAAGCTGATGGGATATGCGCACATTGAATCTGGGCATCCTCGCCCACGTGGATGCAGGCAAGACTAGCCTTACGGAAAGACTCCTTTTTGACACCGGCGCGATCGACAGGCTCGGCAGCGTCGATAGCGGCAATACCCAGACCGACAGCCTTGAACTCGAACGGCAGCGTGGCATCACCATTGCCGCCTCCGTCGTGTCGTTCAGGCTTGGCGATCTGGTCGTAAACCTCATCGACACCCCCGGGCATCCGGACTTCATCGCCGAGGTCGAGCGCGTGCTGCAATCGCTCGATGCCGCCGTCGTGGTCGTCTCGGCGGTGGAAGGCGTGCAGGCGCAGACCCGCGTGCTGGTGCGCGCCTTGCGCCGCCTCGGCGTCCCCTTCCTGTTCTTCGTCAACAAGATCGATCGCCTGGGGGCGCGTCCCGCCGAAGTGGTCGAAGAGATCGCCAGCCAACTCTCGGTCCGCCCCGTCATCATGTCGGCGGCGGTCGAGGCCGGCAGCCGACACGCGAGAGCCGAGCCGAACGACTTTGCGCAGGAACCGCATTTTTCGGCACTTTCGGAGGCGCTTGCCGCCAATGATGAAGCCTTGCTCGACGATTATGTGCTGGCACCGGAGCGTCTGACTGTCGAGCGGCTGCGGAAGGCCTTGGCGACGCAGCTTGCCGAAGGCCTTCTGCACCCGGTCTATTGCGGCATCGCCATGACCGGCGTCGGCGTGCCGGGCCTGATCACCGCGATCGAGACGCTGTTGCCGGCGAAGGCGCCCGCCCCGGATGCACCGGTCGAAGGCCGGATCTTCAAGATCGAGCGCGGCTGGGGCGGTGAAAAACTCGCCTTTCTCAACCTGACGTCCGGCACCGTCGCCATGCGCGACTATCTCGTCCTTCCCGGCGGCGCGGCGAAGGTGACCAGCATCCAGCTCTTCGACCAGGGCCGGCTGGAAAAGGTGGACCAGGTGACAGCCGGCCGCATCGCCAAGGTGGGCGGGCTTGCCCATGCCCGCATCGGTGATTGGATCGGCGTCGGCGGAAAGCGTGCCGGAGCGTTTCACTTCGCCCCGCCGACGCTCGAAACCCTCGTGCGGCCGAGGCGCCCTTCGGACAACACGGCGCTGTGGCTTGCCCTTCAGCAACTGGCCGAACAGGACCCGTTCATCAACCTGCGCACCAGCGACGATGCCAGCGAGATGTTCGTTTCGCTCTATGGCGAGGTGCAGAAGGAGGTGATCGAGGCCACCCTGTCGGCCGATTTCGGGCTGGAGGCGCATTTCGAGCAAAGCACGGTCATCTGCGTCGAACGGCCCCTTGGCACCGGAACCGGCATCGAGATCCTCTTCCGCGAGCCGAACCCCTTCCTTGCGACCGTCGGCCTCAGGATCGAACCGCGGCCGGCGGCAGCGGGCAACAGTTTTGCCTTGGAAGTGGATGTCGGCCAGATGCCTGCGAGCTTTTACCGGGCGGTCGAAGAGGCCGTTGCCGAAACGCTGAAGGCCGGGCTCTTCGGCTGGCAGGTGATCGATTGCCACGTCGCCATGACAGCGGCGCGCCAGACCTCGCCGGCCAGCACCGCCGTCGATTTTCGCCGGCTGACGCCGCTGGTGCTCGCCGAGGCGTTGTCTTCGGCCGGAACGGTCGTCTGCGAGCCGATCGACAGCTTCCGCCTTGAAGCGCCCGCGTCCGTCCTGACGGCCATTCACACGCTGCTCGCCAAGTCAGGCGCGTCGACGACGGATTCGATCATCGAAGGCGGCGTCGCCCGGCTTGCCGGAACGATCGCATCGGCCAACGTCCAGGGCGTCCAGCGGCAGTTGCCGGGGCTCACCAGCGGCGCGGGCGTGCTCGAAAACAGCTTCGATCACTACGCGCCGATCGCAGGCACGCAGCCTTCCCGGCCCCGGTTGGGCGCGAACCCGTTCGATCGGGCCAATTATCTCCGGAGCCTGCGATAACATAAGAACACCGCGCGCCTCTTCAGACGCGCGGTGCCACCATGCTCTTGCTTGATGATTGTACCTGGCTGGCAGCGGCGCAAAATGCTGCCGCCTGCCAAGCCGATCAGAACGCCAGGCGATTGCTGGACCAGACCGGGCCGAGGCGCTCTTCTTCCTTGAGCGTCGTCGAACCGTAGGAGAAGCGCAGGCCACCGAAGAGGGTGCTGGTGTCGCCGGAAACCGAAGCGCTCAGCCCTGAAAGCTCTTCGTTGGTGTATTTGTAGCCGGCAAAGAGCGTGACGGGGAAAGCGTCCAGCCGGTAGTTGGCCGTCAGCTTGACGCTGCGCAGGTCGTAATCCAGGTCGTTTTCGCTCATGCGATGCAGCGAGCCGTCGACGTCGAAGCGCAGGTTGTCGGTCGCGTAGATGCGCGCGCCTAGCGAGCCCATGTAATGATCGGCATCGATGTCGTCGAAGTCTTCCACACTCGCCTGGCCGTAGCCGATCGCGCCATGCAGCGTCCAGGTATCAAGGAAGTAGGCCGCTTCGACGCCACCCATGTAATCGTTGAGGTCGAGGCCGATGCCCGGGTCGAGGCGTGCGCCTTGCACGAAGACGCCTGCCGCAAAGAGATCATTGCGGTAGTAGCCGTGCAGCGCGCCGTCATAGCTGTTCGTGTCGATATCCTCAAAGGAGGCGCGCGTGTAGCCGAGATCGACCTGCAGGTTGAAGCCGGCGCCGGCGTCGAAGTTCACCGCACCGCGCAGGTCCCATGCATCCGCATCGATATCGCCGGGCGAGTCCACGGCCGCGCCGTAGGACGTCTCGACGTAGCCGACGATGCCGCCCGACGCCTGCTCCACCGGCACCTCATAGGCGTCCTGCGGCCCCACCAACGGACCATCGATATCGGCAGCCGCCGCGATCGAAACACTTGAAAGAAGAAAAATGACGAAACTGCTCGTCCTGACCATGGCCCCACTCCGGTTCAAACCCCGGAAATAAGGTAAACGAACACGGTTAATACAATCTCTACGAGAAATATTTAACGCGATCGACGTATGCGAATAGCCGGTGATCGCCATATTACTGTGCATAATCGGCGCGATTGCAGATACAGCCGCACGCTTCCCTCTCTCAGAGCGGGAAAGAGAAGTATGAGAGGCTTAACCAGTCCTCCAATGGCGAGCGTCAAAGAGAGCGGTCGCTTATCGGGTAGCTTGGCAAGACACAACAAAGACCCCATAATTTTGCTCTACAGCGGTCGCTGCCACATCACAGTTTCGGCCTTCGCCAGTTACAATAGTGGCACTACCATGCGCACCCGGCGTCACCTGAAAGGTCTTATCACGATATCCAACGGTCGCTTTTAGCTCGTCGCCCGATCCCGATATCATGTCCAGTGTGAGGTGCAGGTCAGTTCCCGCAAACAAGTGGCTTCCGCCCTGCGATATCCTCACCACTTGGGGCGAACGGTTATTCTCTTCAATGATGCGATTAACGTTGTCGAGCTCGGATTGAAGGCGGGCGATAGTGTCGTTCGCCTCCGCGAATTTTTTATCCGCTATCGCTAGCGCGGCCTTCGAAGCGGCGTTGGCTTTATCCGCTGCGGTAGTTGCATCCGCCACATTCTTGCGTGCGGTTTCAAGCCGCTTTTCGACTTCCTCAAGTTTCGTTGCAGGAACCGTCTTCCCAGTAACTAGCTCAATAAGCGGCAGCGCGGCATTTCCGGCGAAAAACCCACCCACCGCCGCGATGATCGCCAGGATAATCTGTAAGCTCTTCGTCGAATTGTTTTCAGTCGTCATTGCGGAACCCTACGTAGCAAATATTGACGAGACTCACTTCATAACCCGCCATTCTTGCTAAATCGTAAGTCTTCACAATCCTTTAGCATCTACGGAAGCAACCTAGGGCGGAGTCCTACTCCCGCCCTAGCGCCACAAGGTAATTGGTGCCGTTTGCCCTCACCCCTTGGCGATCTTCTCGCGCAGGCGCTCGTCCTGGGCGGCGATCTCCGGCGTCACCAAGTCGCCGAAATCTTCCATCTCGAAGACCGGGCGGATTTCGATTTCGCTCGGGCCCGGCATCGGGTTCGGGCAGCGCTTCACCCAGGCGATTGCCTCGGCCATGTCCTTGACGGTCCAGATCCAGAAGCCGGCGACCAGTTCCTTGGTCTCGGCAAAGGGGCCATCGATGACCATGCGGTCGGCGCCGTCGAAGGCGACGCGGGCGCCACGCGACGAGGGATGCAGCCCCTCGCCCGCCTGCATGATGCCGGCATTGACCAGTTCCTCGTTGTACTTGCCCATGGCTTCCAGCAGCTCGGTCGAGGGCATGTTGCCCGCTTCGCTGTCCTTGGTCGCCTTTACAAAAACCACTACGCGCATTGTCCATTCTCCTCTGTCACGCCAGTCCCGGTCCTCGTGACCTCTGGGGGTGCCGGCGTGGTGAAACCCAAATAGTGAGAGCAAGCTGCGGGCGAAAGACCCGCGCGGATTTTTTTCCTATCCCGCTCCGGTGGAGGAAGCCAGATTGCCTCCCTGCCTAAATGACGAACGGGAAATGGCGGCGCCGACAGCGGTGTCGAATTTTTTCCGAAAAAAGATTGGCGCGGGGAAATGAAGCGAGAAAAGCGCTGTTCGACAAGACCATCGCCGCAGATCCGAATGTGCGCCGTTGGCTCAAGAACCCCCAAGCCACTCCCCTCATCTGGCGGCTTGGCACGAGGCCGGCCCCCACCCACCCTCATCTCTGTGCTCGTCACAGGAATCCAGCAGCCGTGCGTCGGCACGGCGGGAAGTATGGTCCAGGAATGAAGGACGCACTGCCCAAGAACCGTAAAAAAGAGGGCCACACCGCACCGGCATGGCCCTGGAGAATTCAATGCGGCTCAGGCGGGCCGGCGCGTCTTACTGCGCCTGCATATGCAGATCCGCCATCGCCTGCCTCAGATCGTCGATCGGCGTCTGATTGGCCATCTTCTTGCCCTCCAGTTCCGGCGGCATCTTCCAGCCTGGATCGATGCCTTCCATGTTGGGCAGCTCGTGGGCGATGCCCTTATGGCAATCGATGCAGGTGGCCTTGCCCGAGAGCAGATAGCGGGTGTGGATCTCGGCCGCCCGCTGCGTCTGCTTCTGCAGGTCCATGGCGACGGAGGAATGGCAGTTGCGGCATTCAAGGCTGTCATTGGCCTTCATGCGCGCCCATTCGTGCTGCGCCAGTTCCAGCCGCTTCTCGAGGAATTTCGGCCTGGTATTGATCGTGCCGAAGATCTTGCCCCAGACTTCCTTCGAAGCCTGCATCTTGCGGGCGATCTTGTCGGTCCATTCATGCGGCACGTGGCAGTCCGGGCAACTGGCGCGCACGCCCGAGCGGTTGGAGAAGTGAATGGTGCGCGTCAGCTCCTGATAGACGTTGTCGTGCATCTCATGGCACGAGGTGCAGAACTTTTCGGTGTTGGTGAGTTCCAGCGCCGTGTTGAATGCACCCCAGAACATGACGCCGCCGATGAAGCCGCCGAGCGTGAGGAAGCCAAGGCCGAGCGTGCCGGCCGGCGTCTTCATGATGCCCCAGGCCCAAAGGATGATTTTCCTGATCCATGCGATCATGTCGTCACTCGCTTCCGGCCGGCTTGAAGCCCAGTTCGCTCATGTCCTTGAAATTGCTCGGCACCAGCGGGCTGGTATCGGCCTGCGGCACGTGGCAGGCGGTGCAGAAGTAACGCCGGGGCGAAACGTCGGCGATCATCTGCCCATCGCGCGTCATGTAGTGGGTGACGCTGATCATCGGCGCACCCGAATCCTGCGTGAACTCGCGCTTGTGACAGGACAGGCATCGGTTGGCATTGACCGAAAGCTCATAGCCCTCGATCGAATGCGGAATGACCGGAGGCTGGTCGGGATAGGCGCGCATCTTGCGCTTGTCATCGACCACCCATTTCGGCAGCGGTGCCGCCGCTTCCGTCGCCATCTGCGGCGTCGGCCCTTCGAGCTGCGGCACCAGTTTTTCCGCCACTTGGGCGACGGCCGCCGTCGTGACGAACATCAGAAGGCCAGCCGCAAGGGCCATCCATGCGGGCCGTTTGGCAACGGCCCGAACCAGCCGTGACCACCCTAGAGGGTGACGGGAAGAATCTTGACCGCGCATTTTTTGAAATCCGTCTGTTTGGAGATGGGATCGGTAGCGTCGAGCGTAACCTTGTTGATCAGCTGGCTGGCGTCGAACCAGGGAACGAAGACGACGCCGGGCGGCATGCGGTTGCGGCCGCGGATGTCGACGCGCGAGCGGATCTCGCCGCGGCGCGAGACGATGCGCACTTCCATGCCCTGGTTGATGCCGCGCTTGCGGGCATCCTCCGCGTTCATGAAGACGCGCGCGCCCGGAAACGCCTTGTAGAGTTCCGGCACCCGCATGGTCATCGAGCCCGAGTGCCAGTGTTCCAGCACGCGGCCGGTCACCAGCCAGGTATCGTATTCGTCGTCGGGGGATTCGGCCGGCGGCTCGTAGGGCACCGCAAGGATGATCGCCTTGCCGTCCTTGTTGCCATAGAACTTCACGCCCTCGCCCGGCTTCACATAGGGGTCGAAGCCCTCGCGGTAGCGCCAGCGCGTCTCCTGGCCGTTGACCACAGGCCAGCGCAGCCCGCGCACCTCGTGATAGGTGTCGTAGGGCGCCAGATCATGACCATGGCCGCGTCCGAAAATGGCATATTCCTCGAACAGCCCCTTCTGGATGTAGAAGCCGAAATCCTTGGCTTCGTTGTTGTCGTATTCGGCACTGACATCGGTCAGCGGGAAACGATCGACTTCGCCGTTCTTGAACAGAACCTCGAACAGCGTCTTGCCGCGATATTCGGGGCTGGCGTCGAGGATCTCCTTCGGCCACACCTCGTCGGTGGTGAAGCGCTTGGAAAACTCCACCATCTGCCAGAGGTCCGAGCGCGCTTCGCCGCCCGCTTGCACCAGCTGGTGCCAGACATGGGTGCGCCGCTCGGCATTGCCGTAGGCCCCTTCCTTCTCCACCCACATGGCGGCGGGCAGGATCAGGTCGGCGCTCATCGCCGTGATCGTCGGATAGGCATCGGAAACGACGATGAAATTGTCCGGGTTGCGATAGCCCTGCCAGGTCTCGTTGGCGGTGTTCGGCCCCGCCTGGACGTTGTTGTTGACCTGCACCCAGTAGAAATTGAGCTTGCCGTCCTTCAGCATCCGGTCCTGCTGCACGGCGTGGTAGCCGGGCTTTTCCGGAATGATACCGTGCGGAATGCGCCAGATTTCTTCGGCGTGCTTGCGGTGCTCGGGATTGGTCACCACCATGTCGGCAGGCAGGCGATGGGCGAAGGTGCCGACCTCGCGCGCCGTGCCGCAGGCAGACGGCTGCCCGGTCAGCGAGAACGGGCTGTTGCCGGGCTCGGAGATCTTTCCGGTCAGAAGATGCAGATTGTAGACCATCTGGTTGGCCCACACACCGCGCACATGCTGGTTGAAGCCCATGGTCCAGAGCGACATGACCTTGCGGCTCGGGTCGGCATAAAGCTCGGCCAGCTGCTCCAGGAACTCCGGATCGACGCCGGTCATCTCGGCGGTCTTCTTCAGCGTATATTCGGAAACGAACTCCTTGAACGCCTCGAAATCCATCGGCTCGGTCTTGCCGGGGTCCTTGGAGTTGGCGGCATTCACCTCGACCGGGTTGTCGGGCCGGAGACCATAGCCAATGTCGGTGACCCCGCGAGCAAACTTCGTGTGCTTGTTGACGAAGTCCTCGTTGACCTTGCCGGTCGTGATGATGTGGTTGGCGATGTAGTTGAGGATGACGAGGTCGGTGCCTGGCTTGAAGACGATCGGGATATCGGCCAGGTCCATGCTGCGATGGGTGAAGGTCGAAAGCACCGCGACGCGCACATGCGGCTGGCCGAGACGCCGGTCGGCGACACGGGTCCAGAGGATCGGGTGCATCTCCGCCATGTTCGAGCCCCAGAGCACGAAGGCATCGGCGTTCTCGAAGTCGTCGTAGCAGCCCATCGGCTCGTCCATGCCGAAGGTGCGCATGAAGGCGACGGCGGCGGACGCCATGCAGTGGCGGGCATTGGGATCGAGATTGTTGGAGCGGAAACCCGCCCGCATCAGTTTGGTCGCCGCATAACCCTCGAAGATCGTCCATTGACCGGAGCCGAACATGCCGACGGCCGTCGGGCCTTTCTCCTTCAGCACCTTCTTTGCCTGCTCGGCCATGACGTTGAAGGCTTCGTCCCAGCTGACGGGCTCGAACTCGCCGTCCTTGGCGTAAGTGCCGCCGCGCTTCCTCAAGAGCGGCGTCGTCAGGCGGTCGTTGCCGTACATGATCTTGGAAAGGAAATAGCCCTTGATGCAGTTGAGACCGCGGTTGACCTCGGCCTGCATGTCGCCGTGGGTGGCGACAACCTGGCCTTCCTTCACGCCCACCATCACGCCGCAGCCCGTGCCGCAGAAGCGACACGGCGCCTTGGACCACTTGATTTCCAGCGCGTTGACGCCGCCCGGCACCGGCTGTGCGGCGGCAGGCAGCGCAATGCCGGCCGTGGCGGCGGCGATGCCGGCCGCATGGGCCTTCAGAATGTCACGCCGCGTCAGTTCTCCGCTCATGGCTCCTGCCCTTCCTCTTCCATTTCCACATGCTCGAAAACCATGTTGGCCGAGATCACCCCGTCGAGCAGCGAGATCTGAGTCAGCCGTTCGCCGAGCGCGCCCGTGCTTCTGCCTTCGATGACGACGACGATCTTGCCGCCGCCATGGCCATGGATTTCGACGTTTTCCATTCCCGCGAGCGTCGCCAGGATCGCTTCGGTGCTCTGTGGCATCGTGGCGACCACGGCGCTCGAAATGTGATAGGGCGTACCCGCCTTTGCCGCTGCGGCCTCAGACATGCGCCACCTCCACTTCCAATGCCTTCACTGCAATCGCACTCACCGGGCAGCCACTGAGGCAGGCGCCGCAGCCGGTGCATCGGTCTTCGTTGATCTCAGGCAGAAACGGCCCGCCGATACGCGGGCGAAAACGGATCGCCTGCTCCGGACAGCTTTCGCCGCAGGACTGGCAGGCAATGTAACGGCGCGCGAGACAGGTATCGGTGACCGCGGCGACATGCGGGAAACGGCGCACGGCCTTCTCGGTGAATACCGGCTCGGGACAGGCTTCCTCGCAGGCACCACAGAAGGTGCATTCGCCGCCCGAAAAGTCGACGAAGGGAAGACCGTCAGAAAGACGGATTATGGCGGTGGGACATCGCTCCGCACAGGCGCCGCAACCGGTGCAGGCGGCAAGGCTGAGTTCCGAAACGCCCGGCGGGCGGATGCGGACGGGCTTTGCGGCAGCGCGGCCGGTAAAAAACTCACGGCGTGAGAGAGGTTCGACCTTCATGGCTCGACCTCAATGCCCGGGCGGGCCCGGCGGGCCAAAGATGATCTGCAGCATCCAGACGAGGAAACCATAGCCGCCGACAATGCCGACGGCGACGATCGGCCAGATGCCGAAGGCGAGCACGAAGAAGGTAATCAGCTCCGCGCGTCGCGAGCGCGGCGGCTTTTCGATCGGCTGTGCCTGAACGACTTCCGGCATTCCTGCGTCCCCCAACACAATCCAAGGTAAGATGCGCCACCGGAAATAAAAATCAATCCCGTGACCGGCCGATGACAGCTTTTCACCGTGCCTCAGAGTAAATGCCGAACAGAAGGGGTCATTGATCTGTGTCAAATTGACAGAAAACTGGCACCGGAATTCCCGAGAAATTCTCACGCGTCGTTCCGGCATAACTTGCGGACGCCAATCAGTTTTTGCGAATATCGATATATTTCTAGAAATACATCGCCTCATGCCCGCTCGGCCGAACCGACCGGACATGCGGATACGGGACCAATCCTGCCGGCGGCGAGCGCAACCTGCCCCGACGGCAGAACCCGAGGCAACAGCCCTTGCAACCCTGGGCTTTGCAGCCTACTTCTTGGCGCATGACACAGCTGATCGAAATCGGAACCGCGCGCGTGCTGCAATGCGCTGTCGATGGCCCTCTGCTTGCGGCACCGGGCGACGCCAATGATTTTCTCGGCGACGGCTGGGCGCATGAGGCCGACTTGCTGGCAGTCCCGGTCGAACGGCTGGGTCCCCATTTCCTCGATCTTTCGACCCGCGTCGCCGGCGAGGTGTTCCAGAAATTCGTCAACTACCGCATGCGGCTCGCCATCGTCGGCGATATCAGCACCAGGCTCGAAGCCAGCAAGGCGCTGACCGATTTCGTGCGCGAAACGAACAAGGGTGATTCGATCTGGTTCGTGCCGGATTTCGAAACGCTTCGCGCCCGGCTCGAGCGTTTGCCGACCGCCTGAACGCGGTAGTGTCTGACGATCAGTGCGGATCGATGGGGAAACCTCTGACAATGCGCCCATCCGCAGCGAACACTGGAAATCGCCCCGCGGTCACGCTGACGACCGATCGACTCGCGCTGCGCCCGACAACGCCCGCCGATGCGCAGCGCGCCTTTGAGATCCAGTCGGATTGGGACGTCACGCGCATGCTACGCATGGCGCAGTTTCCACCCGATCCCGACGACATGACCGGCTGGTTCGGTGTGCACCGGCAGGAATGGATCGCCGGCACGGCCTTTCGATTTGCCATCGAGCGCAAAGGCCACATGATCGGCCTGGTCGATCTCGACGAGATCGACGGCGAAGAAGGCGAACTCGGCTACTGGCTGGAGAAGCCAAGCTGGGGCCAGGGCTATGCCTTCGAGGCAGCGCAGGCAGTGGTGTCCTTCGCCTTCGAGCAGCTCGGGCTCGCGAGGCTGAAATCAGGCCACGCGGCCGACAATCCGGCCTCCGGCAAGGTCCTGCTCAAGCTCGGCTTTCGCCCTGAGAAAACCATGCGGAAGGCCTCCCGCTCGAGGGGCGAAGAGATCCTCCACCAGAGCTACAGCCTCGCGTCAGAGGCGTGGCGCAATCGGTCGGGTGCCGATCGCTGAGCGGCGGCGTGTCGGTGCGGTCCGTCTCTTGCGGGATCATCACTCTCCCGCTGGCTCCGCGGCGACGGCCCGTTGTGCGCGCCTGAACGCCCTGCCCGCAACGGCAATCGCCAGCGCGGTCACGGTCAACAGCCCAGCCACAGCAAAGGTCACCTGCATGCCCCTGGCGACCAAGGCTGGCGCCGCCCCGGCCATGTCGCTTGCCACCACGGCTGAGGCAAAGACCGCGCCCATGACCGATGCGCCGGTGACGAGGCCGAGATTGCGCGAAAGGTAGAGCAGGCCGGAAACGACGCCGCGCCGGTCCGCGCTCACATCCGCCATGACCGCCGTGTTGTTGGCCGCCTGGAACAGCTGGTAGCCGGGCGTCAAAAGCGCGATCGCCGCGACATAACCGGCAACGCCAAAAAGCCCCGGCAGCAGCACAAGCGCCGCGCAGCCCGCAACCATCGCGGCAAGACCGATCGTGACTACGAAGCCCGCGCCCAGGCGATCGACGATACGGCCGGCGACCACGCCACCAAAGGCCGAGATGACGGGACCGACCGACAGGACGAGCCCGACCATCGCCGCATCCAGCCCCAGCCCGCGCGACAGATAAAACGGCCCGACCACCAGCGTCGCCATCATCACGGTCGAGACCAGCGCATTGGTCGAAAGCCCGCGGCTGAAAACCGGATCACGCAACATCGCCGGCCGGATCAGCGGCGAGGCTACCTTGGTCTCGACCCGCAGGAACAGTGCAGAACCCACAACGGCGGCCGAAAGCAGCGCGACATTGAGCGCGCCGAAACTGCCGCGGCCCACCGTCATCGCCAATGCATAGGCGCCCAGCGAAAGCGCAAGCAGCAAGGTGCCGGCGACGTCGAAGCGTGGGCGTTCCCTGCCCTCATACCCCTTGTCCGCCGGCAGATACCGATGGGCGAGCACGAGCGCCAGAAGCCCCAACGGCACGTTGACGAGAAAGATCGCCCGCCAACCGGGCCCGGCAATCAGCGCGCCGCCGAGCGACGGCCCGAGCGCTGTGCCGATGGCCGACATGGTGCCGAGCAAGCCCATGGCGCTGCCGGTCTTCTCCTTCGCCACCGTCTCGCCGACAAACGCCATGGTCAGCGCAATCATGATCGCAGCCCCGATGCCCTGCATCGCTCGCGCCGCGACGAGCAGCGGGAAAGCGGGCGTCAGGCCGCAAAGCACCGAGGCTGCGATAAAGAGCGCGATGCCGGCAAGCAGAAGCCGCCGCCGGCCGACGATATCGCCAAGCCGCCCGACGCTGACGATCAGCGTGGTGATGGCAAGCAGATAGGCAAGCACCACCCATTGCACCGCCTGGAACGAGACACCAAAAGCGTCCGCCAGCGCCGGAAGCGCCACATTGGCGCTGCTGGTGCCAAGCGAGGAGAGCAGCATCGACAGCGACAGGCTGGTGAGCACGCAGCGAACCGAGGCGGTGGCGGGAGCGTTTGCAGTCTTCGTCGCGCTCATCGACCACCTCCCGCGCGCGAGGTTTCGCGCCGATCTTTTGCAGCACGGGAAATCGCGGGAAAACAAGGCGATAGCGCGCTTTCATGATTCAAAATATGCGGCAACGACTTCCGATCAGACAGGGAAATCGGGGCGGGCATCAGTGGGCATGGGATCATCGGAAAACCCTCCAAGGTCGGTTCTCCGAAAAATTAGACCTCGGCTTCATATGGCGGAAGGCGCAGCATTTGCACTTCATTCGTGCGTTTGACGCCACATCATGAGCCAACTGTGTTATGGATGGGCATGACCAGACCGGATCTCAACCTCCTCGTGACCCTCGACGTGCTGCTTGCGGAAGGCAGCGTCGCCCGCGCCGCCAGGCGCCTGCGGCTCAGCCCCTCGGCCATGAGCCGGGCGCTGGCAAGGCTGCGCGAGGCGACCGGCGATCCGCTGCTGGTGCGCGCCGGCCGCGGCCTCGTTCCAACGCCGAGGGCGTTGGAACTGCGCGATCGCATCGGCCCCATCGTCGAAGCGGCCGAAGCCTGCCTTCGCCCGGCCGAGAGCCTGGACCTGAAGACGCTTTCCCGCACCTTCACGCTCAGGAACCGCGAGGGTTTCGTCGAAAACTTCGGCGCTGCACTGATTGCCCGTGTCGAGCGAGAGGCGCCCGGCGTACGCCTGCGCTTCGTGCAGAAGCTCGACCGGGAAAGCAGCCCGCTTCGCGAAGGAACCGTCGATCTCGAAACTGCCGTTGTCGGCGACATGACGGGCCCGGAGCTTCGCGCCCAGGCCCTCTTCCACGACCGTTTCGTCGCCGTGGTCCGCCCGGGCCATCCGCTGACATCAGGCGAAGTGACGCCCACCCGCTACGCCGAAGGCCACCACATCCATGTCTCGCGCCGCGGCAACGACGTCGGCCCGATCGACACTACCCTCCAGGTCCTCGGCCTTAGCCGCAAGATCACCGCTTCCGTCGGCAGCTTCTCCGAGGCCCTGGCGCTTGTCCGCGCCACCGACCTCGTCGCCAGCGTGCCCGAGCGCTACACCGGAAGCTTGCGCGAAAACCTCGTCACCTTCCCTTTGCCCGTCGCCCTGCCCGAAATCACCATCTCGTTGCTCTGGCACCCCCGCCTCGACGCCGACCCGGCGCACCGCTGGTTGCGGGCCTGCGTGCGGGAGGTCTGCACCGTGTGACGCGCCGCGCGGCAAGAGGCTAGGCCCCGAGCGCATACCGATGCGCCCCCAAGGACCTACGGTTGCCTGCAACAGGCCATCGGGGTATCAGCCCAATCCCGGCCGCAAATGCGCCGCCTCGCCAGCGCACGTCAAACCCGCACACAGGAGAACGCGATGTTCGACCACGTCAAATTCGGTGTCCGCGACTATGCGGCAAGCCTCGACTTCTACCTGAAGGCGCTCGAACCGCTCGGCGTTTCGGTGGTCGATCACGGCGCGCATGGCGTGGAGATGAGCACGGACGGCAAGTCGTCGCTGTGCCTCTACCAAACCGAGGAAACGCCGGCGCATCTTCACCTCGCCTTCATGGCCACGACCCGTGAGCAGGTCGACGCCTTCTACAGCGCAGCCCTTGCGGCCGGCGGCAGGGACAACGGCGCGCCGGGCCTGCGCCCACGCTACCACGCCAACTACTACGCCGCCTTCGTTTTCGATCCGGATGGCCACAACATCGAGGCTGTCTGCCACGAGCTTGAGGCCTGATCCGACCAAGATCGCAGCAAGGAGCCGTCATCTATGCCCGGCAAGCGAGCTGGGCCTTGATGGCGACAGGCTGAAGTCTACGTGGCGTTGCGCCCCCGCTTCAGGGCGGACGGCGCGACGCTCAAAACCAATAGCGTCTCATCCGCGCCAGGAATTCGACCGTCGTCACGGGAAAGCCTGAGCCACTGCCGATGACGGAATCGATGCCGCAACGGGGACAGATCGCCGTTGTGTCATCGTCGATCCATTCGTTTATCTCGGCCGCCGGAAAGATCTCGCAACAATAGAAGCATCCGCAGGACGGGCTCGCTTCGATTTCGGCTCGATGGTTGGCGCAATGCTTGTGCGCCTGGATGACGATTTCGTCCATCCGTCATCATTGGCGCATGTATCAAGGGTTGTCCAGCGAGCGCGACACGCGCCTCCATCGCTCATGCGCCTTTCGAGACGGAATTCCGGGCCACCGCCGGCGCTACCTCGTACCAGTCCCTGGACCTGTTCACGATCCAGACGACCGACAGCATCACCGGCACCTCGATGAGCACCCCGACGACGGTCGCGAGCGCGGCGCCCGACTGGATGCCGAACAGGCTGATGGCGGCGGCAACGGGCGGAAGAGCCAGCCGATGAACAACCATGCCAGCAGGGCCATAGAGAATGGCTTGATCGCCCAGTTGATGAAGAGCGTCACGCCGATGCCGCGCCAGTGGCGCCCCAGCTCGGACAGCGACCGGAAGTCGATCTTCATCAGCATCGGGCCACGGTAGCAATGGATCGGGACATCCCAGCCCGAACTACTTGCCGACCTCGATCACGAGCGGGTAGCCCTCGTCATCCCACTCCAGAAATCCGCCGGCGAAATAGTAGACGCGGGTGTAGCCCCAGGCGATCGCCTTGGCCGACGCATAGGCGGCATGGGTGCAGTTTCTGCCCTGACAATAGAAGGCGACCTCGTCTGCCTTTCCCACCACCTTGGCGAGGCTTTCCTTCGATAGCGCGGTCAGCAGCGACAGATTGACGGCCTTGGGGAGATGGCCAATGTCATAGGTGAGCGGCGCCCGCACATCGATGAAGGTGACGCCGCGCGCAAGCAGCGCTTTCACTTCCGCAACGTCGACCTTTATCGTTCGCTCGACGCTGAGCTCGCCCTTCAGCGTCATGAACTTGGCATAGTCGTCGAAGGCAAGGTCCGTGCCGGCCCCTTCCGGCAATCCGGCCTTGCGAAGTCCCTCCTGCAACCGCGCGATATAGGGCCGGTGGTAGCTGAAGGCGCTGCCATACCAGTCATAGGCGCTTTCCTGGACGGTGAGCGGATCTCCCAGCGAGGACGTCGCCAGTTTGTTGTACTGGTCGACCAGCCTCTGAATGTCGCCCGTGCGGCCGAGATGTCCGTAGCTCGAAGTCAGCGTGGCGTAATCCCCCAAGAGTTCGGAGCTTTTCTCGAGCACCCGCTCGTAGGTGGCGGCGGCCTCGTCGTATTTGCCTTGAGAAAACAGCGAGACGGCGAGCATGCGCAGCGTTGCCCGCGTCGGGTGAGGATCGAACCGCATCGCCAGGCGCGCCTCCTGTTCCGCCTCGGTCGCGCGTCCTGTCGCGTTGAGGATCCGCGCCATGCCGACATGGTTGTCGGGATCGTTGGGCGCAAGCGTCATCGCTCGGTCGATGGCGGCGAAGGCTTCGTCGTAACGCCCCTGCTGCGCAAGCACCTGCGCCGAGACGGCATAGGCAAGCGGCGTCGGCCTCTCCATGGCCTTTGCGAGATTTCTGGCGAGGTTCCTGGACGCGGCCTCCCTGCGGGAATAATCCCAGGAGAGGATGCTCGCCCGCCAGTTTGCTGCCGCCAGCGACGCGTAGGCGCGGCTATAGTGCGGGTCGAGCACGATCGCCTTCTGGAAAAATGCGGAAGCTGCGACCGTTTCCGCTTCGCTGTCGCGGCGAAGATGCTCCCAGCCGCGCAACAGGGTATCGTAGGCCTTCGGGTTCGTCGTTTCCGGCACCGCCGCCACGTTCTTTTCGGCACTCGTCAGCTTCACGGAGAGCGTCGAGACGATCTGTCCGATCACCTTGTCCTGCAGCCCGAACACGCCGCTCATTTCCCCATCATAGCGCTCGGCCCACAGGTGGTGCCCGTCGATCGCGTCGATCAATTGGGCATTGACCCGAACCTGGTTTCCCTCCCGACGGACGCTCCCTTCGAGGATATAGTGGACGCCCAGTTCCGCCCCCACCTGCTGCGCCTTGGTGGGCTTGCCCTTGTAGGCAAAGGTCGAGTTGCGCGCGATGACGAAGATGCCCGACAGTTTCGACAGTTCGGTGATCAGGTCGTCGGTCATGCCGTCGGCGAAGTAGCTTTGCGCTGAATCGGAGCTGAGATTTTCGAAAGGCAGCACCGCGATCGAGGGCGTCTGCGGCAGCGGCAAGGCGCTCCGCGCAACGGACGCGGGCTCGACGCTCTCGCGCCTCTGCACCAGCCACGTCGCGGCAAGGCCGGTCGCAACGATCACGGCCAGCGCAGCCGCAATGCGCCAGCCGCGAAGGGTCTCGAAGGTGAAGCGCCGACTCTTGAGATCTCCGTCGAACTGCACCCGGTAGACGCGGACGGGCCGCTGGATGTTCTTCACGTGATGCTCGCCAATGAACTCCAGCGGCAGTTCGAACTTGCCCTGCAGGTGGTCGAAGGCGGTGCCGGAGACGAACAGGCCCCCTGGCTCGCACATCTGCTCGAGGCGGGCTGCGACGTTGACGCCGTCGCCGAGCAGATCATCCCCCTCGACGACGACATCGCCGAGGTTGATGCCCATGCGCAGCAGCAGCCGATGCTCGCGCGGGATATCCGCCTGGCGCGCCGCAACCCTGTTTTGCGACGCGACCGCACAGGCGACGGCATCGACGACGGAGCCGAATTCGACGATCGCACCGTCGCCCATCAGTTTGACGATGCGGCCGTGGTAGTCCTGCATGAGGGGATCGAAGATGTCGCAACGCCACGCCTTGATGGCTGCGAGCGTACGGGCCTCGTCGGCCTCCATCAGCCGCGAGTAGCCGACAACGTCGACGGCAAGAATGGCCACCAGCCGCCGTTCTGCGCGAACTGCTTCCATAGCCACCTCTCCCGACGGTGCAGCAGGCTCCGCAATTGCGTTGTCAGGGGCGGAAACGCATCCTCCTCGCCTCCGGATCCGTGCTTGCGTCCACGCGCAGGCCTTGAGCGCGCGGGCCCGCTTTTCACCCCGCCCCCGCCTTCACCAGCCCCTCGCGCAGATGCTGCAGGTCCTCCTCCTGCGCATAGTGCATGGTCGCCAGAAAGGTCTCGATCTCGAAGCTCGGCGCCAGCGCCTTGACCTTGCCGATATGCGCGCCCGCCGCAATCGCATCACCGCGCCAGCCGTGGCAGGCGGCGACGAAGGCGTGCTGGGTCTCGTCCATCGAGGTCAGGTGCATGAAGGCCTCGATCGCCTCGCCATATCGGCGCGCGGCGAAATGCGCCTTGCCGAGGTGGCTCCAGAAGCGTTCCGGGTGGTGCGGGTTGAGGCGCATCGCCTTCAGGATCCATTCCGCTCCCTCCTCCGGCCGGCCGAGCCAGGTCAAGAGTTCGCCCTGCTGCACCACGACGAGGTCGTAATTGGGGTTGAGGAACAGCGCCCGCTCCTGGTGATAGCGCGCCGTCTCAGTTCGTTGGTGTTGACGTTGACGGCGGCAAGGATGCGATGCACGTCGGCGTCGTTGTCGTCGAGCGCAAGCGCCCGTTCGAGCTCGGCATTGACCTCGGCCCAGGTCGCCTCCTTGTCGGCACACCAGCCGTAGACCCAGGATTGCCCGAGGATGCAGGCCCGCCAGGCATGCGCGTGGGCATAGCCGGGATCGAGCGAAACGGCACGGTCGATCAACGCCTGCGCCTGCCTGTTGTCGTCGGCACTGCTGCGGTGATGCAGCACCTTGGCGGCAAGCGCACATTCATAGGCCGCCATGTTGGCCGGCTTGGTGCGCGAAAGCTGGTCGCGCTGGGCGGCCTCCAGCCGACCGGGCACGGTCGCGGCGATCGCCGCCGTCACCTCGTCCTGAATGGCGAAGATGTCGTCGAGCTGCCGGTCGTATTTGTCGGCCCAGATGTGTGCGTCGTTGACCGCGTCGATCAACTGGACGGTGACGCGCACCCGCTCGCCGATCTTGCGCACGCTGCCTTCCACCAGATATTGCGCCCCGAGGCTGGCAGCCACCTCGCGCACGTTGACCGACTGGTTCTTGTAGACGAAGGAGGAGTTGCGCGAGATGACGAAGAGCTCATGCCTTCGCGAAAGCTCGGTAATGATGTCCTCGGTCAGCCCGTCGGCGAAGAACTCCTGGTCGGGATCGCCGCTCATATTGTCGAAGGGCAAGACGACGATCGTCGGTTTGCAGACGCCCTTTTTCGCTTCGCTCCCTCCCGTCGAGGCCGGAAGGTCCAGACCCTCGAGACCGACGCGGTAGAGGCGCACCGGCCGGCTGATGTTCTTCAGCGTCTTCTCTCCGAGATCTTCGATCGGCAATTCCAGCCGGTCAGCCACTTGTGTCGCCACCGCCGCTGTCACGCAGATGCCACCGACCTCGGCCAGCTGCTCGGCGCGCGCGGCAATGTTGACGCCGTCGCCGAAGATGTCGTCGTCCTCGAAGATGATGTCGCCAAGATTGATGCCGATGCGGAATTCGATCCGCCGGTCCTCCGGCACATCGGAGTTCCGCCTCTTCATGCGCTGCTGGATCTCGACCGCGCATTTGACCGCATCGGTCACGCTCTGGAATTCCACCAGCAGCCCGTCGCCGGTGGTCTTGATCAGCCGCCCCTTGTTCTTGGCGATCGCGGGATCGATGAGCTCGATGCGGTGCGTGCGGAGCCGCGCAAGCGTGCCCGCTTCGTCGGCCTCCATCAGCCTGGAGTAGCCGGCCATATCGGCCGCCAGCACTGCGGCTAATCTCTGCTCCATGGGCTTGCCAAACACGTTGAAAAGCGGCCCGTTCCGGACTTCCGGACCTAAGAGATATCCGATCCGATATTATCGCAGCCTGAAACGATCTCCTACCTAAATTAGCAAATGCAAAAACCAAAAGGGGGCGCACATGCGCCGGCGCTCGGCAGCGGGCGGTCCCGCAGGCCTTGGCGCATTCCTGCTTGACAATACTTGCCTTAGGCAACTAATTATCTGATCAAGGCAAACTCATAAAGGCATCCCATGTCTCCGCAGCAAATCGATGACCGCGCCCAGACGGTGCGGCACTTCAACCGCTTTTACACCCGACTGATGGGCCTGCTGCACGAGCATCTGCTCGCCAGCGCCTTCTCGCTGACCGAAGTCCGCATTCTCTATGAGTTGGCGCATCGCTCCGGTCTGACGGCGAGCGACCTCTGCCGCGAACTCGGCCTCGATGCGGGATATCTCAGCCGCGTCATTACCGGCTTCGAGAAGAAGGGGCTGATCGAAAAGACCCGTTCGCCGGCCGACGGCCGGGTCACGCAACTCGAGCTGACGGACGCGGGGCGCGTGATCTTCCAGCCCCTGGAAGATGCATCACAGCGCGAAGTCGTCGCCATGCTGGAGAAGCTTTCGGTGCCGGAACAGAAGCAGCTGGTGGGCGCCATGGGCGAGATCGAAAGCCTGCTTGCCGAGGAGCGTACGCCGGGCTTCATCCTGCGCGATCCGCAGCCGGGCGACATGGGCTGGGTGATCCACCGGCAGGGCGCGCTCTATGCGCAGGAATATGGCTGGACCACCGCGTTCGAAGCGCTGGTCGCCGAGATCGTCGTCAAATACATGCACGACTACGATCCGAAGTCGGATCGATGCTGGATCGCCGAAAAAGACGGCAAGGTCGTCGGCTCGGTATTTCTCGTCCGCCACGATGAAACGACGGCGAAGCTGCGCCTGCTCTATGTCGAGCCCACCGCCCGGGGCCTCGGCATCGGCCGTCGGCTGGTCGAGGAATGCATGCGCCACGCCCGCCTTCTGGGCTACCACCGCATGATCCTGTGGACCAATGCCGGCCTCGACGCCGCCCGCCACATCTACGAGAAGGCCGGCTTCGCGCTGATCGAGGAAGAACAACACCACAGCTTCGGCAAGGATCTCACCGGCCAGATTTTCGCGCGGGACCTGTAGGAACGGCAGGCACGCCATCCGCTTGAAGATCGAGAAGGCCATTAAGAGGCGTCTTCTGCTGGCCTTGCAGGAAAGCGGCGGTCCGTCGGTCACGCCCCCGACGACGGCGGGCTTCGGCACCAGGCTTATCGAATTCTCCGTGAGAAGCGAATTGGGCGCGCGCGTGGAACTGAACTATGCACCAAAGGGTTTGGCAGCAGAGATCGCTACGCCCCTGTCACCGGTCTCCAAAGACAGAGACTGGTTTCATGTCCAAGTCCGTGCTTCTCGTCGAGGATGAGTTCCTGATCGCCATGGACCTTGAGCTGCTGCTGGAAAGGCACGGCTGGCATGTCTTGGGACCCGCCGCGACGGTAAAGCAGGCCCTGCAGCTCTTGCGAAGCGCCGAGCCGGCGGTGGCCATTCTGGACGTTACCCTGAAAGACGGCACCGTGACGCCGGTGGCGGAGGCGCTGCGGGCGCAGAGCGTGCCCTTCGTGCTTGCCAGCGCCTATGAAAAGCCGGAGCAGGTCGGCGGAGAGGTTCTGGCGGGGGTAGTCAATGTCGGCAAGCCGGCGGATACGCGGGCGTTGCTGAGCGCTCTGGAGCAGGTGATGCAAACGTGATGCTTGCGCAGTCCGCGTCTGCCTTTGGCCGATAGCCCTCCAACCGCGAAGAAACGTCGATCCACCGCGGCGGCCACTGGAAAAGCCCGGGAGCCGACCGAGGTGCCGCGCTGGTGCTTTCACTCGGTAGCGGACGCCAGTTGTCGGCCGGTCGATATGCCGGTGACGAGGCTGAACGTCCCTTCGCCGAGACGATAAAATCCATCCTGCGGCACCGGCAGCTCCAGCATTTCCCGCCTGGAGAGGCCGGCATAGACGCCGCGCAGCAACCGGCCGAACAGCCCATGGGAAATCGCGACCGTCGGCCGCCGGATATCCGCAAGCCAGCTTTCCGCCCGCGCACAGGCGGCATCGAAACTCTCCCCATCCGGCGAACGGAAATACCAGTCGAAGACATCGGAACCATCGAGTTTGCCCGGATACTCCATGTCGATCTCGAACTTGGTCATGCCATCCCAGCAGCCGACCGAAACCTCCATCAACCGCGCATCCTCGCGGCTCGCAAGCGGCAGCACCCGCTGCACCCTTTCGGCGGTTTCGCGGGTCCGTCCGAGCGGGCTGACATGCATCTCGAACGACGGCACCTCATCACCAATCTCGGCGCGAAGGAGGTTGGCGACAGCATCTGCCTGCTCGACGCCAAGCCTCGTCAGCGGCGAATCCAGCTGCCCCTGGAACCGACCGAGCGTGTTCCAGACGGTTTCGCCATGGCGGAGAAGATAGAACAAGAGCTGGCCTTTCCATGAGCCTGTGGCTGGCGCAGGCAGCTAGATCAGGTCGCCAAGACAATGTCGAGCACTGAGCTTGCGCTCCCGTCAGGCGATACGACGCTTTTCCAGGCCACCCCTCTCGCACAACACAAAGGATCGTGTTCAGTTTCAGCCGCAATCAAGGAAGGCATCGATGTCACAACGGTACATATGGACGTTAGCTGCTCACATTGGGCGCAAGCTCCAGCGTGCCTCTTCCGGCGTCCGCTGAGCCGGAAATAGCGGCGAACTGTGCGCTTCTCCGCCATGAAGACGTCGCGGGTATCGCTGCTACGGTCTATCGATATGAGCGACAGATCCAAAAGGACTATAATGTCCGTGTCGAAATGTGGATTTCCAAGGAAACCGGGTTGCCGCTAAAATCCCATTTCAGGGCGCTGCCTCTCGATAACATCTCTGAGCGCCGTCTGACCTACACCTACGGCGATGACGTAAAGGCACCGATTTGAGGCGGCAAAGCTGCAGCGGGAGGATCGTGAAGGTTGCCAAAACAATCGTTCACGATATCGCCTTTATCATCATCGCGTACATCGTGTTTCAGGTGGTTATGGCACTTGCGATCGTGCCGTCATTGCTTTGGGCTCAATGGACGAAGTGAAGCGCTTCCCCTTCAATCCACCGGATCCAAGATATCCGGCGTATCGTTCTTCGGCGAGCCGACCTTGCTGCCGATCTTCCACATCGTCATGAGCTCAGGCGGAAACGGCTTCATCAGGTCAGGGGCTTCCGGCTCCGGCGAAAGCCAGCGCTCGTAATCGTCGGGATGCAGGATGACAGGCATGCGGTCGTGGATGTCGGCCATCATCGCGTTGGCGTCGGTGGTGACGATCGCAAAGGTGCGGATATCCTCGTCGGTATCGGGGTTCCGCCAGCTCTCCCAGATGCCGGCAAGGCAGAACGGCTCGCCCGTTTTCATGGCGATTGCATAGGGCTGCTTGTCCTTGCCGGTCCCGTGAATGTCCTTCCATTCGAAGAAACCGTCGATCGGCACCAGGCAGCGCCGGCGCTGGTAGGACGAGCGGAACTTGCTGGCGATCGTGTCGGAACGCACGTTGACGAGCGGCCTGCCCGCCTTCGGATCCTTCGTCCAGCTCGGGATCAAGCCCCAGCGGGCCGAGACGAAGACCGGCCCGAAGAGATCGGGATCGCGGATCACGTCGCGGATGATGATCGGATAGGTGAGCGTCGGCGCTCCGTTATAGCGCGGAAACTGGTTGGCGATCGTCTCGACGCCGCCACGCTCGGCAAAGCCGAAGGCGCGCAGCACCCCCTCCAGATTGGTCTTCAGATAGACGCGTCCGCACATGGTGGCTCCTTCCGCCCGCGGCTGCATGCATAGCTATGGCTCCGCCGGAATGCGTCAACACCGTCACTTTGCAAGTACGGCATTTGCAAGCGCTACGGCATCTTCTCCACGTCGGGCAGCTTCCAGCTTTTCTCGAACAGCGGCTTTTCCGGGCCGTAGAGCCTGAAAAGCAGTTCGAACTTGCGGGCAGGGTCGACGGGCACGAAGTTCGCCTCCTTGCCCGCAGGCGCCTTGGCGCCGAAATAGACGTCGACCGAGCCGTCGGCATTTTTCTTCACCCCCTCGCCGATCGAGGCGACGCTCGCCTTGTCCATGTTGCGGATCAGCGCATGGGTCTCGCGGTCGTAGGCGGTCACCGACCAGTACTGCTCGACCGGCGCATCCTTCGGCACGACGAGGCGGTAGTTAGCGCCGCCGTCGAACGGATTGCCGTCCTTGTCCTTGTTGGCCATCAGGTAGAACTGCGCCGTGCCCAGCCGCTTGATGCCGGTGAAGCCGAGCGTATAGGTCACGCCTCGGGCATCGACCGGATAGAGACCGGGATCGGCATAGGCCTCCGAGGCGGCCTTCACCATGTCCGGCAACCCGGCGGGGAACCAGCGGATGCCCTCGTTGATGACAGGAAAGCCGGCGTCATAGCGCGCCGAAAGCTCGGCTCTGGCTTCGGCCGCCGCCTTGTCGAGCAGCGCCTTGGTTTCGGCGCTTGGCTGGAAGGGCTTGCCCTTCTCGATGCCGAGCGTCTTCAGCTGGTCGATCATCGCCCGGTCGCGCTCGAGCCACGGCTCGGTCTGGACGACCCGGTTCAGATTGTCGAAGAAGCTGGCGTCGAAGCGGATGGTGCTGTCGAACAGCACGTCATAGGCGTCGGTAAAGACCGTTTCCGGCGGCTTGTCGGTCACCGGCATCGGGTAGATCTTGATCTTCTTGCCATAGGCGACCGACTTTTCGATATCGGCGTCGGCATGGCTCTTCAGGTTGGAACGCAGCAGAGCAAATCCGGTGAAGGTGTCCGAGCGAAGCGGAATGAAGCCCTCCGGCACCTCGCCCATGTAATCCGGCGGCAGGATCAGGTACTTGCCGCCCTTGCCCTCGTCGGCGCCATGCGGGCCGGCATCTTCGAGCGGCATCTGCCAGGCGTTGACGATGTTGCCGGCGATCGATCCGCCCTCGGCCGGTGGGATCTCGATGACGATGGGCCCTTCCTTCACGTTCCAGAAGGACATGAAATAGATCGAATCCGGGTTCGGCGTCAGCGTCTGGTTCTTCCAGTTGACCGGGCGAGACCAGTAGACGACTTCGTTGGCCCTGGCCTTCGTCGTCGAAAGCATCGTCTGCAGCATCAGGTCGGCATTGACCGCCGGCATGCCCCAGATCACCGCCTCCGTCGCCCGGCGGGCGATCGCGCGGTCCCGGAGTTCGGCCGGCAACATATCCTGCGCCGCGACGTTCGTCGCGCCGGCCAGAAGCACCACCCCTGTGAGTATAAATCGCAGCATGCCGAATCTCCCTCATACGCCGCGGCCGGCGGCCTTGAAATCTCTCGACCGCCGCTGCCTCGCAAACTCCATTGCGGGCCACCAATGCGAAATTTAGTGCGAATGCATGCCGAGCAGTAGACCCGTTGCGTGCGACGCGCGGAAGTACGTTACGGTTACAGCCGCAAACACAAACGGCGGCGATCGGCCGGCGCATCACCGCATCCTCATCCCCTTTGAAAAACACCGCGTCACTTGACATCGGACCAAAATAGGTAGATCGGTCTACCTAATAGATTGGAGAAAGCGATGAGCGACAAGGCGCCGGCGCGCGAGCGGCTTTTGAAGGCGGCAGCCGAACTGTTCTACCGGGATGGGGTCGGTGCCACGGGCATCGATGCGATCACCGCGCATGCGGGCGTCGCCAAGATGAGCCTCTACAACAACTTCTCGTCCAAGACCGATCTGGTGAACGCCTATATCGAGGCGCGCCACCGGGAATGGCAGGAGCTTTACCGCGAGCGCCTGGCTCATGCGGCAACGCCGAGAGATCGTGCGCTGGCGATCTTCGACAGCTATGTCGACCACGCTGAAATGGCCTATTCCTGGGGTTTCCGCGGCTGCGGGCTCCTGAATGCCGCAGCCGAGCTTTCGGTCGGCGATCCCGCCCGCGACATCGTCGCCTCGCAGAAGGACGAGGTGGAAACGCTCTTCAAGCAATATCTCGCCGAGATGAAGCCCGACGCGGGTGCCGCCATCGACGAGACGGCGGAGCACCTCTCCTTCCTGCTCGAAGGCGCGATGTCGCGTGCCGGACTCGACGGACATGACGCACGGCTGAAGACCGCGCGCCGGATCGCCATCTCGATCATGGACCAGCTATGACCTCCCGAAATTCCGCTTCTCTCGTCGGCTTTGCCTGCGTGCTCACCGCCTCCGCGCTCTGGGGCACGACCGGCACCACCGCCACCTTTGCTTCAGGGGTCAGCCCGCTTGGCATCGGCGCCGTCGCCATGGGCCTTGGCGGCCTGCTCTTGGCGCTGACGGCGCTGCATTCGATCGTCAAAAGCAGGGCGAAGATCGCCGCGCAGTGGCCGATGCTGATCCTCGGCTCGCTCTCGGTCGCGATCTATCCGCTTGCCTTCTACTCTTCCATGCATCTCGCCGGCGTCGCCATCGGCACCGTCATCTCCATCGGCTCGGCGCCACTCGCCGCTTCGCTGATCGAGCGCATCTTCGACGGTCAGAAGCTCACCACTCGCTGGTTGCTGGGTGCCGCCGCCGGCCTTGGCGGCGCCGTGCTTCTCACCTTTTCGGAAAGCCACGGCAGCGCCGGTGCTGCCGACGCGACGGCGGTCCTCTACGGCATCCTGCTCGGCCTGGTCTCCGGCCTGCTCTACGCGCTCTATTCCTGGGTGGCGCGGCGGCTGATGCAGGCGGGCATTCCGCCGCGTGCCGCCATGGGCTCGATCTTCGGTGTCGGCGGCACTCTGCTGTTGCCGGTGCTCGCCTTCACCGGCGCGCCGCTTTTAGCGTCGTCGACCAATGTCGCCGTCGGTATCTACATGGCGCTGGTGCCGGTGCTGGTCGCTTACGTGCTCTTCGCCTATGGCCTCGCCCGCGTGTCGGCCACCATGGCGACCACGCTGTCGCTGCTTGAACCGGTCATCGCCGCCGTGCTTGCCGTCGTCATCGTCGGCGAGCGCCTGCCGGCCGAGGGCTGGGCGGGCATCGGGCTGATCGTCGGCTCGCTCTTCATCCTCACCCTGCCGATGCCGGCCCGGCGCCGCCGCGCCGAACGCCCGCGATCCGCCGCCGCCATCGACGCGGCCCTCCCCAGCCGCTAGAGCCGGAACCCTTGATATGAGCGACGTCGCTGCGCTGCCTTCCCGCCGGCCAAACCGGATGTGGGCCGTCGTCATCCTGATCCTGCTCGAGGCCGCGCTGGTGATCTCCTGGAGCGCCGGCTTCGTCGGCATCCGCTTCGCCATCGATCACGCGCCGCTCTTCCTGATCCTCTTCTGGCGCAGCCTCGTCTCCGGTCTCATACTGCTGCCCTTCGCCCTGACGGTCGGGCCAAAGATCCGGTTGCAGGACGCCGTGCCGCAGATGCTCTTCGGCGCGCTTGCCATGTCCGGCTATCTCGCGGGCTTTGCGCTGGCGATTTCCTATGGCGTGCCCACTGGCCTCGTGGCGCTGATCACCGACATGCTGCCGCTTGCCGTCGCCATCCTCTCCTGGCCGGTCCTCGGCCAGGCCTTGACCGCCCGCCAATGGCTCGGCTCCTTCATCGGGCTGACCGGTGTCTTGATCGCCTCCGGCTGGTCGCTCGATATCGGCAACGTTCCGCTCTGGGCCTATGGCCTGCCAGTTCTCGGCACCCTGTCGCTGGCGCTGGCGACCCTGCTGCAGAAGCGCAGCCCGGCGGGCGCCATGCCGGTGCATCAAAGCCTCTCGATCCAGTGCCTGTCGGCGGCAGCGATCTTCGCGCTCTTTTCCTGGCATGAGGGCAGCGTTCTGCCGGTGCTCGATCCGGGCTTTGTCGGCGGTATCCTCTGGCTCGTTTTCGTCGCCACCTTCGGCGCCTGGAGCCTCTATTATCTGGCGCTGAAAAAATCCTCGCCCGCCCGCGTCACCGCCATCCTCTATTTGAGCCCGCCCGTGACGATGATCTGGGCCTTCGTCATGTTCGGCGAGCCTCTCTCCTGGGCCATGGCCGTCGGCCTCGCCGTCTCGCTCGTCGGCATCGTCATTGTCGCACGAGCACAGCAGCCGGCCGGCGGCCAAAGTCCGGCGCACGCCTAGGAAAGCCATCCACTGACCGCTTGCATCTTGTGGTGGTGTCTGCGACAGCTTCGCCAAAACCACCGGGGGACAGCGGCCATGAGCTTTTCCGAAGTCAAACCACGTCACGTGCTCTGCCTGCTCGGCGGAGAACGCCCCTTCTCCCACCTTTGCGAGATGATCCAGTCGGCGATCGACGATTTCGCCCTGGGTTTCGAGATCGACTATACGTTTTCCGAGGACGCGCCGGATGACCGCATGCCGATATCCTTCGAAGTCTGCCGGGATCGCGTCAAGAAGGGTGCCTGGACCGAAGCCGACGAAGAGGCCGTCAGCGACCATCGCTCGGTCATCTATGTGCTCGGCCCGCCGATGACGGCAGAGGATGCGGTCAAACATTCAGTCATCGCACTTCGGCTGGTCGCCCACACCCTCGATAACGGCATCGTCGCCGCCAAGGGCGAGAGCGCCGGCGTCGCCCACGGCGTTGAGAGGTGGAAAGAGCTTGCTCGCGACGCCGAAGGCCAAACAGGCGCTGCACTTGCCCGCCCCTGCCGCCTCGCCTTTGCCAAGCGGCCGATCGGCACCGACGAACATCTCTACAGCATCGGCTTCCATCTGGTCGGGATACCCGAAGTCTACGCGCCGAAAACCCTCTCCGACGACGAACTGGCCTTGAGCGCGTTGATCGACACCGTTGCCGACGAAGTCTTCAGCGACGGCGTCGAGACGGTGCTGAAGCACCGCGGCGCCCAATTGCTGCCCGTCGACGCCTATGACGAGGACGAGTTCAAGTACAATCCCTTTGGGGCCATCCATCTGGCGTCATAGATTCGAACCGCCCCAGCAATGAAGGTACTTATGCCAGCGTCAGATCGCGAGAAACGACTGCTCCTCAGCGTGCAACGCGCCTTGCTCGGAACAGTCCCGCCGACGATATCGGCCGTAACGTGCGGCTGGAACAACGACAATATCGTCCTCGAGTTCTTAGTAGACTCAGCTTTTGACGATGAAGATCGAGAACGTTGTGAAGTTGTTGCAACTGAGGTGGTCGCGGATTTCAGCTATGAAACGATAACGTCTGTCTTCACGGTACAAGCTTCCGGCGGACCGAAGACCCCAGTCGAAGAGCGGTGGTGGGCATACCGGCGATCTTAGCCGAATGCGCTGACAACAGGAGTGGCACCTCGTCAGGCAAGCCTCTGTCGCTTGGCACTTTTAGGCGTGAGCTAGAGGTACCGCTTGCATCGTACTTCGATTCGTAATAATTGAAGTTACATGAAAAAAGACAGCCGCCTTTCCTCCGTCCTGCACGCGCTCCTGCACATGGCCGAGCGCGGCGAGCCCTTGACCTCGGACGAGCTTGCCATGTGCATGCGCACCAATCCGGTGGTCGTTCGTCGCACCATGGGTTTCCTGCGCGATGCCGGCATCGTTTCCTCCGCCCGCGGCCATGCGGGCGGCTGGGCGATCACTGCCGATCTCAAGACCGTGACGCTCAGGCAGTTGCACGAAACACTCGGCGAACCCGCGATCTTTGCCATCGGCAACCGGCAGGAAATGCCGGAATGCCTCGTCGAACAGGCGGTCAACGCCGCCCTCGATACCGCCTTTGCGGAGGCCGAGGCGCTGCTGCTCGACCGCTTCGCCCACGTGACCCTTGCCGACCTAGCCGAGGACTTTGCCAGGCGGCACCGGCTCCGATCGCACTGACAGCAGCCGATCGATCCGTCCTGACGTGATCGATCCCGACACATCCGATTACACCGGGACCGCATAAGCGGTTTCCGGCCGGAACCCTATTGCCCAAAGCCCGGGTCGAGACACTGGTTCAAGAAACCGGTGGGCTGGCCTGCGCCCAACCGAAAGGAAGACCCATGCAACAGGACGTCATCATCATCGGCGGCAGTTATGCCGGCATGGCCGCCGCCCTCCAGCTCCTGCGCGCCCGCCGGCGCGTGACGATCATCGACGAGGGCATTCGCCGCAACCGTTTTGCCAGCCATTCCCATGGCTTCCTCGGTCAGGACGGCATCGACCCGTCAGAGATTGCCGCAACCGCGTGGGCGCAGCTCTCCAAATACCCCACGCTCACCTGGATCGACGGCCGTGCCGAGAAAGCCAGCGGCAAGCAGGATGCCTTCTTCGTTGCCACCGCTGACGGCGCCTCCTTCGAAGGCCGGCGCCTGCTCTTTGCAACCGGCGTCAAGGACGGCCTGCCGCAGATCGAGGGGCTGACCGAGCGCTGGGGCAAGAGCGCCTTCCATTGCCCCTATTGCCACGGCTACGAGCTGAACCAGGGCGAGATCGCCGTCATCGCGGCAAGCCCCATGTCGATCCACCAGGCGCAGCTCATTCCGGAATGGGGCAAGGTGACCTTCTTCACCAATGGCGCCATCACCCTCGACGCCGAAGGCCGTGCCGATCTCGTCAGGCGCGGCGTGACCATCGACGAAACCCCGGTCGCACGGCTCGAAGGCCATGCCGACGTGGTGCTGACGGATGGCCGCCGCCTGCCCTTCGCAGGCCTTTTCGTCGCCACCCGCACCACGCCCTCATGCGACATCGCCGAGCGCTTCGGCTGCGAGATCGAGGAGACCCCGATGGGCCTGCAGATCCGGGCGACGGCCGCCAAGGAAACCACCATTCCCGGCGCCTATGCCTGCGGCGACGTCGGCCGCGTTCCCCACTCCGTCTCGCTTGCCGTCGGCGACGGCGCCTGGGCCGGCGCGCAACTGCACCGCTCGCTGGTGTTCGGATAGAAGGCACACCGAGCAGGGACGCTGGCATGAAGGAATACCGAACGGACGCAACCGCATTGCGCCGTTCGGCTTCCAGCCTTGCCAAATCGACGGCCTCTGTGCTTCGTTCGCTGCAAACGCGAGTTGGAGCCGCCATCGATGCCCATTGCCCTCACCTGCTTTCAGGGTCGCGCCGGCGATCACAACGACCTCGGCATTCCCGGCGCGAAGTCCGTTGCCGCCCATCTCGCCCGAAAACTCGGCCTCGAAACGGTCACGGTCGGAGATCCGGAACCGGCGCTGAACGGCCACTGGGCGGTCGAGCTCGAAGCCGCGATGCCGGCTCTGAAGCGCATGCGAGATCGCTTCGATGTGGTCTACGCCGAGGGATCGTTTTCGCTGGCAGCGACCAGCCGCTGTGCCGTCTCGCTCGCAACCCTGCCTGCCCTTGCGAGGCACCACGGCAATGCGGTCGTCGTCTGGTTCGACGCCCATGGCGACCTCAATACGCCTGAGGCCAGCAGCACCGGCTATCTCGGCGGGCTGGCGCTGTCCGGGCCCTGCGGCCTCTGGCAGTCCGGTCTGGGCGGCGGGCTTTCGATCGAAAATATCGTGCTCGTCGGCCAGCGCGACCTCGATCCCTTCGAGGCCGAACTCATCGAGGCGAAGCGCATTCCGCATATTCGTCCCGGTGCCAATCTCCCGCAAAGGCTGACCGAAGCCGTCGCCGGCCGACCGGTCTATATCCACCTCGACTGCGACGTGCTGAGCCCCGGCATCGTGCCCACCGACTACCAGCATGAAAACGGGCTGTCGCTCGATGACCTGCGTGCAGCCTGTGCTGTCCTTGCCGGGAGCGAAGTCGTCGGGCTTGAAATCGCCGAGTTTCAGAATGCTTGGGAGGAAGGCGGCGATCCGGTTTCGCCCGAACCGCTGATCGAGGCGCTGGAACCGCTTTTGCAGAAGCTGCGCCGCTGACCTGACCAGAGCCTGCCGGCAGGTTTGCCTAACCGCAGGGGGCTCAGCCGGCCAATCCATCGGCGGCGGACCCCCCATTGCGCTAGGTCGGTTTGGGCGTAGCATGGATATCCCGCTCGCCTTCGGTATCGGCCGCCATGAAGCTCGGATCGACCCTTCTTGCCTACGTCTGCCTTTTCTGCGGGAGTGCTTCCGCCGAACCGCTCCGGGTCGATCTCGAACTGGTGCTCGCCGTCGACGTTTCCTATTCCATGGAACTCGACGAGCAGCGGCTGCAGCGGCAGGGCTATGTCGCGGCCTTCCTGGAGCCCGCCCTCATCGAGGCGATCGAGAATGGTCCTGTCGGCCGCATCGCCGTCACCTATGTCGAATGGGGCGGCTCGGCGGTGCAGGCCACGCCCTGGACGCTGATCGACGGCCGCGGCACGGCCTCGCAATATTCCGAGCTGCTGCGGCGGCAGCCGATCCGGCGGATCGCCTTCACCTCGATCTCCAACACGCTGGCCTTCACCCGACGGCTGTTCGACTACAGCCCCTTTGAGGGCAGCCGCCGCGTCATCGACATCTCGGGCGACGGTCCCAACAATTCCGGCGTCCCCGCCCCTGTCGCCCGCAATTCCACCGTTGCCCGCGGCATCACCATCGACGGCCTGCCGATCATGCTGAAGACGCACGCCGCCTCGGACTCCGCCGCGATCCCCGATCTCGACGCCTATTACCGCGAATGCGTGATCGGCGGCGACGGCGCCTTTCTGGTGGAGGTGACGGACAGCGGCGAGTTCGCCCGCGCCATCCTGCGCAAGCTGATCATCGAAATCTCCGGCCTGGAGATAAGCCGCCTGTCGCCCGAAACGGTGCGCGCAGCCCGGTTCGGTGAGGGCTACAATTGCTTCATCGGCGAAGAAATGCAGGAGCGGATGATCGGGCGGTAGGGCAGGTCTGCCGCCCCATCCACAGCCGACAACGAAGAAGCCGTTGACTCTAATTAGGCGCCTTATTATCTGTCGCCTTATGACAATGCTGGAACAAAAACACCGGGCCATGTTGCAGGAAGCCGAGCGTCGTGCGGTCGCCGAGACCGGCAACATGCGCGCCTGCTTCGAACTGCTGGCGCTGTCAGGCGCGATCGACCGGGATTGCGCCACAAGACTGGCGCCCCACCGGCTTTCGGAAGGCAAGTTCGTTATCCTCTTCCTGCTCAACGATCAACCCGAGGGCCTGTCGCCGCACGAGCTTGCCGATCGCGCGGGCGTGACGCGCGCCACCATCACCGGGCTCCTCGACGGCCTGGAGCGCGATCGCTTCGTCGAGCGCCGCTCGGGCCTTAATGACCGGCGCAAGATCGCGGTAATGCTCACCGAAACCGGCCGCAGGACTGCCCGCGATCTGCTGGGCGAACACAGCGCCTGGATCGCCTCGCTGTTTGCCGGTTTCAGCGCCGATGAACACCAGACGTTCCACCGGCTGCTCAAGCGCATCTGGCAAAATCTGGAGACCGGCGCCACGCCCAAGAACACGCCGGAAACACAGACGTGAGCGAGAGCAAGACCAAGAAACGCGGCGCCAGCGGCATTGGCGCCGAGCGCCTGGCGCAGCTGAACGCCGGAGCGCAAGCCATCACCTTGACCGAATGCCTCGCGGTCGACTTCGCAGCGCTGATGGGCAACATCGTGCCCGGCATCGACGACGATGCCCTTGCCGAGATGACATCGGCCGCGTCGGCCGGCATCTCCCGGCGCATGCCGCTTGCCGCCCGGCTGATCGGAGAGCGCCTCGGCCCCTCGACTTTCGAGACGCTCAAGCAGCATTCCTCGGACACGGTGCGCGGCTGGGCCTGTTTCGTGGTGGCGGCCAGAGAAAACATGACCCTCGCCGAGCGGCTGGCCGCGATCCGGCCGCTGGCCGACGATAGCCATTTCGGTGTTCGCGAATGGGCCTGGATCGCCGTTCGCCCGCATCTCGCGGCCGATCTGGATCAAGCGATCGCCCTGCTGGCGGCAGAGTGGACATCAGATCCATCCGAGCGCATCCGCCGTTTCGCCTCGGAATCCATCCGCCCGCGCGGCGTCTGGTGCGCCCATCTCTCAGTGCTCAAGAAAGAACCCGAACGCGCGCTGCCCGTGCTCGAGCCGTTGCGCGCCGATCCCTCGCCTTACGTGCAGGATTCGGTCGGAAACTGGCTGAACGATGCGGCCAAGGATCGGCCCGAGTGGGTCCAGGCGCTGGCGGCACGCTGGTCCGCCGAAAGCTCAGGACCCGCGACATCGCGCATCTGTCGCCGCGCGCTTCGATCCATCCCCACCAGATCCAGTTCCGGAAACGCTTGAGAGCGCCCGGAATGGCATAACCTCAGACTGACAACAAGAAAGCAGACTATGCCTCACTACCTGACCGAACTTTACAGCGCCAAGCCGGCGTGGCTCGCCCTTCCCCGTCAGGGGCGCCAGCAGTTCCTGGCCGCGATCGGCTCCGCCATGCCGGGCCTGTCGGCGCTCGGCGTCGAGCTCATCACCTTCGGCAAGGTCGACCAGTCGAAGCTGCATGCGGCATCGCAGACCTTCTTCGCCGTCTGGCGCTGCCCGGACGCGACAGCACTCGAAGCCCTCGTCGCCGGCATCGCCCAATCCGGCTGGCACGAATATTTCGACACGATCAACGCCGCCGGCCGCGGCACCGACCTTGCCGGCCACCTCGCCGAGCTCGGCGCGGCCGCCTGAGCCCCCACGCTATCCACCCCCTCAGGTCACGATCGGCTTGGGGGGCTGTAGAAAACGATCTCCGGATCGTTCTCGTCGAGATTGTCGATGTAGCCGCTCGGCCGGAACCCGGCCTTGACCAACAGGTCCTGCATCGGACGGTTCGACATGTTGGTCGAGCTGAAGAGTTTCGCGCCCGACGACATGGATTGAAAGTGGGCGATCAGCGTCCCAGCCAGACCACGCCGGCGCCAGGACGTCCCCACCATCAGCATTTCGATGAAGGCCTGGCCAAAGAAGTGGCGGGTCAGCACGCCATAGGCGGCAGCCTCCCCCTCGATCTCGATGAGATGGCAGCAGCCCTGCTGGATCCAGTCGGCAATGTCGGCGCGTCGCTTCAGATCGTCGGCCGCAACGCTGTCGATCGCGCAAAGCGCCGGATGGTCGTCCTTGACCGCAGGTCGAATTCGCATGGTTCAGCTCCCGGCAGATTTGGCGGGAAACTAGGATGTGGTGTCGCTGGGCGCAATCGCGAAAGCGCTATCTCAACTGCCCCTCTCGCGGCGGCAAGACGAAGTCGCGACCGGACCTCACTGCGACGGCGCGGCGCCCGAAAATCCCCGCCGCGTCCACTGAAAATCCACGACGTCCCCTGTTCTGTACCGGATCGCTCACTGTCCAAGGCCGATGTTCTTCGCCGGGTATTTCTTGAAGGTGGCGGCATGCGCCTTCATCTCGGCCAGCATCGAGGCGAGGAAGGCATTCATCCGGTGGCCGACGGGATATTCCTCCTTCGGATCGATGTAGAGATTGAAGAGCCACGGGGCGAGGCCAACGTCGCTCACCGTCGTCATGTCGATGTTCAGCCACTGGGCCTTGGTTTCCACCACCTTCACGTGGATCTTGTACTCGTACATGCGCATCGCCATCAGGTTCTGCTCGTTCCAGACGAACACCTTCTCGCGGTTCGAACGGCCGTCGTCGGCAAGCAGGAACGAGGTCTGGTCGATGCCGTCGATGTAGCGGTCGACCGGCACCTTGTCTCTGATGCCGCCAAGGCTCAGCGACGTGTTGAAGAGGTCCATCAGGTCGAAGAGCTCGTCGCTTTCGCGGCCGGGCTTGATCATGCCCTTCCAGTAGGCGATCGCCGGGATGCGGATGCCGCCCTCCCAGGCCGATCCCTTGGCGCCGCGAAACGGCGTATAGCCGCTGTCCGGCCAGCTATCGAGCTGCGGGCCGTTGTCGGAGGTGACGAAGATGAAGGTATTGTCCAGGACGCCGGCCTGATCGAGCGCGTCGACGATCTCGCCGATATAGGCATCCACCTCCACCACGTCGTCCTTGTAGGGGTACTTGCTGCCGCTCTTGCCTTCGAAGGCCTTGGAGGCGAAATTGTCGGCGTGCACTTTCATGAAGCAGTGTTCGAGGAAGAACGGCGCCGTTCCCGACGCAAGCTCCTTGATCTTCTTCACCGTGAATTCCTTGAGCATCCGATCGCCTTCGGCCATCTTCTCGATGCTGTCGATCTCTTCGACTTGGCTGACTGGCCCGCCCTTTACCGCCTGTACCAGCGCCGTGCTCGATCCGGTCTTCCTCAGCATCGCCAGCCGCTCCGGGTTCAGCACCAGATCGGGGTAACGCCGCTTGTCGACCCCTTGGGTGATTTCCTTCTCGGCCTCGTAGAAGCCGTAGAACTCGTCAAACCCGACCTCGTGCGGCCGCATGCCTTCGCTTTCGCCCACATGCCACTTGCCCGAGAGCACGGTCTTGTACCCTGCCCCACCAAGCAGCGTCGGCAGGGAAACCTCGTCGGCCCAGGGGTTCTTGGTGATCTTGTCGCCGGCAAGGATCGGCCGCGTCAGGCCGGTGCGAACCGGCAACCGGCCCGTCAGGATCGCCGAGCGCGTCGGCGTGCAGGTGGGTTGCGAATAGGCCGAGGTGAGCCTCAGGCCCTCGCGCGCCAACCTGTCCATGTTGGGTGTCGCAGCGCCGATCGCAGCACCTCCGCCATAGGCGCCGGGGTCGCCATAGCCCATGTCATCAACCACGAGCCAGACGATGTTCGGCCTCTTGCCCAGCCTGGTATAAAGCGTATCGAGCTTCTGTTGCGCCGCGGACTGCTGGTCGGCATGGATCAGCGCTGGCTCCTGCGCCTCGCTCGTGCGTATGGCCTGAGTCATCACCGATTGTGCCGGCGCCACTGTCGGCAACGCCACCAGGATCGCCGTGTGTAGGGCAAGGGCACGCAGATTCCGCAGGCACATCGCACGCTCCTTTTTGCGATCGAACGCAAGGAATTACGCAAGGGATGCCGCCGGACCTTGATCCGCGGCAAGAGGTGGCGGCCTTTTTACAAGCCGCCGGCGCTTTGCGTCCCGCCGCCAGCGGTCGCCGGCGGCGGAGTCTTTCCGCTCTTTACCGCGGCGCCAGGCTTTCCAGTTCGCCCAGCCGCTTCATCGCTGCCTGCTGCGCAAGCCAGCCATAGTTGATGCCGCTGGCGTTCAGCGTGCTGCCGGCCTGGTACGGATAATCGTTGAAGTCGGCGAAGAACTCCTTGATCTTGCCCTGGATCGGCACCAGCAGCCACATGTTGCGGGCGAGGAACTCGATCGCCCCGCCGCCGTCTTCCATGCCGCGCTCGTAGGGGTCCATGCGCAGGTTGGCGATGACGGCCCAGCTCGGCACCTCACGGGTGGCCGTCGCGATGTTGCCGTGGCTCGCCTGGGCGAAGCTCAGCTTCCAGTCGTTCCAGCGGATAGCGTTGAGGTTGCCGCCCTGGTCGAAGTAGTAGACCGAGTCACGCGGCGGCTCCTTCGCCTCGCCCTTCAACAGCCCCGTCAGGTCGTAGCCGTCGAGATGCACCTTGAAGGTCTTCGACGTGCCCTTGAAGCCCTTCTTCATCTCTTCCTTGACGTCGGCGATGCCGGCGGCGGTCGCAAAGGTCGGCAGCCAGTCCATCAGCGTCACCGGGTCGTTGATCTGCGTGCCCGGCTTTACCACGCCCGGCCAACGCACCATCATCGGAATGCGGAAACCGCCTTCCCAGGTCGTGCCTTTCTCGCCGTGGAACATCGTCTGCGCGCCGTCCGGCCACAGCGCCAGTTCCGCGCCGTTGTCGGTGGTGTAGAGCACGATGGTGTTCTCGGCGATGCCGAGATCGTCGAGCTGTTTCAGGAGCTGGCCGACGTGACCGTCATGCTCCACCATGCCGTCGGCATGGATGCCCTTGCCGGTCTTGCCGAGCGAGTCCGGCTTCAGGTGGGTGAAGACATGCATGCGGGTCGAGTTGAACCAGCAGAAGAACGGTTTGTCGGCCTTCACCTGCCGGTCGATGTAATCCTTGGCAGCCGTCAGGAATTCCTCGTCGATCGTTTCCATGCGCTTGGTGTTGAGCGCGCCGGTGTCCTCGATCTTGCCGTCGGCGCTCGACTTGATGACGCCGCGCGGGCCGAACTTCTTCTTGAACTCCGGGTCCTTCGGATAGAAGTAGCCTTCCGGCTCCTCCTCGGCGTTGAGGTGGTAGAGGTTGCCGAAGAACTCGTCGAAGCCGTGTGCGGTCGGCAGATGCTCGTCGCGGTCGCCGAGGTGGTTCTTGCCGAACTGGCCGGTCGAATACCCCTTGGTCTTCAACACGTCGGCGATTGTCGGCATCCAGTCCTGGATGCCGTGCGGGTCGCCCGGCATGCCGATCGTCAAGAGCCCGGTGCGGAAAGGCTCCTGGCCGAGGATGAAGGAGGCGCGGCCCGCCGTACAACTGTTCTGGCCGTAGCTGTCGGTAAAGATCGCGCCTTCGGCGGCGATCCGGTCGATGTTGGGCGTGCGATAGCCCATCAGCCCCATCGTGTAGGCGCTGATCTGCGGAATGCCGATATCGTCGCCGAAGATGACGAGGATGTTTGGCGGCTTGCCGCTCGCCGAAGAAGAGGATTGCGCCTTGGCAGGGCTTACCGAAGCAGCGCCTGCCACCAGCGACGCGGCTGCAAAAATTGTTCCACTTAGAAGGAGATCGCGGCGGCTGACATCCGTTACCCCATTCTCGGCCATCGCTGGCGCAGCCTTGTTATCGTCATGCATGCTCATCGTACTCTCCTAGTTAAGGCGATCGGAAATGCACTGCTGTCGAGGACCGGGCGGATGATGCGCGTGCGGGGGTGGGTGTCCAAGTACGTAACAGTTACGACGTGCCGGCTCGCAACCGTTACTGCGACGCGCGACGCGGGCAATCCGTTGCAAGCCCGGGTAGAACAGCACTGGCAAAACTCACCCAGCGTAACCTCTGACAGATTGACGCAATCGCCCATTCGGCCTCTGGCGCGACGCCCCCGCATGCCTATATGCAAGACGCCAAAGATAAGGGCCTGGGCCTGAGACATGGGCATTGAGACAGGGACATCGGGATGGACGACAACGACTTGCAGGGCCGCGCCGCTCATGTCGCAGCAATCCGCGAACGAGCGGAAGCCGAGATGAAGGCGATCGGCATCGATGCGGCCTTCATCGATCGTCTCGTCGAGACCTTCTACGCCCGCGTGCTCGCCCATCCCGAACTCGGCCCCGTCTTCGACGCCAGGCTTTCCGGCCGCTGGCCGGAGCACATGGACAAGATGAAGAGCTTCTGGTCGGCCGTCGCCTTCCGCAACGGCGCCTATGGCGGCAAGCCGGTGCAGGCGCATGTCGGCGTCGCCAACATGACGCCGGATCTCTTTCCGAAATGGCTTGATCTCTTTTCCACGACGCTCGACGACATCGCCCCGAACGGCGAGGCCAAGGCCTGGTTCATGGCCACGGCCGAACGCATCGCCCGCAGCCTGACGCTTTCGCTATTCTACAATCCGGCGATGGACGATCCGGCGCTGAAGCGCGGGTAATTGCCGAGGCCTTTACGCCCGATGCCGAAGACGGGCGTCAGGGTCAGGAACAGCGCAGCCGTGCTCACCGGCAGGCGCTTGAGGCCGATCAGGTAGAGCCAGAAGGCGAGCGCGTACTGGACGATGCCGGAGATCAGGGCGAGCGCCAGCATGCCCGCCCCCGCGGCGGCAAGGTCCTTGCCGATCGCCTGAGGCCTGACCCAGGCGAACAGGAAGACCAATCAGACAACACGACCTGCCCCCTTGGGTCAGAGCGAGCGGCCTGCAAACAAAATGTCCTCGGCCTCGTCGACCGACATCGCAAAGACCCGCTTGCCCAGTTCGAAGCTGAAGCCGCCCCGGGCAAAGGCGGAGAGCTCCTTGGCCGTACGCTTCTCGTCGAGCGCCGCCTTGCGGAACGGCCCGAAGGCGCGCTTTCGCGCCAAGACGACGGCCGCATAGAGATCGTCGGCTTCCGCCACCGCCGCAGCGACGGCGTCCCGTGCGACGCCCTTTTCCGACAGCTTCTGGGCGATCGCCCGCTTCGACTTGCCGCCGCGCATGGCCGAGCGGGTCTTGATCTCGGCATAAGCTTTGTCGTTGAGCGCGCCATTGTCATAGGCAAAGGTCACGGCGGCAGCCGCCAGCAGCTCCACCTGGTTCACGCTGATATCCTCGAACTTCTCCCGCGCCTTGCGCGAGATGGCGTCGAAGAGCTGCTTTTCCGTCAGCATCTGCCGCGCCAGCCGATAGGCCGCTGAATTGCGCGCCCAGGCATACATGCGCGGCGTCGGTTGATCGGATTGCGCTTGATCGTCGATGAGGTCCAAGCCTGCCCTGCCCTCGAATTGAACCATTGATGGCACCAGTCGATCCGCAGGATGGGATAGACGTCGCCCCAAGATGCGAAATGACCTGACTCTCCGCGACAAGGCAATTGCGCACCCGAGCCCACGACATGTTTTCCCGGCCTTGTTCCGCCGGCATGAGGGCGGCAGGCGCCCCTCAAGAGAGGCGCGCCTGAGGTAACCGCAGCAGGGCCTGCGCGGATCTTTTGATCCGCCGGCCGAGCGTTCCCGTCGTGATGCCCGAGCAAAGGCACCGGAAAGCGTGATGTCTATTCGAACTTCTCGGTGCTGTCGGCCTTGCCCTTCACCCAGTAGCCGGAAGCTTTTAGCCAGCTGAGCGGCAAGCCGCGCTCCTCGACGAGATGGGTGCGGATCGCCCGGGTGACTGCGGCTTCGGCCGCGATCCAGACGAAGGTGCCGGGCTCGAGCGCCACTTGACGCACGACGGCAAGCAGCGCTGACGGATCGTGCGCTTGATCGAGCGGGCGATAGGCCCAATGGGTGGTGAGCGCCGCCTTGGTGCGGAACTTCTGCCGCTCGTCCAGCCCGGTGACGGCGGCGACACTGGTGATCTGATGCCCCGCCGGCGTCTCCTCGATCCGCCGCCCGATCGCCGGCAGCGCCGTCTCGTCGCCGATCAGCAGCCATCGCGTGAAATCTCCAGACACGACCGCCGAACCGCGCGGCCCGCCGATCTCGAGCTTGTCGCCCACGGAGGCCGCCATTGCCCAGGCGGTCACGGGGCCTGCCTCGTGCAACGCGAAATCGAGCGCCAGAACGCGCGCGTCGGTGTCGTAGCGCCGTGGCGTATAGTCCCGGCGCTCTTCGGTGCCGTTTGCGCCGGGCACGAAGATCTTGATGTGGTCATCCGCCCCGAGGCTGACGAAGTCGGCGAGATCCTCACCGGAAAGCGTGATCCGGAGCATGCCCGGCGTCACCCGCTCGATGCCGGAAACGACGAGCGAGCGGCGCTTCAGCTCATGGCGAACACGCTCGATGCGCGGCGTCGGGAGATGGGAATAGTTGGGAGAATTGTCCATTTGCATCCTTTGGAGGGCCTCGAAAAGCTCGATCCGCAGGACACAGTCGCGCAGATCGAAGCCGCTTCTGGCCGTTCGATCATACGCGTTGAGTGACGTTAACGCTTACGTGGCCGGGGGTGGCCCGGTCATGTCACGTTCTAACTATCGGAAGGCCCCGCTTCGATCAATGCGTCATCTTGACTAAAGCACGAAGGTTTTACCAGCCAAAAGAAAAACGCGCCCACAGGAGCAAGCGCGTTTCTCAAAATGAAGAAGGTCTGACGAAGCCTTAAGCCGCCAGAGCCGCAACTTCGCCACGGATGAGGTCGCCGAGCCGGCGGATGCCCTCGTCGATCATCTGATCGTTGGCGCAGGAGAAGGAAACGCGCAGGGTGTTTTCGCCCGAGCCATCGGCAAAGAAGGCGCGACCGGGAACGAAGGCGACCTTGGCGGTCTCGATCGATTTTGCAAGCAGTGCGGCGCCGTCCATGCCCTTTGGCAGCGTCACCCAGACGAACATGCCGCCTTCCGGCTTCGTCCAGGACACGCCCTCGGGCATGTACTTTTCAAGCGCTGCGAGCATGGCGTTGCGGCGCTGCTTGTAGACCCGGTGGATCTTCGCCACCTGCTCATCGAAGCCGCGCTCGGCAACGGTGCAGATCGCCATCTGGTTGATTGTCGAGGAATGCAGATCGGCTGCCTGCTTCAAGAGCACGAGCTTGCGGATCACCTTTTCCGAGGCGCAGACCCAGCCGACGCGAAGGCCGGGAGCGAGCGTCTTCGAGAACGAGCCGCAATAGATCGTGCGGGTGTTGTTGATGTCGCCCTTCTTGGCGATTTCGAGCGCCAGGATCGGCGGCACCGGCTCGCCGTCATAGCGCAGCGACTGGTAGGCCGCGTCTTCGATGACGGCAATGTCGAGCTCTTCGGCAAGCGTCAGCACGCGCTCGCGGCCGGCCCGGTCGACGGTCTCGCCGGTCGGGTTGGCGAAGTCGGCCGAGAGATAGGCAAACTTGACGCGGCCGCCCGCCTCGCCCGCCGCCTGACGGTAGGCTTCCGGCGTGCAGTTGCCGTTGGGGTTCAGCTGGTCGTAGGTCGGCTCATAGGCGTTGAAGGCCTGCAGCGCGCCGAGATAGGTCGGCCAGGTGACAAGTGCGGTATCATTCGGCGACAGGAACAGCTTGCCGAGATAGTCGAGGCCCTGCTGCGAACCGGACGTGATGAAGATGTTGTCGGCGCCGGCGGGAATGCCGAGATCGGCCATCTGCTTGGCAAGCCATTCGCGCAGCGGCTTGTAGCCTTCGCTGACCGAATACTGCAGTGCGGCACTCACGGCCGGGCCGGAAAAGATCTCCGCATAGGCGTCCTTGAATTCCGCATCCGGAAACAGCGCGGGATCGGGAATGCCGCCGGCAAACGAAATGATGTCGGGGCGATCGAGCAGCTTCAACAGTTCGCGGATTTCCGAAGCGCGCATCCGGTTCGAGCGCGTCGCGAAGATATGTTCCCAATCCAGCATGGGGTGTTTCCTCAGAGATTATAAGCGGAAAGCGGTTCTCCGCTTCCTCCCGCGTCATTCTAGAGCGCCGTGCGTTCGTTTGAACGCACAAAGCACGCTCTGGTTTTTTGTTTAGAGCATCTTTCCGCTTCGGGCGATCCCCCTGGAAGGAAGGATGCTCTGGACGGTGATGCGACAGGACCATGACGACCAATTTATGTCAATATTATTGACCTAATTCCGTGCGCTTTTCGGGCCTTTGGGGCTCCGCGCACGTTACGTCCAGGACCTGACGTTACGTCAGCTTGAGCCGAATGCCACGCGCCATGAGGTAAAGCAAGCCATCTGCTCAACCGCTACGCTCGCGCCGCTTGGCCCCAATCGCACAGACGCCCGTCGTCCGCTTGTCCTTGCGCCGGCAGCGGCACCCGGCGCCTGATAACCCAAAGTGGCAAATTGCCGGAGAAGGAGGCGAAGCGTAAAATTTCTCCCCTCAATTCGACCGGAGGGACTAGGCCATGAGCAGACTGTTTATCCTGTCGGCTGGCGCCGCCCTGGCGCTGGCACAAGCGGCGCCGGCGGCACCCGCAGCGCCGGAGACGCGACCCCTCAAGATCGCCAAGGAGTGCAGCCAGTTCACCGGCGACACCCCGAGCTTCTGCACCATTACGGAATCGAACCTCGAAGCGATCCCGGCTGGCAGCAAAATCCTCTACTATGGACCGGTGGTCGCCAATCCCCTCTTCTCCAGCAGCACCGCCGTCATCGCTGTCGGAAACGGCGACTCGGCGCTCGGATACTGCGTCGTCTACGATACGGCCAAGCCGCCGTTCGGCACCTGTGCGTTCCACGCCGGCAGCGGCACGCTCGCTGGCTTCCAGGCGATCGTGAAGGTCACGGTTGACGACAAGCAGATCTGGCACTGGGACGGAGACTACGTGCTCGGCACGACCCAGGCGGCCAAGTGAGACGGTAGGCATTGCCGGCTCCACACCCGGCCAATCGAGACGACGCGGCAGAAGACCTAGGCACTCTGCCATCAAGCAACGTCTTTCAAGTGCTGTCCCCGCCCAGCGGGGACAAGCGCCGCCTTACGTTTTGACCGCCGGCGCGCTGGCGTTGTCTGCAAACAGGAGCCGGAAGCCGAGCCCCAGCATGACGGCGCCGGTAAAACGCTGCTGCCAGACGAGCAGCCGCGGAAAACGATAAAGCGCCTGCCCGACCGTTCCCGAAGCAAGCGCTACCGAACCGAGCGAAAGGATGCCGGCAAGCTTCTGCACGGTGCCGAGCACGGCAAGCTGCAGCCAAACGGGGCCGGCGGTCGGGTCCACGAACTGCGGCAGGAAGGCGAACATGAAGAGCAGCGACTTCGGGTTCGTCAGGCTGTTGATCGTTCCCTCGCGGACCGCGCGCCAGTCGGACACCTCGGTCGCCGCCAGCCGCTTGCTTTCGGCCGCATCGCCGAAACTTGACCAGACCATGCGCGCGCCGAGATAGAGCATGTAGGCTGCCCCCACCCACTGCAGAAGCATGAGCCCGGCGGGATAGGCCTTCAGCAGCGAGGCGACGCCGAGGACCAGCAGGCCTACCTGCACGACGCCGGCGACGAAGATCATGCCGACCACCGTCAGCAGCGCCACCCGGCGCCCCTGCCCGATCCCGCGGGCGAGCACCAGCATCATGTCCGGACCGGGCGTGATCTCCAGAACGAAGAGTGCAGCAACGAAGGTCAGGAGAATGGGGAGATCGGCCATCGAAGGTTCCGGCTGAGGACAACTGCCACATGCTTATCCGGAAGCGTCAGGCCTGTCGACCAGCCCGCTTTAACCGCAGCATGCCGATATTTTTTGCTCCGCCTGCCGCCATCTTCGTCTAGTCTGCTCTCGGGCTTCGAACGGAGAAAAACGATCCATGGCGAAACGCTGACGGAACGGATTTCGCAGCCCAAGGCAATCGCCCTTCCCACGCCGGCGCCAACGCCCAGAAAGCATCGATGACAAAACCCGACGACGACACCCTCGCCTTCTATCGCGACAACGCCGCCACCTATGCGGCGCGCGAACGCAAGCCGCCGGCAACCCGTCTCGCGGCCTTCATGGCCCGTCTCGCCCCCGGCGCCTCGGTGCTCGATCTCGGCTGCGGCGGCGGGCATGACAGCCTTGTTCTGCTGGACCATGGCTTCGACGTCAGCGCCTGCGACGGTTCGGCGGAACTGGCGCGGGAAGCCGAAGTGCGCATCGGCCGCAAGGTCGAGGTCATCACGTTTCAGGAGATCGTTTGGGAAGGACGGTTCGACGGCATCTGGGCCGAGGCCTCGCTTCTGCATGTGCCGCGCACGGAGCTTGCCGACGTGCTCACACGCATTCGCCGGACGCTGAAGCCGGGCGGTCTTCTGCAGGCGAGTTTCAAGGCCGGCGAGACGGAAGGCCACGACCGCTTCGGCCGCTACTTCAACTACCCCTCAGCCGAATGGCTGCGCGCCTGCTTCGAAGACGCCGGCTGGCCCGAGCCTGACATCAGCGAGGCCGATGGAAGCGGTTATGACGGCGAACCAACCCGCTGGTTGCATGTCTCGGCAAGGCGCACGGCTTGAGCCGGTTCAGCGCTACGACCGTAAAGCCATGCAGATCGAAGTGCACGACGCCACGTGTTGTCGCGGTTCAGCGACGGCAAGCTTGAAGCGCCCGCGCCATTGGAACCCCTCCGGGTCGTCCACGGATCCCGTTTTGCTTCCCCGCGCCCTCAGGCCTCGCGGCTGAAGTAACTCAGGATCAGAAGCGTGCAGATCGCCGCAACGATCAAGGCGTCGAAAAGTGCAAAGTGCTCGAAGAACGAGAGCATGGCATGTCCTCCTTCCAACTAAACCTATGAGAGCACATATTTTCCAAACTTGGAAGAAGTCCTGGAAAATATACTGACCAAACAACGCAATTCGCCCGAATAATATTTGCACTGCAGCATTATTTATTTGCACTGCACAAAGCTTAATTCCATGAAAATTATCGTTGACAGTGCCGCGACAGCTCAACGATACAGCCGTCGATAGGCCGTCAACGACGCGCCATTTCCCCCCTTTGCCACCACGACAATGTTAATTGACGGCGCTACCGGAAGGTGCAGATATTAGAAAAATCGAATAGAAGATCCGCTGTCCGGTCGGGTCGCATTTCCAGGGGGTGCGCATGTCTGAACTGCAAGCGAACAACGCCCGTGCAAACGCATGCGGCGGCAAGACGGCTGAGGCGGATCCGGAAGCCGGCCTGACCCGGCGCGACATTCTCATGAGCAGTGCGGCGATCGCCGTTGCCGCCGGGCTGCCGGCGAGCCTTGCGGCTCTTGCCCCGAATGCGGCGCAAGCAGCCGGCGCGACGGCGCCGAACATCGTCTACATCATCGCTGACGATCTCGGCTGGGGCGATGTCGGCTTCCGCGGCTCGGACATCAGCACACCCAATCTCGACAGGCTGGCGGCGACCGGCGTAACCTTCGACCAGTTCTACACCCAGCCGATGTGCACGCCGACGCGCGCAGCCTTCCTCACCGGCCGCTACCCGCTGCGCTATGGCCTGCAGACGGGCGTGATCCCCTCGCCCGGTACCTACGGTCTGGCGCTCGACGAATACCTGCTTTCCCAGGTCATGAAGGATGCCGGGTACAGAACCGCGCTGGTCGGCAAGTGGCATCTCGGCCATGCCAAGCCGGAATATTGGCCCAAGCAGCGCGGCTTCGACACCTTCTATGGCGCGCTGGTCGGCGAGATCGACCACTTCAAGCACGCCTCCCATGGGGTGAAGGACTGGTACCGTGGCAACAGGCCGCTCGAGGAGACCGGCTTCGACAACACGCTGATCGGCGACGAGGCAGCCCGGGTGGTCGAAAGCCACGATCCCGCAAGCCCACTCTTCCTCTATCTCGCCTTCACGGCGCCGCACACGCCCTTCCAGGCGCCCGATGACTATCTCGAGCGCTACAAGCACATCGCCGACAAGAACCGCCGTGCCTATGCGGCGATGATCTCCGTGCTCGACGACGGTATCGGCAAGCTGCTGGCGTCGCTCGAAAAGCGCGGCATGCGCGACAACACGATGATCGTCTTTCACAGCGACAATGGCGGTGTGACGAGTTCGCTCTTTGCCGGCGACAGCAAGGTGAGCGGCGAACTCCCGGCCGACAACGGCCCCTATCGCGACGGCAAGGGCACGCTCTACGAGGGCGGCACCCGCGTGGTCGCGCTTGCCAACTGGCCGAAGAAGATCAAGCCCGGCAAGGTCGCAGGCATGGTCCATGTGGTCGACATGTATCCGACGCTGGCAGCGATCGTCGGCGCGACGCTCGACAAGAACCAGCCGCTCGACGGCATCAACCTCTGGCCCTCTTTGAGCGAGGGCAAGCCGACGCCGCGCACCGAGGTTGTCTACAACGTCGACCCCATGGGCGGCGCCGTGCGCCGGGACAACTGGAAGCTCGTCTGGAAGGCGACGCTGCCGCAAAAGGTCGAACTCTTCGATCTTGGCGTCGACCCGTCCGAGGCACACGATGTTTCGGCCGATTACGCCGACCGCGTGCGCGACTTCCAGGACTGGATCACCAGCCTTGCGGTCGAGATGGACCAGCCGCTGCTGCTGATGGACGCGGCGCGCCTGACCTTCTACGCAGCGCCCGTCGTTGCCGATCCTTCGACGCTGTTCAATATTGGTGATTGACGGCCGGCAGCATGGCCGCGGCCGGGTTGTCTGCTAGACCGGCGTGACCGACTTCACGCTGCCGGCGGTGTCGACGATGCAGGTGAACTTGCGGCCGGCGGCGTCGAGGTCGACGCTGTAGGAGGCGGCATCGAGCGCCCGCGAACTGGTCGGCAAGACCTTGGCGCTGTCGACCTGGGCAGCACCGGCGGCCGCATGGGCACACAGAAGCTGCAGATCAGCCGGCGCCGTCTGCAGGCTGGTGCGCGCCATATCCTCGGGCTTGGGCGCGGACTGGCAACCGCTGATCGCGGCCGTGGCCGCCAGCGCCAGAACAAGGCCTTTCATACGCAATATCCCCTCGCTCACCACGTATCCTCCCCTTCGCATCTTCTGTCCCTGTTTCTTCGCGCGATCGACCACCCGTGTCCCCGGCGGCCGATCGGTTCTTTCCTGGCGCCCGCAAGGTGCCTGCGCCGACGCGCCGCTCTCAAGCGACCCGTCTTGCCTATACTGCCTCAAACGCCCTTGTAGAGCGCTGCCCCCTGCATCAGCACGATCACCTTGGCGCCGATCTCGATGCGCGAATGCAGGTCGATGACGTCGTCATTGTTCATGCGGATGCAGCCGGAGGAAACGTCGAGCCCGATCGTCCAGGGCTCCACCGTGCCGTGGATGCGGTAGATCGTGTCCTGGTCGCCCTCGTAGAGATAGAGCGCGCGGGCGCCGAGCGGATTGTCCGGCCCGCCGGGCATGCCGGCCGCCCATTTCGCCGCATTCGGGTCGCGCGCCACCATCTCGGCCGGCGGCGTCCAGGTCGGCCATTCGGCCGTGCGCCCGACGCGCACGATGCCGGCCCAGCCGAAGCCCTCCCGCCCGACGCCGATGCCGTAGCGGATCGCCTGGCCGCCGGGTTGCACCAGGTAGAGGAAGTGCTGGTTGCCGTCGATGATGATCGTGCCCGGCTGTTCCGCCGTTCGGAAGGTCACCACCTGGCGGCGGAACGCCTCTGGCAGCTGATTGTTGCGGGCGAAATACTGCCGCGCTTTCTTCTTGTCGTAGTTCACCCATTTCTTGGTGCGGGCGTCGTAGATCTGGGTCTGCGCCCAGGCGGCGAGCGGCCCGAGCGTAAGGGCGGCGGCAAGCACCGCGACACCGAGCCTGCGCCGCGTCCACAGGGGCCGGTCCGTGCCGGCAAGGCGATTGTCGTCAGAACGTCCGCTCATGGCTTGGCCCACCCGTCGATGCGCGCCGCATTGTCTTCGGCCCATTTCTTCGCGTAGTCGGCCGGCGCCTGCCGCTCGACCTCCAGCGCGTAGCTCATCTTCGTCACTTCCTCCGGCGAGAAATCCACCTTCTCCAGGAACTTCGCGACATCGGGGTGTTTCTTGCCGAAGGCAGTGGCATAGGCAATCTGGAAATGTGCCGCTTGCCAGGCGGTCGAGGCGCTGGATTTCGACACCCAGAGCGGGTCGCTCGGCGGCAAGATCTTCCACTTGGCGGCATCGTGCGGCGGCTCTTCGAGCCGTGCGATCGGGTGCAGCTCGAACACGTGATGCGGCGCGTAGCAGTAGAACACCATCGGCCTCTCGGTCGCGACGGCCGCATCGACGGCAGCCATCGCCACCTCCTCTTCCGCCTCGAACAGCGTCAGCGTCTTGTCGTAGCCGTAGCCGGCCGCCCGCGCCCGCTCGATGCCGGTCGAAAGCCAGGTGGCGGCGCCGATCCACATCTCGCCCTTGCCGTCGCCGTCGGTGTCGAGGACCTTGGTCTTTTCGGGGTCGCTGAGATCGGCGGCCGACTTGATCGTCTTGGCCGCTTCCGGCGTGGCGCAAAGGCCCTGCCAGGCCGGCACGCTGCGTTCGGTCAGCTGGCCGACCCCCTTTTCGGTCACGTATTTGCGCACGACGTCTTCGAAGTTCGGTCGCCAGACCTCAGGCTGAATGTCGACCGTGCCCGCCTCGAAACCGACGAAGGCATTGAGCGTGCCGAGCTCCTTGACCTCGGCATCGAGCCCGAATTTCTTGGCGATGCCCACTTTCAGGATATTGGCCGTCGCCTGGCCCGACGGCCAGTTCGGCATGGCGATCACCAGATCGGCGGCAGTGGCAGGCAGCGCCACGGATGCGGCCAGCATGGCAGCCAGCACCGCTGGCAGAAACCTCGACTTTTCCTTCACAATCCCCTCCGACCTCGAGCAATCGATGCGAATGACGTCGTGAATGCGTATGTCGTGCTCAAGCGACGCTGAAACGCGTCGCAACTCTGCAGGTTTCCCTTGATCGCGAGCCCCTGCAGCTCTTCAGAATGCCATGGCGACCTGGCGAGACGCACGGGCGCCGTTTGCGAATGCGAAGCTTATCAATGCCTTGGGCCTTTGGCCCTGCTCTTCCCGTGCCGTATCCGGCATCTTCGTTCGTTGGCCGGCAGGATGCATAGAACCGTGGGCTTCGTCAACGTATCAGCGATACCACACGTTGCACGAACACGTCTGCCGATCGTCTATCACGCGCCAATGCCACGGGAGACCTCGGAGACAGTGCGGTCACAATTTCGTTGCTGCGGTAGGGCTCTCCAACGCACGAAGGTTGCCTTGGAGGGGATGAGGCGGGCCGCACCCCCGGCCCGCCCGCCCGCGAACGGCAGGGCATGATCGCCCCGCACGTCCCGCTTTATTCCCTCAGGCGGCCCGCGCGTCGGTCGCGCGGCGACGGTCACCCATGCCGCCCGTTGCCGCTGCCGTGCCCGCCTCGCGCCGCTCGGCACGGCGGTTGAGCTGGAAGCGGTTGACCAGTTCCGTCAGCCGCTGCGCGCCTTCGGCCAGCCGGACGCTGACGTCGGCGGTGCGCTCCACCATGCCCGCATTCTTCTGCGTCATGACGTCGATGTCGTTGACCGCAGCGTTGATTTCGCCGAGGCCCGCCGTCTGCTCGGTCGCAGCCGTCGCGATCGCTGCGATCCGCGTGTCGATCGCCGCGACGAAGTCCTCGATTTCCTTCAGCGCGCTGCCGGTATCGCCGACGAGGCGCACGCCTTCGGCGACTTCGGCGACCGAATTCTGGATCAGCGCCTTGATCTCCTTGGCGGCCTTGGCCGAGCGCTGGGCGAGCTCGCGCACCTCCGAGGCAACGACCGCAAAGCCCTTGCCGGCATCGCCGGCGCGCGCCGCCTCGACCCCGGCGTTGAGCGCCAAAAGGTTGGTCTGGAAAGCGATCTCGTCGATCACGCCGATGATCTGGCTGATCTCCTCGGAGGCCGCCTTGATGCGTTGCATCGCCGTCACCGCATCGCGCACGACGCCGGAAGAGCTGTGCGCCGATTGCCGCGCATTCTGCACCAGTGCGCGGGTCTGCTGGGTATTCTCGGTCGAGGTGCGCACCGTCGCCGTCGCCTGTTCCAGCGCCGCCGAGGTCTGCTCCAGGGCTGCCGCCTGCTGGCGCGTGCGGTCGGCAAGATGCTCGGCGGCATCCTTCATCTCGTGGCTGTTGCTGTTGAGGTCGCGGGTCTGGCTGAGCACGGCCGACAGCGTTTCCTGGAACATGCCGATCGAGGTGTTGAAGTCGCGCCGAAGGATTTCGAGCTCGCCGACGAAGGGCTCGTCCAGCGTCATGCGGATGTTGCACTCGGCTAGGCGGCCGAGCCCGGCGCCGATCTCCTGGACCGCAAGCACGCGGTCGGAAACGTCGACGGCGAATTTCACCACCTTCGACACGCGACCGGCATCGTCGAGGATCGGATTGTAGGACGCCTGGATGAAGACCGTCTTGCCACCCTTGCCGATACGCTTGAACTGGTCGGTGACGAAGCGCCCGGCCGCAAGATCGCGCCAGAAGCCGGCATAGGCGGGCGAATGGACATCGTCCGGCTCGCAGAACATGGAATGGTGCCGGCCGACGATCTCGGGAAGCGCGTAGCCCATGGCCGAAAGGAAGTTTTCGTTGGCGGTGATGATCTCGCCCGAAGGCGTGAATTCGATGATCGCCTGGGCCCGCGACAGGGCGTCGATCTTGCCCTGATCGTCGGTGCTCTTTGCCTTCGACGCGGTGATGTCCGTCGCGAACTTCACCACCTTGTAGGGCTTGCGGCCGCGAAACACCGGATTGTAGGAGGCCTCGATCCAGATCTCCCGCCCGCCCTTGCCGATGCGCCGGTACTGCTGGCTGTCATATTCGCCGCGGGCAAGGCGTGCCCAGAAATCGGTATAGGCAGCGGACGCCGCCTCCTCCGGCTGCACGAACATGCGGTGATGCCGGCCGACAATCTCGTGGAGATCGTAACCCATCGCGCGGCAGAAATTCTCGTTGGCGGTCAGGATCGTGCCGGAAAGATCGAATTCGATGATCGCCTGCGACCGGTTGATCGCATCGAGCATGGCTTTGGCATCGGACGAAAAAAGAAACGGCAGGCCAGTCATGAGGGCGGGACCTATAGCTAACAAATCGAAAAGGGATACATGCGAATTGTAGCTATTCGTATGATAAATTTCTTAAGCGATTCTTTTCGCGCCCCCTAGAATTGCCCTGCTTTTGCTCTCATGCGGCCTCGGTCCCGATCGTGCGCCGCGCTCTCAAATCGTGCAAAGCGAAATGGCCGGCCAGCAGCCAGATCAAAACTTCGAGCGCAAAGGTCCAGTGCAAGAGGAAGTTCAGGTACCAGGGTTTGTAGACCGCCTGCACATGCACAAGGTTCACCCTGAGATCCACAAAGGGAAAGAACCAGCGGATATCAGCCGCGACAGAATCCATCACCAGATGCAGGAGCACGCTCGAAAGCCCGACACCGACAAGGACGAGCTGTTTGCGCCGCCCGGTGGCGATGAGAACAAGCGCAACCGTCGCCGCCAGCACCAGCCAGAAGATCGGCGTGTGCACCCAGTAGTCGTGATGCGGCGTGCGGCGCTGGTCGATCAGGTAGAAATAGGCGAGATCGAAATCCGGCAGGACGGGACAGACAAGCCCGACACCGAAGATGGCGCGGGCCTGCGACGGGCTGCGGCGCGCAAACGGGCGGCACAGCAGATACCCGGCCGGCAGATGTGCAATGAACAAGCAGGTTTCCTCCCGAAGCGCGGCGATACCCGCGCCCAACGGGCGCAGTCTTTACGCGAACTCCGGAGGATTTGCAACCAAACTTGTCGCTTTGATGGCTTCCACCCACAGGCATCGCTGCCAGCGGACGTTACCAGTTGCCCGGATCTGCCGTGTGGTCGACGCTCGCGAATTCGTCCGCCTTGTCGCGCTCGAGCGTCAGCCTGGTAATGTTCTTCGCCTCGTCGGTGACGGCGTAGGAAAGCGGCGCCGGCTCGCGGGTCAGATACTGGTACATCAAAAGGGCCGCCTCCTCGGCGCTATCGGCCTCGAATTCCTTGGCGACGCTGACGAAGAACCTTTGCATGGCCTGCCCCTGCCCGTTTGACTGCGCTGAACGCCTGGATATGACATCTGGATATGACATGGAGCGCTCGCGCCGGGCGTCAATGCGTCGCCCGCCTGTCGGCCGTATTCCAGGCGGCAGGCCGGACGTTCGGCGTCCCTCAAAAACTTCCGGCGAGAGCGGCGGCAGCCAGCAGCCCGCCGGTCAGGATATTCGCCAGAAACAGTCGATAGCTGATTTCGGGGCGATCGAGGTCGAAACGCCGGGCCTGCCACGCGAGATGGGCCGCGATCACCACCATGCCGATGGCATACAGGCTCGACATGCCGAGCATCCAGCCGCCAACAGACCAGGCGGCCAGCGTCAGGCCGTAGAACAGGGCGATACAGGCCTTGCCGCGAGAGCCGAACAGGATCGCCGTCGACTTGAGACCGAGACGCGTGTCGTCTCGCACATCGACATAGGCGTAGGCCGTATCATAGCCGATCTGCCACGCAACGGCGCCGGCCCACATCAGCACAGCGCCCGCCGGAACATGTCCGGCAACCTGCGACCAGGCCATCAGCATGCCCCAGTTGAAGGCAGCGCCCAAGACCGCTTGCGGCCAATGGGTGAACCTCTTGCAGAAGGGGTAGAGGAACACGAGCGGCACGACGCACACCGCAAGCACACGGGTCGCGGGGCTCAGGAAGACAAGGAGCGAAGCGGCGAGCGCAAGTTGCGCAATCAGGAAGACAACGGCCCGGGACATGCCGATCTCACCATTTGCAAGCGGACGAAACCGCGTGCGCTCGACATGCCCGTCGAAATTGCGGTCGGCCATGTCATTGATGGTGGAGCCGGCACTGCGCATCAGAAATGCGCCGAGCGTGAACACCAGAATATCCCGAATCTCGGGAAGGCCATGCGCCGCCTGGAAAAGCGCCGCCCAACAGGGAAAGAGCGTCAGCCAGATACCGACCGGCCTGTCGAGCCGCGCAAGACGGGTATAGGGCCGCACCGCCCGCGGCAACCGGCGATCCACCCAGTCGCCGCGGTGAATGTCTGTCAGGTCGGGGCGGCTTGCTGCGGTCATGAGGCGGGTCATCCAGTCAGCGTGCGGCGCGCTCCGGCGGCGGCCGCAAACAGCGGCACTATAGGCGCGGGCGTGCTCAGATAAAGGAGGGATTCTGTCGCAGAGGAAGCAGGCTTCCGGCGCGGGGTTCGCCGCTCCGGCAACCATGGGTCGTGGGAATGGAAGCTAAACGGCCTCTCCGCCGCCCCCCAGAGGCGGGGAAAAGGAACCGCGGAAAGCACGCCAACGTCCCTTCTCCCCGCATGCGGGGAGAAGGCGCCGGCAGGCGGGTGAGGGTCAGCTCCCTCACCGCGAGATGAGGGGCAGCCCCCTCGTCACGGAATGCGGATAAACCCTCACCACCAGCAACGAAGGACGAACCCGTACGCGGGCGCTTCCGCGCCCTGGCGAAATGTCAGCCCCGCCTCAGCCCTTCGGCTGCGGCACGATGCGGATATAGGGCTTCGGCGCGCGCCAGCCCTCCGGATAGACCTTGCGGGCATCCTCATCCGTGACGGAGCCGGCGATGATCACGTCGTCGCCCTGCTGCCAGTTCACCGGCGTTGCCACCTTGTGCTTGGCCGTCAGCTGCAGCGAGTCGATGACACGCAGCACCTCGTCGAAGTTGCGGCCTGTCGTCATCGGATAGATGAGGATCAGCTTGATCTTCTTGTCCGGGCCGACGACGAAGACGTTGCGCACCGTCTGGTTGTCAGCGGGCGTACGCTTGGTCGGATCGCCGGAAACCGGCGCCGGCAGCATGCCGTAGAGCTTCGAGACGGTGTAGTCGACATCGGCGATCATCGGGAAGTTCGGCGCATGGCCCTGTGTCTCCTCGATATCGGCGGCCCAGCCGGCATGGCGGTCGAGCGGATCGACCGAAAGGCCGATGATCTTGACGCCGCGCCGGTCGAATTCCGGCTTGATGCGCGCCATGTAGCCGAGCTCGGTGGTGCAGACGGGCGTAAAGTCCTTCGGGTGCGAAAACAGCACCGCCCAGGAGTCGCCGATCCAGTCGTGAAACCGGATCGTGCCGTCGGTTGTCCCGACCTCGAAGTCCGGTGCGAGGTCATTGATTGCAAGCGTCACGATACCCTCCAGTTGTGTATGCACCGCGCCCATCCGGAGCGGTGGCAGCGCTTAGATTTTTGGCAACGCGGCGTCCGAAAAGGCGCTCAAAAAGCCCGCTGTATTCCTCTGGCTTTTTCCAACATGTGTTTTCCGACGGAAATCGGCCGGAGAGAAATCCTTTAGAAAAACAAAATATTACAGTGGCCTCCGCCCTGTCATTCAGACGCTTGGCGCCGTCGCGCGAGGCTCAGTGTGCCACTTTTGCCGGTTAAGGCAACTGGAAAGACGGGCGTCGCCAACGGCCCGGTCGAGCCCCGGGAAAATGCCCGCAACGGGGGCCCGGCCGCTGCCCGCCGGAAGCGTCCCTTGCAACCTTCGTCAGGCGAGCAACTTCGCCGCCCAGGCCGAAACATCATCGCCGCTGCTCACGTCCGGCCGCACGATCCCGTCGATCATGAAGGTCGGGGAGACGTGGATGCCGTTCTGGCGGGCGTACCGGCAATGCCATTTGATCTCCCGATCGAGATCGGGGATCGCAAAGGCCGCCTTCAGTTGCACGCCGCTATAACCTTCCAGTCGCTCGATGATCGTGTTGGGGGTCACGTCCATGTTGGGCCCGCCGGCGTGGTGGGTGAACTCGAACTCCTCCCGATGCGCAGTGACGGCCGCGATGACGGTCTTTGCGGTCTCCTTGCCGCCCGCCAGCGTCGAGGCCGCAAGAATACAGCGAACGACGACGCCGGAATACATGTGCCAGGGCTGCGACTGCAGCCGGATCTTGATGGTGATCCTGTCCGCGCCGGCGCGGGCGAGAAGGGCATCGAGCTTGCCGAATGCCTTGGCCGAGTAAGGATCCGTCGGTTCCAGAAAGACCTCGAAGAGGTGCGGACCGGTGCCCCAGGTGAGTGGATCGGCGTGCCAAGGTGCGTCTGTCATGTGATGTCCCCTTCTTCAAGCCGCCTGATCTGTTCGATGAACGTCGAGAGCCATGCGCCCGGTCTGCAAGGCTTCGACGAAATGGCGGGCACCAGGACGGCGGTCCGGGTAAAGTTCACGTCGCCTGCAGCAGCGCGCCGTAGGTCGCCAGATCGACATTGCCGCCGCTCAGGACGATGCCGACGCGCTTGCCGGCGCAGGCAAGCACCCCCTCGAGCACGGCGGCCGCCGCAAGGCAGCCGGTCGGCTCGACCACGATCTTCATGCGCTCGCCGAAGAAACGCATGGTTTCGACCAGCTGTGCGTCGCTCACCGTGACGATGTCGGCGACCGCGCGCTGGATGATCGGAAAATTGTGGGCGCCGATGCTGGGGGTGAGCGCGCCGTCGGCGATCGACTTCGGGATGGCGATTTCGACGATCCGGCCCTGGCGCAGCGACTGCTGGCCGTCATTGCCGGCCTCGGGCTCGACGCCGACGATGGTCGCGCCGGGCGAGCGCTCCCTGGCGGCGAGCGCGGTGCCGCCAAGCAGCCCGCCGCCGCCGAGCGGCGTGACGATCAGGTCGAGCTCACCCACCTCCTCGATCAGCTCAAGAATTGCCGTCCCCTGGCCCGCGATCACGTCCGCATGGTCGAAGGGAGGGATCAGCACAGCGCCGCGCTCGGCCGCCAACCGGGCGCTGATGGCCGAGCGGTCTTCCTTGTAGCGGTCGTAGAACACGACGTCGGCGCCATAGCCGCGCGTTGCCGCCACCTTCATGTCGGGCGCATCGGCGGGCATGACGATCGTCGCTGCGACGCCCTGCAGGCGCGCGGCATAGGCGATCGCCTGGGCATGATTGCCGGAGGAAAAGGCGACGACGCCCTGCCTCGATCCCTTTTCCCTGAGCGCGGCGATGGCGTTATAGGCGCCGCGGAACTTGAAGGCGCCGCCGCGCTGGAAGTTTTCCGCCTTGAAGAACAGCCGGGCGCCGGTGGCGGCATCGGCCGTGCGCGAGGTCAGGACCGGCGTTCGGTGCGCGATCCCGGCGATCCGGTTTCGGGCCATCTGCACGTCGTCGAATGTCGGAATGCGCAATGCCTCGTCCGCCGCTGAAACTGCCATCGAGTCTCTCCCCTGAGCCTGCTTTCCGGAGGCTAGTAAAGACCGCCATGCAAGGCAAGGACGTCAGCCGTGTCCCCCATTTTTGGACACCTGCCCATCTTGGGGCGGGACCGTGCGGTAATGGTCGACGGCGAAGCTGAAGAGCACCTTGAGCATGAAGAGGCCTGAGACCGCCATCATCGCCGGCGTCAGACCGGGCAGAAGCGGCAGGCCGGCAAGGCCAATCGCAGTGAGCAGCCCGCCGACGAAGGTCTGCGCCTCCCGCCCCGCCAGCCGGTTGACGAGCGCGGCCGCTGCGATCGTATAGGCCCAGACGACAACCGCGGCCGCGATCCCGCTGCCAAGAAGCAGCGCGACGAGGACGATGTGGAAATGGATGGCGATGAATATCCAGCGGTTGCGCGGCCGGGCTGCGTAGAAATCATTGGTCGACGGCGTGAAATTGGCGACGCAGCCGGCGGCGATGTCGAGCACGAGAACAAGCGCCAGCGCCGCCCGCCACCAGGCAAGATCGGCAAGCATCGACCCCGTAGACAGCGCAAAGACGACGGCAACGCCGGCTCCGAACAGGAGTATGGCGGCGAGATAGGCGAGTGGTTGCTCTTCACCGAAAACGTCGTGCAGGTGGGGATGGATGCGAAGAGATCTCATGGAGGTCGCCTGGGCAAACGCGGAATGGCCGCCACTATGAAGGGACGTTGGCCGGGCGCAAGCGGCTAACCGTAACGTGCCGCCGGGATGCCCAGCCGCGCACGGGCTCCGCTCCGCCCGCTCCCGACCTAAGACGGCTTCGCCTCCGCCTTCTCGTCGCCCCAGGACCGCAACACCTGCGCAAGTGCTGCCACGCCCTTGCCGATCTCGGCCGCCTCGAGGCTCGCATAGCCCATGACGATGCCGGCCCGGTCCGGCCGGTGGCCGGCATCACCTGCCGCATAGAGGGGCGAAACCGGATAGAGGCCGACGCCAGCCGCCCGCGCTCGCGCGATCAGCGCGTCTTCCTGCGCCTTTTCCAACTGCTCGAACCAGACGACCACATGCAGGCCGGCATCGGCGCCGGATATGGTCACCGCGTCGCCGAGCTCCGCCTTGAGCGCCGTCAGCAGGGCCTCCCGCCGGCGGCCATTGTTGCGCCGGCTGCGGCGGATGTGGCGCTCATAGGCGCCGCTTGCAATCATCGCCGCCAGTGCTTCCTGCTCGAGGCTTGGCGAATGGCGGTCGATCAGTTGTTTGGCGGCGGCAAAGGCCGGGACAAGCGGCGGCGGCACGACGAGATAGCCGAGCCGGAGCATCGGCGACAGGCTCTTGGAAATCGTGCCGAGATAAAGCACGTTTTCCGCCTGTCCCATGGTCTGGAGCGGCGGGATCGGCCGGATGTCGTATCGATATTCGCCGTCGTAATCATCTTCGAGCACATAGGCCCCGGTTCGCCTGGACCAGGCCAGAAGCTCCTGCCGCCGCCGGGCCGAAAGCACGCTGCCGAGCGGGAACTGATGCGAGGGCGTGACATAGGCGAGCCTGGCATCCTCCAATTGTTCGAGGATGTCGGTCCTCAGCCCTTCCGCGTCGACCGCGAGGGGAACCACCGCGGCGCCGGCGGCGGCAAAGACCCGGCGCGCCATCACATAGCCCGGATCCTCCATCGCCACCCGGTCGCCAGCATCGACGAGCACGCGCGCCGCAAGGTCCAGCCCCTGCTGCGAGCCGTTGACGACGACGATCTGATCCGGATCGCAACTGAGCCCCCGCGCGCGCCAGAGATAGGCCTGCAGGGCCATGCGCAGGGCAGACGAACCGGCGGGGTGATCATAGGCAAGCCGCGGCCTTCGCCGGCGGAGCGCCGCGTTGACCGACTGCCGCCACGCCTCCTCCGGAAAATCCGCGGCCGACAGGTCGCCGTAACGAAAGTCGGCAATCAGCCGAGCAGAAACCGGCGGCATCCAGATCGGCCCGTCGCAAAGGGCAGCCCCCAGGCGTGACAGGCGAACCGCCGCCGCACCCTTGTCCCGATGCTTCTGGCTCGCTGGGCGCCCGGGCGCGGCCACCGAGCCGGGACCCTGCCAGGCCGCAAGCAACGCAACCCGCGAGCGCGCGCCCTGCCGGCTTTCCAGATACCCCTCGGACAGAAGCTGCTCATAGGCGGCCGTCACCGTCGTGCGCGAAACGCCAAGCTCGGCGGCGAGCGCCCGCGTCGACGGCAGCAGCGCCTCGGCGCCATAGGTGCCGTCAAGGACCTGTGCCTTCAGCGCCTCATAGATCCGCCGGGCGGTCCCGACCGTCGCCTCTTCTTTCATCGTCACAAACTGGCCCACGTATTTATACGGAAACTGGATATTCTTGGCCGTCCAGTTTGCCTCTATGACGGGACGAGCACAAGGAGCGAGATCATGTACACACCGCCTGCCTTCAAGGAAGAAACGCTGAGCGTGTTGCACGACATCATCGAGGCGGCTTCGCTTTCGACCCTCGTCACCGCCACGGCCGATGGGCTGCTTGCGAGCCCGCTGCCGCTGCTGCTTGATCGCAACGAGGGGCCGAACGGCACGCTCTACGGCCACGTCGCCCGCGCCAACCCGCAAGGAACGACACCGGTCATCGGCGCGGCTATGGCGACCTTCATGGGGCCGGACGCCTATGTCACGCCCTCCTGGTATGCCTCCAAGCGCGAACACGGCAAGGTCGTGCCGACCTGGAACTATGTCGCCGTGCACGCCTATGGCGCGGCCGAATTCTTCACCGACGAGGACCGGCTGCTCGACATCGTCACGCGGCTGACCAACCGGCATGAGGCCGGACGAGCCGAGCCCTGGCAGGTCAGCGACGCGCCCGCCGCCTTCGTCAAGGCGCAGCTTCGCGGCATCATCGGCCTCAGGCTGCCGATCGAGCGTCTCGACGGCAAGCGCAAGATGAGCCAGAACCGCAGTGCCGAGGACCGCACCGGCGTCGCGGCAGGGCTTGCCGCCAGCGCCCGCCGCGAGGATCGCCTCGTCGCTGAGGAAATACCGGTCTGACCACGGACGAACGGACCGCCGGCGGCTGACCCGCCGGCCCGAGCACTTGTGATTTTCCTTCAACTTTCCCGCGCAAGCCCTTACAACGACTCCCGCAAGAGGCCACGCAGCAGCAGACGAGGTATAACCGCATGCCATCGCTCGACATTCTCCTCACCTTCTTCGTCACCACGGCGATCTTCGCCTATATCCCGGGCCCGGCCATGCTCTACGCCGCCGCGCAAACCGTGGCCCGCGGCCGCTCTGCCGGAATGATGGCCTCGCTTGGCATTCATCTCGGCTGTTACGTGCACGTCATTGCCGCGGCTGCCGGCCTTTCGATGCTGTTCCATGCGGTGCCGACGCTGTATCTGGCAGTGAAGCTTGCAGGGGCCGCCTATCTCGTCTGGCTCGGCTTCACGCTGATGCGTACCAAGGCGACGGGCGACGGCAGCCTGCCCCTGACCGAGGCGAAATCGGCACGCCGCGCCTTCTTCGAGAGCATCACTGTCGAAGTACTGAACCCGAAGACCGCGATCTTCTTCGTCGCCTTCCTGCCGCAGTTCACCGATGCGTCTGCCGCCTTCCCGATCTGGGTGCAGTTCCTGCTGCTCGGCGCCCTCGCCAATCTGATGTTCTCCTCGGCCGATATCGTCTGCGTGTTCCTCGCCGGCGCCGTCGTCTCACGGATGCGCCGCTCCGGCAGGGCGCAGCGCCTGATGCAGCGCGCCGGCGGCACAGTGCTGATCGGGCTTGGCGCCCACCTCGCCTGGCAGCGGACCTGATGCCCGTCCGTTGAGCCGGCGCAGCGCCAGCCGATTGGCGCTGGCCGACTGGTGCTGCGCCGGGTGGCTCGCCATGCCCCGGTTGCACCGGCGCAAGTTGCCGCTATCATGCCCTTGAGGGCCATCGAGGGATACGCGCATGGGAGAAGGCGGCCAGGGAATTCGCACCACCGGCGCGGATGTGCTTGTCGATACGCTGCTTGCAAACGGCGTCGACGTCTGCTTCGCCAATCCCGGCACCTCGGAAATGCACTTCGTCGCGGCACTCGACCGCAAGCCGGAACTGCGCTGCATCCTCGGCCTCAGCGAAGGCCTCGTGACCGGCGCCGCCGATGGCTATGCGCGCATGACCGGGCGCCCGGCAGCGACCCTTCTGCACACCGGCCCTGGCCTTTCCAACGGCCTTGCCAACCTGCACAACGCCCGCCGCGCCCGGGCGGCTGTCGTCAACATCGTTGGCGACCACGCCTCCCATCACCTCCCGCTCGACGCACCGCTGACGACCGACATCGAGAGCTTGGCCGCGCCGATGTCGAACTGGGTCCGGCGCGTGAAGGATCCGGCTGATGTCGGTCCCACCGTTGCCGCCGCCGTTCAGGCCGCGCTGACGCCGCCGGGTGTCGCCACCATGATCCTGCCCGCCGACGCCGCCTGGGGAACGCTTGCCCTTGCCACCGCGCCACAAAAGGCGCCCATCGAAGCGCCGCGGCCGGCCAGCGCCGAGACGGTGCGCGAGGTAGCCCGCCTGATACGTTCGAATCCTCAAGGGATCGCCATGGTCGTCAGCGGCGCTGCGGCGCAGGCCGATGGCCTGGCCGTCGCCGGGCGGATCGCGGCTGCGTGCGGCATCCAGCTTTTCAACGAGGTTCTGGTCGCCCACACCCAGCGCGGCCGCGGACGGGTCGCGCCGGCGCGCATCCCCTACCCGATCGACATGGCGCTCGCCACGCTCAAGGACGTCCGCGTTCTCATCCTTGTCGGCGCGCCCGAGCCGGTCGCCTTCTTCGCCTATCCCGGCATGCCGGGCCGGCTGGTGCCGGAGGGCTGCACGGTCGCAACCCTTGCCCGCCATGGCGAAGACCTGAAGGCGACACTGGAGGCGCTTGGTGACGAACTCGGCGTCAGCCCGACCGGGCCGCTGCCAACGGCAGGCACCCCCACCGACACCGGCGAGCCCTCGGGCCCGCTCACCGAAGACGCGATCGCCGTCATCGTCGCGCACAAGGTGCCGGAGGACGCAATCGTCTGCGACGAAGGGGTCACCTCGGCGCGGCGCTTCTTTGCCCTGTCCGCCTTCTCCGCACCGCACGACCTCATCATGCAAACCGGCGGCGCGATCGGCGACGGTATCCCGCTTGCGACCGGCGCGGCCATCGCCTGCCCCGATCGGAAAGTGATCTGCCTGCAGGCCGACGGCAGCGCAATGTACAACATTCAAGGCTTGTGGACCCAGGCGCGCGAAAACCTCGACATCGTCACCGTCATCTTCTCCAACCGCACCTATGCCATCCTGCATGCCGAGATGCGCAATGTCGGCGTCGGGGAGATCGGCACCAATGCGCGGCAGATGCTGAACCTCGACAACCCCGCGCTCGACTGGGTGTCGCTTGCCCGCGGCCTTGGCGTCGAAGCTGCCGTTGCCACTTCCTGCGAGGCCTTCGCCGCGCTCTTTTCCGCAGCGCTGTCGCGGCGCGGACCGTTCCTGATCGAGGCGCGCCTGGCGTGAGTTTCGGCGCCGTTTTCGCAGTCCTTGGGACGGCGATTGGCGAGCAGCCGCGGTACCCCAGATCGCCTGGAAAAGGACCGTCCAGCACCCGATAATCACAGGGTAAGATATTGATATAAATATGATTTTTACAAAGATTCGGGCGCAAACTTGCGCCTGCGGACTTCTCGCTTATATTAGCGACGCCCTAGGTTCGCACTCATCTGCCTTGAGTCGCATTTCAGTTTTGGGCCCCCTTCAACCGGCAGCGTTCTTTGCCGGTGGACCAACGAAGGAGACACTTCATGTCCTTTAAGAAAGACCTAACCAAGGCTCCAGGCGCATCTCTGTCCCGCGTCAAAATCGGAGCCGCCATCAAGCGTTCGCGTGAAACCGCCGGTTATTCGGTTGACGATCTGTCGGTCACGACAGGCCTGACGGAAATTGAAATATCCAAGATCGAGCTCGGCGCCGATACCGATCCCGCCAAGCTGCAGCGCATCGCCGCCGCACTGCAGGTCTCGCCGCAGACCTTCACCTGAAAAGCGGGGGCGGTGCGCGACAGATACGCGTACCGCCGCCTGACCTCCCCTGCCACCGCTGGCCGGCGTGTTTGCTTTACCCCGTAGCCGATTAAAGGACAAAAGCATGCAGGATTTCAAAGTTCTGCAGCGACCTTCGCCCTTCTGACAAGACGCCCGGCGCTGTCGGGCGCGATGCGGAAGGCCAAGCCAGACTTCTCCCGACAGCAATCACACAAATGCACCGCCTCCAAAGCGGTCGCGCTGTCGGCTGACCCATGCGCCATATTCAGTCTCCATTGGCAGGGACCGAGCGTTCAATAGAAAGAAAAATAGCGGCACGAAAACCCGCATTTTCAGGCCTTTGACAAGGCTTATACAAGGACGGGAAAATAGATAATTTAATATTTTCATTGAGTTTCAAAAAGTATCGTCTATATATCAACTCATCGAATATTGCTTGTGACCTTTGACACAGCGCTTATGCGCGGCCAGATCTCCTCTCAAATATCGATCACCGCCAGAGAAATATTTTCTGGCAAACTCCACGATTGAAAGGAAATCGTCATGGCTTCGGGCACTGTAAAGTGGTTCAACAGCACCAAGGGCTTCGGCTTTATTCAACCGGATGACGGCAGCACCGACGTGTTTGTCCATATCTCCGCAGTAGAACGCGCTGGTCTGCGCTCGCTCGCCGACGGTCAGAAGGTGACCTTCGACGTCGTCGCCGACCGCAAGTCGGGCAAGAGCTCGGCCGACAATCTGCGCGCCGAATAATTTGTCATTCGCCCTTCTCTGACCACGGATGTACTGGCAGGAAAGGCTTGAATGACGGGAAGAGGTCGGGGAACAACCCGGCCTTTTTGCATCTTTGGCCCCTTCACTTCCGATATGGAGCTCGTCATGAGCCGCACGGCCTGCGAGATCGGCGACAGGGTCAAACTGAGGGCATCCGCCACACAGTCGGCCTTGGTCAGCCCCTTCGGCGTCATCGTCGGCCTTTTGCCCACGGAAGATCGCGGCGAGCCCCGCTTTCGCGTACGGGTCGACGGTGAGACATTTGAACGCTCGGTCCTTGCGACCGACATCGAACACGCCGAGACCGCCACACCGGACCCCGCTCAGGCGGAAGCTACCGGCCCCTGGCTCAAGAAACTGAGCGCCAAGCGCGGCAGATAGGCGCATGCGCCTCGCCCGCGCTGCAATCGACAACAGGAGAACATGTTTTGCAGGTACTCGTTAGAGACAACAACATCGACCAGGCTTTGCGCATTCTGAAGAAGAAGATGCAGCGCGAAGGGCTTTTCCGCGAGTTCAAGGCCCGCAGCAGCTATGAAAAGCCGTCGGAAAAGCGCGTGCGGGAAAAGGCGGAAGCCGTCCGACGCCAGCGCAAGCTGGCGCGCAAGAAGCTGCAGCGCGAAGGCCTGCTGCCCAGCCCCAAGAAGGCGGCGCGCACGCGCTGACCCCTCTGGGTCGGCAGCACCCGCCCGTTTCAGGAGACAGGTCATGACGCCCAACGCTAACGCAGCATTCAAGCCGGCCAAGACCTCCGCGAGCGACAAGGCGGCCGCAACCGATCATACGGCGAGAGCCATCGTTGCGGCTGAAAAGATCGCCCGCGACAAGAAGACCGAAAAGCTCAAGGCGCAACGCCTTGAGCGCGCCGCCGCCGAACCGGCCGCGGAGGTGTCCGCAAGCAAGCCGGCCCGGAAATCGCGCCGGTCCTGACTGACACAGAAAAACACACACCCTCCTGGCCGCCGGCAACGGGCGTCAACCCTGAGGTCATCCCAGCACGGTCCACCCGAGACGGAAAGACGCTCCGGGGGTAGAGTTCCTGGAAGCGCGCCTTGGGCGCTCGCACGCATGCGCCACGCAAACGACAGTTCCCATCAACAGGAGGGGCCTATGTCATCCGCAGAGCAGCATCCACTGATTCCCTCGGACCTTGCCATGCTCGACGGCGTGCTGCGGCGCGCGGGCTTTCACCAGCATGTCGACCTTGATGACCAGGAAAGCCTCCGTCTTGCCGCCGTCTTTCTGATCGGCAGGTTCCAGGCGGGCGTTATCACCGCCGATGCCCTGCTTTGCGAGCTTCAGGGCCGGAGCGGGCAGCGCACTCCGCGTCAGATTGAAACCGCAAATCTCGAACAGTGGGAGAACGATGGCGGCGCGCCGCAAAGGCGCAGCGCCGTTACCCGCTACACCGGCGCCCGACGCCTCCCCTGGCCGGAGGCCATGCCGCCCCGGGACCTGGCCTCGTTTGCTCGTAAAGGCCCCAAATCGGGATGAGGCTTGTGTGCTGGAACGCAAAAGGGTGCCGCCAAGGGGATCTTCCTTGTGCCGGACACTTTTGAGGCGCATGGTTTGACGATCGACACGGGCCGACTTGGCTTATCGCGGTGTGAGGGGCTCTCGAGCCGCCATATCCTCCTTTATCGACAGCAGCGCATGCGCGCGTTCGCGCCAAGGCGAGCCGCCGTCTGGCCAATTTCGCGGGCTGGGTAGCAATTGTCGTCACTGCCGAATTGCGGGCACCGCATTTCGCTCGAACGAACGGCGACGAGCCGCCGCTTACTCACGATTGGACGAACCCATGTTCCACACGCTGACACACAGACTTCGCCGATACGACTATACCCTGGCGGCAATCAAGGCGTCACTCGTCCTGTCCCTGCTCTTCGTCGCGTTCGTGACGCTAAGCGGCCTCTTGTGGTGACGGCCGCCGCAAATCCATGATGTTCCGTGAGATGACACGCAGCCATCCGCGACGGAGTGCTTCCCCATATTGCGCCGACGTGGCGATCGGGGGCAAATTGCCTCACGATTCTCCCTGAGCTCCGTCACACCGGGGCACCCATCGGCATCGCGCCCGCAACGGAACATCTCATGCCACTTCACCTCGAAACTCCGCTGATCGAATCCCTGCCGCTGGGTCTTGCCTCGGGCCGCTCAATCTTTCTGAAGATGGACGCGCTGCAGCCACCGGGTTCGTTCAAGATCCGCGGCGTCGGCGCTGCCTGCGAGCACCACGCGCGCGCCGGCAAGCGGCGCTTCGTCTCCTCCTCCGGCGGCAATGCCGGCATGGCGGTCGCCTATGCCGGGCGCATGCTTTCGATCCCTGTATTCGTCTTCGTTCCCGAAACGACGACCGAGCGCGCGAAGGGCCTGATCCGCCAGCAGGGCGCCGACGTCATCGTGCACGGCACCGCCTGGGATGAGGCGAATGCAGCCGCCCTCGCCTCCCTCGATGCCGACACCGCCTTCATCCATCCCTTCGACGACCCGCTGCTGTGGACCGGTCACGCGACGATGATCGACGAGGTCGCGCGATCCGGCCTCGCCTTCGATGCCGTGGTGCTTTCAGTCGGCGGCGGCGGACTGTTTGCCGGCGTTGCCGAGGGGCTCGCGCGCAACGGGCTTGGCCACGTGCCGATCCTTGCCGTCGAGACCGAAGGCACCGCTTCGCTGGCCGCCTCGATGGACGCGGGCTCGCTGACGGAACTCCCCTCCGTCAGCGGCATCGCAACGTCGCTCGCCGCCCGCAAGGTCAGCGAGCGCGCCTTCGAGCTGAGCCAGACGCGCCCAGTCGAGAGCGTCGTCGTCAGCGACACGGACGCCGCGCAAGCCTGCATCCGCTTCCTCGACGACCACCGCGTGCTGGTCGAGCCCGCCTGCGGCGCCGCCCTCGCCGTCGCCTACGCCCACGCCGACCGGCTGGCGCGCTTCGAGCGCATCCTGATGATCGTCTGCGGCGGCGCGACGACCACAGTCGAGCGGCTGCAGGCCTGGCAGGAGTTTTGAACCAAGCGCCCGAGCTCCCGGCCATTGATATCAGGTTGATCTGGAAATCACCTCTGCGCGAACTTATGTCCGGTACGTAACCACAGCGTGTTCCGGCTCGCGGCAGGGAAGGCAGATGCTTGATACGTTCATTCGCCATGCGACGACCACCCTCCGGGTTCTCTGGTGGATGACGATCGTCGGCACGGCGACCACTTTCGGCACCCTTTACGGCTGGCAGGGTTACGGCTTGGACGGCGCAATCGGCTTCGGTCTGGTTGGTTTCACCGCTGGCGCGGCCTTTGCCGCCCTGTTCCCCGAAATCTGTCTTGAGCTGTTCGGAAGGGTCTTTCTGGGCGTCTTTCGGCTTCTCTGGGATTAGTCTGACCCAATTCCAGGAAAAGCGTGAAGCTATCCGGGAGATGTATGCCAAACGAAAAAAGCCGGAGCATGCGCCCCGGCTTTTCTCATTCAACCGTTCGATAATGCTTAGTTCTTCGCCTTGTCGACCAGCTTGTTCTTGCCGATCCAGGGCATCATGCCGCGGAGCTTGGCGCCGACTTCTTCGATCTGGTGGCTGTCGTTGACGCGGCGGATGCCCTTGAAGCGAGCCGCACCCGACTTGTATTCCTGCATCCACTCGGAGGTGAACTTGCCGGTCTGGATGTCCTTGAGGACGCGCTTCATCTCGGCCTTGGTTTCTTCGGTGATGATGCGCGGACCCGTGACGTATTCGCCCCACTCGGCCGTGTTCGAGATCGAGTAGTTCATGTTGGCGATGCCGCCTTCATAGATCAGGTCGACGATCAGCTTTACTTCGTGCAGGCACTCGAAATAGGCCATTTCCGGGGCGTAGCCGCCTTCGACCAGCGTTTCGAAGCCGGCGCGGATGAGCTCGACGAGACCGCCGCACAGAACGACCTGTTCGCCGAAGAGGTCGGTTTCGCACTCTTCCTTGAAGTTGGTCTCGATGATGCCCGAACGGCCGCCGCCGACGCCGCAGGCGTAGGAGAGAGCGAGGTCAAGGGCGTTGCCCGAAGCGTCCTGGTGAACGGCAACGAGGCAGGGAACGCCGCCGCCCTTCTGGTATTCGCCGCGAACCGTGTGGCCCGGGCCCTTCGGCGCGATCATGACGACGTCGAGCGAAGCCTTCGGCTCGATCAGGCCGAAGTGAACGTTGAGGCCGTGGGCGAAAGCGATCGCAGCGCCGTCACGGATGTTGCCGGCGATTTCGGCCTTGTAGATTTCGGCCTGGAGTTCGTCCGGGGTCGCCATCATGATGAGGTCGGCCCACTTGGCGGCTTCTGCTACCGAGAGAACCTGGAGACCGTCGGCCTCGACCTTGGCAGCCGTTGCCGAACCCGGCTTCAGAGCGATGCGGATTTCCTTGGCGCCGGAATCCTTGAGGTTCAGCGCATGGGCGCGGCCCTGGCTGCCGTAGCCGACGATGGCGACCTTCTTCGACTTGATCAGGTTGATATCGGCATCACGATCGTAATAGACGCGCATTGTTGTGGTCCTTCCCGTTGTTTGTCAGTTGCTTCCGCTGCATTACCCGGGAGCTCCGGGCCCTGCAGCAATTCCTGGTGTCGCAGCGACCTTTGCGCTTCTTTCGAAGCGCGGCGCTGTGACTTTTCTTTGCCGCAGCGACCTTACGCTTCTTTCGAAGCGCGGCGCTGCGGGCCGTTACCTTTTCGTGCCGTAAAGCGAAAGGAAGGCGGATACCGCCTGCTCCGCCTTGCGGCCAAAACTTTGTCTCATCTCGCCGGCCTCTTCGCCGAGCAGCATCTTCAGATGCCAGTCGGAGACGATCAGCCCATAAAGCGCGCCATAGGCCTCGTCGGCATCGTCGAACGTCAAGAGGCCCGCCTTGCGGCCGGCTTCGAGCAGCGCTGCGGCCCGGCGGCCGATCTGCCGACGCCCGCGTTCCTGCAGCATGTGGCCGAGCTTGGAGCCGTCGCGGCTCGCCTGGCCGATCGCCAGACGGTTGAGCGCCAGCGACACGTCACCGGCGAGAACCTCAAGCAGATCCTTGGCAAAAACGATCAGATGCCGCTGCAGGCTCTCGGCATCGAGCGCGCGGGCGGCAACGTCCTGCGTGCGCACCTTGCTCGCCTGGAAGCCGATCATCGCCGAAATCAGCCCGTCGCGATCGCCGAACCACTTGTAGAGGCTTTCCTTGGAGCAATTGGCAGCACGCGCGATGCCGGCCGTCGTCAGCGCCTTTTCGCCGCCGTCGACGAGAAGTCGCAATGCCTGCTCGAGAACGGCGCCCTGACGTTCCGTCAGCCCCTCCCCGGCATTCGCCTCTCTCATCGCCACAGTCATCTGCACGCTGCCTCGCCCTCGATCAGTACCGTACGGTACGGTTCGCAGTGTTCTAGTGAAGCCTCTCCAGAGCGTCAAGACGATTCTTGCAAAGGGGCGAAATTTCGACGGTGACGGCGCAGAAGCCGCGCCATAGGGTGCGAACCGACGGAATGGAGGTCGACCTGCCCTCGTCAGACGTAGGTGTTTGATCGTGGCGCGGTCGATCACGCGATCGATGGAATGGAGTCCAACGCATGCAGCAGCCGGCCCTCGGGATCCTGATTGGAGGAAGCTCGCATGTCGGGAAGTCGACACTCGCCAGGGCTCTCGCAAGTTCGCTCGGGCGGGAGCTGATCTCGACGGACGATCTGGGCCGCCATCCCGGCAGGCCCTGGCCGTCGGTCCGTCCTCAGGTCGCCGAGTACTATGCAAGCCTGACCGACGAGACCATCCATTGGTTCCTGAAGGTGCACCACGAAAACATGTGGCCGCGCATCCGCCAGATCATCGAAAGCCGCCTAAAACACGCTCAACCCTTCGTGCTTGAAGGTGCCGCGCTCCGGCCGGAGTATATGGCTCAATTCGAACAAGAGGACATCCTCCCCCTGTTTCTCTACGCGGATGACGCTTTCCTGCGCCGGCGTATGCTGGAAGAATCTCGGCGCGCAGATGCTGACGGGACGAAGGCCGCGATCATCGACAAGTTCATCGAGCGCTCGATCCGCGAAAACAGAGAGATGCTGGAGGCTGCCGGAACCGCCGACATCCGGTGTATCGATGTCGCGGCGCCCGGGACGCTCGACGCCTTGGTGAAAGAGTTTTCGGCGGCCTGATCACCGAGGTCGGCCAACCGAACGTTACATGCGCCGCACCGGCTCCATTCCAAGAAGCTCCAGACATTTCCCGATGACCTGTGCGACGAGCCTGCATGTGGCAAGCCGACCCGACGGATCATCTGCCTTCAGCACCGGGCAATCCGCGTAGAAGCGGCTGAACGCATCTGCCACCTGGTAGGCCCGGTCGGCGATCTCGAAGGATTCGAGCTGATGCGCCGCCTGCGAAAGCGCATGCGGATACCAGAGACATTCCATCAGCACGGCCCGCTCGGACGGATGGCTGATCGAGACCATCTCGGCTGGAACCATGCCCGCCTCCTCGGCCTTGTCCAGGATCGATGAGATCCGGGCGTAGGCATATTGAAGATACGGACCCGTCCGCCCCTCGAAGGAGGTCATCCTGTCGATGTCAAAAACATAACCTGTGTTTCGCGGCGTGGAGAGGTCGGTAAACTTCAGGGCGCCGAGACCGACGGCCGTGGCCGCCTCGCCGTCAGTCACCTTTTCCGACGACTTGGCAAGCGCCAGATCGATCATGTCGCCGACCGATGCGGCCGACCCGTCGCGGGTCTTGAAGGGCTTGCCGTCGCTGCCACGAACGGTGCCGAAGGTCGCGTGCCGCAGTTCGACGCCATCGGCATAACCTGCCGTCCGCGCCGCCGAAAACACGCTGGCAATATGCAGCGCCTGCCGGTCGTCGGTGCAATAGACGATCTGCTCTGTACCGAGATCGCGCACCCGCTGGCGCAGCGTCGCGAGATCCGTCGTGCCGTAAAGCGCAGCGCCGTCGCTCTTCTGAAGAAGCAGAGGTGGCGCATTGTCTGGAAGTCCGTCACCGGCGACATCCATGACAAGAGCACCGTCGCTCTCCCGAGCGAGCTTGCGGGCAACGAGGTCGGCAAGCATGGGCGCGACTTCGGCATGCGCATCGCTTTCCCCCTTGAACAGGTCGAAATGCGCCCCTAGCACCTCTGCTGTGGCCGAGATCGCGACCAGGGAAATGGCCCGCATGCGCCCCCAGGCCGCGGTCAGGAGTGGATCTCCGTCCTGCAGTCTCGTGGTCAGCATCCGCGCCTGCGCAAGCGACGTCTCGTCCTCGCAGGCCGCATTGCCCGACCTGTAGAGAATGCCAAGTTCATCGACGGTCATGGCATCGAATGCGCGGGGATCGATGAAGGGCGCGGGATCGCCGGCTTTCCATCCGGCGGCCAAGGCCGCACCCAACAGAAGCTTGCCCATCTGCAGGCCCCAGTCGCCGAGATGGATATCGGACAGCACGTCGTGGCCGATCTCAAGCAGGATGCGCCGCAGGCTTTCGCCGATGACGAAGGAACGCAGGTGCCCGACATGCAACGCCTTGGCGACGTTGGGTCCGCCGAAATCGATGATGGTGCGCAGCGGCTGCACCTTCTCGGCGGCAAGCGACCCATCGGCCAGCATCGCCGTCGCCTCCGCGGCAACCGCCGCATCCGTCAGCCGGACGTTGATGAAACCCGGACCGGCGACGGACACTTCCGCGAATTCTTCGCCGCGTGCCGCCTCGGCAACCTCAGCGGCAAGTTCGCGCGGATTCCGGCCGGCGGATTTTGCCAGCCGCATCATGTCGTTGCATTGGAGATCGCCGAACTCGGGCCGTGTCGACCGGGCGATGGAGGGTTCGGCTTTAAGGCCGTTCAGTTCATAGGCGCGAGCAAGGGCTGCGAGTGCTGCCGATTTGACGGACATGGATCATTTCCTGAAATTGCATGAAAAGGAGCGCAAAAGCGTTGAGAGCTTCAGCGTCGTCGTTCTGCAATTTTCGGAACCATGTTCATGGCAAGCCTCGAGATTGGAGCCCTTCAATAGTCCGTTCGGTGACCGCTGGCAATGTTATGATCGGCTGCGCCGTCACTACGTTGGTGTGGCTCAGAAGGCCCCCTCTTCCGCCTGACGGCACCCACTCGCCCAACAAGGCCCGCCCGATTTCCCGCTAATCGCGGACCCCGTTCGCGGTGCCGGCAGCATGGCACGTCACCTATATCCCCGCCCGCGGGGAGAGGGTTATTCCTCGGGTTAAACCCGATGAGCGGGGCAATGCCTCTGGACACGCGAACACCACGCCTCAACCAACACCTACTTCCACCCCCGAACCGCCTCTTCGATGAAAGCCGCGACCGCCGCCACGCTCGGCACGCGCGCCCGTTCCGGGTGCATCATCAGATAGACTGGGCGCTCGGCGGCCGCCCCCGGTTCGTCCACCGCCTCGAAACGCGGATCGCGTGAGGCCGAAACCTCCGGCAGCATCAGTTCGGCGCCGAGCGAAAGGGCCGCCTCCATCAGGATCTCCAGCTTGTCGGCCGTCAGCGCCACGCGGGCATCCGGTCTGAGCCGGTCAAGCGCCTGCATCTCCGGCACATGGGCGAGTGCCGGGCCGTAGCGCACGACCGGGCATGGGCCTTCTCCCTGCCCCCTCGGCCGGAACAGGCGGAAACGCAGCGTGCCGAGGCTCTTCACCCGCACACTGTCTTCGCCGGTGCGGGCCATGCGGATGGCGATGTCGGCCTCGCGCCGCTCGATGCTCAGCATCTGGTTGTCGGCAACGAGATCGAGGGTGAGGCCCGGATGGCGCTGTTCGAGGCGGGCAAGCGCCGGCGCCAGGATGGCGCTCAAGACGAAGCCGATGCTGGTCACCCGTACCTGGCCCTGCAGTTCCGCCGTGCGCCGCAGCAGCGTCGCCAGCGACAGCGACGCCTCCTCCGAGATCGTCCGAAGCCGCTCGACGACGGGGGAAAGCACCGGCGTCGGCGTCAGCCGGCCGTCGATGCGGTCGAAGAGCGCCGCCCCCACCCGCCGCTCCAGCGCCGCAAGCCGGCGCGACACCGTGGTCTGGTCGACACCAAGCGAGCGCGCCGCCTGGCTGAGCGTCGCACCGCGCACCAGATGATCGAGCAGTTCGAGATCCGCCCATCCCCCTGCATTCATGCAGATAGTCCTCCGAAAAATTCGGATCACTCTGCGCCAACGCAGCCGCTAAGATCAAGCCCATAGACCGACCGCTTCGACGAACCAACGCCAGGGCTACGGCCCCGAAACCACCGCCCGGCCAGGGCGGCCTTCCACCAAACACCCTGCACCGTCCGCACAAACAAGGAGCCTTCCCATGTCCGATTCCGCGCCCGCAGCAACCCTTTTCACACTTGCCGGCGTCACGCTCGCCCCGCCGCCGCTTGGCGAAGCGACGCTGGTGCTGATCGACTACCAGAACGAATATCTGGCCGGCCCCGTGCGCCTGGTCGAGCCGGAAGCGGCGATCGAAAAGGCGCGGCAGTTGCTGGTCGCCGCTCGCGCCGCCGGCGCGAAGATCATCCACGTCGCTCATAAGGGGGCCGCCGGCGGCATGTTCGACCGGGGGGCGCACCGCGGCGCGATCGTCGATGCGCTGACGCCAATCGCCGGCGAAGCGGTGGTCGAGAAGATCCGGCCCAACGGCTTTTCGGACACCAACCTTGCCGAAATCATTGGGCCGGCCGGCACGCCGGTGATCTTCGCCGGCTTCATGACCCACAATTGCGTGTCGTCGACGGCCCGCGCGGCCAAGGATCTCGGCTACGGCATCACCATCGCATCCGATGCCTGCACCACACGCGACCTGCCATCGGCAAGCGGCACCATCTCCGCCCGTGCCCTGCATGACGCCGAACTTGCCGGCCTTGCCGACCACCACGGCGCGGTCGTCAATGTCGCCGCGCTGATTGCGGCACGCAGCTGAGAGACCCGTCGTTCCCTTCGAAAACGGGCGTCCGCAGCTGCGGGCGCCTTTCTCTTGCCATGCAGATGGCGAAGATTACGAAAATATAATGATCTCAATGCTTTTCGCCGGGTCCATTCGCTTCTATTTTTGAACCTATCCATTTTGGCATCGGCGATGCCGGTTAGGCGCAAGCGATGAACAAGACAGCCAAGACGGCGCGAGCCGACACCACGCCCCGAGACGATGCGGCGCCCAACGTCACCTTCATTCCCGGTGCGGTGAAGACGGTGAAGCGCAGGCGCCGCTCGCGAGCCTGGCTGTGGCTGCCGGTCATCCTCGCCGTCGCCGGCGCCGGCTATTACGGCTGGACGCGCTATGGAGAGAACCCGGCCTCGACCGCAATGGTGACCGAGGTGGTGACCCGCGGCGACATCGAAAACAGCGTGACCGCCGTCGGTACGCTCGACGCGGTCAATTCCGTCGATGCCGGCGCCCAGGTCTCCGGCCAGTTGAAGGCGCTGCATGTGGCGATCGGCGACACGGTCACGCAAGACCAGCTCGTCGCCGAGATCGATCCGGCCACCATCGAGAACCGCATAGAGATCGACCAGGCGGAGCTTGCCAACCTTCAGGCCCAGCTCATTTCCAAGAGGGCGCAGCTCGTCCTCAAGCAGGCCAATATCGACCGCCAGCGCAATCTCGTCGAAACCCGGAGCGTGGCGCAATCGACGCTCGACCAGGCGATTGCCGATCTCGCCGCCGCCGAGGCCGACGTCAACGCCATCGAGGCGCAGATCCGCAAGCAGCAGGCGACCCTTGCCGGCGACAAGGTCGATCTCGGTTACACCAAGATCTACGCGCCGATCTCGGGCACCATCGTCGCCAACCCGGCCAAGGCCGGCCAGACGCTGAATGCCAACCAGACGACGCCGACCATCGTCACCATCGCTGACCTCTCGACCATGACCGTCAAGGCGCAGGTGTCGGAAGCAGACGTCACCCGGCTGAAGGTCGGCATGGATGCCTATTTCACCCTGCTCGGCCAGCCCGGCAAACATTTTGCCGGCAAGCTTCGCCAGATCCAGCCGATGCCGGACACGGCCAACAACGTCGTGCTCTATTACGCACTCTTCGACGTGCCCAATCCCGAAGGCGAACTGATGATGTCGATGAGCGCCCAGGTGTTCTTCGTGCAAGCCGCCGCCAAGGACGTATTGATCGTGCCGAGCGGCGCCTTGAGCCATCCGGCCAAGGGTACGGGAGATGCAACGGGTGAGAGCAACGGCCGACGCGACGGCCAGAGAAACGGAACCGGAAGCGGGCCCCGCAAGGCGCAGGTGACCGTGGTTACGGCTTCCGGCGCGCTCGAAACCCGCGACGTCGAAATCGGCATTCGCAACCGCGTCAGCGCCGAGATCAGAAGCGGCCTCCAGGAGGGCGAGAAGGTGGTCGTCAGCACCGGATCGACAGGGAGCGGCAACGCCCGCGACAACCGAAACCAGCGTGGCATGCGCATGCCGCCGATGTTCTGATCCAAGCTCGATAGTGGCCATGACCCCGCTTCTCTCACTCAGGCACGTCAGCAAGACCTATTTCAACGGCGACCTCGCCGTCGAGGTTCTGCACGGCCTGTCGCTCGATATCGAGGCGGGCGAGTTCGTGGCGATCGTCGGCCAGTCGGGTTCCGGCAAGTCGACGCTGATGAACATACTCGGCTGCCTCGACCAGCCGACCGGCGGCGACTACCTGATCGATGGCGAGAGCGTCGCTACCCTCGACAGTGACGAGCTCGCGGCCCTTCGCCGCCGCACCTTCGGCTTCGTCTTCCAAAGCTACAACCTCATCCCGACAGCAAGCGCCAAGGAAAATGTCGAAGTACCGGCCGTCTACGCCGGCATGTCCGCCCGCGACCGGCACGACCGCGCCGAGGCGCTGCTTGAAGCGCTGAAGCTCGGCGAGCGCCTCGACCACCGGCCGGGCCAGCTGTCGGGTGGCCAGCAGCAACGCGTCTCCATCGCCCGCGCGCTGATGAACGGCGGCCGGGTGATCCTGGCCGACGAGCCGACCGGCGCGCTCGACAGCCAGAGCGGCTCGGATGTGATGGCGCTGTTGCGCGACATGAACGATCAGGGCCATACGGTCATCGTCATCACCCATTCGCGCGAGGTCGCCGAACAGGCCGACCGGCTGATCGAGATCCATGACGGCCGCATCGTCGCCGACCGCGCCAAGAAGGCCCGCGTCAACGCCGAAGGGGCGGCCGCCCTCGCCCGCCATGTCAGCGAAGGCTCGGCCGCGATCGCCGATGTCACCGAAGCCGTCAAGATGGCGTTCCGGGCGCTGAAGGCCAATCTGTTCCGCACCATCCTGACCCTGCTCGGCATCGTCATCGGCGTCGGCTCGGTCGTCGCGATGCTGGCGATCGGCACCGGAGCGCAGGATTCCGTTCTGAGCCGCATCTCGTCGATGGGCTCGGACCTGCTGGTGGTGCGGCCGAGCATGGCGAATTTCCGCGGCAGCGCGGGCGGCAGCAACGTGACGCTGGTGCCCGCGGACGCGGACGCGATCCTGGAGGTGCCGAATGTCGCCTTCGCCGTGCCGGAGATGACCAGTTCCGTCACGCTTCGCCGCGGCAATGTCGACTATCAGACCACCGCCAACGGCACCGTACCGCAGTTTACCACCGCCAAATCCTGGAAGATGGCCAAGGGCGAGTTCATCAACCAGAACGACATGGACACCTACGCACCTGTGGCCGTACTCGGCCAGACGGTCGTGAAAACGCTTTTCCCCGACGGCGACAACCCGATCGGACAGTATGTGCTGGTCAACAAGATCCCCTTCCAGGTGATCGGCGTGATGGCGGAAATGGGCGCCACCTCCTTCGGCAACGACCAGGACGACGTGGTGCTGGTGCCGCTTTCGACCGGCAGCATCCGCCTCTTCGGCCAGCGCAACATCCGAACCATCACCGTTCAGGTGAAGGACGGTTCGGCGATCGACATCACGCAGCAGACGATCCAGGCGCTGCTCGACCAGCGCCACAAGCGCCAGGACACGCAGATCACCAACATGTCCTCCGTGCGCGAGGCCTTCACCGAGACCTCGAACACATTGAAGCTGTTCCTCGCCTCGGTGGCCGCGATCTCGCTGCTCGTCGGCGGCATCGGGGTCATGAACATCATGCTCGTCTCGGTCAGCGAGCGCACCCGAGAGATCGGCGTGCGCATGGCGACCGGCGCCCGCCAGCGCGATATCCTGCTGCAGTTCATCATCGAGGCGCTGGTCGTCTCGGCGATCGGCGGCACGCTCGGTGTGGCGCTCGGGCTTGGCACCGGCGCGCTTGCCGGCCAGTTCGGCATGCCCGTTTCCTTCACCCTCGGCCCGGTGGCGCTCGCCTTTGCCTGCGCCTTCCTGACCGGCCTCGTCTTCGGCTTCCTGCCCGCCCGCAACGCCTCGCGCCTGCAGCCGGCGGTGGCGCTGAGCGCGGATTAGGCAAAAGCCACGCTCCTGCCCGCCAGACGATAGACAAGTGTCGCGACACGACCCAAGATGGCAGGCACTGCATGCTTGGGGGATGATTCGCGATGTGGAAGGCGTTTGCAGTTCTCTATGGGCTGCTTTTCATTTTCATGCTGTCATCGGCTTTCGTCACGCTACCCCCTGAAATCGCGGTGCAGCTGTCGTCCGCCGACCGAGCCCTGTTCTATGCGGGCCTGGCCGTGGAATTTGCTGCCATGATAGGCGTCTTTGCCTATGCCTTCGGCCTGAGGGTCCCGCCCTTGTCATTCTGGCGGCCATTCAGCTGGGTTCTCGCCTGCTGGTGTCTCTACACGTTGATGGCCGATGCCTGGGATCTCGTCACGCTCATTTCCAGCCCCCAGCCCGGAGACGAAGGCCTGCTGTCGGCCTCCCTCGGTTTGCTGTTCCTGCTCCTTCTCAGCTATTTCGGCTGGCTCGGCGTCTGGCGCTATGGCCGCCGCATAGAGCAGCAGCCGGCCGCCATCGGCTGACAGCGGAACGTCAGCGCGCCAAGCACTCCGGTGAAAGAATGAGAGAGCGGGCGGCATGCAGGCCGTTTGAGGCGTAAGGCCTTGCGACAACCTCGCCCGCCGAACGATAGACAAGGCGCCCATCACCGCCGAAGCTGCCACCAACGCAGATACAGGATGATTCGCGATGTGGAAGGCATTTGCAATTTTCTACGTGCTCAGCCTTGCTTTCGGCCTGGTCATAGGCGCGACGCTGCTCCTGAGCTTTTGGGACGAGATGGCATACGGGATCAAGATCCTCGGCGGCGTCAGCCTGGTCATGGCGCTGGCAACGGCGATCGGTCTCGTCGCTTACGCCTTTAATCTGCAGGTCCCGCCGTTCGGGTTCTGGCGGCCCTACAGCTGGCTGCTCGGCATCCTTCTCGGCGGCCTGTCGCTGATCAGCGTCGTGCGATTTGCCGGTCAGTTCGAAGGCGGTGACGACCTCACCACTCTGCTCTGGCTTTGCCTGTCGCTTCTCGTCAACTATTTCAGCTGGCTCGGGATCTGGCGTTACGGCCGCCGGGTGAAGGCGATCGCGGGCTAGCCCGAGCGAACCGGGCTATGGCCCTTCGTCACGACAGGAAAGACATGCTCAACCTCGTCCTCTATAGCGACCAGATCGTGCCCGCCTGCTCGGCGATCGACCTCAGGCTTGTGGAGATGATGGCGGCAGGCGGCGCTGGAAAACGCATCGCCTATGTCGCCTCCGGTCCGGAACGGGACCGCGGCTTCTTCCTTGCCGGGCAGGCCTATTACGGCAGGCTGGGTCTCGATCTCGCGCTGTTCTTCGATCTCGACGAACCGCATTCGGCAGACGACATTGCAGCGCTCTTCGCCTCAGACGCCATTCACCTTGCAGGCGGTCACACCGGCGGCTTTCTCGAACGGCTGAAGCGAAGCGGCATGCTCGGGCCGCTTCGCGACTGGGCACAGTCCGGCGGCATCCTCATCGGCGTCAGCGCCGGCGCCATTCTCATGGCGCCGACGATCGCGACCGATGCGCTCTTCATCGGGCTGGAGCCGGAGGAAATCACCGACGGCGATGCGCTTGATCTCGTGCCCTTCGAGTTCTTCCCGCACCTGAGCGACGACAAGAGCTACCTGCCCGCTCTCTTGCGCTACAGCCTGTCGACGCCGCGACCGATCCTTGCCTGCAACGACGGCGACGGCATCGTCGTTGCGGGCACTCGGATCGAGTGCTTTGGCGATCCTCTATGGATCTCCGCGGGAGCCGCGCGAGCGCCGGCGGAACGCATGCTTCAAGGCTTCATGCCGATGCATATTCCATGACGGACCTGCAGACTATCATCCTGAAGAGCCCGCTCTTGGCTCCGATCCTCGATCGCTGGGTCCGGATTGCCCTGCCCGATGGCTGGCTGGCGGCCGGCGCGATAGCGCAGACCGTCTGGAACCATGCGTTCGCCCTGCCGCCGACGCACGGCATCGGCGATATCGACATCGTCTATTTCGACGGTGACGACCTCTCGCAAGAGGCGGAGGCCACGCATGCGAAGCGGATCGAAGGCCTGTTTGCGGATCTACCCGTGCGGATCGACGTCAAGAACGAGGCACGCGTTCACCTCTGGTACGAGGAAAAATTCGGCACGCCGATCAGGCCCTATCTATCGGCGGAAGAGGCGATCGCGACATTTCCGACGACTGCGACCGCCGTCGGACTTCGCCCGTCCCGGGGCGGACTGGAGATCTGCGCCCCTTTCGGCCTTGTGGACCTGCTCGCACCGATCGTGCGCGCCAACAAGAGCCAGATCACCCGCGCCATCTACGAGCGCAAAGTGGAACGGTGGCGCGCCCTTTGGCCGGGCCTTGCGATCGAAAGGTGGGACGTGAGGCCGGCTTGAGACGAGACGCTCCTGTCACTGGCGCCCCACCAGTTGTGGTCGGGAACAGTGCGCGGGCCGAAACCGCTACATCGCGCCCGCCCGTGCGGCGTCCGCATGCGGAACGACGACGGCCCCTTCGCGCGCCGGAACCGGCGCAACCTTGCGCCTTCCCAGCTGAGCTTCCGCCTCCGTCAGGCCGATATCGGCCAGATGCTCAGCATCCAGTTCGCGCAGTTGCTGCAGTTGCCAGTACCGCGAGCGCGGCGAAGCAACGAGATAAAGACCGAGTTCCCGGATCATGTCGAACATCCATGTTTCTTTTCCAACCATGGACACAGTCTGCGCCTCGACATCTCCTAAAAGAAGCTTAGCATTCCTATTCCACGCATAAGAGAAACTTTGACAATAAGAGAAACCTGGCCATGAGTGCTCTCAACCTCGATTATCTCAAAACCTTCGCGCTGGTCGCCGAACTCGGCAGCTTCTCGGCCGCCGCCGAGCGCCTGGGCCTGACCCAGCCGGCGGTCAGCCTGCAGGTGCGGGTGCTGGAGAAGCAGCTCGGCGTGCGCCTGGTCGAGCGGGTCGGCCGCAGGGCGCGGCCGAGTGCGGCCGGCGAGGAGCTGCTGGCCCATGCCGGCAGCATCGAGGCTGCCACCAGCCGGGCGATCGAGGCCGTCGCCCGCCACGCCAAAGGCGTTCTCGGGCGCGTCCGGCTCGGCACCGGCGCCACCCCGTGCGCCTTCCTGCTGCCGCCGCTTCTGGCCGATCTCAAGCGCCGCTTTCCTGATCTAGACATCACCGTGACAACCGGCAACAGCGCCGACATCGTCCGCGCGGTCGACGAGAACCTCATCGACATCGGCCTCGTCAGCCTGCCCGTTTCCGGCCGCATCTTCGATATCACGCCGCTCTTCGACGAGCGCTTCGTGGCGATTGCGCCGCTCGGAAGCGCCCTGCCCGATACCGTCACGCCCGCGATCCTGGCTGAACGGCCGCTGATCCTCTACGAGCCCGGCGCCAACACGCGAAGGATCACCGACGAATGGCTGGCCACCACAGGCACGACCGTCAAGCCGGTGATGGCGCTCGGCAGCGTCGACGCGATCAAGGAGATGGTCGCCGTCGGCCTCGGCTCAGCCCTCGTTCCGGAAATCGCCCTTCGCCCCGGCGACCGGGAACGGCTGGTGGTGCGGCCCGTCACCCCAACGCTCTTCCGCCGCTTCGCCCTGGTGCTTCGAAGCGACAAGCGGCTGGACCGGGCGCTGCGCGAAACGCTGGCCGCGCTGAAGACAACGGCGACTGGACTAGATACGCCCGAGGGCCGGACGCAGGGCCGCCAAAGGCGCCGCAGCGACGACGGGCGGGCTGTCGAAGCATGCCAGAGCCTTTACGATGTAGGTCTTGACCTCATCGCTTAGTTTTGGTTTGGCCATTGATCTGTCAAAGTGCAGTCAAAGGAGCAAGCAGTGACGAAGTACGATCCCGACAGATTGAAACTCCGCATCCAGGGACGCGGCCTGAACACATGGAACTGGCAGCTACTGCTTGATGGCAAGCAGCTCATAAAATCCGGAACCATCTCGGGCTCAAGACGCAATGCCGAAGTCGCGGCTGAGGCAGTCATGCGCGATATGTCAACTGCGCCGGATAAAGACTAAGCGAATAGAAGCTGGCAGGTGCCGCAGGCATGGGCGATCTGCACTCTGGCGATCTCGGGTTTCTGGTTGGCTGTATCGACCATGGCCCGGACGCCGGCAGCATCTGCACCATTATGTCTGACCACGCCGGCGAACGCCTCGGACGCCGTGTGCACGGATGACGAAGACTGGGCGGCCGGGTTGTGGCCGCGATAGTCGGTCAGTGCCGCCTCCCCGGTGATCAGCCGGAAGGCGTCGGGCTTCGCCACCATCGACCAGAGCCGCCTCTTCATGCAGGCCGTGCCGTTGCATTCTCCGTGCCGACGCTGAAGTCGAGGTCCGTCTCGATCCGCGCCGCGCCGCAATGGCGGCTGCCGCCATAGGTCCTCAGCATCCCTTCTTCCCTGCCCTCGTTGTCGGCCCGGACTATGCCACCGGGGCGATTGAGAATCTGCGCCGTCACAATCACCGATCGGAAATCGGGTGGGCGCTGATGCCCGCCGGCAGTAGTCAGGGCGCATCAATCAAGAGAAGGGAAAAGTCCATGACCATGCTGCAAGACAAGATCGTGATCGTCACCGGCGCCTCCTCCGGCATCGGCCGTGCGGTCGCCAGGCTCTTTGCCGCCGAGGGTGCGAAGATCGTCGCCAACGCCCGCGGCGAAGAGCAGCTTGACGCCGTCGTCGAAGCGATCCGCGAGGACGGCGGCGAAGCGATCGCGGTTGGCGGCGACGTCACCGCGGAAGAAACCCATATCCGGCTGGTGGAAGCGGCGCTCAAGCATTTCGGCGGCCTCGACATCGCCGTCAACAATGCCGGCGCGGTCAACGTCATGAAGCCGGTCGCCGAGATCACGTTCAAGGAATGGCAGCAATCGCTTGCCACCAACCTCACCTCCGCCTTCCTCGGCGCCCGCCACCAGATCCCGGCAATGCTCGCGCGTGACGGCGGCTCGCTGGTCTTCACCTCCACCTTCGTCGGCACCAGCGTCGGTATTCCCGGCATGGCCGCCTATGGCGCGGCAAAGGCCGGCCTGATGGGCCTCGTCAAGGGCATCACTGCCGACTATGGCGCAAAGGGCATTCGCGCCAATGCGCTCCTGCCCGGCGGCGTCGACACGCCGGCGGCCGGCAGCAAGGAAAACAAGGAATGGGCGGCCGGCCTGCACGCCATGAAGCGCATCGCCCAGCCGGAAGAAATCGCCCAGGCCGCCCTCTTCCTCTCAGGCCCGATGGCAAGCTTCGTCTCCGGTGCGGCGCTCTTTGCCGATGGAGGGAACGCTGCGGTGAAGTAACGGCAGCTCAAGCGCCGGGGGCAGATTTCCAGTCATGCTCCCGGTCAACCGGCCTTTTCGGTCCAGATAAGACGACGCCTGTCAGAATGGTATAGCCGGAAAACGCCGGGTTGTGTCACACCAGAAACAATCATTGCGAGCGTTGCCAAATTGCAAGATCTTCGGCTTTGCAAAAAATCGGGATTCATCGAAGACGAGAGTTGAGCTTCGCTCAGCAAGCGCAGGGTTTCGCAAATGGCCTTCATCCCCTTCAAGGGTGCAAAAATCGCATTGCTCTTTCAGGGGCTTTTGATTGCCTACCAGCGTGATCAGAAGCCGGAAATCCCCTTCCCCGGCATGTGGGATCTTCCGGGGGGCGGACGGGAGGATGATGAGAGCCCGGTCGAGTGCGCAATCAGGGAGACCCGCGAGGAGTTCGATATCGCGGTCGATCCGGCGTGGATCGTGTGGACGCGGTATTATCCGGCGCAGAATACGATCGCCCCTGGAAGTTACTTCCTTGTTGGCAAGCTCGAAGAGGGTTTCGGGCCTGTAAGGTTTGGCGACGAGGGCCAGCAGTGGGCAATGATGTCGATCGCTGACTTCCTGAAACACCCTGAAGTCGTCGAGAGTTTGAAGATTAGATTGCGCGATTATCTCGTCGAAAACACTTGATCGGGATCCCGTCGGGACCGCCGGCCCGCCAGCGCCTGTCGTTTCGGGTCGTCCCCCGTGGTTCGGTGTCTTCTCACACCGGTATCTCCGTCGTCTCCTTGCCGGTACGGATCACGAAGGCGGTGTAGTAGCGCGCGACATTGGTTTCCTCGCGAAACAGCCGCTCGGTCAGCGCGTCGAGCTCGTCCATGTCTTTCAGCCGCAGCATCAAAATGGCGTCGGTCTCGCCGCTGACGCTGTAGGCCTGGATCACTGCCGGCTCCTTTTCCGCCATGTCGAGGAAGCGGCGGATATATTGCTCGCCGTGGCGCTCGAGCTCGACTGTGATGATCGCCTTCATGGTGCGACCAGCCTTTGCCGGATTAAGCACCGCGACGATCCGGTCGATGACGCCGGTCTCGTGTAGCCGCCTGATGCGACGCAGGCAACTCGATGGCGAAAGGCCAACCTCTTCCGCAAGCTCGGCATTGGTGCGAGAGGCATCCACCTGCAAGAGCCTCAAGAGCTTGCTGTCGATCTTGTCCATCCCCGTCCGTCCCCCTGTTGCGGTCATTTGCAATTTTATTGCACAAAGGTGCATATTTTGACCACAACTGCGAACGGCCTGGCGTTAGTCCTTGGACAACATCCCAAGGAGAGACAGCCATGACCGTCCTGATCATCCTCTACCGCAAGACCCTTGCTACCCTCGAAGTCTACTTCGATCTGGTGCGCATCATCGTGCCCGTCACCATCGTCACCCATGTGCTGCAGGAACTCGGCGTGATCCGCGCGGTCGCACCCGCCTTCGAGCCGGTAATGACGGTGATCGGCCTGCCGCCCGAGTTTGCCTTCGCGTGGCTCACCGGCCTGCTCGTCGGCATCTGGGGCGCCGTCGTTGTGGTCTTCGCGCTGGTGCCGGTCTCGGAACTGACGACTGCCGACATGACGGTGTTTTCGGCGCTGATGCTGGTGGCCCATGCCATCCCGATCGAACAGCGCATCATCCAGAAGGCGGGCCCAAGCTTCCTCGTCACCGCCGCGATAAGGATCGGCGGCGGCCTCATCTTCGCAGCCCTCCTGCATCAGCTCTTCGCCGTCACCGGATGGCTTGCAACCCCGCTCGCCCCCACCTGGATCCCGGCCAACGAGGGCTCCGGCTGGGTCGCCTTCGCCTTCGGCACGCTGAAGACGCTTCTGACCATGCTCGTCGTGCTGCTCGTGCTCAGTTGGACGATCGAGATCCTCAAGCTCGTCGGCATCCTCGCATGGCTGAACCGGGGCATGGCGCCGCTCTTTCGCCTTGCGGGCGTCAAGACCGAGACCGTGCCCTTTGCCGCCGTCGGCGTGCTGCTTGGCATTTCCTATGGTGGCGCGCTTCTGATCCGCGAGGCGCGCGAGGCCAAGGTCGAGCCGCGCCAGGTGTTCCTCGCCTGCGTCTTCATGGGCTTTGGCCATAGCCTCATCGAGGACACGCTGGTGGTCGTGGCGCTGGGGGCGGATTTCACCAGCGTCTTCTTCGGCCGGCTGGTCTTTGCCATCGTCGCCACGGCCATCGTCGCCCGGATTGTCGCCTCCGCGCCCGACGCCGTGTTCTTCCGGTCGTTCTTCCGCAAGGACGACTTCAACCTTGCGTCCCCTCAGGCCGAGCTCAACGGATGACCGTGTGACAGGGCGGCGAACGCCGCCCTGTCACATTGTAGCCCTGGTTCACCCGACGAAATTGGGCGTGCGCTACCGGGCGCACGCCTTGGGGCGAGCACCCATCGTTCTAGCATGCCCCTGGATTTTTTAACTGTTACGTACTTACGGGCTTGCCGCTTTTCTGTCTTGCTCCGGCACGCACAACGCAGTGTCGGAAATGCAGTTCGGCCATGCCTGAAACCAGAGCCGCCAAGTCCGGTCGCAAGGACGGGCAGGTGCGCACCAGTTCGGCCATTGCTTTCAGGACTGCACGTGGCTGGAGCCAGAGACGGATCCAGACCGACTGAAAGATCATCGACAATCCCATACCCCAATGAGGAGTACGATTGATGAAGGCCTTCAACTATCTTCTCTCTTGTTCCCTTGCAGCTTCGTTCACGTTGCTCGCCACCACGTCGCACGCCCAGGAGGCAAAGGGGTGGGACCGTACGGTCAGAACCGCGGACTATCTGGAGCCGGCCATTCCGCGCCCCGCTCAGGAGCAGACGGCCGCGGACCGGCTTCGCGAGTTTGAGACGAGGACCGGTCGCAAACCCAACATCCTGATCCTGCTCGTCGATGACCTTGGATATGGCGACCTGGGTGCGTTCGGCGGCGGCGCGATGCTCGGGGCTCCGACACCGAACATCGACAAGCTGGCAACCGAGGGCCTGAAGCTGACATCGGCCTATGCGACGCCGGTGTGCACGCCCTCGCGCGCGGCCCTGATGACGGGTCGTATTCCGGCGCGAAGCGGCCTTACGCGTCCCCTGCTTGCGAGCGACCACCCCACCAAGAACCCCTGGGCCGACGAGGTCTCGGCGGCAAAGCTCCTGAGCGACAACGGCTATGTCACCGGCCTCTCGGGCAAGTGGCACATCGGCGAAGCCAAGGGCATGCAGCCCCAGGACGTCGGCTATGACGAATTCCATGGTTTCCTGTCGGTCGTCAGCGAATACACGCAGTACATGGACAGCCGGAAATATTCGCAGCTTATGCTCGATCCGCAGCGGCTGGAGACGTTCAAGAGCCTCAGCGAGTATAACGGCGTGGTCGAAGGCAAGAAGGGCGGCGACCTGAAGATCGTCTATCCGCTGGAGACGCAGAAGCAGATGGGAAATGTCGACCAGGATTTTGCCAACTGGTCGGTGGATTTCATCAAGCGCGCGGCCAAGGACAACAAGCCGTTCTACCTGATCCACGCCTTTGCCAAGGTCCATTTCGACAACTATGCCGCTGATGGCTACGAGGGGCGCAGCCCCGCCAAGCTGCCCTACCGCGACGCCGTGGTCGAGGTCGACGACATCGTCGGGCGGCTGACGAAGACCCTTCAAGACGCCGGCCAGGCCGACAACACCTTCGTGTTCTTCACCTCCGACAACGGCCCGGAGGAAGACAGCTACCCGGACTCCGGCTTCACCCCGTTCCGCTCCGGCAAGGGCACGACCTGGGAAGGTGGCGTGCGCGTGCCGGGCATCGCCTACTGGCCCGGCATGATCAAGGCGGGGCGCATCAGCGACGGCCTGTTTGACCTCATGGACCTGTTCAACACGTCGCTGGCGCTTGCCGGCATCAAGGACAAGATCCCGACCGAGCGCTATATCGACGGTGTCGACCAGAGCAGCTTCCTGCTGGCCGACGACGGTCAGACGTCCCGCCAGGCGGTCTTCTCCTATAACCAGGCCGAGTTCTCGGCCATCCGCTGGGAAAACTTCAAGGGCTATTTCAAGGTCATGCAGTACGACCAGCCATTTTCCAACATCAGCATGTCGACATTCTCGCCGGTCGGCGTCGCCCCCTGGATCTTCGATATCTATCGTGATCCCAAGGAGCGCATCACCCGCAGCAATGGCGACTATGAATGGCTCTACGGCCCCATCCTGCAGCTGCAGACCCAGCACGCAGCGACCTTCGTCAAATATCCGAAGAAGGACATCGGCCTCGGGATCGGCGGCGGCGGCGATCCCAAGTAGGCTAGCATACCCGGCTGACATTCTAGACCGTGACTGGCGGCCCCCATCGAAATCGGTGGGGGCCGTTGTTTGAGGTGGGATGCGGCACCGACGATGCGGCCTATTCCGCAGCGACCCGCCCAAGCCCGCCTTCAGAAATCGCCATCCGTCCGAAGGCGGCACGGTAGGCGGCGGGTGTCGTCGAAAGCTGCTGGCGGAAGTGATGACGCAGCGTCTGGGTGGAGCCGAAGCCGGAGGCTTCCGCCACCTGCTCCATGCCGAGCGCGGTCTCCTCCAGCAATTGCCGGGCGCGCGACAGCCGCTCGGACAAAAGCCAGCGCGCCGGCGTCGTGCCGGTCGCCGCCTCGAAGCGGCGCAGGAAGGTGCGCTCGCTCATGCCCGCAGCCTTTGCCAGCGCCGCAATCGAAAAGTCCTCACCGAGCCGTTCGCGCATACGGTCAAGCAGCGGCCCGAGCCGGGCGCTCTCATGCACGTCGGGCACCGCCCGCTCGATGAACTGCGCCTGGCCGCCATCGCGATGCGGCGGCACGACGAGACGGCGGGCGACGCGGTTGGCCGCCTCGCTGCCGAAATCGCGGCGGATCAGGTGCAGGCAGAGATCGATGCCGGCCGCACTGCCAGCCGAGGTCAGAACCTCGCCGCCATCGACATAGAGCACATCCGGCACCACCTCGATGTCTGGATAAAGCGCTTTCAGCTTGTCGGTATAGCGCCAGTGGGTCGTCGCCCGCCGGCCCGATAGCAGCCCGGCAGCCGCCAGCACGAAGACGCCGGAGCAGATGGAAAGCACGCGCGCGCCCCGCGCGCAGGCGTCCCTCAGCGCCTGGCACACCGCCTCGGGCACGGGCTGATCGGCGCCGCGCCAGCCGGGCACGATGATCGTGCCGGCCTGGCCCAAAAGCTCGATGCCGCCGTCGGCGACAAAGCGAACGCCGCCGGTCGCCCTAAGCTCACCCGGATCGACCGAGGCGACGGCAAAACGGTACCAGCCCTCGCCCATTTCCGGCCGCGGCAGGCCGAACATCTCGACGGCGACGCCGAACTCGAAGGTACAGAGCCCGTCATAGGCGAGCGCCACGACGAGCGGGTTTGTGAGTGGTGCGGCAACGGAAAACGACTTTGGCATGATCTTGAGCATATATGGCAATGTTGCCAACTGCCAGCCCTGATCCAGTGCTGCTACACATTTCCTCGTCAACGCGCACCGAGCCAAGGAGAACCCCGATGAGCACCGTCACCGAAATTCCCGCCGCATCGCCTGAGATCGCCATTGCCCATTTTGCCGGGCGGCTCAGCGTCGAGACCGATTGCTCCGACGTCGCCCAGGCGCTGAAGAGCGGCGAGCAGGACTTCGTGCTGCTGCACGTCGTCGGCTCGGATGCGGCCTATGCGCGCCGCCACGTGCCGGGCGCGATCCACCTGCCCCACCGGCAGATCACTGCGGAGCGTTTGGCAGAGTGGCCGGCCGATACCCTCTTCGTCGCCTATTGCGCCGGCCCCCATTGCAACGGCGCCGACCAGGCCGCACTCAAGCTCGCCAGGCTCGGCCGGCCGGTGAAAATCATGATCGGCGGCATCACCGGCTGGGAAGACGAAGGCCTCGCGTTTGCGACCGGCGCTACCCCCGGCGAAGCGCTGTCTCTGCTCGCTGCTTAAGCCGGCGCCAAACGCCCTTTGCAGCGCCGCACGCCTTGCCGGATGCGCGGCACTGCAGCATTTTGGATCGCGATCGATTTCAGCCTGAAATCGATCGCGATTGCGGCAAATGATGCGGCAAGTTCGGCCTTCCACCGGCCCTCGGTAACCCGCCCCGGCCAGCTAACCCCTTTGCACGAGATATCGCGATGCCCGCGTCACCCGTTATCGTCCGCCCATTTAAACGAGATGACGTCGCCTGCGTGCTGCGGCTGATGCGCGGCCTTGCAGTCTTCGAAGCTTATATTGACGCGTTCCGCGTGACCGAGAGCGATCTGATCGAGCATGGGCTTGGCGACAACCCACGCTTTGGCGTGCTGGTCGCGGAGTTTGGCAGCCGTGTCATCGGCATCGCTGTGCATTACGTCATCCCCTGGACCTACGATCTGAAGCCGACGCTGGTGCTGAAGGAACTTTTCGTCGATGAAACAGCACGTTCCCTGGGGGCCGGCGCGGCGCTGATCGACGCCTTGAAACGTCATGCCGCAGCGATCGGCGCACCGCGCATCGAATGGTCGGTGCTTGCGAGCAACGAAAATGCCAAGCGCTTCTACCTGCGCCAGGGCGCGATACACGATGCGATATGGGAGCCCTGGACGCTGCCGATCGGGACCGACGAGACCTAAAAGGGAGTGTGGGGGATTTGTCTTTGTCCATGCGGGCTACCGTCAGGAAAATCCTGACCCGATTGGGTGAAAAAGCTGGGGATTTTCCCGTAACCCAAATTGACTATTAAAATCCCCTTAAAATCCATTGCTTTCAGATCACGCTTTTGCCACACTGTACTTGCGATTGCGCCCCGGAAGTATGCAATCCCCGGAAGAGTATGCATGCTTGTGGTTATATTGCAGTGCAGTTGCTTTATTAATTTTATTGCGCGCTTGAGCCTCCGTCCCCACGGGGGCTCAATCATTTTTGGACACCCCTTTTCCCTCCGTGACGGCCCGGCGCTCTCGGGGCCTTCCAGAGAAGGAGGCAAGGCATAGACGCAACGGAAGATAGCGCCGCATAGATCGCTCCCGCAAACATTGCGGCCTTTCAGGTGGGAAGCTGTCCGTTGAATTCCACGCCCTTGAAACCATCGATCCCGGCAAGATCGACGATGCAGCCGAAGCGATCTTGCCGCGCGAAGATGCGCTGTCTCGCATCGCAATTCGACGGCACACGCGACCGCTTCAACCGCGAGGACCCCGCGCGGGCTTTGGCGCTGGAAGATGGGACCCGCCTGCAAGGAGGGGGTTCAACGTTTGCAGGCCGATCGGACGAGGCTGAAGGAAGCGGTGGCCCGCCTGAAGGGGAATATCTGCAGGCGGCAGGCGCCGGCCGGGATCGGAAACCCCGGCCGCGTGTCTTCGTGCTTAATGCCCGCCGAGCACCAGCGTCTGCACCGGCAGCATCAGCGCCTGAATGCGCAGGATCGCCGCATGCACGAGGCCAACGGCATCGACACCGTGCAGATAGGCCCACTGCAGCGTGCTGATCCCCGGCTTGTCCAGTTCGTCGTGGTTGCTGGTGTAGGCATTGGCGATGCAACTGCTGCCGGGCGGAACGTCGTCGAGCACGCCGGGATAAAGCGGCTCCATGACCACGGTCAGCGTGCCGGGTTGCGAGATCTGCGTAACGTCGATCAGCTGGTCGCTGGCGCGCACCTGGCCGGAGGCAATCACGTCCTGCACCTCTGTGACGACGAGCGGAATGATGGTGAACGGCTTGCCGACGCAGGTCGCCTCGCCGATCATGCCGGGCTTCATCACCTGAGCCTCGATCTGCCCGAAGCCGGCCACCAGCCGGGCCCGGCCCGCGTCTTCCGGCACGAGCACGCCCGCTGGCCTCAGCAGCGGGTTGACGATTTCGCCGACCCGAAGCGTGAACTGCTGCAGCGTGCCGGACACGCCGGCGCGCACGGTGGTCTTGGTAATATCGACCTCCGCCTGCTTCAGCGCCGCTTCGGCGCTGGCCTTCTGCGACGGCAGCAGCGATTGCAGCTTCGTCTCCAGCGTCTGCTTGTTGGAAAGCACAGCGGTCAGCGCGCCCTTGCGCCCTTCGAGAAGCACCTGCTTGCGCTCGATTTCGCGGCGGGCAACGACGTTCGGGTTGAGCCGGTTAAGCTCCACCTGTGTGTTGTATTCGTCCTCGGCCTGCTTCACGTCGGCCTGTGCCTGGACGATCGCGCCATCAGCGGCAACAAGCTCGGTGCGACCGACAGCCAATTCGGCGTCAACCTCGGCGATCTGGCGGCGGGCGACCTCGGCGGCCGCTTCCTCCTCCGAACTGTCGAGCTTGAACAGCGGCTGGCCGGCCTTCACCTTCTCAAAGCGCGTGGCATAGATCTCCGTGACGCGCCCGTTGGTCTCCGGCAGCACGGCGACCGTACGGAACGCGGCCGTCACGTTCTTCGTCGACGGATGGAAGTAGAAGATCAGCGTGATCAGCGAGATCGTCAGCACGATGCAGGCGGTGATGCCCCAGCGCAGCTCGAACCAGACCGAATAGATGGTGATCTCGCGCCCGATGCGTTTTCCCTGGCCGTAACGGCGGAAGAGATAGTCGGGCAGGATGGTCAGCATCGAGCAAAGGATAAACTCGAACATGGCTTATGCCTTCCCTTCCGTCGATGGCTGAGCGGGCGATGCGTGGCCGTGGCCGGGCAACGCGTGCGGCTGTGGGTGGCTTGCTGCAGGCTCGGCCTCCACGTCCCTCGCCTCCGGCACGGTCGGCTGGTCCACCTTACCGGCAATCCGCTCCAGCGAACCGGCGATCGATGAAAGCGGCGAGGAGAAATCGGGAAGGTCGATCAGGGCGAGAAGCAGAGCTGCGCCCCACAGGAGGTTGTTGTGGGTGAGCAGCGACAGGAGCGCCAGGACCGCCACCAGCTCCAGCTGGATCTTGTTGGTCTTGTGCGCCATGACCTCCGGCAGCGAATGCAGCCTGAGATAGAGTGTACCGAGCGCGAAAATCGCCACGATCAGAAAAACGGCAACCGCATTCAAAAGCCAGTCGGACTGGCCCGGGGCTGTAATAAAGCCCGGCAGGTGATGGATGGCTGCAGGATGGATGGCTTCGGACATTACGCCTCCGCAAATCGGACTGGACCACGAGAATCGAACATTAGCACCCCTCAAAAAAAACGAAATAGAAGCTTGCACTTCAGCCGCAACTTGACCTTGCGGCAACACGCGCCCTATCAATCGACGCGCCGGCACTTCGAAGCGCCGCCGGTTTCGAGCAGGATCGAAAGGCACATGCTGTTCCCGCGGTAACGGCACCGGATGCCCACTCGCCCTAACGCGCGCAGACGCCCGCGCCTCTCGCGCGGCGGGTGCCGGCACAAGCACAGCCAGAAGGAGAGACCGCCATGGCCCAGAACATCTATGATCGTCAGGAGTTTTTCGAGGGCTACAGCCAGCTCGGGCGCTCGGTGCATGGTCTTGCCGGGGCCGCGGAATGGCCGGCGATTCGCGCGCTCCTACCGGATCTTTCCGGAAGCCGCGTCGTCGATCTCGGGTGCGGCTATGGCTGGTTTTCGCGCCACGCCCGCGAGGCCGGTGCCGCCCATGTGCTCGGGCTCGATCTCTCCGAGAAGATGATCGCCCGCGCCAAGGCCGACACATCAGATCCAGCAATCGACTACAAGATTGCCGATCTCGACCAGCTCGACCTGCCCGAAACGAGCTTCGACTTCGCCTACAGCTCGCTTGCCTTCCACTATGTCGAGGATTTCGGCCGGCTGGTCGCGACCATCCACAAGGCGCTGGTACCCGGCGCCCATTTCGTCTTCACCATCGAGCACCCGATCTACATGGCCTCGCACAATCCCGGCTGGCGCATCACCGATGGCGAGCGCACCTGGCCCGTTGATCACTACTCAGCCGAAGGCCCGCGCACGACGAACTGGCTGGCCAAGGGCGTGATCAAGCACCACCGCACCATCGGCACGACGCTGAACACGCTGATTGGCGCAGGCTTCGCCATCCGCCACGTCGAGGAGTGGCGGCCGACGCAAGAGCAGATCGCCGAGATCCCGGCTCTGGCCGAAGAGATGGACCGGCCGATGATCCTGATCGTGAAGGTGCAGAAGTAAGCGACGACGGCGGCCGTTACATTGGCCGCCTCTCGCCCTTACCCCTTCTCCTTCAGCGTCTCCTTCTGGGTGATCAGCCGGGCACTGTGCTGTCCGCTCAGATAGGTCCAGAACCAGCTCCAGGCGACGGCGAAGCGGCTGCGCGTGCCGATCAGGAAGTAGATGTGGGCGATGCCCCAGATCCACCAGGCAAGCGCGCCCTTGAGCTTGAAGCGGCCGAAATCGATGATCGCCGCGCGCCGGCCGATGGTGGCAAGGCTGCCCTGGTGGCGATAGCGGAAGTCTCCGGGCGGCTTGTCGCCTGAAAGCCGTGCGCGGATGACGTCGGCCACATAGGCGCCCTGCTGCTTGGCGGCGGGCGCAATGCCCGGCACCGGCTTGCCGCCGTCATAGGTGACGGCAGCCGTGTCGCCGATGACGAAGACGTCGGCATGGCCGGGAGCCGTGAGGTCAGCGCCGACGATCGCCCGGCCGGCGCGGTCGGCCGGGATATCCAGCCAGCGGGCAGCGGGCGAGGCCTGCACACCGGCGGCCCAGACGAGCGTACGGCTGCCGACGAATTGGTCGCCGATGACAACGCCCTCTTCCGTGCAGGATGTCACGGGTGTACCGGTGCGAACCTCGACGCCGAGCCGCTCCAGTTCCTTGACCGCATAGGCCGAAAGATCCTCGCTGAAGGCGGCGAGAATGCGCGGCCCCGCTTCCACCAGGATCACACGGGCCTGCCGCGTGTCGATGCGGCGAAATTCGTCGGGAAGCGTGCGGTGCGCCATCTCGGCGATGATGCCGGCAAGCTCGACGCCGGTCGGGCCGGCACCGATGACGGTGAAGGTCAGGAGGGCGGCACGGAGATCAGGATCCTCTTCGAGCTCGGCGCGCTCGAAGGCGAGCAGCACCCGCCGCCGGATCGTCGTCGCGTCTTCCAGGGTCTTCAGGCCGGGGGCAAAGGGCTCCCATTCGTCATGGCCGAAATAGGCGTGCGTCGCCCCGGTCGCCAGCACCAGCGTGTCGTAGCCGATCCGCTTGCCGTCCCTGAGCACCACGGCCTTTCCGGCCTCGTCGACATCGCTCACCTCGCCAAGCAGCGTCGTCACCTCGGGCCGGTCGCGCCAGAGGCTGCGGATCGGCCAGGCGATTTCGGAGGTCGCGATCAGCGTTGTTGCCACCTGGTAGAGCAAGGGCTGGAAGAGATGATGGTTGCGCCGGTCGATGAGGGTGATCCTCACCGGCGCGCCGGCAAGCCCCTTGACGAGTTGCAATCCGCCAAACCCGCCGCCGACAACGACCACGTAATGCCTGTCCTGCATGTTCTTTCCAGTCGGCTTTGCGACCGGCCTTCCGTTGGACATGCCACAACATTGGGGTTGTGACCGCCAAGGACAAGCGCAACCACCTCATGTCACCCTTGCAAAAAATCAAGAACAGCCCGCAACCGTCAGCGCTCGTCCGGCGCGAGATGCCGGATCCGCGCCACATGCGCCGCAATATCCTCAGCCGTAAACGGTGAATGGCGACGTACGTCGCTGGCGGGATCAAAGCCGAGACCCAACCGCTTTTCCGGGCGAAAGGACCGCTGGGGCCGGATCGGCCTTGGCGCAAATCCGCCGCCGCAGGTCGGGCAGACATTGTGAAGCACCGTTTCCACGCAGCTTGCGCAATAGGTGCATTCGTAAGAGCAAATGCGCGCGTCCGCGGACGCCGGCGGCAGGTCGCGGTCGCACAGTTCGCAGTTCGGTCTGAGTTCCAGCATGGTCGGCTCCATCGGTTGCGGATGATGTCCCCGCTTGCTCCCATGAAAAGCCTTTGGCATAAATGACAATATGCCCTCGTTTTATGCCAAACCCGAAAAAGACGTGCGAACGGTCGCGATCGTGCTCTTCGACCGCACCAAGCTGATCGATGTGACCGGCCCGTTGCAGGTCTTCAACGACGCCCGCACCGCGTCGGGCTCCCGGGCCTATTCCATCGCGCTGGTCTCCGAGTTCGGCGGCCCGGTCGCAACGGACACAGGCGTTGCGCTCGATACCCGCCCCTTTTCCGATTGCGCCGCGCCCGACACGCTCATCGTCTCGGGCGGGCAAAGCGCGCTCGAAGCGGCGAATTCGGAAGGGCTGCAAGCATTCCTGGCGGCCATGGCCGGCCAATGTCGGCGCCTCGGCTCCATCTGCCTCGGCGCCTTCATTCTCGCGCGCGGCGGCCATCTTGATGGGCGGCGCGCAACGACCCATTGGGAAGATTGCGCCCAGTTGCAGCAGGATTTCCCAGATATCGACGTGCGCGAGGATTCGATCTACGAGCAGGATCGCGGCATCTGGACCTCCGCCGGTGTGACCGCCGGCATCGACATGGCGCTTGCGATGGTCGAAGAGGACCTCGGCCGCAGCGAGGCCCTGCGGCTCGCGCGCTCCCTGGTGCTCTACGTCAAGCGCACGGGCGGCCAGCGCCAGTTCAGCGCCGCCCTGCACCAGCAGATGACGAGCCGAGGCGACCGCTTCGATGCGCTGGTGGCCGAGATCCGCTCCGATCTTACAGCCGACCTCTCCGTGCCGCGGCTTGCGGACATGGCGCGCATGAGCGAACGGAGTTTCTCCCGCCTGTTCACGCAGGAGGTGGGCGCAAGCCCGGCGCAGTTCGTCGAGGAATTGCGGGTCGATGCGGCCTGCGAGGCGATCGAGCGCAGAGACGTGTCCGTCTCGCAAGCCCCGTTCCTCTTCGGCTTCGGCAACGCCGAGCGCATGCGCCGCGCCTTTCAGCGCCGCAAGGGCATCGCGCCCTCGGACTATGCGGCCCGCTTCGGCCCGCCCTGACGGACGAAACCCGGAGGGGAAGCTTAAGCGGACGGAGACGCGACGGCGAAGGCGATGTCTTCCACCGCATCCGTGAGCACGATCTCGTCACCGAGCGACCATTCGGCCGCGCGTGCGGCGAGACGCGCAGGCACCATCGGCGAGCGGCCAGGACCGGGCGGCACGTCATAGGTGGCGTGTGCGTCATTGGCGAGGATCACGGTGAAGTCCTTCGCCATGGCCGTGCGGGCTGTCGCCGCCAGGCACATTTCCGAAAGCATGCCGCAGATCGCGATCGTCTCGACCTTGCGCGCCCGGAGCTGGTCTTCGAGATCGGTGCCGTCGAAGCCGTCGTCGTGCCGTTTGCGCACGACCACCTCGCCTGACTTGGCGGCAAAGAACAACTGCCAGCCATCGGTCTCCGGTTCGTCGACAGCGCCCTCAGGCCCATCGTTCTGCAGGAAGATCACCGGCACGCCGGCCGAACGCGCCTTCTGCAGAAGCAGGCCAACGGCCCGTTGCAGATCGACATGGCCGGGCACGGCTTCAGGCCCGGAAATGAAGGCCCGCTGCACATCGACAATCACCAGCGCATCGGCAACGTCGCCACCGACCGCCTTGCTCACAGCGTCATTCGTCATTTCGCCTCACACCGCATAATCGACCGGCACCGCCGTGCCGCTCTTCAGGATTTCCATCGAGATCGAGGCGGAGACGTCGAAGAGTTCGACCTTGCGCACGATCTGCTTGTAGACCACGTCGTAGTGCTCGACACGCGGCAGCACGACCTTGACGATATAGTCATGATTTCCCGTCAGACGATGGGCCTCGACGATTTCGGGGATATCGCTGATCGCCCGGCGGAAGGTCTCGATCCATTCGTCCGAGTGGTGCGCCGTCTTGATCAGGGCAAACACGGTCGTCGGCACGCCCATGCGCTCGCGGTCGAGCACGACGATGCGCCTGGCGATGTAACCCGCCTCCTCCAGCCGCTGGATGCGGCGCGAACAGGCCGAAAGCGACAGGTTCACCCGCTCCGCCAATTCGCCGACGGCCACACTCGCATCCTGCTGCAGCAGCGCCAGCAGCTTTCTGTCTCTATCGTCGAGCACGCCGATCCCTCCCATGATCAGAAATTCATACGCTACATAATTGCACATTCACTCCAACATGCGCAAACCATTCGCGCGCATGGCCGCTTTTGCTCCCATTAAAGCGAACCATTGCCGCCGACCCTGCGGCATAGTTCAGCCCATCAAACGACGGTCGCCACGGACGGCGGCGGTAGCGGACAGAGAGGAATGGTTATGCGCAAGATCGGTCTTATCGGCGGCATGAGCTTCGAAAGCTCGGCGGTCTACTATCGCATGGTCAACGAGGCCGTTCGCGACCACCTGGGCGGGCTGCATTCGGCCGAGGTGCTTTTGCATTCCGTCGACTTCCAGTCGATCGTCGACCTGCAGAAGGCCGGCCGCTGGGAAGACGCTGCCAAGCGGCTTGCCGATGTCGCCCAGAGCCTCGAAGCGGCCGGTGCGGACTGCGTGCTGATCTGCACCAACACCATGCACCTGATCGCCGATCAGGTTCAGGCAGCAATCGACATCCCCCTCATCAACATCATCGACGAGACGGCAGCGCGCCTGAAGGCCGCAAGCAGCCGCCGGCCGCTGCTGCTTGCCACCCGCTACACCATGGAGCACGGCTTTTATGCCGAGCGTATGAGAAGCCACGGCATCGACATCCTGGTGCCGGATGCGGACGGCCGCACCCTCGTGCACGATGTCATCTTCGACGAGCTTTGCGCCGGCAAGGTGCTGCGCTCGTCCCGCCGGGCGCTGATCGAATTGATCGACAAGGCCGAAGCGGAAGGCGCGGACGCCGTCATCCTCGGCTGCACCGAAATCTGTCTGACCCTCGACCCGAGAGCCTTGCCGCTGCCGGGCTTCGATTCCACCGCGATCCACGCGGAAGCTGCCGTCGAATTCGCACTGGATGGGGCTTGCCTCAAGCGGGCCGCGTAGTTAGCCGAGGGCTAGGCTAGGCTGCCCAATCGCGCCACATCGATCAGCCGCCACAAAGACGGCTATCGGCGGCGCGCAAGCGGCTGCAGGAAGACGCGCTCATAGCTCACGAACGGCGGATCGTCGGCGTAAAGCGCGTTCGCTGCCATCCCATCGGGATCCGCGGCCACATCGCTGCGATAGCGCAGATACGCCGCCTCGTCCGCAAAGGTGAAGAGCGCGACGGCGATGTCGCCGGCTCCGTCTTCGCCCACCCCCGGAAAACTGGCGCCGACGCCCTCAGGTTTTTCGCGCGGCACGAAATAGCCGTGATGCGTCCCGCCGTGCCGCTCGATCAGCGTCATCCAGGTTTGCGCATAGGCCTCGAATTCCGCCAGGCGGCCCGGTTTCAGCCGGTAACGGATCTCGCAAGTGACTGTTGCTTGCACCATGGCGGACCGATCTCCTGTCATCCGGTCTTCGCGGTCGACGATCGCGTCGACGAAGCGCGTCTTCTCAGCGGTGTAGCGATCGCCGTCATATCGATAGGCCTCGGCGAGGCGTGCCTTCAGCGCCGCGTAGGCCAAGGCGGTGTCCGCATGGCTGCGCAGATGGTCGCGGAAGACAAGACGCCGTCGATGGGTCTCGTTGTCCGGCGGGCAGAGATAGACGCGCCGATTCGGCTCGACCCCCTGCAGCATAAAGGCCCAGACATCGTCGTCGTACCGGTTGCCGCGCGCCTGGTAGCCGGCCGCAACGAGCAAGGCGCTGGCAGCCGCAATGTCGGGCAGCCCTCTCAAGGTGACATCGATGTCGATGACGGCCTTTGCCGCCATGCCGGGAACGGCCGTGCTGCCGATATGATCGACGGCGATGACCAGCGCATCCAGGATGCGCCTGAGATCCTGCGCGATCTCCCGGTAACGCTGCGGCCAGATGGGATCATAGGCAACGATTTCCACCCGTGTCGCCATTCAGAGCTCCGTCTCGTGGTCGATGCCACCCTTTCCCGGACGCGGCCCACGAAGGCCGATACAATTGCCCCAGGGGTCGCGCACCTGGCACATCCACAGCCCCTCCTGGATCGCCATCGGCCCGCGATAGAGATGCGCGCCGAGCGCCTCGAAATGGGCGAGCGCCCGATCGACGTCCGCGACCGCCCAGTAGACGACGGAACCGGCAGCACCGCTCGCCACCTTCTCGTCGGCCTGGACGATCTCGAGATCGATGGTGCCGATCCGCAGATAGGAAAAATCAAAGGCGGCAAGAAACCGATGTTCAGCGTCAGGAAATGCGCGCTGATACCAGGCAAGACCCGCCTGCGTATCGGCCACATGCACCAGAATGGCCGCCACGCCGTCCGCCATCACCCCCTCCATCCGCCATCCGGATCGCCTTGATACAGGATTCGCGGCCGTCTCAGGTGGAAATCGCCGGAGCGGCCGCTTGGCCGCGCCCGTCCGCGCCGCCCCGCACCGCCTGCCAATCGCATTCGGCAAGCCCCGCCGGCTTGAACGGGTCGATCAGCGTGCCCGAGACGATCGAGGCGAGCAGCCCCTGCATCGGCGGGGTGCGCGCAACTGTGGCTACCAGCCTGTCGCGCAGCCAGGCGAGAGCCGTCGAGTCCGACTGGTAGAAGGGCGTGAAGAGGAGCGACAGCAGCTGGAACAGCGCGACGTGGTTGCGGCGTGCGGCGGCATAGGCGGCAAGTGCGGCATCGAGATCGCCAGCCGTCTCCAGCGCATGCGAAAGTGCTGCGACGTCGAGCAGCGCCATATTCGCCCCCTGTCCGAGCTGCGGGCTCGTCGAATGGGCGCTGTCGCCGACAAAGGCGATGCGGCCGGAGACCGGCCGGCGCATGGTGCGGTGCGCATAGCGCGCCAGCGTCAGTTGCTCCCAGTCACTGATCTGATCCAGCAACGGCGCACAATCCGGCCAGTAATCGAGAATGCGCGCCTTCCAGCGATCGAGCCCGGCCTGCCATATCACGTCTGTGTCCGCGACCCTCAGGCTCCAGAAGAAGGCGACGCGGTCGCGCTCACCCATCCGCGCGCGGCCCGCCGGCAGGATGCCGATCATCACCTTCGCCCGGTCGTAGCGCTGCACCAAAGCGTGCGCATCATGATTGAGGCCGTCGCTGTCGAGCGTCGCCCAGAAGGCGCCATAGGCAAGCTCGCGCACCTTGGGCGCGGCGGTCGAACCGGCAGCAAGCGCCGAGCGTGCGCCGCTTGCATCGATCACCAGATCATAGGCGCCCGCCTCATGCCCTTGCGCATCCAGCATCACGGCCTTGCCGCCAGCCATGCGAACCTCGGTCAGCGTGACGCCGGTCTTGACCGGCAGCCCGACCGCGGCCACGGCATCGTGAAGCGTATTGAAGAGGGCCGCGCGCTGCACCGCCAGCCCGAAGCGCCCACCGGCGAGCGCATCATAGCGCACGTCGAGCACGGTGCGCCCGGATTTGGCATCGGCGCCATAGAGCCGGTCGATCCGGCTGCCGAGGACCAGCATCGGCTGCAACAGGCCGAGTGTGTTCAGGACCGTCAGCCCCGTCGGCTGCAGCATCAGCCCGGAACCGACAGGTGAAGCTGCGTCGAACCGCTCGAGGATCTCCACCCGATGACCGCGCCGCGACAGCATCAGTGCCGCTGCCAGCCCCGCCGGGCCGGCGCCCGCTATGCCGATATGAAGTGTCTTCATGGTTCCCCGAGGTGACGCGGATGATCGGCGAAACTATAGGGAAAATCAAAGTGCTAGGGCAAGGTCACGCTACCGGGACACGACGTCGCGCGTGGCGCATGACGTTGCGTCATGCTGCAAAGGAGTGGCCGCCCCTCATCCGGCCTGCCGGCCATCTTCTCCCCGCAGGCGGGCGAAGGGTACGCGTGGCACCCGCTCGCTCCATCGTCGCTCCCGCCAGTTGTGTCACCGTGGCAACGATCGGCGCGCCCTCGGTCTCATCTGACGGCTGCCCCACTCGGCAACGCTCCGACCGGGCGCGTCCCCTCTCCCCGCGTGCGGGGAGAGGGTTAGGGTGAGGGGCAAGCCCCACGAAACGATCACCGGACACGAAAATAGCAGGCGCGCCACAGCGCAACCAACCCGCGACTAAGGGGCATCATCGCCGCTACGAAACGCCCTACCCCTGCGCGTCATACACCTCGCGCGCGGCCCGAATGGCGCCGTGGTTTTCCACCGACCAGTCGACGAAGTGCTTGAGCAGGCCGAGCAGCGAGCGCCCGAGATCGGTCAGCGCATATTCGACGCTCGGCGGCTGTGTGGGGTAGACGGTGCGGTGGATGTAGCCGTCGCGCTGCAGGTCCCGCAGCGTCTGGGTCAACATGCGCTGGGAGATGTCGGGGATCAGCCGGCGGAGCTGCGAGAAGCGCAAGGGGCCGTCGGCGAGCGACAGGATCATCAGCGAGTTCCACTTGCCGCCGATATTGTCCATGACGTCGCGGACCGGGCAGTTTTCCATATCCATCGGCACGCCGCAGACGATCGCCACGCGCTTGCCCTTCATGTCCCCGGTCGGCTTGTTCATCGGCGGTACCCTTTTTGTAACCACAGCAGAAAAAACTGCCTCCTTTACAGCCCTACTGCGATTACGCGATAAGAGCAAGTCTCAAAAAGAGACCATGTGCCGAAGCATCTCCCAGGCAACGGCAGGAAGAGCCGGCGAGGCCTGCGCCGCGGCGTTCTGCGCGCGTTTCCGTCTCGGCCAAAACAGAAAAGGTAAAGACCATGTCCGATACATTGCTCGTCACCGGCGCAACCGGCCAACTCGGCAAGCTCGTGCTCGACCAGTTGCTTGCGTCCGGCATCGCACCGGCCCGGATCATCGCCACCAGCCGCGATACGACGAAGCTCGCCAATTATATCGCCAGGGGTGTTCAGGCCCGCGTCGCCGATTTCGACGATCCCGCTTCGCTCGACCAGGCCTTTGCCGGCGCCGACCGGATCCTGATTATCTCTACCGACGCGCTGGACCAGCCCGGCAAGCGGCTGAAGCAACATCTGGCCGCCGTTGCGGCTGCGAAGAAGGCCGGCGCCAAGCACATCGTCTACACCTCGATGCCGAGCCCGGAAACCTCGGTCATTCCCTTCGCACCCGATCATCTCGGCACTGAAAACGCCATCAAGGCGACCGGCATTCCCTATACGATCCTGCGCAACGGCTGGTACATGGAGAACCTGTTCATGGCGCTGCCGCATGCCCTTGAGACCGGGCAATGGTATTCTTCTTCGGGCGAAGGCCGCCTCGCCCACATCGCCCGCGGTGATGCCGCCAAGGCCGCAGCCGCAGCCCTTGCCGCCTCCACAAGCGAGAGCCACACCTATACGCTGACGGGCGGCGAGCTGCGCTCGACGGACGAGATCGCAGCCCTCGTCGCCAAGGCGACCGGCAAGTCCCTCAACGTCGTGCACATCTCCGACGAGGCGCTCGCAGGCGGCCTGAAGAGCGCCGGCCTGCCGGACTTCCTGATCCCGATCGTCGTTTCCTTCGACGCCAACACCCGCGGGGGCCACATCGACATGGTGACGGGCGATGTCACCGCGCTGACCGGCGCGACGCCGGTGACGCTCGCCGCCTTTCTCGAAGCGAGCAAGGCGCGACTTGCCAGCTAAGCGGTAAGCCAGGCAGCGGGAGCCCGGCCGTTTGCGTCGGGCTCTCGAAACGACCTTTGCCATGCTGTCGGCACCGGGAGGGCACGAGCTGCCCGCCCTGCCGGCCAGACAATCTTCGCCATGGTCGTCACCGCCATTTGTTCTTGCTTTGTTCACGTTTTCGCTCTATGAATTCTCCTGGCTTCACCGCTTAAAAAAGGGGAAATCATGAGCGTTTATCTGACCGTCGGTGCATTGGATTCCGCCAGGTCCAATGCCTTCTACGATGCCACCCTGGCGACGATCGGCTGGAAGGCGCACACGGACTTTCCGGACTGGCGCGCCTATTCCGAAGGCGGAACCGGCAATGGTCCCGTGCTGTGGGTCTGCAAGCCCTTCAACAATGAACCGGCAAGCGCTGGAAATGGTTCGATGGTCGGCTTCATGGTCCAGTCCCGTCAGGACGTCGATGCCTTCTACCAGGCAGGCATGGCCAATGGCGGAACGGATGAGGGCGCCCCCAACCCGCGGCCGCATTATGGGCCGCACTGGTACGCGGCCTACATGCGCGATCCCTCCGGAAACAAGATTTCCGTCGTCTATAACGGTTAGCCCATCGCTGCCTTGGCCGGGCACGGTAACCGGGCATCCGAAGCACCGCGCTCGCCGGCATGGGAAGGCTGATGCCTGGCACGCGGGCTTGCCAGCTTTTGCCGTCGCCTACCGGAAGGCCTCCACCGGCGAAGCATCAGCCCTCAGCGCAAGCTCGGCCAGAACGAGCGCGCCGACGCCGGCGAGAAAGAAGCCGGCCGAAAGATTGAGCGTCGTGCCATCGTAGAAGGCGCCCACCGCGATCGAAAACACCGTCGCCACGAGGCTGGAGCCGGAGGCGATCAGCGATGCGCCGAGCCCGGCCACCTGCCCGAGCGAACGCATGGCCATGGCGTTGAGATTGCCGAACAGCACGCCGACCGCAAAGAAGGCGGCAAAACCGAGCACCAGCAGGATCGCAAGCGGCGGCCGCCCGCCCCAATAGAGCGATGCCGCAAGCATCGCCAGCCCTGCCGCGGCAAGGCCCACAAAACCTCGGCGCGCCATCGCCTCCGCGCCGAAGCGCTGCACGAGCTTGGCATTAAGGAACGAGGCAAGCCCGATGCCCGTCGCCAGCATGGCAAAATAGAGCGGGAAGGTCTCACCGATCCCGTAGGCGTCGAAGAAGAGGTCGGCCGCCGTGCTCAGATAGAGAAGCTGCGCGCCGAAGACGAGCCCGGTCGCGACGATCAGCAACGTCACCCGCCGATGCGACAGGATGCGCCGCCCGTTCGATACGAGCAGCCCCAGGCGAAAGGGAATGCGTTTGTCGGCCGGCAATGTTTCCGGCTGCCGCATCACCAGCCACAGGCCGAGAACGCCCGCCGCCGCGAGATAGACGGCAAAGATGCTGCGCCAGCCGGCTACAGTGATGATCCCCTGCGCCAGTGTCGGCGCCAGCATCGGCACCAGAATGAACAGCGTGAACATGAACGACATGACGCGGGCCATCGCGTCACCCTCGAACTGGTCGCGGATCATCGCCCTCGTCGCGATCTTCGGCCCGGAGACGCCGACACCCTGAAGAAACCGGCCGAGGATGACCATTTCGAGCGAGTTCGCCACCATGGCGATGACCGTTCCGAGCGCATAGACGCCAAGGCCCAGGACCAGCGCCCTCTTCCGCCCCATCGCATCGGAAAGCGGCCCGAGCAGCAGTTCGCCGAACGCCATGCCGAGAATGAACAGCGAAATCACATGCTGGGTGGAAAGCGGCGGCGCGACGCCGACGTCGGCGCCGATCTGGCGCAGACCCGGCAACAGCGCGTCGATGCTGATCGAGGTCAGCGATGTCAGAAGCGCATAGAGAACGATGCGCTCGCGAAAACTGGTCTGAATGATCATGGGCCGGAGATGGGCGAGAGGACGGGCTTACTCTATAGCAGCCCCCGTTGCAGATTGCATTGCGTTCGCGCCTGCGTAGCCCTGAGTATTTTCAGGATGTTACGGCGTCTCATTTGCCAGATGCGCGGCATCCGCCAGGCAGACGACGGCGCGATTCCTGAAAAAATCATCCTCGCGCAGATGAGTGATGCTTCCGGATTTCGCCGGGAAGCTCAAGAAACCGGCGGCCTCGATCGGAACCTTCATCCAGGCCGCCATCACCAGCGTCAGCGTGAAACCGTGGGTAACGATGATCTGCGTCGGACAGGGCCTGGCGACGATGGCCTCGACGCAAGGGTAGACCCGAAGCGCCACGTCGCGGCGGGTTTCCGCGCCGTCGATACCGCAATCATGATCCAGCCGATTGTCGTCCGGCGCCGCGGTATAGCGCGCGTCGAGCCAGGCCTGCGGCCCGCCGCCGGCCACGCCATAGCTGATTTCGCGAAGAGCGGCGGTTTCCGTCACGGGCGCGGCAAGGCGCGCGGCGATCGCCGCCGCCGTTTCAGCGGTGCGCAAAAGGTCGGAGCTGAAGATCTCGACCTGCCTCCCGCCGACAAGGGTCGCAAGACGCTCGGCCGTGGCCGCCGCATCCTTTCGGCCGCGCTCGCTCAGGCCGGTATCGTACCAGCCGCCCACCCTGCCCTCGACATGGTGGACGGATTGCGTGTGGGTGACGACGAAGAGTTCCTTCATGCGAAGGCGCCTCAGACCTCCTGCCCGCAGGCGCGACGGAAGCGGCGCACGGTCTCGGCCATGCCGTATTCCAGCGCATCGGCGGTCAGGCCGTGGCCGATCGACACTTCGGCAAGGTTCGGAATGTGCCTGGCAAGCAGCGGCAGGTTGGCGACAGTCAGGTCGTGGCCGGCATTGACGTCGAGACCGAGCTCGGCCGCCAGCGCCGCCGTGCGGCCAAGCTCGCCGGCGATCTTCTCGGCCTTTTCCGGATCGTCATAGCAGCCGCCATAGGGGCCGGTGTAGAGTTCGATGCGGTCCGCACCCGTTTCCTTGGCGATGCGCAGCGCCTCCATGTCCTCGTCGCCATCGGCAAACAGCGAAACGCGAAAACCCTTCTTCTTCAGCCGGCCGACCACATGGCCGAGCAGATTGTGGTTCTTGCGGAAATCCCAGCCGTGGTCGGAGGTCGCCTGCGCCGGATCGTCGGGCACCAGCGTCACCTGTTCCGGCCGGTGCGCTTCGACGAGACCGAGAAACTCCTCGTTCGGGTAGCCTTCCATGTTGAATTCCGTCTCCGGGAATGCGCCGTCGATCAGGTCGCGGATCGGCTGCAGGTCGGAAAAGCGGACATGGCGCTGATCCGGCCGGGGATGCACCGTCAGGCCGGCGGCGCCGGCTTCGAGCGCAATGCGCCCGAGTGCGGTGACGGAGGGCCAGGGTAGATCGCGCCGGTTGCGAAGCATTGCGACGGCATTCAGATTCACGGACAGTTTTGCAGGCATGTCTGAACTTTCCAGAGGCGGGGCCGCTCACGGCCCGATGCGGGCAATGTGGATGCAATGTTCTACTGCATATTTAACGAAAGCAGAAACGGTTTGAGGTCGGGATTATGCAGCAATTCCAAGGAGTACCAATGCAATATCCGCGTCAATGGCGCGCAGTGCGTTTGCCCGCCTTGTCTTGATCAAATCTTGACAATCGATCTCTCTAATATGCAGGAAAGCTGAATCACCGGAACGAAACCTTCGGGCCGCCGGCACGCCGGCACTGGGCGAGCGAGCACCGCTACGATCTGTCACAGGGATTGAGGACGCAATTTTTACGTTTATTTCAGAAAAAACTCAAATTTGGCGTCTATCACCCCTGACAACCACTTCTTTTGGCCTTAAATTTCCGAATCAGATCGAATGGCCCTGGCCTACGCCGCGATCGCCTTCATAGATTTTTAGATCACATGACCCTGGAGCAAGCACCGATGACGACGGTCGAAAGACCCTGCGATGAGACGATACGGCGGACGCTCCGTCGCATCCTCGAAAGCAAGGCTTTCGCGCGCTCCGAGCGCTTGCGGGCGTTCCTCGCCTATGTCGTCGAAAAGGAGATGATCGGCGAAGGCCATCAGCTCAAGGGGTACTCGATCGCCATCGACGTCTTCGACCGGCCACAGGCCTTCAACGCCGACAGCGACCCGCTGGTGCGCGTGCATGCCGGCAAGCTGCGCAAGCTGCTCAAGGCCTTCTACGAGGGCGACGGCGCCGACGAGGATTGGCGCATTGCCATTCCCAAGGGAACCTACGTTCCGGAATACCGCCACGCGCGGACGGAAGTGGCCGAAACTGCCGCCCCCGCGCCGCGTCAGCCGAAGCCGGCCAAGCGGCGCTTTGCCGGGCATCGCCCCGCCTGGCCGCCAGCCCCGCTCTCCTCGCCGCTCTCCGTTCTGAGCGTCCTGCCGCTGTTGCTCTTTGCACCGATGCCGTCGCAGGAAATGACGCTGGACCTCGACGCCCAGGCCAAGCTCTTCAACGCCCGCCACGCAACCGAGCGGGTGCTGCCCGCCGTTACCGTGAAGCTCAGCGGCGCCGAAAACAGCGATGCGAAGGCCTTCGCCACGGCGCTGCGGCTTGCCGCCCAGCGCCACAAGACGCTGGCGCGCGCCACCGATGGCGACACCGGCCGACCGGTCTCGCGCAACTCAGCACTTTCCTTCACAGTCCAGGTGACCTGGTACGACGCACCGGCCCAGGGCATTCGCGTCACCCTCTCCCATGACGGCGAGAACGTGCCGATGCGCCAGGACTTCATCACCTGGAAGCGGCTCGAGACCGAGCCTGACCTGCTTTTCGAGAGCATGTCGCTCGCCGCCGAACTGTTTTCGCTCGATGGCGAGATCTATAATCACGCCCGCGAAGAGCAGATCGAAAGCCCGCTGATGGGCTGCATGGCCGCCACCCAGCGCTATCGCAAGCACCTCACCCGCGACACCTTCGAGACCGCCTGGTCCTGCCAGCAAAAACTCTCGCCGCTGCGCGGCGACGAGCCGCTGTTCATCCTCAGCGCCAACAGCCCGCTCAAGGTCATCGGACACTGAGCCTGCCCGGCGGGGCGGGCAAAGGCCGGTCCGCATGAAGCGGCTGCGACCCCCGGTCCGCCACATTCGCCTGCCATACTGGGACTGGTCATATTAGCGATTCGCGTATACGGTACACGCATGCGTTGGGAATGGGTGCCTGGGTGCTCGTCAGGCAAGCATCGATGTCCTGAGTAAACCGTGCCTTGCGCGCGGAGGTGCCCCAACCGAGCAGCAGGTATTGTCGTTGACGATCAACGAGTGCCTCACCGCGCGGATCCGTCCGCACCTTTGAGACCCGACGATCGCCACCGCTTCCGGACGCGGATTGCGCGCGCCCCTGGGTCGGTCTCGATTCAGGAAATTGCAGAAACAGCGCGTCGAAAGACGCGCAGGCTGTAGACCGGGGACCTTCGACATGCCGCGAGACCACTGGAAATTCGAGGGCGTGCTGGCCGCGCCCGATCGTGTCGGCTTTCTGCCCGACCTGCCGCTTCCCCACCACGACCCCACGACGCCGCTGGCGATCGCCGACATGGCCGACGCTTTCGGCGTCACCCATCGCACGCTGCACTTCTACGAGGAAAAGGGGCTCCTGACCGCCGCCCGCATGGGGCCGATGCGGGTCTACAACGAAGATCACATTCGCCGCATGGCCGTCATCAACGCCTGCCGCGAGATCGACATGCCGATCTCGACCATCCTGGAACTGCTGACCGGACTTGCGGGCACCGAGGAGCAGGCCGAAGCCGACAAGCTGTTTCGCGACGCCCTGCTGGCCCGACGGCGTGAGCTTGCCGCCCAGCAGGCAAACCTGCGCCGGCAGATGCAGCGCATCACCGAGCTGCTCGAAACCACCGACGGAGGCGAAGCCACCGATGAGGACGGCCATGTCCATCTCTCGCCGATCGAAAGCGAGTGCCTGACCTTCATGGCCGACGGCTATCCGGCGGCGCGCATCGCCGGCCTGATGGACATGGACGTGGCAGCAGCGCTTACCCTTGAAGCCGGCATCATCCGCAAGTTCGGCGCTAACAACCGCTTCCAGGCGATCGCCAAGGCGGTGCTTTCAGGCATGATCTCGCCGGAATAGCGAGGACACGGCAGCCTCCCCCGATGCCTTGCCGTCCGCATCCTCGTGCGTGAAGAGGACGAGGTCGCGTTGCGCCTCGCCTCGGTCACGACGCTCTCCTGCAGCCCCCTGCCCGCAGGCCTGCCACAGTAAGGCGCGCCGAACAGTTTGCAGGTCCACGCGGCACAATTCTCTTGAACGGCAGACATTGCGGTGTCGCCATTATCCCGCACGTGTTACGAGGGCGCCTGAACAAATACGGACGAGAGACCCCGATGCTTCCCTGGATAGAGCTGGACCGCGCAACCATTCCCGGTGACGGCGACGAGCTGCGCCTGAAGCAGCGCGGGCAGGAATTCTCGATCATGCTCGGCTCGAACGAGCTGATGAACAGCCGGTTGAGCGGCTCGGAAGAAGCGCTGGCGACGCTCGCCCATGAGCGCATCGCCGGCGGCAAGAACCTGAGCATGCTGATCGGCGGCCTGGGCATGGGCTTTACCTTGCGCGCGGCCCTTGCCGTGCTGCCAGGCGATGCCCGCGTGACCGTCGCCGAACTGGTTCCGGCCGTCGTCGACTGGGCTCGCGGCCCCATGGCCGAGCTGCACAAGGGCACGCTCGACGATCCCCGCGTCGATATCCATGTCGGCGATGTCGGCGCACTGATCCGCTCGAAGAAGGCCGCCTACGACGCCATCCTGCTCGATGTCGACAATGGCCCGGATGGCCTGACGCGCCCCTCCAACGACAGCCTCTACAGCCACACCGGCCTTCGCGCCGCGCAAGCCGCCCTTCGGGCTGGCGGCGTGCTTTCCGTCTGGTCGTCGGCACCCGACAGCGCCTTCACCCGCCGCCTGCGCGAAGTCGGCTTTGCCGCCGACGAGGTGAACGTGCGCGCCAACGGCAAACGCGGCGGCGCCCGCCATATGATTTGGATGGCAACGAAGCGGTAACAGCTCAAGACGGCTGCACCTCAGATCTTGCGGAAGGCGCGGCTCGATATCGAGATCGGATTGCCTGATGGGTCCTTCGCATTGGCGAACTGATAGCCATCGGCCTGATGGATGGCCCCGAATACCAGCCCTTCCTGAGCGCACCCTCGGCTGAAGGCTTCGACATCCCTGACATCGAACACTAGCTTGATGAGGGATTGGCCTTTCCGCGCGCCCTTGGCGGTCGGATGGACCATCAGGCTGGCGCCACCGTCTTGCGGGATCAGCTCGACGATACGGTCGCCCGCCTCGCGCGATGCCTGGAAGCCGAAGTGTTTTTCGTAGAAGCGAACCGTCGCTTCCACGTCATGGGCGTAGAGAATGATCCTGTTGATCGGCACGTCCGCATCCCTTCCGGCAGTGCGGTCTAGCGAACGATGGTCAGCCGCTCCGCAGCGCGAGTGATCGCGGTATAGAGCCAGCGCTCGCGGGTATCGCGGAAGGCCCAGCTTTCGTCGAACAGCACGACATTGTTCCACTGCGAGCCCTGCGCCTTGTGCACCGTCAGCGCGTAGCCGTAGTCGAACTCGTCGTAGCGCTTGCGCGTCGTCCAGGGGATCTCGCCCTCGACATCCTCGAAGGCCGCCTTCAACAGCTTGATCTTGGCGGCACCGCGATCCATGTCGTCGTCTTCGGGCCGGATCATCAGGTTGATCCCCGGCTTCACCGTCTCCTTCGAAGAACTCATCACCTGCCACAGCGAGCCGTTGAGCAGGCCCTTGGCCGGATCGTTCCTCAGGCACACGAGCTTGTCGCCCGATTGCGGATACTCGCTGGTAAAGCCTTTCAGTTCGCGCAGACGCTGGTTGTAGCGCCGGCGGGTCTTGTTGGTGCCGACCAGCACCTGGTCGGCCTCGAGCACCAGTTCCTGGTTCACCTGAGAGCGACCGATCACATGCGTCGTGCCATAGTCGCCATGCATGATTTCCTTGCCTTCGCGCACCTGCATGGCGAGCTGGATGATCGGATTGTCGCGCGCCTGGCGGTGAATGTCCGTCAGCAGGTAGTCCGGCTCTTGATTGGTGAAATAGCCGCCGCCCGTAACCGGCGGCAGCTGGCCGGGGTCGCCAAGCACCAGGATCGGCGTGCCGAAGCTCATCAGGTCCTTGCCGAGTGCCTCGTCCACCATCGAGCATTCGTCGACGATGATCAGCGCCGCCTTGGCGACCGGGCTCTGGCGGTTGATCGCAAACATCGGCGCGATCGAGGTCTTGCCGGTTTCCTCGTCGGAAACCTCCTCTTCGCCGCGCGGCCGGTAGATCAGCGAGTGAATGGTCTTGGCGTTGCTCGCGCCCTTGGAGCGCAGCACCTGCGCCGCCTTGCCGGTAAAGGCGGCAAACAGCACGTCGCCATCGACATGCTCGGCAAAATGCCGGGCCAGCGTCGTCTTGCCGGTACCGGCATAGCCGAACAGCCTAAAGAGCGGCGAGCGGCCCTCTTTCAGCCATTGCGAAACGGCCTTCAGGGCCTCGTCCTGTTGCGGTGCGAATTGCATGAGGTTGAGTGTCAGGATTCGGGCCGCACACGCAAGCCCGGAATTGCGGCCCCACCGGAGGACCAGGAGCCGCCAGCTTCGCGAGCGTCACCGCCGTGCGCAAAATTACCCCGTAAAATCAAGGCCGCGCCTCGTCACCGCTCCTTCCGGCGCGGCTTACGCCCGGCCGAATCTGTTCACGTTTTTTTCTCATTTCGCCTCCTGCCCGCACGGTGCTCGCATTGCCCGCTGGCAATCCTGTGGCACTTTCTTGCTCTGCCCCTTGAACGCAACGCCGCATTGTTGCTAACGAGCGTGACGTGATGGCGCCCGCGCTTCTGCTGGCGAAGACCATCGCTCAAAGCCCGTCAAGGCCGGCCCCGGTGGCCGTTCCCGCCTTTCCGGGTCATGCCGGAGAGTGCCCGTGAAAACCGACAAGCCAGCTGCGCCGCCCACCCCGGACAAGGTCGGCATCGGACGGTTCGCGCCCTGGCTGCAATGGAGCCTGCTGCTTGCGGTCTCCATCGTCCTTGCCTCGTTTTTCGAATTCATCGGCCTTCCGGCCGGGCTGCTCATGGGCCCGATGCTGGCCGCCGTGCTCGTCGGCATGAACGGCGGCACGATACGCCTGCCGCGCCAGCTGTTCTTCTGCGTGCAGTTCATCCTGGCAATGATGATTGCCGGTGCCATGACGCCGGGCATGCTCGCCACCTTCTCCGGCAACTGGCCGCTGTTTCTCGCCGTCATCCTCTCGGTCATCGCCGTCAGCACGCTCTGCGGCTGGGTCATCACCCGCATGCGCATCCTGCCGGGCACAACCGCGATCTGGGGATCGTCGGCAGGCGCCGCCTCGACCATGCTGCTGATGGCTGACGCCTATGGGGCCGATGCACGCCTCGTCGCCTTCATGCAGTATCTGCGCGTGATCTTCGTCGCCAGCACCGCGACCGTGGTTGCGCATATGTGGGTCACCGGCGCCGAAGCCGAGCAGACCACCCACTGGTTCGCACCGATCGACGGCCTGCTTTTCCTCGAGACAATCGCCGTCGGCCTTGGCGCAGCGCTCGCCGGCCGCTTCCTGCGCGTGCCCGCCGGTGCCTTCCTGCTGCCCTTCCTTCTCGGCGCCGTGCTGAACGTCTCAGGCGTGATGACCACCGCGCTGCCGCAATGGCTGCTGGCGATCTGTTTTGCCATGCTCGGCTGGAACATCGGCCTCGGCTTCACCCGCCAGATCCTCATCCATGCCCGCCGCGCGCTGGTGCCGACGATCATCTCGATCGTCGTGCTGATCTCGTTCTCCGGCCTGCTTGCCCTGCTTTTGATCAAGGTGGTCGGCATCGATCCGCTGACCGCCTATCTCGCCACCAGCCCCGGCGGCCTCGACTCGATCGCCGTCATTGCCGCCTCGAGCAATGTCGACCTCTCCTTCGTCATGGCCCTGCAGACAGCCCGCCTGCTGATCATCACCATGATCGGGCCGGCGCTCGCCCGCTTCGTCGCCGACCGGGCTTGACGATGTTGGCCCGGCACGTTTCCAATGCGCTGCCGGGAGAACACTCGTGAAGACGCTCAGAATCTATGGACCTCCGGAAGCCGCGCTTCCCTTCGACCTGCGCGACATCCTGCAGCGCCTCGCACCCCGCTCGCTGAGAGCGTCGTGGAGAGTTTCCGCCGTCGACGCAGGTTATCAATGGTTCGATGCCACCGGCCCCGGCGGCGACGTTCTGGAGAGTTGGGCCCAGTCCGGGAGCATGATCGAGGGCCGGCACCTGGCCGCCGCTGTGCAAGACGTTCTCCAGATCATCTGGGGAGAGTTTACCGGTTTCCTGCCCGGCACCCCGAACAGCCCCTGGATCGTCATTCGCGCCATCGACAGCACGTTTTACGAAATCACCACGGACGACGAGACGGTTCTGCAACGGGTGGAGACCGGTTTCCAGGGCGCTCGCCGTTCTGATGCCCCGTGGAAACCGGCCGACTAGCACCATCGGCTGCTCCCTCACGAAAGCGTCTGCAATCCTCAGGCGCTTTCCGCCAATCGCGCAGCGAAGCGCGCCATCACGGTGGAGACCGCCTCCTTGGTGAGCCGCACGCGCGGCAGTTCGGCCGATTGTTCATGGACCAGCAACCAGAGATCCGGGGCCAATGGCGGCGCCTCCGGCAGCAGCGGAGTGAAGCCTGCCGCCTCGGCCGCAAAGGCCGGAAGCACGGCAAAGCCGAGCCCGTTTTTCACCGCCGCCATCTGCGCGCCGAGCGAGGAGAAGCGCATCGCCGGCTGCAGGCCGGGGCATAGGGTTTCCAGCCAGGCGACCATAATCAGGTAGCTCAGCTCCTCGCTCCAGCCGATCAGCCGGTGGCGGTAGAGGTCGGCAGGTGCGCTCGGCATGCCGTGACGCGCGATGTAGCCAGGCATCGCATAAAGGCCGAAGGCGAGTTGGCCGAGCCTGCGCTGGCGATAGTTGCCCTGCTGCGGCCGCACCAGGCGCAGAACGATGTCGGCCTCTTCGCCGGCAAGCCGCACCGGGCGCACGCTCGAATGCATCTCCAGGCGGATTTCCGGATGCTCCAGCAGGAAACCGGCGAGGCCCGGCAACAGGACCTCCTGCCCCAACAGTTCAGGCACGTCGATGCGCACCGGGCCGGCAAGGTCGTTGTCCTTCTCCCGCGCCGTCCGCTCGAAGACCCGCATCTGCGCCTCGGCCCGTTCGGCCGGCGCCAAAAGCGCCTCGCCCGCCGGCGTCAGGTCGTAACCGTCGCGGTGCGGCCGGAAAAGCCTGACCTGCAACGCCGCCTCCAGCACCTCGATCCGGCGTGACACGGTCGATGCGCTGACACCAAGCCTGACGGAGGCCGCAGTCAGCGAGCGCGCATTGGCAACGGCAAGAAAGAATTTGAGATCGTTCCAGTCCATATTGCTTTCCATTTTTGGAAGTCAGAATTGCGGAATGGTTTCTCGACCGAAGCCAGGAAATCAAGCAGTTTCTTCTGAAATCCGGAGAGAAACCAGCATGACGCCCAACATCGATACCTTTCGATTTTCCGAATTTGGCGAGCCGTCAGTGCTCGCCTTCAAGGCCGAGACGCTGGGCGAGCCCGGGCGCGGCGAAATCCAGATCCGCCATCTCGCCATCGGCGTGAACTACATCGACATTTATCACCGTCGGGGTTCGGCACCCCTGCCCCTGCCGAGCGGGATCGGCGTCGAAGGCGTCGGCGTGATCACCGCGCTTGGCGAAGGCGTCGAAGGCTTCTCGATTGGCGCACGCGTCGCCTATGTGGGCGGCCCGCCCGGCGCTTATGCCACCCACCGCAACCTGCCCGCCGCCCGGGCGCTGGCGCTGCCGGAGGAACTGGACAGCCGAGAGGTCGCAGCCCTCGTCTTCAAGGGACTGACCGTCGAATACCTGATCCGTCGCTGCATCGAGGTGAAGCCCGGCGACACGGTGCTCTTCCATGCGGCGGCCGGCGGTGTCGGCTCGATTGCCTGCCAGTGGCTGAGCCACATCGGCGCGACCGTCATCGGCACCGTCAGCTCCACAGAGAAAGCCGAAATCGCCCGGGCCAATGGCTGCCATCATGTCATCCTCTACAGCCAGGAGGATTTCCGGGTCCGCGTCGGCGAAATCACCGGTGGCAAGGGTGTCGGCGTCGTCTATGATTCCGTTGGCGCCGACACCTTCGCCAGGTCGCTCGACTGCCTGCGCCCGCGCGGCACGCTGGTTTCCTTCGGCGCCTCCTCCGGTCCGGTTCCCCCGCTCGACGTCGCCTCGCTCTCGGCCAAGGGCTCGCTCTATGTCACTCGTCCCTCGATCGCCCACTACACTGCCGAGCGAGGCGAGTACGAAGCGGCGGCGCGAGAGTTGTTCGGCGCCATGCAGGCAGGTGTCGTTCGTGCCCCAGCCATCACCACCTATCCGCTTCACGACGCCCGCAGGGCTCACGAAGACCTGGAGGCCCGGCGGACGACCGGATCCGTGGTCCTGCTGCCCTGAACGGCTGTCGCCTCCAACTGGTCAGCGCCCTATTCCCCCTCTCGTCGGCCGCGCGATGAACGTCGCGTGGCCGGATGCGTCCTGTGGCCGACCTGCAAGAACCGAACCGAAACTTCCGCCAGTTCTCCGGGAATAAACCCTGTGCTTGCCGTGTCTTACGGTTGGATCTGCACCATGCGGCTCCCGCGGAAACGGGACGAGGAGGCTTTTCGCCCGTTTCCGGACAGGAAAACCATCTTGAGGAAGGACAACTGCCATGAGAACGTTTCCACTGACGATCGCCATGCTGCTTGCGGCCAGCGTTACGGCTTTCGCCGCGCCGCCGGTCAAGGAAGTCGAGACCGCCAAGGGCAAGGTGCTGGCCGGAGAAAACGGCATGACGCTCTACACCTACAAGGACGATCATGGCGGCGTGTCCATGTGCTACGATGATTGCGCCAAGAACTGGCCGCCCTTCTTCGCGGAAGCCAGCGCCAAGGCAGATGGTGCCTATACGGTCGTCGAGCGCAAGGACGGCAAGAAGCAATGGGCCAAGGACGGTATGCCGCTCTACTTCTTCATCAAGGACAAGAAGATGGGTGACATGACCGGCGACGGCATGAAGAAGGGCGAATGGAATGTCGCCAAGCCGTAACGGCGGCAACGAGGATGCGGGGGCACCCCCCGCCTCCGACCGGTTCGAAGAGGATGTGCTGGCCCTGGTGCCGGCACTGCGGCGCTATGCCCGCAGCCTGGTGCGCTCGGACCCGGATGGCGAGGACCTGTTGCAGGATTGCGTGGAGAAGGTGCTTTCGCGCCGCGCGCAGTGGCGCGGCGTGAACCTGCGCGCCTGGGCCTTCACCATCATGACCAATCTCGGCCGCAACCGGCACCGCTATGTGGCGATGCACCCGCAGGTGGCGCTGGACGAGGACTTGGGCCTTGAGGCCGAGACCCACGAGAGCGACCCGCTGGAGCGCTCGCGGCTCGAACGGGCGCTGAACGGGCTCTCCACGGAGAACCGCTCGGTGCTGATGCTCGTGGTGATCGAAGGATACCGCTACCAGGACGTGGCCGAGATGATGGCCATACCGATCGGCACCGTGATGTCGCGCCTGTCGCGCGCGCGGCGCCAGCTTGCAGAAGCCATGAAGGACGACAATGTGATCAGCATGCGGAGACCGAAATGACGGAAGGCCACAACACCGTCTCCGAAGACGACCTGCACGCCTATGTCGACGGCGCCCTTGGCCCGCGCGAGCGGTTGCGGATCGAGCAATGGCTCGAGCAAAACCCCACGCAGGCCGAAGAGGTCCGGCAATGGCGGGCGCAGGCGGTCGAGTTGCGCGCGCTCTTTGCCGGCTATGCCCGCAGCGACGCCGATGACCGGGCTCTGCTTCTGAGCAACGGCAGCGAACGCCCGCAACAGGATCCCGGCAAGGACACCCGATCGTTTGCCAGCATCGCCCGCGCCGTCGCCGCCGGCCTGGTGCTCTTTGCGGCCGGCGGCCTCACCGGCCTTTACGCGCCCTCCTTGCTCGCACCCGAGCAAAGCCCCCGGCTGACGCAGACGGCCGACAGCCTGCCGCGCCAGGCGCAATCGGCCTTCCTGGTCTATGCGAGCGAAGTGCGCCATGCCGTCGAGGTCGGCGCCGACGACCAGACCCATCTCGCCACCTGGCTTGGCAAGCGCCTCGATCATCCGCTCTCGATCCCTGATCTCTCCTCGCTCGGCTTCTCGCTGGTCGGCGGCCGGCTGCTGCCGGTCAACGGCAAGGCAGGCGCGATGTTCATGTATGAGGATGGCACCGGCCGACGGCTGACGGTGCTGCTCGGCCGCAACGACGACAACCGCGAAACCAGCTTCCGCATCGACGAGAACGACGGCGTCGAGACCTTCTACTGGATCGACGGCCCGCTCGGCTACGCCGTCACCGGCGAGGTGCCGCGCGATCTGCTGCAGCAGGTGGCGGATGAATGCTACCGGCAGTTCGAAAAGAGCGAGGCGACGAAGAGCTGAGGGGTAACCCAGCCAACGCCGACTGGGCTTTGTTGGCAAGGTATTTCAAAGAGTTACAGTCGAGCCCGCACATTCGTCTCACCCTGCGTGACCCGAGACGCCCTGCGCTCAAAATCGCCGGGACGCTCACAATTTTCGGGATGCATCAGGTGCCGGCGCCCTTCGCCACGAGATAGGCCGAGAACATGTCGGCCATCGCATCCGCATAGGCCTCGATCTCCGCATCGCTGCGCGCCGTTCCCGAAAAATCCTTCCCCACCGTCGTCATCGTCGTCATGATCAGGTCACCGGCAAGTTCCCTGAGGTCGGTGGGTGCGTTCGGAAGAAGCTCGATCATGAACTGGTCGATGAGCGGATCGTTGGCCTCCTTGGCTTCCCGGGCTTCGGGCGCATCGCGATAAAGGGGTGCCGCGTCGCCCAGGGCAACCCGAACGGCCGCTTCCTCGCATTCCGAGCGCAGGAAGGCGTGAACCAGTGACCGCAGCCGATCGAGCGGCGACCACGACCCGTCACTGAGGATCGTCGCCAGCAGCCCCGACGTCTGCCGCCATTCGTCGCTTTGCAGGCGGAACAGGATCGCGCCCTTGTTGGGAAAATACTGGTACAGCGACCCGACGCTGACGCCCGCCCGTTCCGCGACGCGGGCCGTGGTAAATCGCTGCGCTCCCTCCTCCTCCAAAACCTGAACAGCAGCCTGGAGAATGGCCTTTACCAGCTCGTTCGAACGCGCCTGCTTGGGCGCTTTTCGTGAAGAAATACGGGCACTTGATCTGTTGGCCATTGGCACTGTCCGCAATGCGATTAGCGAATGCGACGAATTATTCGTATTTTTCCTCGTGAACGCAAGCCCATCGAAAACGAAGGAACATCCGATGACCACGCTCACCAGCCAGCCTCTCAAGGGCCTTCTCGACCGCCTATTCGACGAGGCCGATGCCGCGACCAGCCCCGCAGTCGCGCAACTGCCCGCAAGCGAACGCGAACGATTGCTGCACAGCAAGACCGAATATCTGCAGCTCTACGGGCTCTTGAAGGATCTGTGGCTTCCGGTTTCGCGTGAGACCGGCAACCTCCTCTACATGCTCGCCTGCGCGAGCCGCGCCCGCCGGATCGTCGAGTTCGGAACGTCCTTCGGCATTTCGACGCTCTTTCTCGCAGCGGCGCTGCGCGACAACGGCGGCGGCGAGCTGATCACCAGCGAATTCGAACCGGCGAAGGTGGCGCGGGCCGGACAGAACCTCACCGCAGCCGGTCTCGAGGATCTCGTCGAGATCCGGCAGGGTGACGCGCTGACGACTTTCACCGACCTTCCCGACGCGATCGATCTGGTGCTGCTCGACGGGGCAAAACCGATCTATCTCGACGTCTTCAAGCTGATCGAGCCTCGCCTGCGTCCAGGCGCCCTGATCATCGCCGACGACGCCGACAGTTGCCCGGAATATCTCGACTACATCCGTTCGGCCCCCGGCACCTACCTGTCGACACCGTTTGCCCAGGACATCGAAGTGACGATGCGCCTCGCCTGATCGGCGCCATCGTTTCGGTTGAGCGCCGGCGCTTACGCCCACGCAAGGCCACCACATCAAGGAGAACTGCAATGCATGTATTCGTAACGGGCGCGACCGGCTGGGTCGGGTCGGCCGTGGTCAAGGACCTGATCGCGGCGGGGCACAGGGTGTCCGGCCTGGCACGCTCCAGGGAAAAGGCCGCAACCCTCGCCGCAACCGGGGCTTCGGTCGTCGAAGGCGGGCTTGAGTCCGCGGCGGTCCTGCAGCGGGCCGCAGGGCAAGCCGATGCCGTCATTCACACGGCCTTCAGGCATGACTTCGTCCATGGCCCGCTCGACCAGGACTTTTCCAGTTTCCTGGAAAGTGCGGCCGAGGATCAGCGCGTCATCGCGCTTCTGGGTGAGGGTCTCGCCGGATCGGATCGGCCGCTACTCGTAACCTCGGGTCTCGCCGGGCTGCCGCTCGGTGCCACGGAAACCGATCGGCCCAATGCCGCCGTGCCGCGCAAATCCGAAGCCGCTGCCCGTGCCCTTGCCGAGCGCGGCATTCGGGCGGCAACGGTCCGGCTCGCGCCTTCGGTTCACGGCGTGGGTGACTATGGCTTCGTCCCCATCCTCGTGCGTCTTGCGCGCCAGACGGGCGTTTCGGCGTATCTGGATGATGGCGCCAATTGCTGGTCGGGCGTCTACCGGGATGATGCAGCACGGGTCTATCGGCTTGCGCTTGAAAGCGGCACGAGCGAGTGCGTCTACCACGCTGTGGCGGACGAAAAGATCCCGTTCCGACAGATCGCCGAGATCATCGGCCGAAATCTCGGCCTGCCGGTCGAAGCCCGCCCGCCCGCGCATTTCGGCTGGTTTGCCGGCATGGCCGGCGGCAACATGGCCGCGTCCAGCGCCCGGACGCGAGCCTTGCTCGGGTGGAAACCTGTTGGGCCTGACCTGCTCACCGATCTGGATCAGGCAACCTACTACGGCACCTGACAAACACGTCCCTGCCGATGACGTCTCGGCAGTTCCCGCGCCGCGACAGTGTCCGTGCACGACTGCAGCCACCGAATGCCACATATTCCAAACTGCTTGTTTACGGTTGCAGGGAGCGTAATCTCAATTCATCCAGTCTGGGCCAGAGCGTGGCAACTTTGGCTGTGGCCGACTAGAGAGCAACTTTGGGGGTCTGGGCAATGTTCACGCTTCTCGCTGTCGTCGCGCGGGTCGAATTGGCGCGCGCCTTTTTTATCCTTTCCGCCCTAGGTCTTGCAGGCCTTTCGCCCGGCAACTCTCGGGCCCAGGAGCAGACACCCGGCTACCGCGCCTGGACTGGCGATTTCGACGGCATGCAGCAACGCCGCCTGATCCGCATTCTCGTCCCCTTCAGCAAGACGATCTACTTCATCGACCGCGGCGAGCAATTGGGCACAGCGGTGGAGACCGGCAATGCGCTCGCAGAGGAACTCAACAAGGACCAGAAAAAGGAGATCGACAGGATCAAGGTCGTCTATGTGCCAACCAGCCGGGATCTGTTGCTTCCGGCCCTTGTCGAGGGACGCGGCGACATCGTTGCCGCCAACCTGACGATCACGTCCTCGCGCAAGGAGGTCGTCGACTTTACCGATCCGCTGGCAACGGGCGTCAACGAAATACTAGTGACGGGTCCGTCGGCCCAGTCGATCGCAACGCTTGACGACCTCGGCGGAAAGACGGTGTTTGCGCGGCAGAGCAGCAGCTACTTCGAACACCTCGGCGCGCTGAACGCCCGCCTGAAGGCATCCGGCAATACCGGGATCGATATCCGGCCGATCGACGAAAACCTGGAAGACGAGGACCTGATGGAGATGGTCAATGCTGGCCTTCTTCCCTGGTGCGTCGTCGATGATCACAAGGCGCGCATATGGGCAACCGTGTTCGATCGCGTCGTTCTGCATGAGGATATCGCCATTGCTGCGGAAGGCGAGATCGCTTGGGCCATCCGCAGGGACAGCCCGAAGCTCGCGGCCACCTTGAATGCCTTCATCAAGACCCACAAGGTCGGTACCGCCTTCGGCAACGTTCTGAAGAAGCGCTATTACCAGAGCGAGAAGATGGTGCGTGCCGCCTACGAGCGCTCCGAGCTTGAAAAGTATCGCACCCTGCGTGGCTTCTTCGAGACACACGCCACCACCTACGACTTCAACATGCTGCTGCTTGCCGCGCAGGGCTATCAGGAATCGCAACTCGACCAGAGCAAGCGCAGCCCGCGCGGCGCCGTTGGCATCATGCAATTGCTGCCGACAACGGCCGCCGACAAGTCGGTCGGCATTAACGGCGTAGAAAAGGATCCGAACCGCAACATCGAAGCCGGCGCCAAATACATGCGCTATCTGATCACCACCTATCTCAATGAGCCGGGCCTCGATCCCGTCAACCGGACATTGCTTGCTTTCGCCGCCTACAATGCCGGCCCCGGAAACCTGCGCAAGATCCGCCGTATCACCAATGAAATGGGGCTCGATCCGAACATCTGGTTCGGCAATGTCGAGAACGGGGCGGCGAAGGTGATCGGCCGCGAGACCGTGCAGTATGTCGGCAACATCTACAAATATTATGTCGCCTACTCACTCTTCACCGATCTGGAAGCTCGCAGGGCCGAGAGCGCCGCACAGTCACCGCAATGATGCGATGCCTTTGCAGCGCTCCGAGTTGCCATATGATGGAACCGGCAGGCCGCCTCACCGCAGCGGATCGTTCTCGATCACGATCGGTTGCCCATGCGGCGTTGCCTCCGCCGCGCGCTGCCAGCTCAGCGTCAGGTCTTCCAGTTCTCGACCGGAGGCGAGCGAAAGCTCCGTGACGAGGCGCGAGAGTGCGGCCACCCAGCAGTCGTAGTAGTCGCTGGCATCGGCCTTGCGGCCGGGTTTGTAAAGTTCGGCCGAAAGCGCTTCTGCCCATTCGGGCCAGGAGAACACACCCTTTTCGTGCAGGCGCACGGTCATGGCGAAGGCGTTCGCCTGCCAGGGCTCGGCAAAGACCGGATCGCCCTCCGGTGACTTCGGCAGTTCGGCCGAGGCAATCAGCGGCGATGTCACCTTACACGTGCTCAAGATAGCTCTCCCAGGCATCGATCGAGACGGTCAGCGTCGGGTCGGCGCCCTCGCCCCAGATCTCCGGCCCATCGAAAACGACCGTGTAGACCCATTGTGGATTTTCGCCGCGGCCATGGGCGTTGTCGTCAGGAAAGACGAAAGAGCCCTGCACCGCCTCGACCCGGCCGAGCTTGGCACGGGCATAGCGCGGCAGGCGCGTATGGGTCTCCGGATTGAAGTTTTTCGTGCGCACCCGGTCGCCGGCGGCAAAGCGTGGGCGCCCCTCGACCGGACGATCGCAGGGGCCGCCTTTGGCGAGCACGCCCGCCACCATGTCGGCCTTCAGCACCCGTTTCGGCGCCGCACCCTGTTCCAGCCTGTGGCCGCCATCGAGTTCGGCCTGGGTCACGAAGCCGTGGCGCTTCAACAGGGTTTCGAGCGCGCGCGTCCAGATCTCGTAATAGCTCGCCGAGAGATAGGTCGCCGGGGCCAAGTTTTCGCGCGCATGCCGGCTTTCGTCGATCGTCCAGGCGCCAAAGGCGCCGCAGGAAAGCGTGACGCCGAGCGCCCGCTTTTCCCACTCCGCATGGAAGTAGGGCTCGTCCTTTTCAGGCGCCACCGGGCCGAGGCCGTGGGCGCCGCCGAGATCGTGTGGACCGTTCATCGAAGCACCTCCGCAGAAAGTGCCAGGCCCGTCCCGATCATCGCGTCGCGGGTGACGAGGGCAGCAAGCTCGTCCTCGCTGAATCCTTCCGTCCCTGCCGGGCGCTCGGGGATCACGAGATAACGCAGTTCCGCCGTCGAATCCCAAACGCGAATGCGCGTCGTCTCGGGAAGCGTCAGGCCGAATTCCTGGAGCACACCGCGCGGATCGATGACGGCGCGCGAACGATAGGGCGGCGCCTTGTACCAGACCGGCGGCAGACCGAGCACCGACCAGGGGTAACAGGAACAGAGCGTGCAGACGACGAGGTTATGGGTTTCGGGCGTGTTGAACACGGCGCGCATATGCTCGCCCTGCCGGCCGGTATAACTGAGGCTGGCGATCGCTTCCGTCGCATCGCGCTTCAGCCACTCGGCAAATTCCGGATCCACCCAGGCCTTGGCGACCACACGCGCGCCGTTGCGCGGACCGATCTTCGTCTCATAGGTCTCGACGATCGCATCGATCGCCGCCGGGTCGATCAACCCCTTCTCTGTCAGCACCGTCTCCAGCGCCTTCACCCGCGCTTCCATGTCGGTGAAATGGTTGTCGTGGTGATGGTCGTGATCGTGATGATCGTGGCCATGATGGTGTTCGGACATTGCCTGGCTCCTCGCAACGCTGTGCCATCACAGGCACAAAGATGGCGCTGCCTCCTCATAAAGTCGTAGCGCATAAACCCCGGATTCGAAATCGATTTCAACGCCCGCGGGTACCCGCAATTGTCACCATAACAAGTCTGGTCCGATGCGCTTCGGACCAGGCCACCGAGCAAGCCGGCTTCCGCTGCCGGCGATCATTTGCCATGCAGTTCCGAATGTATCATCTGCGCCATCTAGGCATGCTCGCACTGTCGGTCGCCTATCTCGCCTCCGCTCCCCTCGTCGAACCCCAACTTTGGGCCGATCCGCTCGGGCCGCTCGTCAAGGTGCTGCCGTCGCTGCTTCTCACGCTGGCGACGCTGACCATACTGGATGAACGCTGATGATGCTCGAAGATCTGCTGCGCCCTGCCAATGTTATCGGTGCCGCGGTGCTCTTCGGCACCGGCGCTGGTATCGCCTTCTTCATGCTTATGGCCAAGCGCACGCGCGATGCCCGGCTGATCGCGCACGTCGCCGACACGGTCTTCACCGCGACAGCGGTGCTGCTCCAGCCGATCACCGGTTACCTGCTGGCGACGAGCATCGGCTGGTCGCTGACGGAAGGATGGATCGCGCTGTCGCTGATCCTCTATGTCGTCACCGGCCTCTTCTGGCTGCCGGTCGTTTGGATCCAGTTGCGGCTGCGCGATCTCGCCCGGCTTGCAACGGCCAACGGTGCGCCGCTACCACCGGAGTTCGACCGGCTCTATGCCATCTGGTTTGCCTGCGGCTTCCCGGCCTTCTTTGCCGTCACCGGCATCTTCTGGCTGATGCTGATGAAACCACAATTCGCACTATTTTAGCATCGGCCAGAGACTGATGACGAGAAGCACCGCCATGGTGATGTTGAACCATTTCAGCCGCGACGGTTCCGAGAGCCATTGGCGCAGCGCCGAACCGAAGCCCGCCCATGTGGAAACGCTCGGCACGTTGACGAGCGCAAAGACGACGCCGACGACGAGCACGCTGAAGAGGTAGCTTTCGCTGCTGGTATAGGTCGCCATCGCTGACACCGCCATCACCCACGCCTTGGGATTGACCCATTGGAAGGCGGCAGCCCCGATGAAGGTCATCGGCTGTGCGCTGGCCTTGCCTTCGGACAGCGAACGCGAGGTGCCGATCTTCCAGGCGATCCAGATGAGATAGGCACCGCCTGCGAACTTCAGCGCCGTGTAGACGACCGGCACGGAATGGAGCAGCGCACCGAGGCCGAAACCGACGGCGATGAGCAGCAGGAAGAAGCCGGCGCCGATGCCCAGCATATGCGGAATGGTGCGCACGAAACCGAAATTCACGCCCGACGCGAACAGCATCATGTTGTTCGGCCCCGGCGTGATCGAAGTGGTGAATGCGAACAAAAACAGCGCCAGCAGCGTATCGGCCTGCATGGTTTCCTCCCGGTCAATTGGGTCAGCATAATTGACCTATTAGCCGGCATCAGCCGCGAACTTGTCATGGTGACAAGTTTCCCCTCGCCGATAAATTGCCAAAAAACCGTATAATACAGCAGTTTGTCTACAACGTTCGTGCGACTTTGGACCTAGGGCAGCGCTAGGGTACCCGCCTGGGCCCTGCGTCCCTCAGACCCCGTTATGTCGTGCCGGGCCCCGGTGGGATGGGCCTGGCGGAATCTTACTTGAGGCCATTAAGGGGGTCCCTACACGCCTCTCGGGCTCCGGCTCAACGGTAGATGGTCGGAGCAAGGAAGCGACCAGTCGGTTGATTGAGCGGCCTGCCGAGAGGCCTCGGTGATGGGGTAGCAATGCGATGACAACGCGCCCAAGCCCGTCGTTGTCCAGCCTCAGCCGTGTGTGTACTCTCGCTGTCATGCACGTGGGTAGGAGGCCACAATGAGGAGGACGATTGTTGCCGCTCTCGCCACTTTCGTGTTCACGGCCCCAGCCATGGCGCGATCAGAGGAGAGGCAGTCTATGACAACGCCATCCTTCACCGAATGTCAGAAGGTGCAGCAGGAGGTCATGCGTCTCGTCACAGGTGGAAGGGACTGGAAGCTGGTGCCGTGGGACGGTGGCGCAGTCGCTCTATTTCTCCAAATCGACGGCACAATCGCCATCACATGCAGCAGCGACGGCACAGCCGAAATCTACGCGACGGGCGTCGCTACCAATGCCTTTCCGGGATTTGTTCGCGCCTTTGAACTCCTAAAGTAACAGTGTCCTTGGTCTTGGTGCGCACCGTTTTCAGCATCCGTACATTCATGTGACCGGTCGCCGCCTCGCCTGTGCAGGAACGGTGGTCGGCCTCAGCCCCACTTCATCTCGCCCTTGGCGACCTTGGCGCCGAGCTCGAGCGTCGCGACACCGGGCAGATCCGGATAGCGCTTTGTCATCGCTGCGATCAGCTCGCCGCTGTCCTTGGCGGCGGCCGCCGCCTCGTTGAAGGCTGCGAGATAATCGCGGGTGAAGCGGATGGCCTCGACGCCCTCCGGCCCGCCAGCACTCTTGTGCGCCGGCACGACGATCGCGGGCTTGCGCGTCGCCATGGCATCGAGCGCCTCGATCCATTTCTGCCGCCCTTCCGCCGTCGCCTCGTCGGCCACCCAGACATGCGAGCCGGAATAGACGAGCACGCCACCGAAAATCGCCTGCAGTTCCGGCACGAAGAGATAGCGCCGGTCCTTCATCCCCTCGATCGTGACGATCTCGATCGTGCTGCCTTCGAGCGTCAACGCGGTGCGGTCGTCGGGCGTCGGCATCACCACATCGGCGAGCGTCTGCGGGCCATTGTCCTTCAACTGCGCCCCCCAGGTTTCAAGCTTTCCTTCAACATTGGCCCTGATCGCCTCGACGGTCGCTGAAGCGGCGATGACCTTCGCATCCGGAAAGGCTTCGACGATCGGCTTGAGGCTGAAATAGAAATCCGGGTCGTTGCAGCTGACATAGATGGTCGTCAGCCGCTTGCCCGTTGCCTTGATTGCCTCGGCCACCGCCCGGCCGTCGGAAAACGTGAAGCCGCCATCGATCAGGATCGCCTCGCTCTTTCCGGTCAGCAGCACCGGTGTACGGTTGAAGCCGGCATCATCCGCCTGGAAATAGCGCCATTCGAGCGCTGCGGCCGCATTGGCAAAGCGGCCACCGACCGGCTGAATGAGGATGGCGGCGCCGGCCGCCGCTGCCGTCTTGAGTGCGGTCCGCCGGGTCAACTGGATCTGCATGGGGTCTCCTTGGGCTTTTGTCGTGCCCGGCAGGATGACGGCACGGGCGCTCTTGAAAAAGCCCGGCAGTCCGAACAGACTGTCTGACAACCTCAGACAATCGCGAAGAATTTCGAATGACTGTAAATTTAAATCGCCTCTCGCATTTTGTTGCCGTGGTCGAGTGCGGCTCTTTCACCGCGGCTGCCGAACGGCTCGGGCTTGCCAAAGCCGCCGTCAGCCATCAGGTCGCCCAACTCGAAAAGGAGCTGGGCACCACCCTGCTCGTGCGCACCACACGGCGGCTAAGCCCGACCGCCACCGGCCAGCGCTTCTACGAGCGCTGCGCGCTGATCCTGCGCGATGCCGATGAGGCCGTCGGCGCGGTCTCAGCTGAAACCGAGATCCCGAGCGGCACGCTGACACTGACGGCACCGCTCGACTATGGCGCCAAGGTCGTAACCAACGCCGTCGCCGCCTATCTCGCGGCCTATCCCGCCATGCGGGTGGAGCTGAGCTTCAACGACACGGTTCTCGACATGATCGAGAAGCGCCTCGATCTCGCCATTCGCGCCGGCTGGCTGGTGGTTTCCAGCGAACGGGCAAAACGCATCGGCACGTTTCAGCAGCACCTCGTCGCAGCGCCCGCCTATGCCGCAAAGCTCGGGGACATCACGCACCCCAATCAATTGATGGAGGCAGACTGGATCGCCAACGGCGCGCTGAAGGCGCCGCTGGAATGGACCTTCACGCATGCTTCCGGCAACGGGGCGGCAATCCACGGCAAGGCGCTGGTGACCGCCGACAGCATCGATTCCGCCCACTGCTGCGCTGTCGCCGGCATCGGGCTTGCCGTGCTGCCGGACTATCAGGTGCGAACCGACATCGCCGAGGGCCGGCTGGTGCGGTTGCTTTCCGACTGGTCGCTGCCCTCGGGCGGTATCCATGTCGTCTATCCGCCCTCCCATTTCCGCCCGGCGCGCGTGCGCGCCTTCGTCGAGATCCTGCAGCGCATGGAAAAGGAGCGCGGGCGGCTTGCCGGATGAAGGCTCGAAAGACCGGCGGGATGCGCTAGATTGCCCGCTACCCGCCGATTTCCTGAAAGCGTTTCCGCTTTTACGGATAGCAACGGGGCGCACGTCTAAGTGCTACAGCGTGAGAGGCGCATCTTGAAAGCTGCGGCCGCTGTGGGCAATTTCGGCCGCGAGGAGAAAAGCATGCACGATCCGATCCCGACGACGACACTTCCCGACGGCCGCTCGATCCCGGTTCTTGGCCAAGGCACCTGGCGCATGGGCGACAGCGCAGCACGCAAGGCCGATGAGGTGAAGAGCCTGCAGCTCGGCCTCGATCTCGGCCTGACGCTGATCGACACGGCCGAAATGTATGGCAACGGCGCCTCGGAGCGCGTGGTCGGCGAAGCGGTGCGCGGGCGCCGCGACGAGGCCTTCATCGTCAGCAAGGTGCTGCCGTCCAACGCCAGCCGCATTGGCACCGAGGCCGCCTGCGCGCGCAGCCTGAAGCATCTCGGCGTCGACCATATCGATCTCTACCTCCTGCACTGGCGCGGCGGCTATCCGCTGGCGGAAACGGTTGCCGCCTTCGAGGCGCTGAAGAAATCAGGCAAGATCGGCGCCTGGGGCGTCTCGAACTTCGATGTCGACGACATGGAGGAGCTGCTGGACGTGCCGGATGGCAAAAACGTCGCCGTCAACCAGGTGCTCTACAACCTGTCGCGCCGCGGCATCGAATACGACCTCTTGCCCTGGTGCCAGAGCCAAGGCATCGCCATCATGGCCTATTCTCCGCTCGACGAGGGTCGGCTCTTGCGCCACCCCGATCTCATTCACATCGCCAAGGCGCATCAGGCGACGCCCTCCCAGATCGCCCTTGCCTTCCTCAAGACCCGCCCCGGCGTCATCTCGATCCCCAAGACCGGTTCGGCCGACCGCCTCCGCGAAAACCGCGACGCAATGGACATCCACCTGACCGCCGAAGACCTCGGCGCCCTCGACCACGCCTTCCCGCCGCCGAAGCGCAAGCGGTCGCTGGAGATGATTTGAGAGAAGCGTCGCGATAACGTTGACCGCGCCCTCAGCCGCTCAGCCCGACTGCGCGCCGGAGGCGCAGTCGGTGCAACATCGATGACGGTTCAATCAAACGCCCTCGCTGCTGTTCGGCGACATCCGCTATCCGTCAGACAAGCAACATTCCGCCGTCGACGTGGAGTTCGATGCCGTTGACGAAGCGACCGGCATCCGAAGCGAGGAAGAGTGCCGCACTGGCAAGCTCCCCGGACGTGCCCAGCCGGCCAGCCGGGATCGTCTCGGCCATGTGCTCGAGAAAGGGTACGCGTTCAGCCTCGGAGATTCCGAGCTTTCCAAGGATTTCCGTGTCCGTCGGCCCCGGGCTGAGAACATTCACGCGAATGCGGCGCGACTTGAACTCGATCGCCCAGTTGCGCGCGAACGCCGCTGCGGCAGCTTTGGAACCGGCATAGACGCTATGGTTCGGGAGAACCTTGGTCGCCGCCAGCGAACTGGTGATGATGATGCTCCCGCCCTCGTTCATGATGGGAGCGATGGCTTGAACGCCGAAGAAGACGCCCTTTGTGTTGATGGAAAAATGCCGGTCATAGGCTTCTTCGGAGATTGCGTCGGTCGGTTTGAGGTCGATCACGCCCGCGTTGGCAAGGTAGATATCGACCGCGCCAAATCGTTCCGCAACTGTGCCCGCGACCGCCCGATGATGGGCGAGATCAGCCACGTCACCCTGGATGCCGATCGCGCCGAAGCCGATTTCCTGAACGGCTTGATCTAGAAGGTCCTGGCGTCGAGCCGTGATGATGACCTGGGCGCCTTCTTCGGCAAAGAGCTTGGCGGTCGCCTTTCCGATGCCGCTGTTGCCGCCAGTAATGACGGCGACCTTTCCTTGAAGTGTCTTCATTTTCGTCTCCATGTTAGGTGTCATGGAGATAGAGATGCCTTGGACGGCGCATTAGCGGGTTCATGAGCACATGACATGTGCCTGCGAGGTGTAGATGCCCAATCTGCTGAACGAGACGCCTGGCTTGATCGCGTTCGTCAGGACCGTGGAGAGCGGTTCGTTCAGCGCTGCGGCCAAGATCCTGAGGACATCGCCGTCTGCCGTCTCGAGGAGCGTCGGAAGGTTGGAGACCTTGGTCAGGGCCCGCCTGTTTCTGAGGTCAACGCGAGCATTGGTTCTAACCTTCGAAGGGCAATCCTTGTTCGACAAGGTTGCTCCTCTCCTGCGCCAGCTTGATACGTCGGACGAGGTCGCCAGCCGTGAGGACACGCTCGCCGGCAGAATTCGGTTCAGCATGCCAAGCGATCTTGCCCGCTACTTCTTGACCCCGATATTTCGAGATTTCGCATCGGCCTTTCCCGCCATCAAGCTGGAGGTGGGGCTCGCAGACCGGCAAGTTGATTTGATCCGGGAGGATTACGACGTGGCCTTCCGCGTGGGCGGCGGTGGCCAAGGCGAACTGCGCGTACGAAAGCTAGCGAATGTCAACATGGTGATCGTCGCGTCTCCAGCTTACCTCGAGAAACACGGCAAGCCGCGTTCAGTAGACGAGGCGTCGGCTCTTCCCTTCGCCCGATACATTGTGCGTGGTCATCCGAGCCCGATGGTCTTTGCGGGCGGCAAGCAGTTTTCACCGCAGGGCCGCGTGGATTGCGATACCGGGCAGGCACTGCGGGCAGCGGCACTCCACGGTCTGGGGGCGGCACTGCTCATGAAGTGTGTGGTTCAGGACGAGTTGAACGACGGCCGGCTGATCGATATCTCCACTGAACTGGACCTGCCGCCGCAGCCTCTCAACGTGGTGCACGCCTTCGGCTCGATGATACCGCTTCGCGTTCGGCGATTTTGCGATTTCATCGCCGACCAAACCAAGAGCATACCAGGTCTGTGACAGCCTAAGACCAGTGGACTTGCGGTGAAATGGAAATACGCATTCACTCGCTCCGATAGGCCGTTGGCAACCTGCCCGTCCCTGAGAGAAAGGGAGTGAGGGACCATCCTCACGAAACGTCTGCCTTCTGCGCGCTGCGGTTTATCGCAAAGAACCGCCACCGCAAGCGTCGATCACGCAGTGACGCCCGCAATCTCCACCACCACCTTGCCCTTGGCGCGACCGGATTCCAGATAGGCGAAGGCTTCGGCGACATCGTTCAGTGCAAACACGCGGTCGATCACCGGCCTGACCGTCCCGGCGTCGATGAGGCCTGCGAGTTCGGCAAGCTCGGCACCATCAGGATGCATGAAGAGGTAGCGATAGGAGACGCCGTGTTTCCGGGCGACGGCGCGTATCTTATAGGACGCAAGCCAGAACAGCGCCCTGAGGAACAGCCCGCGGCCGAGATCCTTTCGCGCGGTTTCGGGCTCGGGCATGCCGGCGATGGAAACCACCTTGCCGCCGCGCTTGACGACGCCGAAGGATTTTAGGAGCGTCTCGCCGCCCAGCAGATCGAAGGCGCCGTCCATGTCGCGCAAGCGCTCCTCGAAGCGCTCCTTCGTGTAGTCGATCACCACGTCGGCGCCGAGCGCCTCGACCAGCGCGCGGCCGCGGGGCGATGCGGTCGTCGTGACCTCCGCGCCCAGCCATTTCGCCAGCTGAATGGCGAAAGTACCCACACCGCCGGCGCCACCGGGGATGAAGATCCGGCTGCCCCGCCCCACATGAAGCTCGTCGCGCAGCGCCTGCAAGGCGGTAAGGCCGGCAAGCGGCACGCCGGCTGCCGTGTTGAAGTCGATCGATGCAGGCATCTTCGCCAGGAATTGTTCGGGCACGACGGCATACTCAGCAAGGCCCCCCATGGTGTCTTTGGGCATGCGCGCAAAGACCCGGTCGCCCGGCGCAAACGACGCGACGCCTTCTCCCAGTTCCTCGACGACGCCTGAGAGTTCGTTGCCCATGACGACAGGCAAGGGATAGCGCTGGACGACTTTCAGCATGCCGTCGCGCGTCTTGTAGTCGACCGGATTGAGGCCGGCGGCATGCACTCGGACAAGCACCTCGCCGCGCGCTGCGCGTGGGCGCCGCACGTCGCGCAACTCCGCGGCATCGGAACCACGATATCTCGTAAGGACCAAGGCCTTCATCTTGGTAGAATTCATCAGGCACCTGCGATCGTGAGAAATCTTCTGAGGGAATACTCGGCGAGAAATGCCGTGCGAAGTCAACCACGCGCGTGACGTCTGGCGGCTTCGGTCGCATGCGCGTGCACCGATCATCCGGCCGGCCGGGAGGTTTCGGCTGCAACTGCGGCGGCCCCTCATCCTGCCTGCCGGCCACCTTCTCCCCCAAGCGGGGAGAAGGAAACGTGCAGCGGGCGCCCGGTTCCCTTGAACCGCGAGCGCTTAGCATCTTCAGCAGAAGCGTGCCTTTGATGGACGGTCACCATGAAGGAGGAAAGAAGCGGCTCGCTGGGTGCGAGCGCCCCCTCTCCCCGCCTGCCGGGAGAGGGCTGGGGTGAGGGGCAGCCTCCGCACAAAGTGCGAGGGGCAATCCCGCTCGGAAAATCTCGCGCGCAAGAATGCACGCGAGCCCCTCACCTCGGCAAAATCACATGCCCTGCGGGCCGCGGTTCATCGCTGCGATGCCGGTGCGGCAGACCTCGATGAGGCCGAGCGGCTTCATGATGGCGATGAACTGCTCGATCTTCGACGGCTTGCCGGTGATTTCGAAGACGAAGTGATCGATGTTGGCGTCGATGACCGAGGCGCGGAAGGCGTCGGCAAGGCGCAGAGCCTCGACGCGGTGGTCGCCCGAGCCGTGTACCTTGACGAGCGCCAGTTCGCGTTCGATCGGCCGGTCGTGGCCCAGGCTGGCGGCGCGCACGGTCAGGTCGAGGACGCGGTGGACCGGAACCAGCCGTTCCAGCTGGTTCTTGATCTGGTCGAGCACGTGCGGCGTGCCGCGCGTCACGATGGTGATGCGCGACAGGTGCGCCTCGTGTTCCGTTTCCGAAACCGTGAGGCTCTCGATGTTGTAGCCGCGACCGGAGAACAGGCCTATGACGCGGGCAAGGACGCCCGGTTCGTTGTCGACGAGAACCGAAAGCGTGTGGGTTTCGGCGACTTCGGTCTCCTTGGCGATGAAGTAGGCGGAGCCGGTCGGTTGAAGGTGTGCGTTCATGTGAGTGGTTCCTCTACCTATCTCAGACCAGCTGACGGCCCTTGGCGTCGATCGCGTTGGCGACCGCTTCGTCCGTGGCTTCGTCGGGCAACAGCATCTCGTTGTGGGCCTTGCCCGAGGGGATCATCGGGAAGCAGTTGGCGAGGTTGGCGACGCGGCAATCGAAGATAACCGGCGCCGGCGTGTCGATCATCTTGCGGATCGCTGCGTCGAGCTCGCTCGGCTTGTCGCAACGGATGCCGACGCCGCCATAGGCTTCCGCCAGCTTGACGAAGTCAGGCATCGCTTCGGTGTAGGAATGCGACAGGCGGTTGCCGTGAAGCAGCTGCTGCCACTGGCGCACCATGCCCATGTACTGGTTGTTGAGGATGAAGATCTTGACCGGCAGGCCGTACTGGACCGCGCAGGACATTTCCTGGATGCACATCTGGATCGAGGCGTCACCGGCGATGTCGACGACGAGGCTGTTCGGGTGCGCGACCTGCACGCCGATCGCCGCCGGGAAGCCGTAGCCCATGGTGCCGAGGCCGCCCGAGGTCATCCAGCGGTTCGGCTGCTCGAAGCCGAAGAACTGGGCTGCCCACATCTGATGCTGGCCGACTTCCGTGGTGATGTAGGTGTCGCGGTCCTTGCTCAGCTCATAGAGCCGCTGGATCGCATATTGCGGCATGATGACGTCGTCGTTCGGCGCATAGGCGAGCGAATTGCGGGCGCGCCACTTCGTGATCATCTCCCACCAGTCCGAGAGACGTGCCTTGTCGGTCGACTTGGAAGCGGCGCGCCAGAGGCGAACCATGTCTTCCAGAACCGTGCCGACATCGCCGAGGATCGGCACGTCGACGCGGACGTTCTTGTTGATCGACGACGGGTCGATGTCGATGTGGATCTTCTTGGAGTTCGGCGAAAACGCGTTGAGGCGGCCGGTGATGCGGTCGTCGAAGCGGGCGCCGATGCAGATCATGACGTCGCAGTCATGCATCGCCATGTTGGCCTCATAGGTGCCGTGCATGCCGAGCATGCCGAGCCAGGCCTTGCCGGAGGCCGGATAGGCGCCAAGCCCCATCAGCGTCGAGGTGATCGGGAAACCGGTGAGCTCGACCAATTCGCGCAGCAGATGCGAGGCTTCAGGGCCGGAGTTGATGACGCCGCCGCCGGAATAGATGATCGGCTGGCGCGCATTGCGCATCAGTTCGACCGCTTCCTCGATCTTCTTCAGATCGCCCTGCTTCTTCGGCTGGTAGCTCTTCTGGGTCGGGACGGCAGACGGCGGCGTGTAGGTGCCGGTCGCAAACTGGACGTCCTTCGGGATATCGACAACGACCGGGCCCGGACGGCCGGACTGGGCGACGCGGAAGGCCTCATGGATGATGCGGGCGAGATCGTTGACGTCGCGAACCAGCCAGTTGTGCTTGGTGCAAGGCCGGGTGATGCCGATCGTGTCGCATTCCTGGAAGGCGTCGGAGCCGATCAGCGAGGTCGGAACCTGGCCGGAGATGCAGACGAGCGGGATCGAATCCATCAGCGCGTCCTGCAGCGGCGTCACTGCATTGGTAGCACCTGGGCCGGAGGTGACCAGCATGACGCCGACCTTGCCGGTGGAGCGGGCATAGCCTTCGGCCATGTGGCCGGCGCCCTGCTCGTGGCGAACGAGGATGTGCTGGATATCGTCCTGCTGGTGGATTTCGTCGTAGATCGGAAGCACGGCGCCACCGGGATAGCCGAAGATATGCTCGACGCCATTGTCCTTCAGTGCCTGGAGAACGATCTCCGCGCCTGTCATCTGGTTTTCTGTACCGCTCATTGACTTGCTTCCGTCCCTTTTCCCAGTTGGGTGCTTAGCTTGTTTGAAGGCATAAAAAAAGGCCCCGTCAGGAGCCTCGTTCAGCGCATGGGTGGCTACCGCCGGATGGTTACACCATCCTGCCCATGCGCCGTCCCACCACAAGAATAACCGCAAAATTTTTCATGGGCCGAGTTGATAAACACAAATGCCTGAGGCGTCAACGGCTTTTCGTTACACGATCCGGCGCTTTCTCGGAACATTGTTGCGCAAACCGTCCGAGAAAGCTGCGCGAACAGGCCCATAGCGACTACGGCAAGGCACCGCTTGTCTCATGACGCGCAAGGGTCATCGTCCCCCGGCTTGACGGCGATGCGGCTTGGCGCTACCTCCCTTTCCGGGCTTCAGATCCCCGCCGCTCGCAGGCTTCCAGTCTCGGTGAAATCTGACTTCTGACGATATCCTCTCGCCCCGATCGCATTTCGTGTGGCAGGCAATGCGAGCCCCTCCTCTTCCCAATCGAAATGCGAGAACAGGAGTGCGGGATGTCCAAGGACACCTCCAAGCCGAATGCCTACTTGACCGCGCCGCTCGGCGCGATCTTCTTGAAAACGGCGCTGCCGATCATCTTCGTCATGAGCATGAACGGGCTGTTGACGGTGGCCGATGCCATCATGCTCGGCATCTATGTCGGCGCCGAAGCCGTCGGCGCCGTGACCACGGTGTTTCCGATCTTCATTCTCACCGTGGCGTTGGCCACCCTCGTCGTCAGCGGCATGGCGAGCCTGCTTGCCCGCCATCTCGGCGCCGGCCGCTTTGCTGAAGCCCGCGGCGTCTTCGCCGGCGCCCACATACTGGCGCTGACGATCGCTGTTGCACTGGTCGCGCTGTTCGCAGCCTTAGGCGACCGCCTGGTGCTGACGCTCACCAATGGTCCGGGGCCGCTCGCCAGCATGGCCGAGCGCTATATCGCGATCATCATCTTTTGCGCGCCCGTCCAGTTCCTGCTGGCGGTGCAATCGGACGCGCTCCGATGCGAGGGACGCGCCGGGCTGATGGCCGGCCTCAGCCTGCTGGTCTCGCTCGCAAACCTTGCCCTCAATTATGTGCTGATCGCGCTGCTGGACATGGGTGTCGCGGGGTCCGCGACCGGCACCGTGCTGGCGCAGCTCCTCGCGCTCGGCCTCATCGTCCTCTTCCGCCTGTTCGGACGCACGGAACTGCGGCTCTCCGCCCTCCTCCGGCATAACCCGCTGACGGGATGGAGCCGCATGATCGCGCTGGGCAGCCCCCAGAGCCTCGGCTTCATCGGCATGGCGCTGGTGTCGGTGACGATCATGGCGGCGCTGCAGAAGACGGCGGCCGAAAACTACGCCACCACGGTCGCCGCCTACGGCATCATCACCCGCATCATGACCTTCGCGCTGCTGCCGCTCTTGGGCCTGAGCCAGGCGATGCAGGCGATCGTCGGCAACAATGTCGGCGCCGGCCTCGCGGACCGGGCAGAAAGGATGCTGCGGCTTGGCATGCTTGTGGCGTTCTTCTACTGCCTCGCCGTCGAGGTGCTGCTCCTCGGCTTTGCCAGGCCGATTGGCGCGACCTTCGTCGACAACGATGCGGTCATCGCTGACGTCGCGCGCATCATGCCGGTGATGGTCGCGATGTACGTCTTATCCGGACCGCTGATCATGCTCGGCAGCTATTTCCAGGCGATCGGCGATGCGCGCCGGGCGGCGATCCTGGGGCTTGCCAAGCCCTATCTCTTCACCATGCCGCTGGTCGCACTCTACGCGTCGAGCTTTGGCGAACCCGGCATCTGGTTCGCCATGCCGACTGCAGACGCGCTGCTTCTCGCGGTCGCGCTGCTGGTGTTGTGGCAGGCCTCGCGCCAACGACCCGCAACGGCTCCGTCAGGCTGATCTGCGCGCGACGCGCCGGTTCTCCGGCGCGTCGCAGTCCCTATCGCTAGAACCGCGAGAACCCGACAAGCGACGGCATGATGGAACCGCGGCCATCGTTGATGAACGGCGCCAGCCCCGCGGCCACCTCTTTGCTCGGATTGCCATAGACCTCGAGCCGCTCCACCGAGCAGTGGGCGGAGACGTCGTTGATGTGTGCATCCGACATTTGCCAGTGCCGGAGCACGTCCTCAGAATTGCGGTAGAGCTGGATGCTCACCGCCTGCATCTCTTTCTCGTCGATGAACGTCTGCACCATCAACTGCGGCGCATGCTCTTCGACGAAGGCGATCGCGCTGCGCACCGCCTCGCGGAACGGTTCGAGATGGCCGGGAGTAATCCTCATCAGATTTCGGAAAAGCAGTTGCTCGGTCATGCATCCTCCATGTCGCGTATTGCTGGCTCCTCGGGCCGAATCCGGGCCGAAGATGGCGTTCGGGCCAACGCCGATGGAGAGGTTTGTAAGAGCTCAAGCTTGGTTGAGGTCAAGCGGCAGATACCAGAGCAATTTTGGAGGTCGGCCGCGTCCGCATGCACCGGCCATTAACACTTGCCGTGGCAAATTAGCTTGGCTGCATGATGCAGCTTAAAAACAAAGGCAATGAGATGCTTGACCTTTCCGTGCTCACACCTCTCCTCCTCAGTTTCGGCGCGATCTACCTGTTCTTCCGCTGGGTCGTGTTCGATATGAACGCCCCGAAATAGACCCTCGCGCTCCAAGCCTGCCTCCGTGAGAGGCCTGCGATCCCTGCCGGAGCGCACGGAGGCACCCCCTATTCATCGACAAGCCTGGCGACGAGATCACCGAGCAGGCGCTCGAGCTCGGCGTCATGCCCCTTATTCAGCGCTTCCAGCCCCACCACCTGGCGCATGATCTGCACGCCGGCGACGAGCGACATCAGCAGCGCCGCGCGCTGACCTGCATCCGGGCCTGAAAGCGCCTCAGTGACGTTCTTCTGGTGGTGGCTTTCGACCACCTGTCGCGCGATATCGACCGCACGCTCGTTGGAGATCGAGCGGAGCATGATGAGGAAGCCGTCGAGCGCGGTTGCCTCCGGCTCCGTCACCTTCAAAAGCGCGCTTGCGATGCGCGCTGCCCGGTCCGGTGCGCTGAGCGTCTCCGGCGTGGCGATGATCGGCCGTTGGTTGGCGGTCGAAAGCACTTCGGCAAAGAGCCCCTCCTTTGAACCGAAATAGCGGTTGATCAGCATCGCCGTAACCCCGGCCCCTTCAGCGATCTCGCGCACACCGGCGCCTTCATATCCCGAGGCGATGAAGGCGGAGCGTGCGGACTCAAGAATTGCGGCGCGCGTGGCGTTCGCGTCGCGGCGGCGCCCGTCCTTTTCGGCAGGCCGCTTTTCTGCGCCCCCTTTTTCAGCAGCCCCCTTTTTGGCAGGCATGGCCCCTCCTTAGTATACATCTGTAGACATGATCATGAATCGGAAGTATACAGACGTAGACTTGCCGCTGCAACGCGCCTTGCAAGACAGCCTTCATTCCATCCACGGAGCCTCACGTGACCAGCATTTGCGCCTATGGCGATAGCCTGCATTTCTTCCGCTCCTGGCTCGCAGATCCACTGCGCGTCGCCTCGGTCACGCCGTCCTCCCGGTCGCTTGCCCGGTTGATCACGCGCGAGATCGACCCTCGCTATGGCCCGGTGCTCGAACTCGGTCCCGGCACCGGTGTCTTCACGCGCGCGTTGATCGAGCGGGGCGTGCGCGAGGAAGACCTTGTGCTGGTCGAATCCGGCCCTGACTTTGCAGCCGTCCTGAAGGCGCGTTTCCCGGCCTCCACCATTCTTTCGATCGACGCGGCGCGGCTTGCCGATGGTCATTCCGAAATTCCCGCAGGCATCGGCGCTGCGGTCAGCGGCCTGCCGCTGCTCTCCATGCCCACCCGCAAGGTTATGGCAATCCTTTCCGGTATTTTCCTGCACATGCGGCCGGGTGGCCATCTCTACCAGTTCACCTACGGTCCGCGCTGCCCCATCCCGCGGCCGCTGCTCGACCGGCTCGGCCTTCGCGCCCGGCGCATCGGCGGCACCATCAGAAACTTCCCGCCCGCCTCCGTCTACCGGATCAGCCGGCGCAAACCCTTCGCGGCCATGGGCAGGACCTGCGACTGACGCAACGAAAGAAGATGAAAACCGATGAATGAATGTGTTCTTGTCACCGGCGGCACCGGCTTCGTCGCCCGCTGGTGCATCGTATCTCTGCTCGAAGGCGGATACCACGTTCGCGCCACCTTGCGCGATCTCGCAAAGGCCGACGCCGTCAGGCGCTCGATCGCCGCCGTCAGCGACGCGACAGACCGACTGTCCTTCGCCAGGGCCGATCTGACCGGAGATGACGGCTGGGCCGAGGCGATGGAGGGCTGCACCTATGTCCTGCACGTCGCGTCGCCGCTCGGCGGCATTCCCGGCGGCGGCCGCGACGCCTATGTTACGCCGGCCCGCGAAGGCACGCTGCGGGTGCTTTCCGCCGCCGTCGATGCGGGCGTCCGGCGTGTGGTGATGACTTCGGCAGCCGCCACGACCCGGCCGCCGCTGGACTCAGGCCTTGCCAGCGACGAGACGCGCTGGGCCGACCCCGACGACCCACAATTTGACAATTACCGGGTCTCCAAGATCCTCGCCGAGCGTGCCGCCTGGAAGTTCATGGAGGGCAAGGCGACGGAGTTCGCCACGGTGCTGCCCGGCGCCGTCTTCGGTCCGGTGCTTTCGAGCGAAAATCTCGGCTCGGTGAAGATCATCGGGGACCTCGCTGGCGGCCGGCCGCGGTTCCTGCCGCGCCTCGGTTTCTGGGTGGTGGACGTACGCGATCTCGCCGACCTGCACGTCACCGCCATGACCGCGCCTGAGGCCGCAGGCGAACGCTTTCTCGCCGCCGGCGACTTCCAATGGATGGAGGAGATCGCCGCCACGCTACGCCTGGGCCTCGGCGTCGATGGCCGCAAGGTGCCGACGCGACGGCTGCCGACCGCGCTCGTGCGGCTGCTGGCCCCGCTCAGCGCCGATTTGAAGCCGCTGGCCCCGCTGCTCGGTCGCAAATTTGCACTGTCATCCGACAAAGCCCGGCGCCTGCTTGGCTTTGCGCCGAGGTCCGTGAACGCCACCATCCTCGACTGCGCCCGCAGCCTGATTGCGGCCGGCGGGCGCTGATTTCAGCCGACCGCAGGGCTACACCTGCGGCGGCAGCAGGAACAGCGTCATGGCGAAGATCACGTAGACGGTGAGCGCCAGCACGCCCATGTACCAGGCAGACCGCCCGCCGTTGGAAAGCAGCGTCGCGGCCATGGTCGCGACCAGCATCATCACGATCGCCCCCGGCCAGAACTGCAGGTCCATCGGCTGCGGCCCGAGCACGTAGCTCAGAAGCACCAGCAGCGGCGCGACGAAGAGCGCAATCTGCACGGCGCTGCCGAGCGCTATGCCGACGCTCAGGTCCAGCCGATCCTTGCGCGCAGCGGAAAAAGCCGTCGCCATCTCGGCCGCAGCACCGACGAGCGCGACGACGACGAAGCCGACGAAGGCCGGCGTCATGCCAAGCTCTTCGGCCGCAACCTGCACCGAGCCGACGAAAACTTCGCTGACGAGCGCCACAAGAACGGTCACCACCAGCAGCACGATGATGCCCGTCGCCAGCGGCCAGTGCGGTTCATCACCGCCATGCTCAGAGGTGGCCGAGACGAACAGCTCGCGATGGGTCTTCAGCGAAAACAGCATCCAGAGCCCATAGGTGATGATGAGAAGGACGGAGAGGCCGGCGCTCAGCTGTTGGGTGAAAGCCGTCTGCGGCTGGCCGTCGGCAGCACCGATCAGCGAAGGCACGAGTACGGCGATCGTCGCCATGAACAGGAGGCTCGCCAGAAAGCGCGCATTCACCCGGTTGAACTCCTGCAGGTGAAACTTGAGCCCGCCGAGCAGAAACGAACCACCCAGCATGAACAGCGTGTTGGTGACGATCGCGCCGGCGATCGAGGCCTTGACCAGCAGATACTGGCCGGCAGCAAGCGCCATCAGGGCGATGACGAGCTCGGTCAGGTTGCCGAGCGTTGCATTCAAGAGCGCGCCGACCGTGTCGCCGGTGCGGGCCGCAACCGCCTCCGTCGCCTGGCTCAGGAGCGCCGCCAGCGGCACGATCGCCGCCACCGACAGCAGGAAGAGCAGCGTATGGGCGTCCGGCCAGATGTGCTCGCCGGCGATCGCGATCGGCACGAAGACGATCAGCCAGAGTATGGGTGTCCGACGAAAATAGGCAATTGCATCGCTCATGGCTTCCCCTCGCCCGCTTCCCGCTCGCCCTTCGAGCGTCCGTGGCCGGCAACGCCCCTGACGGTCACCCGAACGGACGTGCCTGGCCTATGGTTGAATTATCCCGCGTCCTCTCGCGTTCTGCATTGACTTTCATCAAGTCGAAGCGTGCCCGGCGCCCAGTCTCAGACCCGCTGGATCAGCGCCCGCCCGATCGGCTTTTCCGGCTCGCCGCTCAAGACAAGCGACGTCGTCACGGCGCCATAGCGCGCGATCGTGTCGACGATCGTTTCAAGCTCGCCCGGCGTCGGCACCAGCACCTTGAGAAGGAAACAGTCCTCGCCGGTCAGCCGCAGCACCTCGATCACCTGCGGCATCTCGGAAAACTGCTTGAGGCAGGCACGGATATGTTCGTGCGTCGTCTTCAGGCGGATCACCGCCATCATGCCAAGCCCGAGGCGTGCCGCATCGATGCGTGCGCCATAACCGGAAATGATGCCGCGCTCCTCCAGCCGCTTGACCCGCTCCGAGGTCGCCGGCTGCGACAGACCGATACGCCGCCCGAGCTCCGAGATCGCGATGCGTCCGTCTTCCTGCAATACCTCGATGATCGCGATATCGGTCGGGTCGAGGGCAGAACGGTCAACCGCCATGTTTCACCTTTAATCCATCGGCAAACGGCCGCACTTTCCGATGATTGCGCACTCAGATGGTCAAGGGAAGCTGGCAGTCTCCCCCATGTTGAAGATGAGAGGACGACATGAACGATATCATCATCCTGCCCGGCATCGGCGGTTCCGGCGAGGCGCACTGGCAAACCCGATGGGAGAATGCAGACCCTCACTTGCGCCGTTTCCAACCGGGCGATTGGGATCGTCCGCAGCTTGCCGACTGGATCCAGGCGCTCGACAGCGCCATTGCCTCAGCAAGCGAGCCACCCCTTCTCGCCGCCCACAGCCTTGCCTGTCTGCTCGTCGCCCATTGGCATGCGGTCCGCACCCGTCCTGTCGCCGGCGCTTTTCTCGTGGCGGTTCCCGATCCGACGTCTGCGGCCTTCCCGGCGGAGGCTGCCAGCTTCGCCAAGGTCCCGACGGAACGCTTCCGTTTTCCCTCCCTTATCGTCGCGAGTTCCAACGACCCCTTCGGCACCATCGGCTACGCGCAGATGCGGGCGGCGCAATGGGGCAGCCGGTTCGCCGAAGCCGGCGCCGTCGCCCATATCAACGGCAAGAGCGGGTTGAGTGACTGGCCGGAAGGGCGGGCGCTGTTCCGGTCGTTTGCTCAGTGCATCAAACCATCGGAGGGCTGAGGCGTCACACAGTCCGGCCAACGTCGGCGAGCTTTCCCGACAGTTTGCTCAGGGAGAGCGCACAATCTTGCAAGTTATGCGCTAATCATGCCAAGTGGCGCCACAACCGCCCGCCAGGAACCACGCATGACGCCGACCGTGTCGCTGACGCCATATTACCGCTACTTCGCCCTCGTTTGCCTGGCGTTGACAGGAGTCTGCGTGGCCGGGATGTTCGCCTACGAGACCCTTGTTGGCCCGATACCGAAGGGAACTGCATACGGCGTCTGGTTTGCGCAGACATTGTCATCGGCTACCGCCACAGCCAGCCGTTTCGTGCAAAGGCATCGCCGATGCCCGACGGAAGAAGAGAAAGCGAAACTGGCCCGCGTCTCCTTGGGCTTAGCCACGGCAATTAGCATTCTGCCGGGTGTTGCAATTGCTGCTTGGGTCTACGTCATGGCGTTTGTATTTGGCGACCCAGGCTATGAGATCGCCTACTACGTCAACCGGCAGCAGTTCGTCTCCCTGCTGATGTCTCTGGACATGGTTCTCTGTCTCGTGATCGCAGGCGGTATGGCCCTCCTCCTGACCGTCTCGTACTTCATGATGCGCTGGCAGTACGGTAGCTCGGCGAGGAGGATGGCCGGCCGGCTATCGCTCTGACAGGGAACTAAATCGGAGTGCGCAAGTCGCCATGCCGCTGCCCGTGCCCCGCGTGCTCGAGCGTGCAACATCTCGAAACCACTTGTTAAATCCCCTTGGCTAACATGAAGCGCCGTATTGCCGGGGTTTCTCGCGTTGCTGAACAATGAACTTCATTCCTCGATCCGTGCCGGAGAGCAGGATCGCCGTGACGGCCTGAAGCCCGGCAACCGGTTCCTCGGACGGGTGGTTGCCTGCAACGGCGCGCGCGCGACGATCGCTGCGATCGCAGAGAGCGGCGAGACGTCGCTGACCGAACTCTGGTCCGTCGGCCGGCTGATTTCCATTTCCGTCGGCAGGAACCGCGTGGTGGCGCTGGTCTATTCGATGCAGACCACCTCCAGCGAATGGGGCGAAGAGACCAACAACACCTTCCGCATCGAAGTCGAACTGATGGGCGAGGTCCATAGGGGGCCCGACGGTCGTGAAGAGTTTTCCGCCGGTATCAGCCAATATCCCTATCTCGGTGCCATCGCCCACCGCATCCGCGCCGCCGACCTTGCGCGCATCTACGATTCCGGCCGCAACGACAGCTGCATCATCGGCAAGCTGACCCAGGACGAGAGCCTCGACGCAACCATTCACGTGCCCTCGATGCTCGCCAAGCATTTCGCCATCGTCGGCACGACCGGCGTCGGCAAGTCGACCGCGGTCACGCTGCTGCTCAACAAGGCGATCATTGCCGATCCGAAGCTGCGCGTGCTGATCCTCGACCCGCACAACGAGTTCGCCGCCGCCTTCCCCGACCTTGCCGTCGTCATCGACACCGATACGCTCGACCTGCCCTTCTGGTTCTTCCGACTGGAGGAGTTCGCAGAGGTGATCTTCCGCGGCCGCCCGGCGCCGCCGGACGAGCTCGACATGCTGCGCGACATCATCCCCGAGGCGAAGAAGGCCTTCCGCGGCGGCGGCGACGCCGGCATCGTGCGGCGCCAGACGGAAAAGAGCTCGATCACCGCCGACACGCCGGTGCCTTACCGCATCGCCGACCTCTTGGCGCTGATCGACGAGCGCATCGGCCGGCTCGAAGGGCGCAACGACAAGCCGCATCTGCGCTCGCTCAAGGTCAAGATCGTCTCGGCGATCAACGATCCGCGCTATCATTTCATGTTCTCGTCGAACACGATCACCGACACGATCCAGGATACGATCGCCCGGGTTTTCCGCATTCCAGGCGACGGCCGGCCGATCGCCACCTTCCAGCTGGCCGGCATCCCCTCGGAAGTCGTTAATTCCGTCGCCTCGGTGCTTTGCCGCATGGCGTTTGAAATCGGGCTCTGGAGCAATGGCGGCATCCATATGCTGGTCGTCTGCGAAGAGGCGCACCGCTACGTGCCGGCCGATCCGTCGCTCGGCTTCCTGCCGACGCGGCAGGCGATCGCCCGCATCGCCAAGGAAGGCCGCAAATACGGCGTATCGCTCGGCATCATCACCCAGCGCCCCGGCGAACTCGATCCGACGATCCTGTCGCAGTGCTCGACGGTCTTTGCCATGCGGCTTGCCAACGACCGCGACCAGGACATCATCCGCTCGGCCATTCCGAACTCGTCGACATCGACGACGAGCTTCATTTCCTCGATCGGCAATGGCGAGGCAATCGCATTCGGCGAGGCGGTGGCCGTGCCGATGCGCATGCGCTTTTCTCGCATCGCCGAGGAGCGCCTGCCGCGCGCCCACGGGATCATCGACCGGATCGACGAGGACCATCCGCCGACCGTTGACCTGCGCGCGATCGTCAGCCGCATGCGCGCCATCAACGGGCCGGATATTTCGAACTTCCAGCAGAGCTACATGGCGGCGCAGACCGTGAGCGAAGAGCAGCGCTGGGAGACCGAACTGGGCGCCACGGCAGAAGCCGAGCCGCAACCGGGCCTCAGCGAGCCGCAGGTCGAGATCGAGCCCTATCGTCCGGACATGCTTCCGCGCGCGCCTGCCCCCGTCAATCCGGAGCTGGAGCGCTTCAATCAGATCCGCCAGCAGCTCTTGAACGAGCCATCCCCGGCCGATCAGGCCCAACGCCGTTCGCAAACGGCTGACCCGGCGTCCGGCGAGCGGCCGCGCCAGGGCTCGCTGCGCGAAAGCCTGTTGAAGCGGCCCCTCGGCAGCATCATCCGCAAGACCTAGGCAGCGAACGCGTGAAACTGCGGGCGCCCCATTTGCCCGATGACAACCAGAGATGTAAAAGCGTTTTGTCCAGACATTCGCTGCGGGCGGCAGTGCGTGAACAACTCTGGAGGGGAATAGCGGCTCGCTGGGTGGTCGCACGCGTCCTTGCGACCGAAGGTCCTCCAGGGGGCGCTCCACATTAACGCGATTGCCCGATGGCGTCGCAGACCGATAGAATAGAAGTTTCAAGCGCTTCGACATCTGATCGCGCACGCCTTTCGGTGGCAGCGGAGAAAAGACCTTGCCAGAGAACGACTACGATGCCTTTGCGGCAGCCTATGATGCCGACAACGAGAACAACGCCTGGAACGCCTATTACGAGCGGCCGGCGACTTTGGCACTCGCCGGCGACGTCGCCGGGCTTCGGGTGCTCGACGCCGGTTGCGGCGGCGGAGCGCACGCGGCAGCGCTCATCGAGCGCGGCGCCGCGGTGACGGGCATCGATCGCAGCGCCGGTCTTCTGGACATCGCCCGTCGACGCCTCGACGGGCGTGCGCAATTGCTGATGGCCGATCTGAGCGAACCCTTGCCGTTCGACGACGGTGCCTTCGACCTCATCGTGGCATCCCTCGTCATGCATTATCTGGAGGATTGGTCGCTCCCGCTTTCCGAGTTCAACCGGGTGCTACGAAAGGGCGGCCGTCTGGTGTTTTCCACGCACCATCCGTTCATGGATCATTCCCTTTCCGGTCACGACAACTATTTCGAGACCTATCGCTTCGACGATACCTGGGAACGGGGCGGCAGGACCATCCACATGCGCTTCTGGCACCGCCCGCTGCACGCCATGTTCGATGCGCTCAAATCAGCCGGATTTGCCACCGAGACGGTGAGCGAACCGGAGCCCGATCCGCGTGCCAGCACGCTCTTTCCGGACGCCTACAGGAGCCTGACGACCAAACCGCGCTTCCTCTTCTTCTCGGCCGTGAAAGCGTGAGCGCGACAGCCTTCTCGACGTTTTGAAGGGCCGAGCAGGAGGAAGTCATATCCCGAGGATTTGCTCGTGCGCGCCCGTTGCGCCCCAGCGGACGATTTCGGCAAGGATCGGCAGCAGCGCCTGCCCCTGGGCGGTCAGACTGTATTCCACCTTGCGCGGCACCACGGGATAGTCCCGGCGGCTGATCAGGCCCCGCTCCTCCAGTTCCCGCAGTTCGCGGCTGAGAATACGCGGGGTGATCGGCTTACCGAGTCCGCCACGAAGCAGCGACCGTCCGATTTCGCCATAGCGGTGCGTCCCGCCTTCGAGCACGCAGAGGATGTGCAGCTTGTAGCGCCCGCCGACGATCTGGTTGAAGGCGATGGCGGGGCAGAGCCGGATATGGCTCATGTCGAGACCGGTCAGGCTGGACACTTTCGGCCCGACACCTCGGTCCGATGCCACGGCTTGTTCCGTCATGTCGGCCCCCCCGTACTATCCTTTTTGTCCGTATTTACGATATCGTACCAGAGAGTTAGCGTGCTTTCAGCAAACAATGCGGGAGGAAAGCACGATGGCTGACATGGCGCAGGCACACGCGACAGTAAAGTTCGAGACGGCTTTCGGAGCGCGGCCATGAGCATGGAGATGACCGTGCTGGCGCTCGGCTGCATCTTCGGCATCATCCAGGTTTTTGTCGCGGCGCAACTCCAGACGCGCCAGAACGGACTGGCCTGGTCGCTCTCTTCGCGCGAAGCGGCCGGGCCGCCGCCAACGCCCCTCGTCGGACGGCTGAAACGCGCGCAGGCAAACTTCCTCGAGACTTTTCCCTTCGCCGCGTCCGCGCTGCTTGCGGTCGAAGTCACCGGCGCAAACAACACGACGACGGAACTCGGCGCGATCGTCTGGCTTTCGGCACGGCTCGCCTTTTGGCTCGCCTATGCGATCGGCATTCCCGTGCTGCGCTCGGCCCTGTTTGCGACCAGCATCATCGGGATCGGACTGGTGCTGTGGCCGCTGCTGGCGTGACTGGTCCGAGCTGATCAAGCGCAGGCACAAGCAAGCAAATCACCCCCTGAGGTCAGGGTAATCCCACGATGGCGCCAGACGGCGGCGTGCCGCTTTCACCGCTTCGGCGTAGTCTTCGCGAAAGGGTGCGACCAACTGCTTTTGAAGGTCTGCCAGCACTGCGAGCAGCACCGCGCATTCGGCCGTGCTTTCGAAACAGGAGGCGTCCGGCGTTGGAACTGCGTTCTCCTCGCTCCAACGCGACAGAAGTTCAAAGAGCACCAGGGCTTCATCGGGAGACAGACGGATTTCCGCGCTGTCAGGAGACGTTTTCTGCTCGTCTGTCATGATCGGGACATGGCATGCGCCGCCCGAACCTGCAAGCCGCCCCGCTCACAGCAAGGCATCAGCGCCTATCCTGCAAGGGAACTTTGCCGCGGGCCGACCGTTGTCGTGGCGACATCCTGGGGTAGGATCAGTCAGCCGGTTTTGTTGACACCGACGACAACGGGAGCGCGCCATGGTCACAAGCATCACGCCCTTTCTGATGTTCCAGGATGGCGTCGCCGACGACGCCATGGCCTTCTACGACTCGCTGTTCCCGAATGCCGAGGTGCTGGAAGTCGAGCGCTATGGACCGGATGAGCAAGGTCCCGAAGGCAGCGTCAAGGTGGCGCTTTTCCGGCTCGGCGCGCAGCGGGTCAAGTGCATCGACAGCCCGGTCCGGCACGCCTTCGATTTCACCCCGTCGTTCTCGTTCTTCGTGGAATGCCAGAGCGAGGATGAGATCATCACGCTTTATGGCATGCTCGCCGAAGGCGGGGCAGTGCTGATGCCACTCGACAATTACGGCTTCAGCCAGCGCTTCAGCTGGGTCACCGACCGCTTCGGCGTGTCCTGGCAGCTGAACCTCGCCGACTGATCCGCAGCAACGGCGCTCGTCAAAGCACCTCCTCGGCGCTCGAAATGCGCTGCCAGCTGTCGTCGAGCTGGTTACGGAACCAGGTCATCTGCCGCTTGGCATATTGTCGCGTTGCCGCAGCGCCCATCTCGATCACTTCGGCCTCGTCGAGTTCGCCCTTCAGAAGGGCTGCGATCTGGCTGACGCCGATCGCCTTCATGATGGGCATTTCCGACGGCAGCTCGAGCGCAAGCAGCGCCCGCACTTCGTCGATCGCGCCGCCGGCAAGCATCAACTGGAAGCGACGGTTGATGCGGTCGTGCAGGAGCTTTCGCTCCGGCAGCACGACATATTTTGTAGCCCGGTCCGGGTCGACGATCATGGGTCCGGTCTGCTGTTGGAAGAAGCGGATCGGCTTGCCGGTGGCCTCCACCATTTCGAGCGCCCGCACGATCCGCTGGCCGTCACCGGGCTTCAGTGTCACCGCCGTTTCCGGATCCCTGGCTTCGAGGTCGCGATGCAGCGCCTCCGCCCCTTCCGCCTTCAGCCGCTCGCGCAGCCTTTCCCGGATCGCCGCCGGGATCTCCGGCATGTCCGAGAGACCACCGGTCAGCGCCTTGAAATAGAGCCCGGTGCCGCCGACAAAAACCGGCAAGCGTCCCTCGCCCTTGAGCTGAGCGACCAATGCCTGCGCTTCACGCGCCCAGGCACCGGTGGAATAGGCGGATGCCGCCGGCACATGGCCGTAAAGACAGTGCCCTATGCCGCCCATGTCGGCCTCGTCCGGCCGCGCCGTCAACAGCCGCAGCGTGTCATAGACCTGCATGCTGTCGGCATTGACGACCACGCCGCCGTGTCGGCGCGCCAGTTCGACGGCAAGCGCGGACTTGCCGCTGGCGGTCGGCCCGGTTATCAGGATCGCGTCGCTCTCGGTATCAAGGTTGTTGTCCATGGCTCTCGTTGCCACGCTTATCGCCAATCCGTCAAATCCTGTTCTGACGCCAGCACTGGCGGAAGCAGCCGCTGACGCCGTCAAGGCATCCGGCCTCTATTGGCTCGCCGATGGCATCGCCTGCGATATCGCGCTGACCGACGGCACCGATCCGGATGCCGCCGAAACCCTGCTGCGCGGCGTGATCGGCGATGCACCGGTCGATGTCGCCGTGCAAGACGCCGAGAGCCGCCGCAAGAAACTGCTCATCGCCGACATGGACTCGACCATGATCGGCCAGGAATGCATCGACGAACTCGCCGCCGAAGTCGGCCTGAAAGACAAGGTGGCGGCGATCACCGCCCGCGCCATGAACGGCGAGATCGCCTTCGAGCCGGCGCTGATCGAACGCGTAGGACTTCTGAAGGGCCTGCCACTTGGCGTCGTCGACGAGGTCATCGCCAAGCGCATCACGCTGACGCCGGGCGGAAAACAACTGATCGCAACGATGAAGAGCAAGGGCCACCATACCGCGCTCGTCTCCGGCGGTTTCACCGTCTTTACCGGCCCGATCGCCGAGATGCTCGGCTTTGACGAGAACCGCGCCAATACGCTGATCGCCGAAGACGGCATCCTCACTGGCGAAGTCGCCAATCCCATCCTCGGCAAGCAGGCCAAGGTCGATTCGCTGATCGAGATCGCCGACCGCCTCGGCATCTCGACGGACGATGCCCTTGCCGTCGGCGACGGCGCCAACGATCTCGGCATGATCCAGCTTGCCGGCACCGGCGTGGCGCTGCATGCCAAGCCCGTGGTCGCCGAGCAGGCGAAGGTCCGCATCGACCACGGCGACCTCACCGCCCTTCTCTATCTGCAGGGCTATCGCAAGACGGATTTCGCCGGATGATCATTGCCGAGACTGAGCGGCTGCGCATCCGCGCCTGGAAGGAAAGCGATCGCGATCTCTTCTTCGCGATCAACAGCGATCCCAAGGTGATGGAATTCTTTCCCTTCCGCCGCAGCCGCGCGGAATCAGACGCGCTGTTCGACCGCGTCGGCAAGGGCATCGCCGAAACCGGCTTCGGCTTCTTCGCCGTGGCGCTCAAGGCCGACGACAAGCCAATCGGCTTCTGCGGCCTCGCGCTCACGGATTTGGAGCCGCACCTGCCCAAAGGAACCGTCGAAATCGGCTGGCGACTGGCTCCGCCCTACTGGGGCAAGGGCTACCTCACCGAAGCGGCCAACGCCCTGCTGCGCTACGGCTTCGAGGAAAAGGGCTTGAGCGAGGTCGTCTCCTTCGCGGTTCCCGCCAACACCCGCTCGACCGCTGTCATGCAACGGATCGGCATGCACCGCGACCCAAGTCGCGACTTCGACCACCCCCGCGTCCCAACCGATCAGCCGACCCTGGTTCGGCATGTGCTCTATGCGATCAGCGCCGAGGAATGGCGGGCGCATCGTTCAAAGGCCGGGAAATAAGCTGCCGCTTCGTGGGTTGCCCTCTCTGTCTGCCGGACATCTCTCTCCGCAGGCGGGAAGAGAGACGCCAGCCGCACTGGCACTACCCAACCACCTCTGAAGAATGGCGGGCGTTCGCCATATCTTTCCTTCTCCCCGCGTGCGGAGAGACGGTGCCGGCAGGCGGATGAGGGGCAAGCGCTCGCCCTGAGGATAAGGGCCGCCTCACCGCTTTCGCCCCGCCCCCGGGTAGCTCCGTTCGATCCAGTCGACAAAGGCCCTGGCCGCCTCCGACAGCGCCTCGAAGCGCCGCGCCACAATAAAGAACGCGCCATAGGGCACAGAGGCGTCGAACGGCTGGATCAGCCGGCCGGCGGCGATGTCGTCGCGGGCATGGTCGCGGTCGATGAGGCCGACGCCGCTGCCGCGCAGCGTCGCCTGCAGCACCATCGAGCCATCGGCGAAGATCGCGCCGCGTGCAAGCTTCACCGGCGCGGTGCCGGCCGCCGCAAACCATTGTTCCCAGAGTTGCCGGTTATCCTCATGCAACAATGGATGCTGCAACAGGTCTTCGGGTCGGTCGAGCGGCGGCCCGGCGCCGGCAAGCGCAGGCGTGATCACCGGGACCATCTCCACCTCGGCAAGGGGCCGCGCCTCCACCCGCGACCAGGCGCGGGCGGTCAAGCTGTGGCGGATGGCGATATCGGCCTCGCCGCTTCGAAACTCGGCGAGCCGCGACTCCGCATCGATCACCAGATCGATCTCCGGATGCGCCTCCTGAAATTCCTGCAAATGCGGCACCAGCCAGCAGCCGGCAAAGGATGGTTCGGCGCTGACCTTCAGCGTCTGCGACAACCGCCGCCCCGAGAGCGCGTCGAGGCTTTCGCCCACCATGTCGAAGGCAGATGTCAGCGTGCCGAGCAGCGCCTGACCATCGGCCGTCAACCGCACACCGCGGTGGAGCCTCTCAAACAGCGGCCGGCCGATCAGCTCTTCGAGCTCGCGCACCTGCCGGCTGATGGCCGCCTGCGAGACGAAAAGCTCCGATGCAGCCAGTGTGAAACTCTCCAGTCGCCCGGCCGCCTCGAAACTCCGCAACGCTGTCAGGGGCAGTCGGCCGCGCTTCATGCATAACCTCAAGTTATCCGAAGGCGACTGTAAACTCGTTTGAGGGGTGCCGGCAAGTGGAGTGAAATGCTTGCAAGAAAGGAGGTGCGGCAATGCATACGATTATCGAAATTCTGTTCGAAGCCCTCAGGCTGATGACCTTCCAGCCGGCGCGCAAGCCGTCCCCGCACCCCAGGCAAGCGAGCGAGGACTGCTGAAAGAAGGGCACCTCACCGCTTCTCGAATGCCCCTCACCCTAACCCTCTCCCCGCAAGCGGGGAGAAGGTCGCGGCAGCGGGACCGTGTCTGTGCCCATCATGAGCGCGCTGCGGCCCGTCGGCCGAACCGCAGCCTTGAATCAAAACCTGAGGACGTGGATTCAGCCTCTCAGCCCCAGAGGCGATAGCACTGAAAAGATTCAGACAATCGGCCTCGACCGAAAGCGGCGCTGCGGCATCGATCCGATGCCGCAATCGCAACTGCCGAAAGGCGCGATGCGTCCTACTCCACCCGAACGGTGACGAAGCGCAATTCGCCGGACTTGTTGGAGATCAGAAGGGCGGCGTGGCGACGGCCGCTGGATTTCAGCTCCTCGACCCGGTCGGCCACGTCGGCGGGCGTCTCCATCGCCTCCTGACCGACCTCGACGATGACGTCGCCCGCCTCTACGCGCCGCTCTGCCGCGACCGAATTCGGCGCGACCTCGGTGATGACAACGCCGTCCACGTCTTCGGCAATGCCGTATTTCTTGCGCGCCTCTTCGTTGAGCGTCGCAAGCTTCATGCCGAGCACGACGTCGGTCGCTGGAAGCGGCGCAGCCTCCGGCTTGTCAGCCTTCGACCCCTCGTCGCCGGTTGCCGCGTCGGCACTTGCAAGCGCGCCATCCTCGAGGCGTCCGAGCGTCACCTTGACTGTCTGTTCCTTGCCGTCGCGGATCACCACGACATCGACCGCCTTACCGACGGGGCTTTCGGCGACCACGCGCTTCAGGTCGCGCACCTCGCCGACATCATGGCCGTCGAATTTGACGATGACGTCGCCGGCCTTGATCTCGCCGTGCGTGATCGGCCCGCCTTCGATGATGCCGGAGACGAGCGCGCCGCGCGGCGCGTCCATCTTCAGGCTCTCGGCGATATCGTCGTTCACCGGCTGGACGCGCACGCCGAGCCAGCCGCGACGCGTCTCGCCGAAGTCCTTGAGCTGAAGTACCACATTGGCGGCAAGTTCGGTCGGCACGGAGAAGCCGATGCCGATCGAGCCGCCCGTTGGCGAGATGATCGCCGTGTTGATGCCGATCACTTCGCCGGCCATATTGAACAGCGGCCCGCCGGAATTGCCGCGGTTGATCGCAGCGTCCGTCTGGATGAAATTGTCATAGGGGCCGGCGTTGATGTTGCGGCCGCGCGCCGAGATGATGCCGACCGAAACGGAACCGCCAAGGCCGAACGGGTTGCCGATCGCCATCACCCAGTCGCCGATGCGCATCTTGCGCGAATCCCCGAAAGGCACGGCCTTCAGCGGCGCCTTCGGCTCGACCTTCAGCAGCGCGAGATCGGTCTGGGTGTCTTTGCCGACGAGCTTCGCCTTCAGTTTGCTGCCATTGGCGAAGTTGATCTCGATGTCGTCGGCGCCCTCGATCACGTGGTTGTTGGTGACGATGTAGCCAGAGGGATCGATGACGAAGCCGGAGCCGAGCGATTCGACCGTGCGCTGGCGGTTACCGCCCTGATTACCCTGGCCCTTGAAGAATTCATCGAAATAGCGCTGGTAGGGCGAGCCCTCCGGCACCTGCGGCGCCGGCGCATCATCGTCGTTCTTGACCTTCTGCGAAGTCGCGATGTTGACGACGGCATCCAGCAGTCCGGCGGCCAGATCGGCGACGGAGGCCGGGCCATTGCTCGGCGGCCGGATCGCCGTGTTCTGGGCGAGTGCGGTGCTGCTGAAGGCAAGCGCGCCTGCGAGCGCCAGAACGCCGAGGGAGGCGCCAAGCGAGTGTACTCGGGATTTTGATCGCGTGGACAATTCGCTTCAGCTCCTCTGGCTGTGTGCGGTGACACCGGCACACCATAGCACTTTGATTCTTCGCATAATTCCGCCTCGACCGAAACCGTCGGCCGGGCTTATGCGGCAGATTTGACAAACGCAAGCCGCAAGACCGCGACGTCCGACTTTCCTCTGAAGATAAGGCGGAATTCGGAAGGGTCCAAACACGATTTCCTGATCCTTGCGCGCACGGGTGCGAAAGGACGGGCGTTCCCGGCCGAGCCTTTAGGTCGAGGCCGGGCGTGGCTGATCAGGTGGTGAGCTCGTGGCCGTGGTCTTTCAGCGCCTGGACCGCCTTGTCGAGATCGGAGCCGGCAACGAAGATGTAGTCGGTGCTGAAGGTCGAATTGGCAAAGACGCCGACGCCGGCATCCGAAAGCGGCCGGAGCACCGAGGCGAGCACGCCAGGCACGTCAAAGGCAAAATGCTGCTCGACGCGGAAGCAGCGCCAGCCGAGCGAACTCTGGACGCTGGACGGCACGCGGGCGGCCCGGCAGACCAGTGTCATCTCCTCGCGCGAGCTCGACACGGTCCAGAAGCCCGGCCCCGGCAGCCATTCCGGCATGCTGGAGCCGATATTGAGGCGGGTGATGGCGTATTCGGCATCGACCAGCCGGATCAGCAGTTTATGTGGCATTTCGCATTATCCTCGAAGCAACCATACAAGTCCGACCCCGGCAGCCACGCAAACGAGCCCCGCCAGTCGAAGCTGATGTTCGGGGACATACGGCAAACGCTTCGCCATTTCCACCAAAACCAAAGGGGCCAGTGCGTACACCAGCCCCTCGATGATCAGGAAGAAAGCGAATCCTGTCAGAAAGTCTGACATCGCCCGCCTAGTTTCCGGTCGCTGCTTGAGGTGCCGCGGCCGGCGGAGTGCCTTCCGAGTTATTGAAGTAACGGAAGAATTCCGAATGCGGCGAAAGCACCAGCGTCGTGTCCGGGCTACCGATCGACTGCGTGTAAGCGGTCATGGAGCGATAGAACTCGAAGAACTTCGGATCGCGCGCAAAGGCGTCGGCAAAGGTCCTTGTGCGTTCGGCTTCGCCTTCACCGCGCAGGATTTCCGAATCACGCTGGGCCTCGGCGACGATTTCGACGACCTGACGGTCGGCAATCGCGCGGCGGCGCTGGCCTTCTTCGTTACCGCGGGCGCGGATCAGTTCCGCTTCCGCCAGACGCTCGGCCTTCATGCGGTCGTAGGTCTGTTGCGAGACCTCCTGCGTCAGGTCGGTGCGACGGATACGGACGTCCTCGATGTTGAGGCCGAGCGACTCCGCGTCGGCTTTGAGGTCGGCGCGCACTTCGCGCATCATCGACGCACGCTCGTCGGAGAGCGCTGCCTCGAAGCCGCGCAGACCGTAGACACGGCGCAGCGATGCGTCGAGACGGGTCCTGAGACGCGATTCCGCCGAGTCGCGATCGCCCGAGACCGTCTCGCGGAAGCGGCGGGGATCGGAGATCTTGTAGACGACGAAGGCATCAACTTCGTAGAACTTGCCGCCCGAGACCTGGACACGGATGTTGTCGAGGTCGAAGCGCAGTGCCTGGTCTTCGACGTACTGGACGCGGTCGGCGTCCATGAAGGCGAAGGGCAGCTTGAAGTAGAGGCCCGGCTGGCTCTTGACGTCCTTGATCTGACCGAAGCGAACGACGATCGCCTGCTGGCGCTCGTTGACGACGAAGACCGAGGAATAGATGCCGACGAAGACGACGGCGAGCAGGATCAGGATAACGGAGGTACGATTGTTGATCACTGGCCTGCTCCCGAAACTGCTGCGGCACCCGACGTCGTCGGACGACCGATTTCATTCAGCGGCAGATATGGCAGTACGCCCTGCCCGTTCTTCTCGTCGATGATGACCTTCTTCGACTTGCCGAGAACGCCCTGCATGGTTTCGAGATAGAGACGCTTGCGGGTAACGTCAGGCGCCTTGGAGTACTCGTCATAGACGGAGATGAAGCGCTGCGCCTCACCCTGTGCTTCCTTGACGACACGGTCCTTGTAGGCGGCCGCTTCTTCGCGGATCTGCGCACCCTGACCGCGTGCCTTACCGAGCACCTGGTTGGCATACTGGTTGGCTTCTTCGACGAAGCGGTCCTCGTCCTGTTCGGCGCGCTGCACTTCGTCGAACGCATCGGCCACTTCGCGCGGCGGTGCGGCGTCCTCGATGGCGACCGTGTTGACGGAAACGCCGGTGCCGTAGGTGTCCATCGTTGCCTGGATCGTGCTCTTCACGTCCGCGGCGATCGCCTGACGGTTGTCACGGAAGATGTCCTGCGCCGGACGGCGACCGACGACTTCGCGCATCGCGCTTTCGGCCACCTGCTGCAGCGTGTCGGACGGGTTCTCGACGTTGAAGAGGTAAGCCTTCGGATCGGTGACCGAATAAAGAACCGAGAACTGGACGTTGACGATGTTCTGGTCGCCGGTGAGCATCAGGCCGGAATTCGACTGGCCGCTAGAGCGCCCGCCGATGTTCTGCTGCTGCTCGGTGATCTTGACGAATTCGACGGTCTCGAATGGCCAGAAATGATAGTGCAGGCCAGGCATCGAGATCTCGTCCTTCGGCTTGCCGAAGCGCATCTCGACGCCGCGCTCGTCCGGCTGCACCGTGTAGATCGAATTGATCAGGACAAAACCGACGATCAGCAGGCCGATAATGGCGAAGACGCCACCATTGAAGCCGCCGGGAACGACGTTCTTGAGCTGGTCCTGGCCACGGCGAATGATCTCTTCCAGATCCGGCGGGCCGCCCTTGCCGCCACGCGGCCGGTTTGGCCCCTGGCCCCAGGGACCCCCCTGATTGCCGCCGCCACCGCCGCCGCCCCATGGGCCACCGCCGCCGCCATTCTGATTGCTCCAGGGCATCAAAACCTCTCTTTTGAATACTTCCCACGCTGAACGGCCGCGCCACCGCACGGTCGTTCATGATGTGAAACCGTTATAGGTATCACCCGCACCGCTTTCAACGCGATAGACCCGAGTTCACCGTAAATGGTTCAAAATAGTTGACGATCCGCCGCGTCAGGCTGTCGCACGCCGCTTAAAGGTGACGAAATGCATGGCGTGGCTGTCCTTTTCACCCTGCGGCAGGTCCTCTTCGAAGACCTTCTCGAAAATGCCGGGATCGATATCGGGGAAGCGCGTATCGCCATCCACGGTCGCCTGCACCTCGGTCACATGCAAGATATCGGCACGCGCGATCGACTGGCGGTAGATCTCGCCGCCACCGATCACGCAGATCTCGTCCACGCCCGCGGCCTCCGCCTCTCGGCCGGCAAGCGCTACCGCCGCATCGAGCGACGGGACGACGCTTGCCCCTTCCGCCACAAAATCCGCGTTGCGGGTGATGACGATGTTGGCGCGGCCGGGAAGCGGACGCCCGAGCGACGCCCAGGTCTTGCGCCCCATGATCACGGGCTTGCCGATCGTCAGCGCCTTGAAGCGCTTGAGATCGGTCGAAAGCCGCCAGGGCAGATCGCCGTCGCGGCCGATGACGCCGTTTGCGGCAACGGCGACGACGATCGATATCTTCGGGTGGGTGGTCTTCGTTTCAGTCATGGAACCCGTTCGGTTTGCTGTCGATTTCTCTGGCGCGGTCATAGGCTGCCCGGTCCGTCACCACGCGGATGTAGCGATCGACGACCGTGCTTTCCGGCAGGATCTTGCGCATCCACTGCAGCGCGCTTGCCAAGAGCAGATCGGCGGCACTCATCGTCTCGCCGAGCAGATAGGTCCGTCGGGTGAGCACGTCGATCACATGGGCGCACATTTCGCTGTAGAGCCGCGCCTGTGCCGGGTTGTTGATGGTGGCGCCGGAGATATGGGCAAGCGCCGTCGGCTCGATCACCCCCGCGTAATAGGCAAGCCAGGAGAGATAGGCGCCACGCTCCTTGTGGCCGGCCGGCCGGCCGAGGCTGCAATCGGGATAGAGGTCGGTGAGATACTGCACGACGGCCGCCGACTCCCAGATCACCGCGCCATTATGGATGAGCGCCGGCACCTGCTTGTGCGGATGCGGGTTGTTGTCGTCGGGCTCGCCCGAGCCGTCCCAGCGGCGGATCGAGACGTAGCGGATCTCGTATTCCGCGCCCAGCTCCTCAAGCAGCCAGACGATGCGCGAGGATCGCGACAGCGGCGCATGAACGAGTGTGAGCATCGATACCTCCCTTGGACGACAGCCCTCCCCGGCCGCCCCTCACCTTGGATTGCCGGCCCCTGCGCTTGCGGGCTACGGAAGCTCCTGCCCCGCCCGAAGGGTGGCGCGGCATCGGCATCGAGAAGAATTCAGAAATGCGGACCGTCCACCCGCAGCATCAGGATATGTCAGACGGCGATCGGCGCCTTGATGGATGAATCGGCTTCGTAGCCGACGAGCGTAAAGTCTTCGAAACGGAAGGAAAAGAGATCTTTCATGTCTGGATTGATTTCCATCCGCGGCAGCGCCTTCGGCGTGCGGGTGAGCTGCAGCCGGGCCTGTTCGAAATGGTTGTGGTAGATGTGCGCGTCGCCAAGCGTGTGCACGAAATCACCCGGCTTCAGGCCCGTCACCTGCGCCACCATCATCGTCAAGAGCGCATAGGAAGCGATGTTGAAGGGCACGCCGAGGAAGATGTCGGCCGAGCGCTGGTAGAGCTGGCAGGAAAGCTTGCCGTCGGAGACATAGAACTGGAACAGGCAATGGCAGGGCGGCAGCGCCATTTCGTCGACCAGCGCCGGGTTCCAGGCCGAGACGATGTGCCGGCGCGAATTGGGGTTGGTCTTGAGGCTCTCGACGAGGCCTTCGATCTGGTCGATATGGCGCCCGTCCGGCGCCGGCCAGGAGCGCCACTGGTAGCCATAGACCGGGCCGAGGTCGCCGTTCTCGTCCGCCCATTCGTCCCAGATGGTGACGCCGTTTTCCTTGAGGTAGCGGATATTGGTGTCGCCCTTCAGGAACCACAGCAGTTCGTGGATGATCGAGCGCAGATGCAGCTTCTTGGTCGTCAGCACCGGAAAGCCTTCGGAGAGGTCGAAGCGCATCTGGTGGCCGAAGACTGAGCGCGTGCCCGTTCCCGTCCGGTCGCCGCGGTCGGATCCGTTGGTCATCACATGGTCGAGAAGGTCGAGATATTGCTGCATGGTCTGGCGCCGCCGATTCGTACTTTCGCTAAATTTAGGACGAAGCCGGCGGCGAACCAATGACCACGGGACGATTATCCCGGATAATTCGGCGGGGAGCTACAAGGTCTGTAGCTTGCCGAGGTTCTTGGCCACCAGATAATAGAAGGTGACGCGCGATTTCGACCGGTCCGCCGACATCGCCTTGACGGTGGCGTCGATCGCGCTGTCCGCATCGGCGCCGCTGATGCCGAGCTTCTTCTCGCACCATTTCTCCTTGACCCGCTCGAGCTCTTTCGGATCCGACGCCGAAACGAGCGAGGAATCCCGGTTGCGAAGCGCAATGCCAAGGTGACGCACGATCTTGTTGACGATCGCCTCGTCGGCGCCGCTGTCGTATTTCTGCACATCTGCGAGGTAGTCCGTCATGAGGCCTCCAGCTTGCTTTGCTTTTCGAAACTGCGGCCGGAGATTGCCGGCCGCGTGGCAGCAGCGGGAGTTTTTCATGGATGCCGGTCAAGTCAAGGCGGTTCGGCACCGGGCAGTCCGGGAGAAAGTCATATATCCGACACATCCCCCTTTTCTTGGGGCCCGGAAAGACCTATATGAACTCTGCCGTCTTCGGGCGGCTATGGCAATAAACGGGCGATGAAATAAACCCATTGGACCCGGGGGCGGTACCCGGCGCCTCCACCAAAAACCGATCAGAATCGATCGGCTTTTGATGGGGGCGAAATAGGATCGACAAGGGCGTAAAGATCGACTTTTTGCTCGGCATTGTACCACCGTTATCGGGCTAAACTTATAGTTGCAAACGACAACTATGCTGAAGCACGTCTCGCTGCTTAATCGCGGTGCGACACTTCAAATCAAGTCCTTCCGGGTAGCACCGTAAGGCGGGGTCCGAAGGCACCTGGCAACAGAAGCCTTCACCTTCTCCCCCGCTTCGAAATGGTCTATAGATGCTTGAATAATTGACTCGTCTGCTTCAGACGGGCAATGAAAAGCCGACGGCTTGACCTCCAAGCCGGCAGCAGACAGTAGATTGAGTTCGAGGAAAGACGGGACGCTCATGGGCCAGGACCACATCCGCTACGACATTCTGGCACAGGACGCACTGCGCAGCGTCATCCGAAAGGTCCTGACGGAGGTTGCCACCACCGGTCACTTGCCGGGAGAGCACCACTTCTTCATCACCTTTCTGACCGGCGCGCCGGGCGTGCGCATCTCGCAGCACCTGAAAGCCAAGTATCCCGAACAGATGACCATCGTGGTCCAGCACCAGTTCTGGGAGCTGAAAGTCACCGAAATCGGCTTCGAAATCGGCCTCTCCTTCTCCGACACGCCCGAACGGCTAGTGATCCCGTTCAACGCCATCCGTGGCTTCTACGACCCGTCGGTCAATTTCGAACTGGAGTTCGACGTGGCGGCCGGCGAGGAAGAAGAACAGGAATCGGCGGAGATCACCGCCTATCCCGTTCCGGAAGAAAATGCCGAGACCTCGGCCAAGGACGACAAGCCCACCGAGCCGAAGAATGGCGGCGGCTCCGTCGTCTCGCTCGATTCCTTCCGCAAGAAGAACTGATCCGAGGAGCCGCGGCTCATGACCGGAGACGTCGTCAATCTGCGCCAGTTCCGCAAGCGTCGCGAGCGCACGGAAAAGGACAAGCAGGCCGAGCAGAACCGCATCTCCTTCGGCCGCACCAAGGCCGAGAAATCCCTGACGAAAGCGCTGAACGACAAGGCGGAGACCCGCCTTGACCAGGGCCGCATCGAGCGCCCTGCCGAAGGCGACGTCGACAAGGACTGAGCCCGCAAAAGCGATTCCGGAGCAAGGACTTGCGGCAGCTTCCGGACTCGAAATGCCAATTCCTTGAATCAGTCTCTAAGGCCGGGCGATGATCCGTAAGCATTCCGCAACGCTCCACGGCCACCGCACCAGCTTCTCGCTCGAAGACGCCTTCTGGCAGGAGCTGAAGACGATCGCCGAAACGCGGGCGGTGCCGCTTGCCCAGCTGATCGCCGAAATCGACGACCAGCGCACGCCCGACAGCAACCTCTCCTCGGCACTGCGCGTCCATGTGCTCGAATGGCTGAAATCGCAACGCTCGACGCTCTTGCCCGACGAGACCTGAGCTCCCGCCGTCGATGGCCAGCACGGCCAGAATTCGCGGCAAGAACTCGCCCAAGGCCTTTCACATCAAAGGGCTAGTGGCGAGACCTTGAGCCCTTGTTCTCACGCCGTTGCCGCACGAGCGCTCTACAGTGTCGGGCGACAGGCATTGGCGGATCCAAGGCAACTGTGTGGCCGATGCAACAGCGCGCGGCATTTGGCATGCCCCGCTTCGCCGTTTCGGGCCAAAACAGTTGTATTCGAATAAACTTATATAACAATACCCACATCGGGAGGCGGCGACTTTCCGCTGCCCTTGTGTTCGAGAGTCTGTAGTGCGCAATTCCAGACGGGCCCGTCTCTCGTTTCAGGGATTGTCTCAAGCGGGAGGCGTTTCATGAGTATCCCTACACGACTGGGCCTAACGGCCTGCCTTGGCCTGTTGTTCGCCCTGCCGACCCACGCGGCCGACATCACGCCGCTGATGGCGCCCGCGGCCCCCGTGGAAGAAACCGAGAGCGGCTGGCAATTCACCTTCGCGCCCTATTTCTGGATGGCGGGCCTCTCGGGCGACACGGCGCAATTCGGGCTCCCGACCGTTCACATCGACTCCAGCTTCAGCGACATCTGGAGCAATCTCGACTTCGCCGCCATGGCCACCGTCGAAGCGCGCAAGGACCGCTTCAGCGTCTTTGGTGACTTGATCTATACGAAGCTCTCCGGCGACGGCAAAGCGCGCGGCGTCTTCACCGATACGGTCGATGTGGAATCGGAGACCTTCGCCGGCCTCATCGGCGTCGGTTACACCGTCTTTGAGGATCAGAACTCGCATCTCGACGTGGTCGGCGGCGCCAGGATCTGGTCGGTCAACACCACCATATCCTTTCAGGGCGGCCCGCTCGACGGTATCAGCCGCGATGACCGCAAGACTTGGGTCGACGGCATGGTGGGCGTGCGCGGCAACTACTTCTTCACCCCGGAGATCTACCTGACCGGCTGGGGCCTGGTCGGCGCCGGCGGCGCCGACATCGACTGGGACGTCGGCCTTGGCCTCGGCTACCGTTTCAACGACACGATCTCGGCGATCGCAGGTTATCGTGCGCTGGGCGTCAACTACGACAATGACGGCTTCATCTTCGACGTGGTCCAGCAAGGTCCAATCCTCGGACTGTCCATCCGCTTCTGAAGGCAAGGCGCGCCTGGACACCGGCAAGCGATCCGCCGCCGGCCCAACGGCCGGTGGCAAGACGCGTCCGTCGTTATCGCACCAGCCGGATCGCGCCGGCGTTGTTGATCGTGGTGTTGGCCAGCACCGCCTTGCAATCCAGCTTGAAGCTGCTGTTGCCGATCATGGTGATTTCCTGGGCGACGATGCGCACGCATTCACCGCCGGTCGATCCGTTGCCGGCATACTGGATCTCGCGCGACGCCGGCATGTAGATGATGCCGGCGAGCGATGAGGCGCTGTTGCCGTTGATGGTGGCGCTGGCCGTGTTGTTGCGCCCGGCGACGATCGAGAAGCCGGCCCAGTCGCCGGTCGTCGGCGCGCTGACCTGGAAGGTCGCCCCGCCGTGAATGTCGAGCTGGGCGCCGTTCAAGAGGAAGAAGGTTACCCCTTCGGCGCTCACCACCGACTGGCTGGTGAACTTCAGGCTACCGCCGTCGATGATGTAGTTGCCGGGCCTCAGAAGAACCTTGCCCTTGATTTCGAGATCGCCATAGGTGCCAGGCTTCAGCTCGACGCGGTAGGTGTCGGGCGCGTTGTTCGGCGTCTTGCCGGTGCCGTTGCAGTCGCCGTTGCCGCCACCGCCGCCGACGAAATTCTGCCCGCAGCCGGCAAGGCTCACCCAGCCTGCCGTGGTCGGCATCTTCTTCGACCGGAAGGGGTCGGCAATTGGCGTCACCTCCTCTACCGCCTTGCCGCAGGCAAGCTGCAGGTTGGCGAGCGTCGCGGACACCTTGCCGGCGGCGTAGAGACACTCGGCCTTGAGCGTGGCCGAGCCGCTGAGGTAGATCGACTGCGCGTCGGTCGAGTTCGACGTGATCGTACAGCCGGATGTGTCGACGCTCGCCCCGCCGCTGACCTCGAAGGCCCGGCTCGCCGTCGGGTGCAGCGCCAGAATGCAGGCCTCTCTCCCGGGCATGCGCGCGGCAACACTTTCCCGGTCGATCGTATAGGGCTGCAGCCCGAAGAAGAGCGGATTGTATTTCAACGCGTAGGCCGCGGTCGCCGTGGTCTCGACGCCGGCGGCGCCGAAGGCGATCTGCACCGGCGTGGCCGCCACCGCCACACCGCTCTCCGGGCCGAGCTGATCGACGATCTCCGGCTGGCCGAAATTCGCAAAGAAGACGTTGTTGGCGAGATCCCTGGCACTGGCCTCGGTCTCGCCCTCGCCGTAGGATTTGACCGCCGAGAAGGCAGCGGCATCGAGCGCCGTCTGCATCTTCGCGGCCTCGAGATTGATCCGCGCCAGGTTGATGGCGATCGACGCGGCACTCAACAACGGCACCGCTATCAGCGCGGTCAGAACGGTAAAGTTGCCGCGCTCGTCCGCAAAGATACGGGCGGCTCTCTTCCTCAAATTGTAGCGCATCTCTGATCGTTGCCCCCTCAGCAGACGGCGACGCGCCGCTCGGGTCAATCCGGAGCGATCGACGTCGTCCTTCCCATGCGCCGATTAAAGACGCGGCCCGCAAGCCGCACCCCCTGCCCCATCCAACGCAAATTGCTAATTTAGTGATCAATAGTGGAGGATGTGCTTCAGAATTCGTTAAAACTCTGCCGATCCCGTTCGCGCGCCACGATGCGCCGGAAACCAAGAGAATGCCCGCCAGATAAAGGCATGTTCAAAATCTGAAGCCAGAGCATGTCGCGCAAAAGCGCGCAGCGGTCTTGGGATAACGACATGCGAAAAATCAAAAGCGCAGAGAGCGATGCTGAAAGATCGCGATGCGCTTCAGGGGGCACAAGCCAAGGATGGGATCATGGCCGGATCCGCAATTGGAAGCGCATCCCCGGCCCCGAAAGCCAGGGTGCGTCGTGCTCCGGCATAGTCGCCGGCTACTGTACGGTAACGTCGGGCAGGACGTCGAAGTTGAGCCTCTGTCCGGGAGGGGTGCCGGTGGCACCGTCCGGCACGGTCTGGGGGGTCGGTCCCGTCTGCGGGATCGGCTGGCCCTGACCGGCGCTGCGCGCTGCCTCTGCCGCCCGACGCGCGGCTTCCGCCTGTCGCTCCGCTTCGGCCTTGCGTTCGGCCTCTGCTCGCGCATCTGCTTCCGCCTTGAGGCGGGCAGCGCCGGCTGCGCGCCTGCGTTCCTCGGCAACGGCGCGTTTGCGCTCCAGTTCCCTTGCCTCCGCCCGCGCCTTGTAAAGCGCAAGTTCGCGGCGCAGACGCTGCTTCTCCAGCACGTTCGCCTGCAGGATCTCGACCCGCCGGCGCTCGCGCTCGAAGGCGCGAAGCGACAGGAAGTTCGCGAGATCGGCAACGTTGAGATCGACGCCCGGTGCTTCCAGCAGGCCGGCATAGCCGATGCGCACACGCGGCTCGGCACCGGCAAGCGCCTCGTCACCCGGCCGGAAGGTCAGATCGATGCCGGCGTCGATCCGGCCCGCCGCAAGGTCCAGCGAAGCCTCGCCGGTCATCGCGGCATTGCCGTCGCCAGCCGTCACGTTCTGCGCCCGGAGCACCCCGCCGGCGATGCTGAAGGGTGCCTTGACGACGCCGACCAGCGATTGACCCGAGAAGATCGTCGCCTCCGCCGCACTTCTGATCGCGTCCGCCGAGATCTGCGTCTTCAGCGCATCGGCTGCCGCGATCAGCTGCGGCAGAGCTGCGCTGTTGATGCCGGCGAGCGTCATGCCGTTGAAGGTTGTCGTACCCGAACCGCTTGCCGAATGCGCCATCGCCTCGGGCGTCGCACCCGATGCCTCAAGTGCTACCGAAAGATCAAAAGTCCCGGTCGCGACCGGCGTTCCCGCATGGGCCCAGCCCGCCTGGGCAAGGTCGCCGCCCTTGACGTCCAGGCGCGAGCGCAGGAAGCCCGAGCCGTTGGCATTGCCGATCTGCACCCGCCCGGCGAGCTTGCCGCCCAGCCAGTCGCCGGCCGCATCGGTCAGCGCGACCTCGTCGCCCTTCCATTCCATCTTGCCGGCAAAGCTCGTGACCGCGCCATAGACGCCTGGCCAGAATTTCTGCGCCTGCACGTCCAGTGCGACGTTGAGCCCGGTCCAGGCAGGCTGCGCCAGAGCCCCCTTCGAGAAGGCCCCGTTCGTATCCTCGATCGGTCCGAGGACGCCCTCGCCGAGCCAGGCGAGATCGAGCGTGTCGAGCGTCAGCTGTCCGCTGGCCGCCCCCGGCGTCTTGCGGTCGATCGTCAGATTGCCGGTAAAGCCGTTGTGGTCGGCCTTCCCCTCGACAGTGGTCAGCGCAATTGTTTCGGGCGTCGTCGCGATATCGGCAGAGACGGTCAGCGGCAGGCCGCTCCCCATCTGCGGCAAGGCCACGCCCTGGAGCAGAAGATAGGGCTCCAGGTCCTGGGTCTGCAGCGTCACCTTCGCCTGACCTTCGAGGAAATGATCGCGGGAAAGATCGACGCTGCCCTTGGCGGCGAGCGACGTCTTCTCGGTCGTAAAGGTCACCGTGCCGTTCGCCGTCGGTCCGTCGGTGCTTTGCAGCTTGACGGAGAGAATGCCGTTGGCATCCGCATCGAAGGGCAAGGGATCGAAACCCGTTTGGCCGAGCAGGAGCCGCGTCTCGGGATTTTCGAGCGTCGCTTCCAAAAGCATGGCCTTGCCGGTCAGCGCCTGCGCCATGTCGGGCGCCTGGTAGCTGGCGGCGATCTTGGTACCGTTCGCGGTCCCGAAGATGCCGAAGGTCGCGGGCGCGTTGCCTTCCTTGTTGCCGGCCGTCAGCGTCACGTCGAAGGCCGTGTCGCTGTAATAGGGACCGGCCTTGATCAACTGCCGGAGCGCTGGATGATTGACCGCGTGGCGGCCGATCATTTCCAGGAACGGCGTCAGGTTCTTGGCGGCAAGCTTCATCTTGGCCGAGACGACGGGCTTTTCGAGGTCGCCGCTGGCCCGGCCGGAAAAGGCGAGCTGTGCGCCGGCGAGCGATCCGATCGCCACGCGTTCGGCCTGGAGCTGGCCGTTCTTCAGCGTCAGCACCGCCTGCACGTCCTGCGCTTGCTCGCCGAAGGCGGAAAACTCGTCAGCCGAAAGATCGGCAGCAATCGCATGCTGCAGCAAGGTATCGGTGGAAGCGTCGCCCGCCACCAGCCCGGTCAGCGCCTGCAAGGCTTCGAAGTCGATGCGGTTACCCTTCAGCTGCAGCGAGAGGTTCGGTTGCTGGTCGGCGAAGGACTGTCGCTCCAGCCGCCCCTTGAGGCTCGCCTCGTCGGCCGCCACTTCGAGGTTCTCGAACTGCTGCAATGTATCGGTGAGGTTCACCTTGGCGGAAAAGCCGGCGGTCCTCAGCTTGCGGATCGCCGGATCGACCGAGCCCGCCAGCCAGTTGGCAAGGCCGGAAGGCTGGTTGGAGGCCAGCAGAAGGTCGCCGCGGAAGGTGCGCTGTCCCTTGAGGTTCAGCCGCCCCTTGGCTTCGAGCTGCGTGCGCCCCGGCAGCAGCGCCACGACATTGTCGATCACCCAGCCGGCGCCATCGGGCTGTACGTCGATCCGCACGTCGCGGACCGTCGTATCGCCGACGACGATCGCCGGCAGCTTCAGGCTGGCGCGGCCGGGCACCTGCGGGATGGGAATTTCGGCGGCGATCGCCAGCATGGCTTCGAGCCGCTGGCGCATCGAGATCGCCGGATCGCGGCCGGTCTTGTTGTTGCGGCTCGGGCCGATGCGGCTGACGTCGATCTGCTGGCCGTCGGCGATCAGCAGGAACTTCTGGTCCTTGCCGGTATCGAGCGTTGCCTCGCCGGTGACCACATAGGGATCATCCGACGGGCCGATTTCGAAGCGATATTCCGGGACGCGGATGCTCTCGTTGGTCAGCTGGAAGTTGCCGTTGATGCGCAGCGGCGCCCGCCCATCCGCATCCTTCGTCTCGGCCTGCGGGCGGTTCTCCGTCAGCGTGAAGCGGCCGCTATAGACCGGCCTGAAATCGACGATGCGCAGCGAACCGTCGGTCTCGACGCCGAAGGGACGCTTGTCGGGCGTTACCCGCGCCTTCAGGCTGAGCGTACCCGCCTCGTCCACCTCGTTGCTGGTAAAGGAGAAACTGCCGGCTTCGCCATCGAGCGCGGCGCGCCCCTCAACCTTCCAGGGCCCGGCGAGCGTGCGGGCCGAAATGTCTGCGGCAAGTCCGCTCACGCGGCGGGTGCGGCCGGTCTGCTCGTCGACGAATTCGACCTGGCCATTGGTGATCTCGACGTTTTCAAGCACGACGGTCTTGGCCGGGATCGAGGCCCGGCGGCCCCTCGCCCAGTCGAGCGTACCGTCGGGCAACAGGCGCACCTTGGCCCGCGGACGATCGAGCTTCATGTCGAAGATCAAGGCCTCGCCGCTCAGGAACGGCGCAAGCTCGGCGCTCATCGAGAACTGCGCCACCTGGATCAGCGGGTCGCCGTCCTCGGCGGCGCCGACGCGCACGTCGTTGAGCGTCACGGTTGGGAATGGGATCAGCCGCGCATCGACGCTGCCATGCACGACGACGGGCTTGCCCATGATGCGGCTTGCCTCGCGCTCGAACTCCTTGCGGAAACCCGTCCAGTCGATGAACCACGGGGCGATCAGCGCCGCAAAGAGCGCAACGACCACAAGTCCACCGACGGCAAGAAGAATTCGCGAAAGCACCGTGCCTATATTCCCATTCCGTTCATCGGCGCATCCGCGCCGCAAATCGATTTAAGCGCCAGAAACCGGCGCCCGGCTGCAGCGCCGTTGATGGCGCCGTAGCATCTTTGATTTGCCGCATAATTCCCGAGGGGTCGATTCCGACTTTGAGAATTATGCAGTATCACACTTTGTCGCCGGCGCATTGTCCCAAAAAACGGCCCGCCGCGCGTATCTCTCCTCAAGCGAAAATCTTGCCCGGGTTGAAGATATTGTCCGGATCAAGCGAGTGCTTGATCTGGCGCATCAGATCGAGCGCGTCGCCGAGTTCGGCCTCAAGGAACGGCATCTTGCCCTGGCCGATGCCGTGCTCGCCGGTGCAGGTGCCGTCCATGGCGAGCGCCCGCGCGTTCAGCCGCTCGACAAAGGCCTCGGCGCGCACAACGTCAGCCGGATCCTTGTCGTCGAACAGCAGGCCAACATGGAAGTTTCCGTCGCCGGCATGGCCGACGATCGGCGCCGTCAGCCCGTGGGCGGCGCTATCTTCCTGCGTTGCCGCCACGCATTCCGCCAGCCGCGAGATCGGGACGCAGACATCGGTCGACAGGATCGCCGCGCCCGGGATCAGGCTTTTTTGCGCCCAATAGGCGTTGTGCCGCGCCTTCCAGAGCCGCGCCCGCTCCTCCGGATTGGTGGTCCAGAGGAAGTCGCTGGCGCCGAACTCCGAAGCGATCTCGCCAAACTGGCGCGCCTGTAATTCGACACTCTCGGGGCTGCCGTGGAATTCGACGAAGAGCGTCGGCGTCTCCTGATAGGAAAGGCCGGAATAGCCGTTGCAGGCCTTCATCTGCAGCGCATCGAGCAGTTCGATGCGCGCGACCGGAATGCCCGACTGGATGGTGAGGATCACCGCGTTGCAGGCGTCCTCGATCGTCGGGAACGGGCAGACGCCGCCGGAAATGACCTCCGGAATACCCTGCAGCCTGAGCGTGATCGAGGTGATGATGCCGAGCGTGCCTTCGGCGCCGACGAAAAGCCGCGTCAGGTCGTAGCCGGCAGAGGACTTGCGCGCCCGATGCGCCGTGCGGATCTCGCGCCCGTCAGCGGTCACCACCGTCAGCGCCAGCACATTGTCTTTCATCGTGCCGTAGCGCACCGCATTGGTGCCCGACGCCCGCGTCGAGGCCATGCCGCCGATCGAGGCGTTGGCGCCGGGATCGATCGGGAAGAACAGGCCGGTGTCGCGCAGGTAGGTGTTGAGCTCCTCGCGGGTGATGCCCGGCTCGACGCGGCAGTCGAGGTCCTCGGCATTGACCTCGAGCACCTTGTTCATACGCGAGAGATCGACCGAGATGCCGCCATGGGGGGCGTTGATATGCCCTTCGAGCGAGGAGCCGGTGCCGAACGGGATCAGCGGCACCTTGTGTCGCGCAGCGATCTGGACGATCGCGCGCACGTCCCCGGCGCTTTCCGCAAATAGCACGCCGTCGGGAAGCTGTGCCGGAATATAGGTGGTGGTGTGGGCATGCTGGGCGCGGATCGCCTCGCCCGTCTGGAACCGGTCGCCGAAGCGGGCGGAAAGGTCCGCCTTCGCCGCCGCAATCCCCGCCTCGTTTCTCGCGCCAGCCCTGATCGCCTTCAATGCCACGGAAAACGCCCTTCCTCTTGCATTCGCCACGCTGCCTTTTCGATGTTCGGGAAGCGCAGTCATTTCAAGGCGCTACTGTGCAAATCGGAATCACTTTGTCCAGACGCTCGCGCACTTCCCGGTCACAGTAGCGCAGGAAAACGCCTGACGTGAGACCGGAGTGTCACAAGACTGTATGACAGCGTGGAAAACACCAACGCTGAAAAGCCGACACGATATGTCCCCGTTTGCCGAAATGTCATCTCCACACCGCGCCGCGCGGTGATCCGCTCGGGAAGTCCTTGCGTATAAATGCCGAGCGGAAGGACGTGTGACGTGCTTGGAGAGATCGGCAGAAAGCGACTGATGATGCGGTTGCCGCACTTGAGGGGCAGCATCGCGTCGGCATCGTCAGATTGCATGATTGAGCTGTTCTGCAGTTATGAACTCGCGGTCAACATGCGGGACGCACTCGTGTTGGGCGGCGGCCGCCCGGATCTCGCTGACGAGTACCGGCAGATCTGCCTCGAACTCGAAGAAGAGGTGGAGGTCGTGCTCTGCGCGACGGCGCTGGCCGTGCGGCGTGACGGCACATAGGGCGGGCCGGTAGACAGAGGGCCTTGCAAACGGCAAGCCGCGTCGCACCACATTTGCTGCTGGCAAAAGTCACGCCTCAGACCGACCAAACTCCGGTACTGCTACGTATGAGAGCGAAACGGCAGAAAACACCTGCCGTTTCGTGAGCCTTGGATTATGATGGAGGCGTGAAGGAAGGAGAGGCAAATGCTGGGTCTAACCGCTTTGCTCACCGCGTCGGTTTTCTTCGGCGCCGCCATCTACATCACCTGGGCAGAACAGCCCGCACGGCTGCATCTCGACGATCGCGCCGCACTCGTGCAGTGGGTGCCGTCCTATCGGCGCGGCTTCGAGATGCAGGCGACGCTCGCGCTCGTCTCGGGCCTCTTCGGCGCCGGTGCCTGGGGACAGACCGGCCATGTGCTGTGGGGGCTGGGGGCCGCGATCATCATCCTGAACTGGCCCTATACGCTGCTCTTCGTGATGCCGGTCAACCGCCAGCTGGAGGCAGTCCGGCCGGACGACGCCGGCCCGGAAAGCCGAGATCTCCTCGGTCTCTGGGGCAGGCTTCACGCCGGGCGCAGCGCGCTCGGCGGGCTGGCGGCAGCGATCTTTCTCGTTGCCGCCGGGCTAGAATAATAAGCCGTCGCGCGACGGCCGTTCCGGCTAGCGCACCTCCAGCGCTGCCGCCGCGTCCATTTCCTCGTGCAGCTTGCGCTCCTCGTCCGCATGCGGCTTGGTGAAGCGCGCGATCACCAGATAGGCGACCGGCGTCAGGTAGAGGGTGACGATCACCGCAAGACCGAGACCGCCGACGAGCACCCAGCCCAGCGCGATGCGCGCCTCGGCGCCCGCGCCGCTGGCAAGCACCAGCGGCACCGCGCCGACGATGGTGGCGATCATCGTCATCATGACAGGGCGCAGGCGGATGTTGGCGGCATTCTCGATCGCCGAGCGCACGTCTTGGCCGCGGTCGCGCAGCTGGTTGGCGAATTCGACGATCAGGATGCCGTTCTTCGCCATGATGCCGACAAGCATCACGAGGCCGATCTGGCTGTAGATGTTCAGCGTGTTGCCGGTCATGATCATCGCAAAGACCGCGCAGGCAAGCCCCAGCGGCACCGTCGACATGATGATCAGGCCGCTGACGAAGCTTTCGAACTGGGCCGCCAGCACCAGGAAGATGATGACGAGCGCGAAGCCGAAGGTGACGAAGAGGCCGTTGGCGTTTTCGTTGAGCGTTGCGGCTTCGGCAAGCGGCATGATCCGTGAGCCCGGCGGCAGAAGCGGCTCTGCCATCTGCTCGACCATGGTCAGTGCCTCGCCGAGCGCCAGATCGGACTTGAGGCCGGCCGAAAGCGAAACGGCGCGAAGCTGCGATTCCCGCGACAGCTGCGGCGCCACCGCCATCTCCTCGACGCTGGCGATCGTCGACATCGGCACGATCTTGCCGTCACCGGCCTTGAGGAAAATGTTCTGCAGATCGGTCGGGTCGTTGACCGGGTTGGTCGAGGACAGAAGCTTCACCGGATAGGATTCGCCGTCGACATAGACGTCGACGACGCTGTTGCCGTCGAGCATGGCCTGCAGCGCCCAGGCAAGGCCGCCGATATCGACACCCATGTCGGAGGCGCGCTCGCGGTCGATGGTGATCGAAAGCTGCGCCTGGTTGGCCTCGTAGTTGAGGCGGACGTTTTCGAAGCGGCCGGTGTCTTCCATCTGGCGCACCAGCTTTGCCGCCGCATCACCGAGCTTGTTGTAGTCGTTGCCGACGAGCGCCACCTGCAGGCCGCTGCCGGCGCCGCGAATGCCGAGACTGTTCGGTTGCATCGCAAAGACGCGAACCGAGGGGATGCGCCCGGTCACCTTGTTGATGTCGGTGACGATCTCCTGCTGGGTGCGGTCACGCTTGTCCCAGGGAGCGAGCGTCAGCACCATGAAGCCGCTGTTGACCGAACCGCCCTGCCCGGAGATCGAGAAGATGTTGTCGATCTCGCCGGATTTCACCAACGGCTGCAAGCCGTCCTCGATGCGGCGCATCTGGGCCTGGGCGTATTCGAGCGAAACGCCCTGCGGCGCGTTGATGCGCATCATGATCTGCGAGCGGTCTTCCGTCGGCGTCAGCTCCGATTTCAGCGTCAGGAAGCCGGCAGCCCCCATGGCGGTGAAGAAGCCCGCGACGACGAAGACGATCAGCGGCGAGTTGAGGCAGGCGCGCAGCGTCACCCGGTAGAACCCGGCCGCCCGCGCACCGAACCGCGCCATCGGCCCCGGCACCGTATGCGTATCCTTCGTCAGCATGCGCGAGGCGAGCATCGGGCAAAGCGTCAGCGACACGAAGGAGGACAGGAGGATCGCGAAGGCAAGCACGAAGCCGAACTCGCGGAAGAGACCGCCGGTCTGGCCCGGAAGGAACGAGAGCGGCACGAAGACGGCGGCAAGCGTCGCGGTCGTCGCCAGCACCGCGAAGAACACTTCGAGCGTGCCGTGAACGGCCGCCGCGCGTGGTCCAAGCCCCTCGGCGCGCCTTCGCACGATGTTTTCGAGCACCACGATGGCGTCGTCGACGACAAGCCCGGTCGCAAGCACGATCGCGAGCAGCGTCAGGATGTTGATCGAGAAGCCCGCGAGATAGATCGCCGCCACCGTGCCGATCAGCGCGATCGGCATCGAGATCGTCGGGATCAGCGTCGCCCGCCAGTCGAGCAGGAACATGTAGATGACCAGCGTCACAATGAAGACCGCAACGATCAGCGCGATTTCCACCTCGTGGATAGCGCCGTTGATGAAGACGGCGTCATCGCTGGTAATGCGGAGCTGCGTGCCCTCGGGCAGGATCTGCGTCTGGATCGTCTCGACGACCTTGCGCACGCCCTCGGAGATATCGACGGTGTTGGACTGCGCCTGGCGCACGATGCCAAGGCCGATGCCCTGGCGGCCGTTGGAGCGCAGCGCCGTCGTGCCGGTGTCGGGACCGAGCGTGACGGTCGCCACGTCGCGCAGGCGCACATTGTTGACGAGGATCAGGTTTTCGAACTGCTCCGGCGTCTGCAGGTCGGCCGTGGCGCGCACCGAAATGTCCTGGCTGGCGCTCGTCAGCTTGCCGGCCGGCACGTCGTAGGAGGCGTTGGCAAGCGCGGTCCTGAGGTTGGCGACCGTTACCCCGCGCCCGGCGAGCTTCGCCTGGTCGAGGTCGATGCGGAAGATCTTCTCCTGGTCGCCATAGACGGCAACGTCGGCCACGCCTTCAACGGCGGCGAGCCGGTCGCTGATCTCGTTTTCGACGAGCAGCGTCATGTCTTCCATCGACATCGTATCGGAGGTCAGCGCCAGCCGCATGATCGGCTGGCTGTCGGCATCGGCTTTCACGATGCTCGGCTCGTCGACATTGTCGGGAAGCTGGTTGCGCACCCGGCCGAGCGCATCGCGAATGTCGTTGGAAGCCTGGCCGATATCGGTCGTGTCGGAGAACTGCAGCGTCACGCGGCTGCGGCCGAAGGACGAGGTCGAGGAAATGTCGCGGATGCCCTGCACGCGCGACACGGCCCCTTCGACCACCGAGGTCACCTCGCGGTCCATGGTCTCGGGTGCGGCGCCATCGAGCGTTGTCGTCACCGAGATGACCGGCTGGTCGACCTGCGGCAGCTCGCGGATCTCGATGCCGTTCCAGGCCGCAAGGCCGGCAACGACGATCAGCGTATTGACCACCAGCGCGAAGATCGGCCGGCGGATGAAGAGTGCGGTAAAGCCGGTCTTGCTGCGTTCGCGGGCCGACATCTGGCCGCCGGCGCTGCCTTGGCCGGCACCATGGCCGCTTGCCTGACTGTCGCCGCCGCTCACTTGGTTTCCTCCGCAACCTTCTGCGGTTCCTGCTTGTTCTCACGGCCGGCGATGCGCACGGCGCCGCCGTCGCGCAGGCGCTGCACGCCTTCGGTGACGATCTCGTCGCCTTGCGACAGTGCGGCGTCCACCAGCACCTTGTCCGGGTTGCGCTGAATGATCTTCACCGGCACCTTCTCGCTCTTGTCGCTGGAGACGCGCCAGATATAGGAGCCTTCCGAACTCCACTGGATCGCCAGCGGATCGACCGTCGGATAAGTGTCGCCGTCAAAGGCCACGGTGACCGAGAAGGACATGCCCGCCCTCAGCTTGTCATCGGGGTTTTCAAGCCGTGCGCGCACGCGCAGCGTCCGGCTCGCCTGATCGAGGCGGTTGTCGATCGCGTGGATCGCACCGTCGAGCTGGTTGCCCGGCTGGGCGATGGCGAAGGCGGTGACCGGCTGGCCGACGAAGATCTTGTTGGCGAAGCGCTCGGGCACCCAGAAATCGACGAGGATTTCCGAGCGGTCGTCGACGACGGCAATCGGCGTCGTGGTCGTGACGTAGTCGCCGACATTGACGGTGATGATGCCGACGACGCCCTTCGACGGCGCCACGATGTCGCGGCGCTTGAGGTCGAGCTCTGCGGTCTTCAGCGCCAGTTCGGCGGTCTGCATGGCGATTTCGGCGTCGCGCACGTCCACGGCTGTTACCGCGCGGGCAGTGCTCAGGTTGCGGTAGCGCTCGACCTTTTCGCGTGCGCTGTCACGTGTCAGCCTCGCCTGGTCGGCAGCAATCTTCTGGTCGTCGCTGTCGAGCTTGGCAATGACCTGACCCTGCGACACCTTTTCGCCGGAGCGCACGAGGATTTCGGTGAGGTTGCCGGTTGCCGTCGGCGTCACGGTGACGGAATGGATCGCCTCGCCGTTGCCGATCGCGTTCAGCCGGTCGTTGACAACAGACGTGCCCGAAGGCCGGACCATGACGAGAATGGCGTTGTTGCCGCCCTGCCCGCGGCCATTGCCGCGTTCGCCGCCCTCGCCGCCACCGGCGCCGGGCTTGGACAAGGCATCAATCAGCGGATGCGAAACACCAATCGCCGCCAGCGTTTCACCAGCACCAGGCACAAAACGCACCCAGACGGCTGCGCCCACGAGAAGCACAGCGGCGCTCACCGCAAGCTGTTTCCAAACCCGCATTCAAGTCTCCGAATTAAACATAAAACACGCCCCAGCGCGGCGCGGCCGGCGGTTCGTTCCGATTGTGCGCGGAGTATCCCTGTTCGCGCGTGTCGGGGCAACGACAGAATACCATCATTACGCAATTGTAATAAAAGCGAATTTGTTGGCGGGATGATGACGCACGGGGGCTTCGCTCGACGCCTCGCAGCTTTGTCCAGAAATTCACTAGAGAATTACCGTTTACAGCCGCCGACACTGCGCTATCCTGCAACCGCCGGCAGCGTGTTTCGGCCGGCTTTGCGCCTGTCTTCAGGCCTCTTGGGGGAGAGAAGTCGATGTGCGATGCCTGTGTCATGGAAACGGTGAAAGAGCGCATGCTCTCGCGCCGCAGCTTCTTCAAAGCCGCCGCGGTCGGAACCGCGGGTCTTGCCGCCGCAAGCGTGGGCGCGGCCCCGCCGGCGCTGGCGCAGGGGCATTCAAGCGTCACCGACCTGACCCACGAGTTGCACGAAGATTTCCCGACCTTCTTCGGCCAGCAGCAGTTCTTCCGCGAGGAGAAGTTCAACTACGCCAAAGACAAGTTCAACATGTTCGAGCTCCGGGTGAACGAACACACCGGCACCCATGTCGACGCGCCCCTGCACTTCTCCGCCGATGGCCTCTCGGTCGCCGAACTGCCCGTCGACAAGCTGGTGGTGCCGCTGGTGATTGTCGATATCAGAAAGAAGGCTGAGGCCGATGCCGATGCGCAGGTGACGCCCGACGACCTCAAGGCCTGGGTCGCCGCCAATGGCGAGATCCCGGAAAACGCCTGCGTCGCCATGCTGTCGGGCTGGGGCGCGCATCTGGGCACGGACAAGTTCCGCAATGCCGATGGCGGCGGCAAGCTGCATTTCCCCGGCTTCCACGTCGAGGCGGCCAAATATCTGATCGAGGAAAGCAAGGCGGCTGGTATCGCCGTCGATACGCTGTCGCTCGACCATGGCCCCTCGCCCGATTTCGCCACGCATTATGCCTGGCTGCCGGAGGGTCGCTGGGGGCTGGAGGCAGCAGCCAATCTCGACAAGCTGCCGGTCAAGGGCGCAACCCTCATCCTCGGCGCACCGAAGCACCGCGGCGGCACCGGCGGCCCGGCCCGCGTCTTCGCGCTGGCCTAGGCCCCCGGCCTATTGAGCACAGCCAGGTTTTGGCTGAAGCGAGCCTGACGAGAGCAAGGTCGTTTACGCTTCGACGGCAACCACATGTTCCCGATCGTCAACCGGTTCCGCACTGGCTGCGTCACCATGGATCATGGTGCGCCAACGCTACGCCGATTGCGGAAAGGTCAACGGCTACGCCTGACGCGCCAAAGCCCCCTACCCTCCAACGACTTCGCTGATCTGCACGATGGGCGCGATGTCCGTATAGTTGGCGACGTCCGCGGCAATCTCGGCGCGGTGGGGACCTAACGCCTCCTGGAATGTCTCGAGGCTCGGCGAGTAGACGTGGCACGCCGCGACGAACCCCGGCGCGCTTCCAGGCTCGCGACCCGCAAGGCCCTTATCGATCTCGTAGCGCAGGCAGGCATCGCCGAGCCGTTCCTGGATCAGTGGCATGTGGCGGGTGCGGTAGTAGTCGTGATCGAACTTCGAGCCGCCATCGGCCGGATAGTAGACGCTCATCTTGATCATGGTCGGGCTCCTGCCTGAACGCCGCTCCGAGCGTTCGAAGCTTCTTCTAGGTCACCGACCTGTAGAGCACAACCAGGTTTTGGCTGAAGCGAGTTTGACGAGAGCAAGGTCGTTTTCGCTGTGCTTGTCGAAGCCGGTGACGACGGCACGGAAGTTCCTGAGTGCTGACGAAGCGTTCGACGAGGTTGCGATAGCGACAGAGGAAGGTGCTGAAGGACGCGCATCGTTTGTGGACGGCAACGATGCCGCGGGGTTGATCGAGCGCGGCAAAGGAAGGCGCTTGTTTGCGGGCAAAAGTCTTCGGGAGTATCTTGGGCAGCGGTACGGACAATGGCGGGGGTCGTCATGGGGCCGCATGCATTTTGCCTGACATTCGCGCTCGTCTCCATGGGCCTGCTTCTTGCGGGGTGTCAGACCGTGACTGTCCAGGCGGACGACAAGACCGGCCCGACCACGAAACTCGAAATCACCGGCATCCTGGATGACCATGGCAATCCCGACCCGGTCTTCAACGACAGCGGCTGCTGTAACCGCCGCCGAAGCGTCCCCGATCTGGCCCCGCTCACCATTGCGGCTTCGGCCGAGGATCCCGAGAGCGGTGTGCGCGACATTGCCGTCTGGATCTGGGCCATCAAGCGGTGCCGCTACGACGACAGCACGGCGGATTTTCAGATCACGCAATCGACCGTGGCCGCTGCAGGCACGGCTTCGGGGACGTACCCACCCGGCAGTTCCGCGCCGCTCAGCCGCAGCTCGACGGCAACCGTTCGCATGGCCGACACACCCTATGGCGCCTGCAACCCCAAGACCGTCACTGACGCCAGTGGCCAGACGCGCGTGGTTGCCGCGCAGCCGACGGGCTTCTGCGGCCGCAGGGTCTTCATCGTCACGCAGAACGGCAACGCCTATCAGGGTTCGAGCAAGGGCGTGCTGTTTACGACCGGACCATTCGGCTCGAACAATCAGCCGTGCAACGAAATCCCCAACTGAACGCATCGGCGACGGCTTCCCCAAAACGCAGCGCTGGCAATCGCCGCGACGTCGGCTATCGTCACCGCTTCAGGCGACAGGCCGGCCCGCACACAACCGCCGAGAACAACAGCGAAGGAGCCCCATGAGCACCGTATCCCCGCCTCAGAACCCGGAAGCCGATCCGCGTGTCAAAGCCGTGTTCGACGACATTCGCACCACCCGCAAATCCGACTTCATCAACAATATGTGGCTGTGGCTCGCCTTCGATCCGGAGCTCCTGGAACAGACCTGGCGCGACGTGAAGGCCGTGATGGCAACGCCCTCGGCGCTCGATCCGCTGGTCAAGGAGATGCTCTATATCGCCGTCTCCGTCACCAATGGCTGCGGCTACTGCGCCCATTCCCATACGGCGGCGGCAAGGGCGAAAGGCATGACCGACGCCGAGCATGCGGACCTGCTCAGGGTGATCTCGCTTGCCGCCCGCACCAACCAGTTGGCGACGGCGCTGCAGGTGCCTGTGGATACCGCCTTCGACAAGACAAAAGAATAGACCGCGCGACCAAGAATAAGCGGTCTCGAAATCGCCTGTCTTTCCACAGGCTTGGTGCGGCTGGCGCAGAAAACGGAATAAAAGAAGAACATCCTTTCTGGCCTTTCCCCACCGAATCACTACATTGAGCCGCATGATGAGTGGTTTCGACGATATTCCCTTCTTCGACGAGGAGCCGGCGCCGCGCAAGCAGCAGCCCGCCCCCGCAGGTATTCCGGCAACGGGCGGCATCGCCGCGCGCGCCATGGCGGCGCGCGATCGCGCCCAGCCGCGCCCGGACTATCTCTCCGGCCTCAACCCGGAACAGTCCGAAGCGGTCGAGACGCTCGATGGCCCCGTGCTCGTGCTTGCCGGCGCCGGCACCGGCAAGACCCGGGTGCTGACGACCCGCATCGCCCATATCCTTTCGACCAACCGCGCCTTTCCCTCGCAGATCCTGGCGGTGACCTTCACCAACAAGGCGGCGCGCGAGATGAAGGAGCGCATCGGCGTGCTCGTCGGCCATGCGGTCGAAGGCATGCCCTGGCTCGGCACCTTCCACTCGATCGGCGTCAAGCTGCTGCGTCGTCACGCCGAGCTCGTCGGCCTGCGTTCCGATTTCACCATTCTCGACACCGATGACGTAGTGCGGCTGATCAAGCAGCTCATCCAGGCGGAAGGCATCGACGACAAGCGCTGGCCGGCCAAGCAGTTTGCCGGCATGATCGACGGCTGGAAGAACAAGGGCCTCGATCCCGCCCAGATCCCCGAGGGAGACGCCCGCGCCTTTGCCAACGGCAAGGGCCGCGAACTCTATGCTGCCTACCAGAACCGGCTCTTGACGCTGAACGCCTGCGACTTCGGCGATCTTCTTTTGCACCCGATCCGCATCTTCCGCATGCATGCGGATGTGCTGAAGGACTATCACGACAAGTTCCGCTACATTCTCGTCGACGAGTACCAGGACACCAACACGGCGCAGTACATGTGGCTGCGGCTGCTTGCCCAGCGCCCCAAGGGCGTACCGCAGAACGTCTGCTGCGTGGGCGACGACGACCAGTCGATCTATGGCTGGCGCGGCGCGGAAGTGGACAATATCCTGCGCTTCGAAAAGGATTTCCCGGGCGCCAAGGTGATCAAGCTTGAGCGCAACTACCGCTCGACCGAGCACATTCTGGGCGCTGCCGGTCACCTGATCGCCCACAACGAGGGCCGCCTCGGCAAGACGCTCTTTACCGACCGCACCGATCCGGATGATGAGAAGGTGCAGGTGCACGCCGCCTGGGATTCCGAAGAGGAAGCCCGCGCCGTCGGCGAAGAGATCGAGCAGTTGCAGCGCAAGAGCCACAAGCTCAACGACATGGCGATCCTTGTGCGCGCCTCGTTCCAGATGCGCGAATTCGAAGACCGCTTCGTCACGCTCGGCCTCAACTACCGCGTCATCGGCGGCCCGCGCTTCTACGAGCGCCTCGAAATCCGCGATGCCATGGCCTATTTCCGCCTCGTCTGCCAGCCGGCCGACGATCTCGCCTTCGAGCGCATCGTCAACACGCCGAAGCGCGGTCTTGGCGACACCACCGTGCGCACGCTGCACGACTATGCCCGCGCCCGCGACATCCCGATGCTGGCGGCGGCCTCCGAGATCATCGAGACCGACGAGCTGAAGCCGAAGGCGCGCAAGGCGCTGTTCGACGTCGTCACCGATTTCCGCCGCTGGCAGAGCCTGCTGGAAACGACCGTGCACACCGAGCTTGCCGAGCAGATCCTCGACGAGAGCGGCTATACGGCCATGTGGCAGAACGACAAGACGGCGGAAGCCCCCGGACGGCTGGAAAACCTGAAGGAACTCATCCGCTCGATGGAAGCCTTCGAGAGCCTGCGCGGCTTCCTCGAACACGTCGCTCTGGTCATGGATGCCGAGCAGAACGAGAACCTCGATGCCGTCTCGATCATGACGCTGCACTCGGCCAAGGGCCTGGAGTTCGATACCGTCTTCCTGCCCGGCTGGGAGGAAGGCCTGTTCCCGCACCAGCGCGCGCTTGATGAGGGCGGCCGCTCCGGCCTTGAGGAAGAACGGCGCCTCGCCTATGTCGGCATCACCCGCGCCAAGCATCGCTGCCACATCTGGTTCGTCTCCAACCGCCGCATCCACGGCCTCTGGCAGTCGACCATGCCGTCACGCTTCCTCGAGGAGCTGCCGCTCGCCCATGTGGACGTGGCCGAGAATGAACAATCCTATGGCGGCTATGGTCGCGGCGGCTACGGCCAGTCGCGCTTCGACAAGGCTGATCCCTTCCAGAACAACTACTCCACGCCCGGCTGGAAGCGCGCCCAGCAGCACCGCTCCGACGCCACCCGCGACAACTGGGGCACCCGCTCCGGCCACGCGGTCGAGCGCATCGGCTACGGCGAAAGCGGCCCGCGCGGCCGCACGATCGACGGCGAGCTGGTGGCGAAATCGACGGCCACCGAACCCTCGCGTTTCTCGGTCGGCGACCGCGTCTTCCACATGAAGTTCGGCAACGGCAACATCGCCGCCATCGAAGGCAACAAGCTCACCATCGACTTCGACCGCGCCGGCCAGAAGCGGGTGCTGGATGGATTTGTGGAGAAGGCGTGAGGAGGTCGAAGCCCTCCTCACGTGCACTCCCTATGGACTGCACAACCATCGATCTCATGGCGCCAACCGGCGAAGTGCAATAATATTGCGGGCACAATTCTCGCGTTTGAACGAAACCATGTACCGATCTCCCTCGACGCAAAGTGGGTGGAGACATGTCCTGGACGAGCGCTGTTCGCAGCCTGCTGGAGCTGGGCGCCGCAAATGTTGCGGAGGGTGACCGTGAAGGCATCCTCGTCGCGAATGTCGCGGCCTGTGTGATCGTCGTCACCACCACGAGCTTTGCCCTCATCTACGCACTCTATGGCGAGCCGAGCCTCATTCCCCTCGTCTATGCCAATCTCGCCCTAGCCGTCGCGGCCGCCATGACGCCGCTTTTTCATCGCTTCGGCCGCGTCGCGTCAGGGCTTTGGGAATTCGGTATCTGCGTGGTGGTCCTCGTCTGGATCGCCTCCTATGTCGGTCGGGACTCCGGCGTCCTGCTGACGCTGCTCGGCGTGACGCCGGTCGCCTTCGCGATCCTCGGGTTTCAAAACATGGCGCTGGTCACGGTCCTCAGCGCCATGGCTGCGATCACGGTCATCGCCGCATCCATCGCGTTTCCTCAGGCGCGGTCGGGTGTCTATGACGACACCCGTTTCCTGCAACTCCTCCATTCGTCGTCGATCATCACGCTCACGCTCATGTGCTTCGCAACGATCTACTATGCCTTCCACCTGGCGAGAGAGGCGCAGGGGCGGCTCGCCCGCCTGATGACGTCGATCATGCCGGACGAGATCGTGGCGCGCCTGCTGAGGAACGAGCGTGAAACGATCATCGACGAATTCGAGCATGCGACTGTTGTCCTGATCGACATCGTCCAGTTCGTGGCCCTGTCAAACAGCCTGGGGCCGGAACGGACGGTCAACCTGCTCAACGAGCTCTTCAGCGAGTTCGATCGCCTGGCCGCAGCAACCGGTGTCGAAAAGATCAAGACCATCGGCGATGCCTATCTTGCGGTGGCGGGCGTGCCCGCCCGGCACCCCACGCCCGAGAAGGCGGCGGCAGTGTTCGGCTTCGGCGCCATCGCCGCGGCCCGCGAGATCGGCGAACGCCATGGCGTCGTCCTCAAGCTGCGCGCTGGCATGGCCTCGGGATCGGTAACGGCTGGCGTGCTTGGGCGAGCGAAATACGCCTATGATATCTGGGGTGCACCCGTGAACCTTGCCGCGCGCCTGGAAGCGATCGGCAAGCACGGCTGCATCACCACCACCGCAGAAATCAGGCAGCGACTAGGCGAGTCTTTCCTGTTCATTTGCTCCGGCCGCGAGGACATCAAGGGCTTCGGCCCGACTGAGATCTGGACCTCGCGGATGCTGGATCCCGATGCATGTGCCCCTGGCATCCGCGCACACACGGCGAAGTGAGCAGCCGAAAGGAGAGCCCTCAGACCGCCTTGCGATAAACGAGAAACCCCGACTTCTCCGCCACCTTGTCGTAAAGCGTCATCGCCGTCTCATTGGTCTCGTGCGTCATCCAGTAGACGCGTGGCGCGCCGACGGCACGTGCCGCCTCATAGACGCCCTCAATCAACGCTCGTCCGACGCCCTTGCCGCGGGCTTCCGCATTGGTGAAGAGGTCCTGTAGGTAGCAGTTCGGCTGGATCATCGTCGTGCTGCGGTGGAAGAGGTAGTGCGTAAGCCCGATCAGCCGCCCTTCGCTCTCCGCCACCAGCGCATGCACCGGCTCGTAGGCGTCGAAAAAGCGCGACCAGGTCATGGCGGTGATCGCCGGGTCCAGCGCGGTTTCGCCGGAGCGGCCGTAGAAGGCGTTGTAGCCGTCCCAGAGCGGCAGCCATTGTTCGTAGTCGGTCCGGGCTATCGGGCGGATGTGAAGCTTGTCGGTCATTTGTCGGTCCTGTGATCGATTGGATGGAGCGGCACTGCGGCCCTAGCGTTTGGTCATCGCGGCGGTGATTGCCTGAACGTCGGTCATGATCGCATCGCCCATGAAGGCGATGTTTTCCATCGCGCGCTCACCGGCCTCGTGATGCCCTGCCCCGCAGGCGTCACGCACGACGACGGGCACCAGGCCGAGATCGGTCGCATGGCGCACGGTCGGGTCGATGCCGATTTCCGTGGCGATACCGCAGATGGCGAAGGAAGTAAGCCCGAGGTCGCGCAGGATCATGGCGAGCGGCGTGCCCTCGAAGGCGGAAAACGTGATCTTGTCGAGGATCGCCTCGTCGTCACGGGGCGCAAGTTCGGGCACCAGCTCGGAGCCCGGCGTGCCGCGCAGAAACCAGGGGTGCACCGCATCCGGATCGTCTGTCCGCTGCCAGGCCATCGCCTGGCGTAGCTGGAAGGCGCCCATCAGCGGCCTCGGCATCGACAGATGCCGGAGAAAGATCACCGGAAACCCGCCGGCCCGCGCAGCGTCCAGCACCTTCAGCACCTTGGAAAGCACCGCCGGGCCGTTCTTGACCTGATTGGTAATCCCCACCTGCATGTCGTAGACGATGAGCGCCATCCGCTCCGGCCGGCAGAAATCCTCAAGCGTCTTTCCGATTTCCAGTTTCGCGGCCATGACATCTCCTCCGGGCTCCTCCTCTGGCGCCCCTCTCCCGGCAACATCGCGCGCCGGGAATGTGGCGCGGGAGAAGGAGGCTTGCAAGACGGTTTCGGCCGCCTCGCGCAACTATTCGGATGCCTGGCGGAAATCGCGGCAACCGGAGCCCGGCTTGCCCGGAACATGGATCAATCGCGCTCGTTGCGCAGCCGCGCCTTCTCCATCAGCGCCAGCACCTCTTCGTCCGCCGTCTGTTCGAAATTGCGGTAGTACAGGCCGACGGCACGGAACGCGAAGGGCGTGGCGAGGCAGACGATGCGATCGACCTGGCTGCGCAGTTCGGTAAGTTCGCTTTTCGGCGCTACCGGAACGGCAAGCACGAGGCGCCCCACCCCCATTCGCCGCAGCGCCTTGATCGCCGCCCGCACGGTGCCGCCGGTGGCGATACCGTCGTCGACGAGGATTACATCACGGGCTCGGGACGACGCCGGCGCGCGGTCGCCGAAATAGAGCGTGCGGCGGCGCAGGATCTCGGCGCGCTGGCGCTCCGTTTCGGCCTCCAGATAGCCTTTCGGCGGACGGACCAGCCGGATCGCCCGACGGTTGAGCACCAGTTCCGGCTCCTCGCCATCGACCAGAGCGCCCAGACCGAATTCCTCATGCCCAGGCGCGCCGATCTTGCGCACGATCAGGATTTCCAGCGGCGCCGCAATATGGACGGCGATTTCATAGGCGACCGGAACGCCTCCGCGCGGCAGCGCCATGACGAGCGGATCGTCAAGCCCCTCGTCTTCGACCGCGCGCGCCAGCTGGCGCCCGGCATCCGCCCTGTCCTCGAAGAGCCACGTTGCCGTGAACATGTCGCCTCTCCCGGTTCGTCCTCCTGCGTGAGTATCGGGCCCTGAAAACAAGGGGCGCGCATGCCTGGCCCGAGGCTCGGATCGCGCTGCCCGAAGGGCCTCACCCCGGGGCTGCGGGCGGTACCGTTCATGCACGCCTCTTCGCCTGCCGGCGTGCCGCCCCACGGTTGATCGGGCGCCGCTGTGAACAACCGTGCCAATCCCGACCAATCGCTAAAATTGCAACGGATTTCGCCGGGTTTCGTTAAGGCGCCATCGCTACCAATTGGCGTCACATATCTGGCTGAGACGCAAGCCGCCTTTGTTGATTTTAGCACGACAGGCCGTTTCGAAATGAGCTTTCTCCCTGCCATATCGATCATCGCTCTTCTGGCGATGCTCCCGGTGCTGATTTCCCTGCGGGCCTCCATGGTCGAGGGGGGCACGGATTTTGCAGCCGCCTGCGCCATCGCAGCGGCGGCAACGCTGTTTCTGATGCTGTCCGAGATCCCGGCGCTGCGGCCGTTGTCGCTGATCGGCATCGTCTTTCTCATTGGCGCCTGTCTTTTCGTGCTCTCGGGCTTTCACCGGGCGCTCGGCGTCCTCCGGCCGATGTCGACGCCGCTGGTCGCTGCCGCCTCGATTTCGGCCGTGGTGGTGCTGATTGCCGCCTTCGGCCCGCACAGCGCGACATTGCACGCACTGTCGGCCGTCGGCATCGCCGCCGCCTTCGTGCTGATCATCGCCGTCTGTTCGCAGCACCGGCGCGCAGCGCCCGGGCCGATCGAGCGCCTCTGCGTCATCGGCTGCGCCGCCATCGGCTGTTCCGCCCTGATTGCGGTCACGATTTTCTCGCCGATCGCCCACGGGACCGCCGAAACCCCGCTTGCGTCGGCCAGCTGGGACTTCGCCTGCGTCGTGCTTAGATATTTCTACCTGCCTGTGCTGTTCCTCGGCGTGATCCTGATGATCCAGAACCGGGTGATCACCGACCTCAAGAGCGCCATTGCCCGCGATGAGTTGACGGGCGCCCTGTCGCGCCGCGCGCTGCTCGACCTCGGACAGCGGGCGCTGGCAGTGGGTTTTGCGCGCCAGAGACCCGTCACCTTCCTGCTGCTCGATCTCGATTATTTCAAGCAGATCAACGACCGCTACGGCCATGCGGTCGGCGACACGGCGCTCGGCCACTTCGCCGGCACGGTCGCCGCCTGTCTCAGCGGGCGCGGCACGCTCGGGCGCATCGGCGGCGAAGAGTTCGGCATCGTCCTGCCCAATCACTCGGAAGATGCCGCCTTTGCGGTGGCCGAGGAGATCGGCCGCACGGTGCGCGATACGCCGATCGGCCGCTTCGACCGCCCGATCCGGCTGACAGTGAGCATTGGCCTTGCCGAGGCCGAGCCCGGCGATACTATCAGCGACATCATGATCCGCGCCGACATGGCGCTCTACGACGCCAAAGCCGACGGCCGCGACCGCTGCACCATCGCCGGCCGCTTCCAGCCCGAGGCCAGCGCACGGGCTCTTGCCGCCGCCGCCGCGCAAATGCGCGCTGCCGACCACCGAAACCTCGAGCCGCAGCTTCTTCGCGGCACCGGTTGAGCCGGCACGCCTTGTAAAGCCAATTCCCGAACCTATGTGAACCTGGCTGCCCGAGCGCATGCCTTCCCGGGGATTGCCTCGGCAAAAACATGCGTCAATTCAAAATGCTACGGCGACCTTGCGTGAGACGTCAGGCGCTGCAGGAGGACATCCATGTCGCGTTCGCTTCGTGCGCTCTTTTTTGCCGGCCTTGCCATAGCCGCCACAGCCCTGCCCGCTCGCGCCGAAACAGTCGGCGAAGTCGGGGTCGACTGGCTCGGCAACGACATCATGATCGATGCCGTGAGCGACCCGAAGATCAAGGGTGTGACCTGCCACGTGACCTATTTCGACCGCAGCGTCATCGACCGGCTGAAGAACGGCAACTGGTTCGAGGATCCGTCGAACAATTCGATCGCCTGCCGGCAGACCGGCCCGATCGAAATCGGCGACATCGATCTTTCCAAGGAAGGCGAGGAAGTGTTTCGCGCCGGCTTGTCGCTCGTCTGGAAGAACCTGCTCGTCACACGGATCTACGACCGAAGGAACGATACGCTGATCTATCTGGCGCATTCGCGCGAATTGACGGATGGCTCTGCCAAGATGTCGATCACCACCATTCCGCTCTACGGCCAGACGGTCAATTGGCAGAACGGCAAGCCGCAGTAGGAGCGGTCCCTGCCGCCGGTATCGGCGTGCAAGGCGATCGGTCAAAGGTTGAAAGCGCCCGCCGCTTTGCGGGCGCTTCCGAAACCTCTTCGGTGCGAAACAGGGAGAAGTCTGGGAGCAACCCGTTCCGCTTTTGTAAGCACCTGACGTTCCGTGCGTTCACACGAACCTACGTGAACTCCCTGGCGCATTCATGCCAAATCGAATTTCCGCTTTCAACGTTTCCACTTCACCGCGGGATGATCTAGTAGGCCGTCGGCGGAACGATGCCCTGGTAGTAGTCGCCATCACCGCCCTGGTATCCGCCATAGGGGTTGCGATCACGGTAGACCGGCGTCGGCGCCGGCGCCGACATTCTGTTGATGCTGCCCGTCGACATCGTGTCAACCGAAGCGCTCGGCCGCTTCATTGGCGTCATCATCTTGTGTGTGTTCTGCGTTCCGGGAGGATTGTTGACGTCGATGCCCTGGTAATAGCTGTCGGCCAAGGCCGGTCCGGCGATGACCATCGTAACGGAGAGCACGGCGGCGAGTTTCCTGAGAGAGATTGTCATAGGTTCAACTCCTGTTGACGGGACCAGGCACCCGGCCTCCGTTCGGGCACCCGGCAACACCGGTAAAGTAGTACAAGTAACCCGCCCAGCCACTTGACGTTTTGTCACAATGGCATCGCCCAAGCGTGAAGTTCATTGCCGAAGTTTAACTTGACCGTATCGTTCCAGTACGTGCGGAAACGGTCTGAAAACACGCCGAAACGCAAGAAAGCCCCGGCGCCGATGCACCGGGGCTTTCTCAGATAAGGAACAAGCTTGCGTCAGGCGGCCTGGGCCAACTCGTCCGCAATGACGGTATCGAGGTTGAGGAAGCAGACCATGGTCTTTTCCAAAGCGACGATGCCGCGGCAGAAGGCGCGCTGCGCTTCCGGGATGATCTCCGGCGCCGGCTGCAGCGCCTCGCTCTTGATCGTCATCATGTCCGAGACCTGCTCGACCAGGAGGCCAACGAGCTTGCCGGCGATGTCGGTGACGATGATCGCCGAGCGCTCGGACGGCTCGGTCATCTTCATGCCGAGGCGGGCCGCCATGTCGATGACCGGGATCACCGCGCCGCGCAGGTTGATGAGGCCGAGCACGTAGGGCGGCGTATGCGGCATCGGCGTTACCGGCGCCCAGCCGCGGATTTCGCGGATCGCCATGATATCGATGCAGAATTCCTGGTCGCCGAGGTGGAACGACACGATTTCGAGATAGGCGCCGGACTGCTTGATTGCGTTGCTCATGTTCAGAATTCTTCCCAGTTTTCACCGGAGGCCGTCGTCGACGGCACCGAGCCCGGTTTGTTGCCGAATGCGCCCGCAAGCTTGCCCATCAGGGCCTTGGCGGGAGATGGAGTTGGAAACGAGGCCATTTTGGCAGCGCCGATCTTGCGCAGCGGCACCGCTTCGCTGGTGCCCTTGGCTGCCGGCCGCTGAACGGCTGAAACCGAAGGTGTTTTCGTCTGCACCGGCGCAGCGGTCCTCGCCGCGGGCGTCACAGGCGCCGGCGCCGCCGTCGGCATGGCGCGCTGCATCGTGTGCCCTTCGCGGAATTGGCCGACGAGGTCCGTCAGGCGTTCGGCGTCCTGCGCCAGCGTGTGGCTGGAGGCATTGGTCTGCTCGACCATGGCGGCGTTCTGCTGCGTCATCTGGTCGAGTTGGCCGACGGCCGTGCTGATCTCGTTGAGACCCGTCGACTGTTCGCGCGCCGCCATCACGATCGCGGTCATCAGTTCGTTGATGCGCGCGACATCAGTGCCGATCCGCCCGAGCGCCTCGCCGGTCGCCTGCACCAGCTTGACGCCGGTGCCGACCTCGCTGCCGGAGCGGCTGACGAGCGCCTTGATGTCCTTGGCGGCACCGGCGGCGCGCTGCGCCAGCTCGCGCACTTCCTGCGCCACGACCGCAAAGCCCTTGCCGGCTTCGCCCGCGCGCGCCGCCTCGACGCCGGCATTGAGCGCCAGAAGGTTGGTCTGGAAGGCAATCTCGTCGATGACGTTGATGATCTTGCCGATTTCGTTCGAGGCACCCTCGATGCGGGCCATGGCGGCGATCGCCTGGCCGACGATGCGGCCGGACTCCTCGGCATTGGTGCGGGTCTGGTCGACCATCTGGCTCGCCTCTTCGGCGCGCTGGGTCGCGGTGCGGACCGTCACGGTGATTTCGTCGAGGGCTGCCGAGGTCTGCTCCAGCGAAGCGGCCTGCCGCTCGGTGCGGCGCGCCAGGTCGTCGGCCGCCGTGCGCATCTGCCGCCCGTTGGATTCGATCGAAAGCGCATTGTCCTTAACGCTCGAAAGCACCACGCGCAGCCGCTCGACCGTCTGGTTGAAGTTCTGCCGGAGCTGGTCGAGATTGCCGTCGAACGGTCGGTCGATGGCAACGGCAAGGTCACCCTCGGCAAGCTGGGTCAGCGCGCGGCCGAGATTGTCGATCGCCGCCTGGATACGGCGCACCGCCTCCTCGCGCTCCTGCTGCTGCTGTTCGCGTTCCTTCTCGATCTCGCGGCGGCTGTGGGCAGCACTCTGTTCGAGAGACTGCTTTTCGATCGCCGACAGGCGGAAGAGGTCGACGGAGCGCGCCATGGCGCCGATTTCGTCGCCGCGGTCGAGCGCTTCCAGCTTGGTCGAAAGTTCGCCCTTCTGGATCCGCTGCATGCCATCGCGCAGGGAGAGAATGCCGCGCCTGAGCGTGCTGCCATGGAACCAGAGCAGATAAAGCAGCGTCGCCATGGCGATGAGGCCGGAGGCGAGCTGAAGCTGGAACGCCTCGTCGGAGGTGGCGCGCGCCTCGGCAACGCGCGTCTGAACCAGCGTCGCTGCCGCTTCGGAGAGGCTGGCGAGCGCCGTGGCGACCCGTTCGCCGGCACCGTCGATCGCGTCGTCGATCTTGCCGAAGTCGTCAGCCGAAGCCTTGCCTTCGATCAGTGCCTTCAGGTCCGTTCCGATCGCCCGGCGCAGTTCCGCCACATCGGCGTCAAAGGTCGAAAGCGCATCGCTGCCGCCAATGAGGCCGGCAAGCGCCTTGATATCGGTCGATTTCGTCTCAAGCAGTTTCAGGATCTCGGCGATGCTGGCGGCGCGCGCCGGCTGGATCGCGCCCTCCTCGCGGTCGATGATGCTGTCCATCGCATTGAGCACGAGATTGGTGGTCGCAAGCCGGACCTCGTCGACCGTGGTCAGCCCGTTCTGCGCGGCGAGCGCGCCCTGCAGGGCATCGTTCGCCTGCCGGCCCTCGTACCAGGCGACTCCGAGCACGGAGCCAAAACCGACGAAAGCGGCACCGGCAAGCGTTGCCAGCCGCTGGCTTACGGAAAGATTGCGCTTCAATGGGGAAGATGCGGCGGTCATAGACATTCCATGCTCACGGACCCGGCGCGGGCCGGATCCTCCGTTAGGATCGATGCGGAAAACCGGGCTCGATCAAACCGGATGACCTCATGTCATGTCGGAGCACAACGCTCCCCCGCGCTGGAAAAACACTGTCAAACAGACCTTAAACATTCGCTAAGGCGCCCCGCCGATCCCCAGGGAAAACGCCTTATTTTCGAGATCGCGCATATTTACTGCAAGCGCCGGTTTTCCCGGCATTTGAGGGCACAATCCATCAGCACGCCGGGTGCCGGTTTTGACACCGATCTCGTGACAGGCCCAGACAGACCCACGGTCCGCCGGCAGCGCGCCCGCTTCCCCTTGCCGCCCGAACTGTTATGATGATGCCATGAACACGAAGACTGAGCGCTCGATCCGCCTTCCTCTCGTCGCAACCCTTGCGGCCGCGATCGCCGTCGTGCTGCTGCTTGCCTTCCGCGGCTGGATGGAAAACGGCGCCGAGATGTTCCTGGCACTCGCCCAGTCCGGCCTTTCCTGGTGTTTTTAGCGCGGCCACGCTTCTAAGTTTTGCCCCTTACCCTAACCTTCTCCCCGCTTGCGGGAAGAAGGGACGAGAGCGAGCGAAACGTCGCCGTGCGGTTCTTCTGCGGTGGGTGTTGGCGCACTGAGGCTCATTGTCGGAGCGGGAGGTGGCCGTGCGGTCCCTTCTCCCCGTCACGACGGAAGGTCGCGGCAGCGGGATGAGTGGCAGCCACCCGACAAAATGCTCGCCCCGCTGCCACAACCTGCGGCAATTGTCCCATTTGCGCGGGGTGCGTGAAGGCGGTATCAAGGGCCAATCAACCGGACACGGCCGTCCTCGGCCCCAACAAATCGGTAGCACGCATGAAAACCATCCGCATCGTCCTTTGGGCCGCCGTCGTCGTCATGGCGGGTATCCTGGGCTGGCTGACCTATGAAATGACCCAGTCGAAACAGCAGGCCGCCTCCGGCCCCTTCGGCGTTCCCTTCACGCTGGTTGCCCAGGACGGCAAGGAAATCACCGAGAAGGCCTTCACCGGCAAGCCGACCGCGCTCTTCTTCGGCTTCACCCATTGCCCCGAGGTCTGCCCGACGACGCTGTTCGAACTGAACGGCTGGCTGGAACAGGTCGACCCCGAAGGCAACAAACTGCAGGCCTATTTCATCACCGTCGATCCCGAGCGCGACACCCCGGAAATCCTCGGCCAGTACGTCTCCAACGTCTCCAAGCGCATCACCGGCATTTCCGGTCCGGCCGACAAGGTCATGGAGATGGTCAAGGGCTTCCGCGTTTACGCCAAGAAGGTTCCGGTCGACGCCGCAAAGCCCGACGGCGACTATACCATGGACCACACCGCATCGGTGTTCCTGCTCGACGCCAACGGCAAGTTCTCTGGCACCATCGCCTATGAGGAAAACCCGGAGACGGCGGTAAAGAAGCTGGAAAACCTGACCAAGGGCTGAGCCCTTCGATCCTGACCTGAAGATGCAAGCGCCGGCCCCGTCCGGCGCTTTGCCTTTGTAGGGCAATCGTGATAGCGCACAGCACACGATTGCCGACGCTTGAGCGCACCCCTTTCAGGGCTTGGTGCGGGCGGCGGATTTGCCAGCCGAAGGACGGACCCTTGAGCGAGATCAGACTTTTCGTCACCACCACCGAGAAGCAGGCGGAAGCCGTGCTCGACCGCATGAGCGAGGTCTTCGGCGAAGAGGACTATGCCATCGGCACGACGGAAGTCGACGAGAAGCGCGACATCTGGGAAGCCTCGATCTACATGATGATGGTCGACGAGGAGAGCGTGGGCGAACGTCTCACCGAAGCGCTCTCTGAAAACTTCGCTCATCTCCCGATCGAGCGCGAAGTGCTGCCGGATATCGACTGGATCGCCAAGTCACTCGAGGGCCTGGCGCCGGTGCGCGCCGGTCGCTTCGTCGTGCACGGCTCGCATGACCGCGACAAGGTCAAGACCGGCGAAATCGCCATCGAGATCGACGCCGGCCAGGCCTTCGGCACCGGCCATCACGGCACCACCGCCGGCTGCCTCGAAGTGCTGGCGACCGTCGCGCGCACCCGCACCGTGCGCAACGTGCTCGATCTCGGCACCGGCAGCGGCGTGCTGGCGATCGCCGCCTGGAAACTGATGCACGTGCCGGTCCTTGCCACCGACATCGACCCGATCGCCACCCGCGTCGCCGAAGAAAACGCCCGGGTCAACGGCGTCGTTACCGGCATGACCTTTGCGACCGCCCCTGGCTTTCATTCGACGGCCTTCAGCACCAACGGCCCCTTCGATCTAATCATCGCCAACATCCTCGCCCGCCCCTTGATGAAGATGGCGCCGCAGCTCGTCGCCAACCTCGCCCCCGGCGGCTCGGTGATCCTCTCGGGCATCCTTGCCGAACAGCGCTGGAAAGTGCTCGCCCATTACAACGGCCAGCACCTGCGCCACGTGCGCACCATCTGGCGCAACGGCTGGGTAACGATCCATCTGGAGAAGTGAGGCCCGGCCGCTAATCTTGCGTGACCATGACATCCTCAATTAATGTCGTCGGCGTTCCACGCGCAAACAACCAATCCCGCGCCAGGCATTCGAAGGTGTCGTCGCGAAGATAGAACAGGAAATGCCTGTTCGCCGTCTCCGGCATGGGTGCCGGGCGCCAGCTCGATACCTGGTCGCGCAGCGGATCGTCGCCCACCAACTCGTAAAACTCACCCCACTTGGGAGCGAGCCTGCTGTAACGGCATTGGCCGCGAAACCAACCCTCGTCATTGGTCGCTCCGAGTCGCCAGGCTTGGCATCCGCCGAACGTGAGATAACCGATCTCATCCTCGCGCGCCGGATGCCCCCAAAGAGCCAGCCGAAAGCAAAGCTGGATTAGGCTTCCTGCCGCGCGGACTTCCACCGCCGGAACATTCGGATCAGCGTTCCAGTTTTCGTTGAGTTGTATGAAGCTCAAGCTTGGCAAGCGAACTACCTCACGACCGTATCGATTCGGCTGGAATGATACTTCTTGCCGTGACCAACCAAACCGAAAAACGAAAAGGCCGCCTCGTCCATCATGACGGGCGGCCTTTCGAAACTAAGGCGATGCCAGAGGCATCGCCTGCTGGTTGGCTTGTGGCCAACCATGCCCGCGAGCCTGAGGAGGAGGAGTGCTCGAGCGGGCGTCTACCGTTCCGAAGCTGACCACCCTTGAGGGAGGAGGAGAACAGAGTGACCAACTATTCTCGGAACCGCAGCTTTTTGAACCACCGGATGTTTGTCCGTGTTCGTTGAGGCGGCTTATAAACTATTATTCCGATAGAGAAAGAGTTTTTTGAGCATGGGTGCCATGCGCTGAGCGCATATGTATGGTAAATGAGCAATTGCCCTCCTATCAGGGTGCAACCGCAGCGTTGCGCGGACCGGGAATCAGGCCACCATGCAGGATATCGCCTCTTTCCCGGCAAGGGCGATTTCCGCTAACATAGCCCATCTTTTCCCGCGGTTTGCCGCTCAATCTACCGGAATTCCCTCATGTTTCAGTCATTTGAAGTCACCTCCACGCCGCAGTTCGGCAAGGAGCGCACCGAAGCCCTGCGCGCGTCCTTCGCAGCCCTCGGCATCGACGGCTTTCTCGTGCCGCGCGCGGACGAGTTCCAGGGCGAGTATGTGCCGGCCTCCTCCGAGCGCCTGTCCTGGCTCACCGGCTTTACCGGCTCGGCCGGCGTCGCCCTCATCACGCGGCGTGAAGCGGTCGTCTTCGTCGATGGCCGCTACGTCACGCAGTTGAAGGAGCAGGTCGACGGCGCGGTCTTTACTGGTGGCGACCTCATCGGCGAGCCGCCGCATCTCTGGTTGGAAAACCATGGAGCCAAGGGCTTCAAGCTCGGCATCGATCCCTGGGTCCACACCGGCGCCGAAGTGCGCCGGCTGGAAAAGGCGCTCGCTTCCCTCGGCGGTTCGCTCGTCTTCCTCGATCACAACCCGCTCGACAGGATCTGGACGAACCGTCCGGCTGCCCCGCTCGGGAAGGTGACGATCCAGCCGATCGAACATGCGGGCACGCTTGCCAAGGACAAGATCGCGACGATCGCAGCCGGCCTTTCCAAGACGGGCGCCGAAGCCGTCGTGCTGACCGACCCCTCCTCCGTCGCCTGGACATTCAACATCCGCGGGTCCGACGTGCCGCACACGCCGCATCCGCTGGCCCGCGCCATCATCCACGCCGACGGCCGCGCCGAACTTTTCCTCGACAAGCGCAAGACCGGCATCGAGCAGGAGGCCTACCTCACCCAGATCGCCGACATCGTCGCACCGTCGACCTTCGACGACCGTCTGCGGGCTCTCGGCACCGCCGGCGCCTCCGTCATGATCGATCCCGATCTCGCCTCCTTCGCCATTTCCGAACTGATCCGCGCCAAGGGCGGCAAGGTCGTCGAAGCGGTCGATCCCGCCCGCCTGCCCCGCGCCCAGAAGAACACGGCCGAGATGGAAGGCTCGAGCCGCGCCCATCTGCAGGATGGTGCGGCCATGGTCGAGTTCCTCGCCTGGCTCGACAGCCAACAGCCCGGCACAGTCACCGAGATCGGTGCCACCAACCAGCTGGAAGCTGCCCGCGCCACCGTCGGCGAGCGCATGCAGAACCCGCTAAAGGACATCTCCTTCGACACCATCTCCGGCGCCGGCGCGCACGCGGCGATCATGCACTACCGCGTCACCACGGCCACCGACCAGGCAATCGAAGCGGGCACCATGTTCCTGATCGATTCCGGCGCGCAGTATATCAACGGCACCACCGACATCACCCGCACGGTGGCCGTCGGCGCCGTGCCTGAAGAGCAGAAACGCTTCTTCACCCTGGTGCTGAAGGGCATGATCGCCATCAGCACGGCGCGCTTCCCCAAGGGCTCGCGTGGCGTGGATCTCGACCCCTTGGCGCGCATCGCGCTCTGGAAGGCGGGCGCCGACTATGCCCACGGCACCGGCCACGGCGTCGGCTCCTATCTCTCGGTGCATGAAGGCCCGCAGCGCATCGCCCGTCTTTCGACGCAGGAACTGCTGGCCGGCATGATCCTTTCCAACGAGCCCGGCTACTACCGCCCCGGCGCCTTCGGCATCCGCATCGAGAACCTCATCGTGGTGCAGCCGGCAACGATGGTTGATGGCGGCGACCTGCCGATGCTCGGCTTCGACACGATCACCTACTGCCCGATCGATCGCCGCCTGGTGCTGCCGGCGCTTCTGACCGACGAGGAACTCGCCTGGCTCAACGCCTATCACGCCGAGACGCGCGAAAAGTTGATGCCGCTGCTGGCCAGCGACGAGACGCGCGCCTGGCTGAAGGCCGCAACGGAAGCGCTGTCGCGCTGAGTCATGCTCTCTGCTGGGCTCCTGCTGTCGCGGGAGCCCATAAAACGAGCCGTCGCGCAGCCGATAGCGTGCTGCGCCCTCACCCGCCAGACCTTGGTCTCCGGACGTCCTGGTCTCTCGTTCAGATGCCCAGAAGCTTCTTCGCTTCGCCAAGCGTTGCCTCCGAGGCGGCGTGATCGCCAGCCTGGTGCTGTGCCTCACCCTTGGTGCGCAACTCCTTGACCTTGGCCATGTCGGCATCGGACAAGGAAGCGGTCTGCATGGCTGCATCGATCGCCTTCATCATGGTCGGGCATTGATTGGCAAAGGCCGTTGCCGGCGCTAGCGCCAGCAAAAGGGCAATAGAGATCCTGGTCAACATGGTCGCTCCTCCACTGCCGGGAGGCTTCATGCTGCGGTGACGTCGTACGCCACCTAACGAGGGGGGATATGTCCTGCCTCTCCGGCAACGGCAGAGATGATAGTCCAGGATGCGCGCGCCGCCAATCGAAACGGGCGCAACACATCCGTCCACGGCTTCGCACACCGCCGCGGACGGGCGTCCTACATCACCAGATGCCGGATCACCATGACCACCACCCAGCCGATGACGAGCATACGCAGTGTTGAGAGATTCAGCCCGAGCGCGATGGCAAAGGCGACGAACATGGCGATCGTCACGTCGAGCCCGCCATAGACGAAGGCCGGCGCCACCAGCGTCGTCAGAACGGCTGCGGGAACGGCGTTGAGCGCCGCCTCCAGCCGCGGCGGGATCTCTTTCATCTGGGTGATCAGGATATAGCCGCCGACACGCGTCAGGAAGGTCGCAACGGCCGCCGCGATGATCAGGTAGATGAGGTTCAGGTGTTGCGGATCCATGTTCACGCCTCCTTCTCGACACCCGTCGGTGCCACTGCCCGCTCGCTTGGCGGCAGACAGGCGGCAAGAATGATGCCGGCTAGTGCTCCGATGCTGACATGCCATGGCGAGCCGACGAAATGCATGCCGGCGACGGATGCAAGCCCCGAGACGATGACGATCGGCAGGAACCGGTCACGCTTGCGGAAGCCCATGACGAGACCCATGAAATAGACCGGCAGCAGGACATCAAGGCCGATCGCCTTGGGGTCACCGATCATCTGCCCGAAGATCGCGCCGACCAGCGTGTTGATGATCCACGGGATGTAGATCACGAGACCGAAGCCGAGATACCAGGCAAAGGTGATCGGCAAGCCGCGCTCGCCGCGCTTTTCGGTCTCGGCATATTGCGGATCGACCAGCAGGAAGAATGCGAGGAACTTCTGCCCGAAGGTGAAGTGCCGGACATATTTGGCGATCGAGGCCGAATAGAGCACGTGGCGGAAGTTGACCGCAAAGACGGAGAGCACCACCAGCCAGGGCTGGACGTGATTGCCGAAGAGCTCGATGCCGACCATCTGGCTAGCGCCGGCATAGACGGTCGCGCTCATGAACACCGCATCGGCAATGGTGAAGCCATTGTCGACCGCAAGCGCCCCGAACAGCGCACCGAAGGGCGATGCTGCCAGCATGATGGGAAAGCCGCCGCGGACCCCTTCCCAGAATTCATCTTTTTTCATGGAAACCTCCGCCGGCCGAGGCGATGACGCGCCATGCGGCCGGTGCCGGACTGATAGGCGCTTGCGCCCCCGGCAACAATTCAAATGCGCTGATACAATGATTGAATTTTATGATGCCTCGGCGAACGAGGCTTGAACAAAAGGCGCACCGATCAGGAAAACGATGCGCTTTATCGCTTGGAATAAGCGCCGGCGCGGGCCAGCCGCCCCTTACTTCTTGACCTGGAACGTATGCTCGATGCCGGGGAACGTGCGCGCCTTCACCTCGTTCGCATACTCCTCGGCAGCCTTCGAGATCGCCGGCGCCAACTCGGCAAAATGCTTGACGAAGCGTGGCTTGAAGTCGTTGAAGAGGCCGAGCATGTCGTCGGAGACGAGGATCTGGCCGTCGCAGGCAGGCGACGCGCCGATGCCGATCGTCGGCGAGCGCAGCTCCGCGGTAATGTCGCGGGCCACCGGCTCGACCGTGCCCTCGATGACGATGCCAAACGCTCCGGCATCGTCGATCGCCTTGGCGTCGCGGCGGATCTTTGCCACTTCCTTGTCGTTGCGGCCGACCGAGCGATAACCGCCGGTCGTGTTGACGAGCTGCGGCATCAAGCCGACATGGCCGAGCACCGGAATGCCGCGGCTGACGAGAAACTCGACCGTCTCGGCCATCTCCGCCCCGCCCTCGAGTTTCACTGCGCTGCAGCCGGTTTCCTTGAGGATACGCGCCGCACTGCGGAACGCCTGCTCCTTCGATTCCTGGTAGGAGCCGAAGGGCATGTCGATGACGACGCAGGCCTGCTGCGAGCCGCGCATGACCGCTTGGCCATGGGCGATCATCATTTCCAGCGTCACGCCGACGGTCGTGTCGAGGCCATAGAGCACCATGCCGACGGAATCGCCGACCAGCAGAAAGTCCACATGCGGATCGAGCAGCCGCGCAATCGGCGTCGTATAGGCCGTGAGGCTGACGATCGGGCGCTCGCCCTTCAGCGCTTCGATGTTGGCGGGGCTGAGCCGGCGCTTGGCGGTCTGCACGCTCATGTCAGGCAACCTTTGCAAATGATGCGGATTTCGGGGCGATCACGCGATTGTCGAGCAGCTTCGTCGTGCCGAAGCGGACGAAGAGCAGAAGCAGCACCGGCCGGTCGCCGATCGTTTCGATCGTCTCCAGCGTCTCGGGATCGCGCACCGCTACGACCTCGGGCTTCGCCAAGGGCTCGCTCGCCAGAAACTCGGTCACGGCCTTTTCGAGTTCGACGACATCGCTGACGCCGGAGGCAACGAGGTGCTGCGCCTCATCCAGCGCCTTCGGCACGATCGCCGCGGCACGCCGCTCTTCGGCCGTCAGGTAGACATTGCGCGACGAGCAGGCGAGCCCGTCGGCCTCGCGCACCGTCGGCACGCCGATCACGGTCACCGGCTGGGCGAGATCGTCCACCATGCGGCGGATGATCTGCAGCTGCTGGAAATCCTTCTCGCCGAAATAGGCGCGATCGGGCCCAACGATGTTGAAGAGCTTGGTGACGACGGTGGCAACACCGGCGAAATGACCGGGGCGCACGGAGCCCTCGAGCTCGCTGCCAAGCGTCGGCACGTCGACGACCGTCTCCATCGGCCGCGGATACATGTCGGCAACACCCGGCGCAAACAGATAGTCGACGCTGCCCGCTTCGAGCATCGCCTGGTCGCGGGCGAGATCGCGCGGATACTTGGAAAGATCCTCGTTGGCGCCGAACTGCAGCGGATTGACGAAGATGCTGGCGACGACGACGTCGTTTTCCTCGCGGGCCCGGCGCATCAGCTCCATATGGCCGACATGCAGGTAGCCCATGGTCGGCACGAAGCCGACCGTCTTGCCGGCGCGTCTATGCTCGGCAAGCGCTGCACGCAGCTCGGCGATGGTGGTGAAAGTCTTCATCTCCGGACCCTCCAATCCGCGCCGGCGCCCTGCCCTTTGGGATGCTGGCGCGCTGCCTTCGCAGATGGCCGCGCCCTGCTCCGCGAAAAGGCATTTGCATAAAATTCGGCTGCAATCCTCTATCTTGTGCAGCGCAAAAAAACAATCGGATTGATGACAGCTTGGTGACGCTCAGCCGCGCTTGACTTCCACCGGCAGCCTGTCACGGTTGGCGATCGATGCCACCTGCAACCCACGCTGGAGAGCAAGATGAAACCCTGCCTGCGCCTTCTCGGCGTTCTCGTCCCGACGCTTGCCTTCGCCACTGCGGCCGAAGCAAAAATCCCGCTGGTCAACGCCACCTGCCCCGGCAAGATCGAGGTCCATGCCGACGAAGGCGGCCCGATCTACATCAACGGCAAGGAAGCCAAGCTCAAGGTGTTCAACGAGAACTACTACGAAGCGCACGGCGCCGGCGTCACCATCTCGCTCAGCATCAATCCTGACGGCTCGCCGAGCGTGTCCTACACCGGCAAGGGCGGCGCCAACGGCGTGTGCACCGTGAAGTGACAATAACATCGAGCAGCGGCGCGCGCCCTTGGGGCCGCTCGCAGTCGCTAGCACCGTCGATCCTATTTGCAGCATCGAAGCAGGTCTCGCTCCGCTTGAAGACCTGTAGTTGCACCCCACATCAGCCCGGCTCAAAAAATCTTTGAGCCGGTGTCGGGATCGTCGACCGGCATTCGTCCTTAGGGCAACTCCAGGAAAAGTGCGACGCGGTTTTCCGTCCGGAGTTGCGCCAATCAAAGAGTTGGATCGCTTCGCGGTTTCGCCGAAACAACGAAGTGATCAGATCCGTAAAACACGAAATCCATTCCAAGGAGCATTTCATGCGCATGATTTTCGTAAATCTGCCGGTCAAGGATCTGAAGGCCTCGCGCGCGTTCTTCGCCGCCCTCGGCTTCACCTTCAACGAGCAGTTCTCCGACGACACCGCCGCCTGCACGGTGATCTCGGACAATATTTTCGTCATGCTTCTGACCGAGCCGAAGTTCCGCGACTTCATCACCGGCGAGATCAGCGACGCCCGGAAAGGAACCGAGGTCATTACCGCCCTTTCCGCGTCCAGCCGCGCTGAATGCGACGACATGCTCGCCAAGGCGCTCGCTGGCGGCGCCAAGCCCTGGAAGCCGGCGCTCGACTACGGCTTCATGTACGGCATTTCCTTCCAGGACCTCGACGGTCACGTCTGGGAATTCATGTGGATGGACCAGGAAGCCGCCCAGCAGCAGGCCTCCTGATCTCGCGCAGTGCCCCGAACTTTGCGCCTGCCGCCAAAAGCGGCGGGCGTTTTTGTGTGATGGAGTGATCGCAGTGCCCGCCAAAGCTTCCGGTCGGCGCCCGATTTGAGAAGAAAGCGACCGGTGAATCCGATAGTTGGGACGGGATACGAATGGCGAGCGACGCGCAGCTTCGCTTGCAAGCATTGAGAATGAGGAACCCCATGTCCACGAAGGTCGAAGCCAAGCATTGGTCCAAGGTCGAGCTCTTGCATGAGACAGTGCGCAACCCGAACATTCACGTGCGCGGCAGCAACAGCTACTACAGCAACGCCTGGACCGGATCCTTCGAGGAAAGTGTCGTTCGCTACCTCTATGGCGACGAATACAGCCTCAGGGCCTGGGAACCGCAATGGCCAATCGATCAACTGCTGATCGGCGACTATGTCGCGATTGGCGCCGAGGCGGTGATCCTCATGGGCGGCAACCACACCCATCGCACCGATTGGGTGAGCCTCTATCCCTTCCTCGATGTGATCGGCGAAGCCTATGTCGGCAAGGGCGACACCGTCATCGGCGACGGCGCCTGGATCGGCATGCGCGCCATGATCATGCCGGGTGTGACGCTCGGCGAAGGCGCCGTCATCGCGTCGGGTGCCATCGTGACGAAGGACGTTGCGCCCTACACCATCGTTGCGGGGAACCCTGCCCGCCCCGTGCGCCAGCGTTTCCCCGCGACCGATGTCGAGACGCTGATTGCGCTCGGCATCTACCAGTGGGAACGGTCAAAGTTCGACGCATTGCGCCGTTTCATCTGCGCCGACGATATTGCCGCCCTGAAAGCCGCCTCCGAAGAGTACGACAGCAGGCAGGCGTAACGACGCTCTGCCGATTGCATGCAACCGGCGGGGATTACCCGCCGATCAGCGCCAGCCACTCGTCCTCGTCCATGGTCGCGACGCCGAGTTCGCGGGCCTTGTCGAGCTTGGAGCCGGCACCCGGTCCGGCAACGACGATGTCGGTCTTCTTCGACACGGAACCTGCCACCTTGGCGCCGAGGCTCTCGGCCTTGGCCTTGGCTTCATCGCGCGTCATCTTTTCGAGCGAACCGGTGAAGACGACAGTCTTGCCGGCGACCGGGCTGTTTGAGGCAACCGGTGCTTCCGCTGCCTCCGGCGTCACCTCCAACAACAGCCGGGTGACGACTTCGAGGTTGCGCGGCTCCTTGTAGAACTCGACGATGGCACGGGCGACCACCTCGCCGATGCCGTCGATGCTGTTGAGTTCATTCCAGGCGTCGCCCGTAAACGTCGACGCGTCGCGCATCGCCTCGCCGAAGTGCTCGTAGGTGCCATAGGAACGCGCCAGCAGCTTTGCCGTCGTCTCGCCCACATGGCGAATGCCGAGCGCATAGATGAAACGCTGCAGCGCGATCGAACGGCGCGTATTGATGGCGTCGTAAAGCTTGCGCACGCTGACGCGGCCGAAGCCGTCGATGTTTTCGAGCTTGGTGAGCGACGCCTCCTGGCGTTTCTCCAGCGTGAAGATATCCGGCGCCGTGCGGATCATCAGCGTCGGGTCTTCGCTTTCGAAGAAGAACTCGATCTGCTTCGAACCGAGGCCCTCGATGTCGTAGGCGTTGCGCGAGACGAAGTGCTTCAGGTGCTCGACGGCCTGCGCGCGGCAGACGAAACCGCCGGTGCAGCGGCGCACCGCATCTACTTTGCCGGTCTTCTCGTTGATGTCGCGCACCGCATGGCTGCCGCAGACCGGGCATGTGGTCGGGAAGCGATAGGGCTCGCTCCCCGCCTTGCGCTCGTCCATGACCACGTCGACGATCTGTGGAATGACGTCGCCGGCGCGCTGGACGATCACCATGTCGCCGATGCGGATGTCGCGGCCCTCGCGGATCGCCTCGCCCGAATTACCGAGACCCTTGATGTAATCCTCGTTGTGCAGCGTCGCGTTGGTGACGACGACGCCACCGACCGTGATCGGCTCAAGGCGTGCCACCGGCGTCAGCGCGCCGGTACGGCCGACCTGGATGTCGATCGCCGTCAGCCGGGTGAAGGCCTGCTCGGCAGGAAACTTGTGCGCGGTTGCCCAGCGCGGCGAGCGCGAACGGAAGCCGAGGCGGGCCTGCAGGTCGAGCCGGTCGACCTTGTAGACGACGCCGTCGATATCGTAGTCGAGATCCGGCCGTTCGCGCTCGATGTGGTGGTAATGCTCCAGCAGCGCGTCGGCCGAGGAGAGCCGCTGCATCAGCGGGTTAACCGGGAAGCCCCAGCTCTTGAACACCTCGACCATGCCCATCTGCGTGTCGGCGGGCATTTCCGAGATCTCGCCCCAGGCATAGGCAAAGAAACGCAGCTTGCGGCTCSCCGTCACCTTGGCGTCGAGCTGGCGCAGCGAGCCCGAAGCGGTGTTGCGCGGGTTGACATAGAGCGGCTTGCCGAGCGCCGCCATCTCGGCGTTGAGCGCGGCAAAGTCCGATTTCGCCATATAGATTTCGCCGCGCACCTCGACGACATCGGGCGCACCTGCCGGCAGCGTCTGCGGGATCATGCCGATGGTGCGGATATTGGCGGTGACGTTTTCGCCAGTCGTGCCGTCGCCGCGGGTCGCGGCCGTCACCAGCCGGCGGTTCTCATAGCGCAGCGACATGGAGAGCCCGTCGATCTTCGGCTCGGCGGTAAAGGCGATGGAGTTGTCCGGCAATTGGCCGAGGAAACGATAGACCGAGGCGACGAAATCGCGCGCGTCCTCGTCGGAAAACGTGTTGTCAAGCGACAGCATCGGCCGGGCGTGCACGACCGGCTGGAAGGTGACGGAGGGTGCAGCACCCACCTTCTTCGAGGGGCTGTCGTCGCGGATGAGTACCGGAAAGCGCTGCTCGATCGCGTCGTTGCGCCGCTTCAGCGCGTCATAGTCCGCATCCGAAATCTCCGGCGCGTCCTGGCCATGATAAAGCGCGTCATGGCGCGCAAGCTCGGCCGCGAGAAAGGCAAGCTCTTCGGCCGCTTCCGTTTCATTGAGATTCTCGACGGGTTTCAATTCTTGGGACATGCGCGACGACTCCGGATTCGAAGTCGTTTTGTAGAGCAACTGATGGGAAAGAAAAGACCGTCCGGCGCCGTCGGCTCACGCGCCAATGGCATTGACGGCCCCCGGCGCGAGCCCGACAAGCGGCCTGACATCCAGTTCGCACCAGCGTTCATAGCGCCTCTGATAACGGCAGCGGATGGCCTCGAGATCCTTTTTCTGGACACCACGCTTGCAGTAGATCCATTTGCCTTCCGCCTGGCCACGCATCACCCGGCTCACCGGCTGCAGACCGAACATCTTCAGGATCGCGGCCCCGCCCTTGTCCCAGCCGATGCTGTAGATGTCGATGCCGTCGGGCGGGAACGTGTGGTGTTCGAGGATCGCCGAAACCGTCGCCCAGACGAGAATGCCGTTCTGCCTGCGGCGCTCGGCGCGCATGGAATCGAGCAGGAAGCTCATATTGAGGATGGTCGCGAGATAGACGACCTTCGCCTTTCGCGCCTGCGGATGGGCAAGCAGCCCGCTCGCCAGCAGGTTGCCGAAGGCATAATGCCCCTGCAGGAACAGCTTGAAGTGGTTCTTCTCGAAGGCGTAGTAGTCGATGAAGCCGAAGATGTTGCCGTCGAGGTCCTGCAGGCAGATCAGGCTGTAGGGGTCGGAATGGAACGCCCTCATATCCTCTTCGGGATCGATCGCGCCGCTGCGAAACACATCCTGTGCCTTGCGGACCACCTCATAGGCAACCGCCGTCGGCGCCGGGACGCGGACAAGATAGGAACGGTCCCCGTGCGCACAGGGCGCCACAAGCGCCAATGGCGTGACTTCGTCCGCGTTCGGCGGCTGAGGATCGGCCTCCTCCTCCGCCAGCCCGACCTGCGAGGCGTGTCGCAGCCTTGCGACAAGAGTTGCTGCAGTCACGGCGATCGCAATGCACGCGAACACCCCGAAGCCACCCAGTTCCTGGTTCGCTTCCTTTATCGTCAGGATAAGGCCGGCATAGGCGAGCGCGATGAGCAGGATCAGTTCCGGATGCGCACGCATCTGCGCAAACCGGATCTCCAGTCTATGCTCAAGTTTCTCCCACATGCCCGAAGTGCCCCAACCGCAGAGGAAATAGAACACGGGTGCAGCGGCGCAACAATTCAACCAAAAGGCTTAGGAAGCCCAAGACCGTGGGTTCAGATGAACATTCTGAGGACATCGCATCCTTCAGCCGCCAATGCTTCCACTTGGCGCCAGGATGATCTAGCCGTTGCCGGAAAGCAAGCGAGCGGCAGCCGCCCTCGCCTCTTCGGTGATCGAGGCGCCGGCAAGCATGCGGGCGATTTCCTCGGTGCGCGCCTTGTCGTCCATGCGGGCGACACGGGTGGAAATCATCTCGGCCTTCTCGGTCGAAGGACCCTTGGAGATCAGAAGATGCGTTGCCGCACGGGCCGCGACCTGCGGCGCGTGGGTGACGGAGAGCACCTGCACCGTTGCCGAGAGCCGCTTCAGCCGCTGGCCGATAGCATCGGCCACCGCACCGCCGACACCGGTGTCGATTTCATCAAAGACGAGCGTCGGCGCCGAGCCGCGATCGGCAAGCGCCACCTTCAGCGCCAGCAGGAAGCGCGAAAGTTCGCCGCCGGAAGCCACCTTCATGATCGGGCCCGGCCGCGTGCCGGGGTTGGTCTGGACGTGGAACTCGACGAGGTCGATACCGTCGACCGTCGGCAGCGACGGATCGCTTTGCACCTCGACCATGAAGCGTGCCCGCTCGAGCTTCAACGCCGGCAGTTCGGCCATGACAGCGTCGGAAAGCGCGGTCGCGGTATGGCGACGCTTTTCGGAGAGCGAGCGCGCCGAAGCGTCGAACGCCACCCGCGCCACGCCGACTTGTGCATCGAGCTGCTTCAACTTTTCCTCGCCGGCATCGAGATCGGCGAGATCGGAAATCATGCGAACGGCGAGTGCCGGCAGTTCCGTGACCGGAACCGAATATTTGCGGCTGGCGGCGCGCAGCGCGAACAGCCGCTCCTCCACCCGCTCCAGTTCCTTCGGATCGAACTCCGTGTTGCGCAACGCCCGCTCGACCGACATCTGCGCGTCCGAAAGCTGGTTGAGCGCACCGTCGAGCAACTCGACCGTTTCTTCGAGCAGGCCCGGCGCCTCCTGGCTCTTGCGCTCGAGACGGCGCACGAGTGAGGCGATCAGCGGAACCGGCGAAGCGTTGCCGTTCAGGAACTCCGAGGCCTCGTTGATGTCGCCGGCGATGCGCTCGGCCTTCATCATCCGCGCCCGGTTCTCGGCAAGCTCGTCCTCTTCGCCGTCGCGGGGGCTGAGCTTCTCCAGTTCTTCGACCGAAGACCGAAGGTAGTCCGCCTCGCGCGCGGCCGCCTCGACCCGCTCGCGGTGCTTCTTCAGGCCGCGCTCGGCATCCTTCCAGGCGCGATAGAGTTCGCTCACATGCGCCGCTTCTTCGGCGGTGCCACCGAAGGCGTCGAGAAGCGTGCGGTGCGCGTCGATATCGACGAGCGCGCGGTCGTCGTGCTGTCCGTGAATTTCGACCAGCATCTGGCCAAGCTGGCGCATCAGCTGGACGCTGATCGGCTGGTCGTTGACATAGGCCTTGGTGCGGCCGTCGGCCGACTGCACGCGACGAAAGATCAGGTCGCCGTCGTCGTCGATGCCGTTTTCCCTGAGCATCAGCCGCGCCGAATGCCCCATCGGCACGTCGAAGACCGCCGTCACCTGCCCCTTGTCGGAACCGTGGCGAACGAGCGAGCCATCGCCGCGCCCGCCAAGGGCGAGCGACAGGCTGTCGAGAAGGATGGACTTGCCGGCCCCGGTTTCACCGGTCAGCACCGAGAGCCCGGCGTCGAAATTGAGATCGAGCCGTTCAATCAGGACGATATCGCGGATCGAAAGCTGGGCAAGCATCCGGGGTTATATCTTCCTTGAAGGGCGCCGATAGATATCAGGCGCCGACGAGTTTCTTGGCGGCGCGCGAAATCCAGGAGTTGCCGCTTTCACGCGGCTCAAGGCCACCCGACTGCAGCAGCTTGAAGCTATCGTTGTACCACTGGCTGTCCGGGTAGTTGTGACCGAGAACGGCGGCAGCGGTTTGCGCCTCCTGGGTCACGCCCATCGCGAAATAGGCTTCCGTCAGGCGCGCCAGCGCTTCTTCAACCTGGTTGGTGTTCGGATACTGCTCGACGACGACGCGGAAACGCGACACGGCGGCAAGGTATTCCTTACGCTCGAGATAGTAGCGGCCGACCTGCATCTCCTTGCCGGCCAGCTGGTCGCGGGCAAAGCGGATCTTCGACTTGGCGTCGTCGACATATTCGGAGTCCGGGTAGCGGTCTACGACCGCCTGCATGGCTTCGATCGCCTTGAAGGCCGGCTTCTGGTCCTGCGTCACCGCCGGGATCTGCTTGGTATAGGCGAGACCCTGGATGTACTGCGCATAGGCCGCGTCTTCCGACTGCGGATAAAGATTGAGGTAGCGGCCGGTGGCGTTGATCGCCTCCTGGTACTGACCGTTACGGTAAGAAACAAAGGCGTTCATGACCAGCGCCTTGCGGGCATATTCCGAGAACGGATGCTGGCGGTCGAGCGCTTCGAACTTGCGCGCCGCCTCCGTCGTCTTGCCGGCATTGAGGTTGGCGAGGCCCTGATTGTAGAGCACTTCCGGCGGATCGGTTTCGGCCGTCAGCTTGGTGATGTCGATATCGGGATCGTTCTGGCAGGCGGTAATCAGGGCGCTGCCGGCAACGGCCGCGACAATGACGGCGGCGACGCGCGCTGACTTTTTCAAATCCACAGAAACTGCAAGAACCATCGGATATTCCCGTTCCATTCTGCGGGCATGGACCCCGCCAGACATGCGCTTTTAGAGCAAGTTACCTTGAGACCGCAACGTCATGATCGGTGATTCATGCAAATTTGTGGCAGCTCTATCATGAAAATGCCGGCCTTTCGGCCGGCGACTGGAGGAGATGATGACTTTTCTTGTTATGCGGACCAGGGCGCGAAGCCCGGAGCTGCCACTGCAACCATATCGCGCGCGCGGGTACGCTGGCGCGGGGTTGCCGTTTCGACGACTTCGTAGGCCGTCGGGTCGCTGAGAAGTGCCTTCAGCGCGTTGGCGTTCATCTTGTGGCCGCCGCGGTACGAGCGGTAGCAGCCGATGAACGGCGCGCCGGCGAGCGAGAGGTCGCCAACCGCATCGAGCGTCTTGTGGCGCACGAATTCGTCGGTGTAGCGCAGGCCCTCGACGTTGATCACCGTGTTGTCGTCGGAAATGACGACGGAGTTTTCGAGCGAGGAGCCGAGCGCAAAACCAGCAGCCCAGAGGCGTTCGACATCGCGCATGAAGCCGAAGGTGCGGGCACGCGACAGCTCGCGCTTGAAGACCGAAGGCGTCATGTCGCCCTTCCAGGCCTGGCGGCCGATCAGCGGGCAATCGAAATCGATCTCGACCTCGAAGCGCATGCCGTCATAGGGCGTGAACTCCGACCAGGAGGCACCCGATTCGATGCGCACCGGCTTGACGATGCGGATGTAGCGACGCTTGACCGCAAGGGCGCGAACGCCCACCTGCTCGATCGCGTCGATGAAGGGTTCGGAGCTGCCGTCCATGATCGGCATTTCGGCGCCGTGCACTTCGACCGTGAGGTTGTCGAGGCCGAGCGCGTAGATCGCCGCCATCACATGCTCGATCGTGGCGATCGAAGTCGCCGGCGACATGCCGAGAACGGTGCAGAGATCGGTGTTGCCGACCTGCGAGGAAACCGCCTTGTATTCGCTGACCCGGCCGTTGGAGAGAACGCGCTGGAAAACGATGCCCGCATCGGCTTCGGCCGGATGGAAGGTGATCGACACTTCCGCACCGGAATGAACGCCAATTCCCTTGAGCGTTACCGGGCTTGCAATCGTCGTCTGAAACCCGAGCAATTCGATTCCCATTCTCGTCACTTTCAATACCTGTGGCCAATGGCCAAAACCTGCTGGTGGACGCAACGATCTTCAGGGCACAAGAAAGATGCCCGAGAGTCCCGGCTCAACGACCGGTCCTCTGCGTTTCGAACAGACAGCGCTTGATCGAATCGCATGCGTCCCCAATTCCGAGTCTGAAAATAGGAGTTTGGAGGCACCATTCCAAATCACTGTTCGTTTCGCTTTGTTACGCATTTGCGACGGTCCGTAACATCGAATCAAACACCTGAAATAATGAACAAAATGCAAAAATGCCCGGGCAGTTGCCCGGGCATTCGGCAAGGTGAAGGAACGAGCCTTCCAATCAGTTCGATTGACGGCGCAGGAACGCCGGGATTTCGAGCTGATCATCTTCTTGCGGGCGCGCCTGCGGCGAAGCGCGACCGTGATCGTCAAGCTGGCCGCGGCGCGGCGCATAGAGGCTCGCTTCCGGCGAGAGCGGCCGGCGCTGCTGGGAAGCAGCGGTCGGGGCGGAAGCCGTCATGTCGGCGGCTGCCGGGGTCTGTTCGCGGTCACGCAGGCCGAGCGAGCTGGTGATGCGGTTGAGCAGACCCATCGGGCCGCGCTCTTCCTGCATCGGGGCAGCCGGCTGTGCGCGGCGGTCCATCTCTGCCTTTACGACCGGCGGAAAGTCTTCGACCTTCGGCATGCGAACCTGTTCCGGCTGCTGGCGCATGACCGGAGCGACGGGCTCCTGGCGCATGATCGGCTGCGGCTGGGGCTGAACCGGCTGCATCTGCGGCTGCGGCTGGCGCATGACCGGAGCGGCCTCTACCGGTGCAGCACCGGCGAAAAGCTTGCTCTGGGGACGAAAGTTGTCGTCGTGCATCGGCTGCTGAACCGGGGCCTGGGCCTGCACCTGGGCAGCCCGGGTCGCGATGTCGAGCTCGCGCTCCATTTCGGCTTCGCGGATGGCGGCTGCGATCTGGTCGGCGGTTGCCTGCTGCTGCATCGGCTGCTGAACCGGCTGTGCGACCGGCTGCTGCATCACCGGCTGGTGAACCGGGGCCGGCTGGTGCTGGGCAACCGGCTGCGGCTGCTGGGCCGGAACGGCGGCGGACGGGCGGACGACCGGCTTTGCTGCTACCGGACGAAAGTCGGCGGAACGACCCGCCACCTCCGCGGCCGTGCGGTCGATGCCGGTGGCAACGACCGAGACGCGGATGAGGCCTTCGAGGTCTTCGTCGAACGTCGCGCCGAGGATGATGTTGGCATCCGGGTCGACTTCTTCGCGAATACGGGTAGCCGCTTCGTCGAGTTCGAACAGGGTGAGGTCGCGGCCGCCGGTGATCGAGATCAGGAGGCCTTGGGCGCCCTTCATCGAGGTTTCGTCGAGCAGCGGGTTGGCGATCGCGGCTTCGGCGGCGGCCAGTGCGCGGCCTTCGCCCGAAGCTTCGCCGGTGCCCATCATGGCGCGGCCCATTTCGCGCATCACCGAGCGGACGTCGGCGAAGTCGAGGTTGATGAGGCCTTCCTTGACCATGAGGTCGGTGATGCAGGCAACGCCCGAATAGAGAACCTGGTCGGCCATAGCAAACGCGTCCGCAAAGGTCGTGCGGTCGTTGGCGATGCGGAAGAGGTTCTGGTTCGGGATGACGATCAGGGTGTCGACCGACTTCTGCAGTTCGGCGATGCCCTGGTCGGCGAGCCGCATGCGGCGCGCGCCTTCGAAATGGAACGGCTTGGTGACGACGCCGACCGTCAGGATGCCCTTGTTGCGGGCGGCCTGCGCGACGATCGGGGCTGCACCGGTGCCGGTGCCGCCACCCATGCCGGCGGTGACGAAGCACATGTGGGTGCCGTTGAGGTGATCGATGATCTCATCGATGCACTCTTCGGCGGCCGCACGGCCGACTTCCGGCTGCGAACCGGCGCCGAGACCTTCGGTGACGGCAACGCCCATCTGGATGATGCGCTCGGCCTTGGTCATGGTCAGTGCCTGGGCATCCGTGTTGGCGACGACGAAATCGACGCCCTGGAGGCCTGCGGTGATCATGTTGTTGACAGCATTGCCGCCGCCGCCACCTACACCAAAGACGGTGATGCGGGGCTTCAGCTCCGTGATATCCGGCTTCTGCAAGTTGATAGTCATAGTCCCGTTCCTTCTGGTTTCTGGCCGCCTTGCCGAGCCGGCCAAATCTTTCAAAGTCCTAGTTTGTCTTCACCCGGCCCCGTCCCTGTCGGAGCCGGCCGTCACTCAAAAGCTCTCTTTCAGCCACTGGCCCATGCGGGCGATGCGGCCGTTGCCGGCGCCGAGCGCCGAGAACATGCCGCCGTGGGAGGCATGGGTCTCGAGGTCGGCGACCTGCGGATAGATCATCAGGCCGACCGCCGTGGAGAAGGCCGGGCCCTTGGCAGCGGCCGGCAGCCCGGAAACTCCGAGCGGACGGCCAATGCGAACATTGCGGGCGAGGATGCGGCGAGCCGCTTCCGGCAGGCCGGTCAGCTGGCTGGCGCCGCCCGTCAGAACGATTCGCTTGCCGACGATCGGGCTGAAGCCCGAGCGCTGGATGCGATCGCGGATGAGTTCCAGCGTCTCTTCGATGCGGGCGCGCACGATGCGCGACACAAGTGCGCGCGGCACATGCGTCGGCTGATCGCGGTCGTCCTCGCCGATCGGCGGAACCGATACGATGTCGCGTTCGTCGGCGCTGTTGGGCAGAGCCGACCCGTGCACGACCTTCAGCCGTTCGGCATCCTCGATGCGGGTCGAAAGACCACGCGCCAGATCCGTCGTCACGTGATGGCCGCCGAGGCTGACAGCGTCAGCGTGAACCAGCTTGCCTTCGGCAAAGACCGAGATCGTCGTCGTGCCGCCACCCATGTCGATCGCCGCACAGCCGAGCTCGACCTCGTCGTCGACGAGAGCGGCAAGACCGCTGGCATAGGGGGTCGCCACCATGCCCTCGACCGAAAGGTGGGCGCGGTTGACGCAGAGTTCGAGGTTCTTGAGCGCTGCCCGTTCGGCCGTCAGCACATGCATGTCGACGCCGAGAACGTCGCCGAACATGGCGAGCGGATCGCGGATGCCGCGCTCGCCGTCGAGCGAGAAGCCCGTCGGCAGCGAGTGCAGGATGGCGCGGTCGGAGCGCAGCGACTGCTGGCCGGCGGCGGAGAGAACCTTGCGCAGATCATTGGCGTCGACTTCCTGGCCGCCGAGATCGATCGTCGCCGTATAGACGTCGCTCTGCAGCCGGCCGGCCGAAACGTTGACAATCAGGCTGTCTATGGTGAGGCCGGCCATGCGCTCGGCCGCATCCACGGCGAGCCGTACGACGCTCTCGACCGCATCGAGGTCGGCGACGACGCCGTTCTTGACGCCGCGGGACTTCTGGTGGCCGATGCCGATGATTTCGACGCTATGCGTACGGTTGGGCAGGATCTGGCTTTCGGCGCGCGGCGTCAGCCGGCCGATCATGCAGACCACCTTGGTCGAACCGATATCCAGCACCGAGACGACATGAGACCGCTTCGAGGAAAGCGGCTTCAGGCGCGGCAGGCCAAAGCTGGAGGAACCGAATAGACTCATATGCGGCCTTCTTTCTTCTTTTCGGTCTCCTGCGCCTTCAGCATCTTGTCCCTCGCCTTCAAGGCAACTTCGCGCCGGGTCACTGCGTCCGGCGTCAACTGAACTGTTGTTCTGTCTTCGAGCCTCAGATCCACGGCAGCGATATCGCGATCGAGGAGCTGGTGCTGGCTTTCCATGTCGGAGAGCACCTTCATCGCCCGGGCGACGTCGTGCTCCGGCAGCTTGACGACGATGCTGTTGTCGAGGCGCAGGTCCCAGCGGCGGCCGGCCACGCGCACGAAGGCCTTCACGCGCGAGCGGATCTCCGGCCAGCGGGAAAACTCGTCGTAGAAATCGGCAGCCGCCGTTTCGGCGTCACGGCCGACGAAGAGCGGCAGAGCGGCAAACTTGTTGTCGCGCAAGGGCGCGATCACGCTGCCGCTGCGCTCGATCAGCGAAAGATCCGAACCGTGCTGCCAGATGCCGAAGGCCTTGCGCTCGGTGAGGCTAACCTCGATCGTGCCGGGATAGATCTTGCGAACGGTGACGCCCTGCACCCAGGGCATTTCCGCAATCAGCTTGCGTGCCTCGGCGATATCGAGCGCCACCAGCGACGTCGTGCCGTCGAGGCCGAGCTGCTGGAGAATGTCGATTTCCGAGGTCTGGTCGTTGCCGGAAACCTTGACGTCTTCGATCGCGAAGCCTGCGGCCGTGGTCGAGGCCTGCGCGAAATTCTGCGTATGGCCGCCGAGCGACATGCCGTAAAAGCCGGTGGCGGCGAAAAAGGCGATCGCCGACAGCGTGCCGGTATAGGCGGGAAAGCGGATGCGGCCAGCGCCGAGGCTGACGAAGAAGCGCACGACGCGACGAAGCGGACGCGGCAGTACGCGCGCGCCATCCACATCGACGGCGGCGGCGCCATCGAGGTGACGAACCCTCTTGCCCCTTTTGCCCCTCAACGCAAACACGACGCGTCCTCCACCATCCAACTCAAAAACTCACCGAAGCTGTAGCCGGCATGCGCGGCCATCTCGGGCACCAGGGAGGTCGGTGTCATGCCGGGCTGGGTGTTGATCTCCAGCCAGATCAGCTCGCCCTCGGCGGAGGAACTGTCATCGAAACGAAAGTCGGATCGGCTGACGCCCCGGCAACCGATTGCCTGATGCGCCTTCAGAGCGAGTGTTTGTATTTTTTGGTAAATATTTGGTGAAATCTGTGCCGGAATGACGTGACGCGAACCACCTTTTACATATTTGGAATCATAATCGTAGAAGGCATGGCCCTGCGGGATGATTTCGGTGACGCCGAGCGCCTTGTCGCCCATGACACCACAGGTCAGTTCTCGGCCGGCGACATAACGCTCGACCATGATTCGGTCGCCGTAACGCCATTCGCTCGATGTCACCACCTGCGGCGGATGCGACTGATCTTCCTTGACGATGACGACACCGAAGCTGGAGCCTTCGGAAACCGGCTTGACCACGTATGGCGGCTTCATCGGGTGCTTCGGACCAAAGGCATGGCGATCCATGACCTGCGCATCGGCAACTGGAATGCCCGAAGCAGCCGCAACGTGCTTGGCCTGCGCCTTGTCCATGGCGAGCGCCGAGGCCAGTACGCCGGAATGGGTGTAGGGGATCTCAAGATATTCGAGGATGCCCTGGATCGTGCCGTCCTCGCCGAACGGTCCATGAAGGGCGTTGAAGGCAACGTCGGGTCGCAGCGCGGCCAGCGTCTCTGCGACATTGCGATCGACGTCGATCCGGGTGACGCGATAGCCGGCAGCCTCCAGGGCATCCGCACAGGCAGCCCCGGACGACAGGCTAACCGGTCGCTCCGAAGAAAATCCGCCCATCAGGACAGCCACATGCTTGCCGTTCATTCAAACCCCCAGACAATACGCCACTATCGCAAGGTTTCCTTGCGTCTGGCTGGCTCCCGCCCTCGCGAGTCAGCTGCGCCATTGGGGTCACTAGAACGTCATTAAGGTTAACGAACCGTTTACTTTCGTTAACCCCGGTCAGGAAATGAAACGCCGCCTGCAGGCGCAAGCGCATGTGGAACAAGGCATTTTAGCGAGAGATCAAAGGGTTGCGGAGTAATCTTGAATCTAATGCATAAACAGAAGAAAAAATGAAAAAACCCGCCGCAGCCAGGGCGGCGGGTCTATGCCTGACGGCATCCGAATTGGATCAGTCGTCATCACCGACAATCTTCCAGACGATGCCGGCGATCGCCGCGCCGACGATCGGCGCCACCCAGAACAGCCACAATTGCGCGACCGCCCAATCGCCGACGAAGAGCGCCTGCCCCGTCGAGCGGGCCGGATTGACCGACGTGTTCGTCACCGGGATCGAGACCAGATGGATCAGTGTCAGCGCCAGGCCGATGGCGATCGGCGCAAAGCCCGCGGGCACTCGGCCATGGGTGGAGCCGAGAATGATGAACAGGAAGAAGGCGGTTAGCACCACCTCGGCAACCAGCGCCGCCGTCAGCGAGTAGCCGCCCGGCGAATGCGCGCCGTAACCGTTGGCAGCGAAGCCACCGAGCTGGAAATCCCCCTTGCCGCTGGCGATCAGATAGATAACCGCCGCCGCGGCGATGGCACCCAGCACCTGGGCGATGACATAGCCGACAAGTTTGTGCGCCGGGAACTTGCCGGCAACCAGCAACCCCACCGAGACGGCCGGATTGAAATGCCCGCCGGAAATGCCGCCGACCGCATAGGCCATGGTCAGCACCGTCAGGCCAAAAGCAAAGGAGACGCCGAGATAACCAATACCGACCTCAGGAAGGGCAGCCGCCAGCACGGCGCTGCCGCAACCGCCGAAAACGAGCCAGAATGTACCGAGAAATTCCGCAGAAAGCCTTTTGAACATGCATTCGCTCCTGAAAAACGAAGCCGATCGCTTCGCCGTCGAGAGTTTGCCACAATTTGATTCTCGTCAATCCGGGTTGTCCCGCCAAACAAAGCTCCCGCAAAACGTGAAAATCTGCCTACGGCAAAGCAGTTGAGGCGCAAGCGAAAAGGCCGTCCCGCGCCGCGGCCCCAGGGCGGAGCGCCGACAGAATAATGATGCGCATGACGCCGATATCGTTCGCACTTCTTACGATATCAGGGTTTCGTCATGTCGAAACTTGCGTTAAGACGCCCGCACCCGCCTCCCAAGACGGTCTTACATCCATAGGAACAATGATAATGACAGACGCGACAACCTCCCTGTCGCCGAAGGACAATGCGTCAAAGCACGCGGCAGTGAACTCCCCTGCCCGGGTGCTGTTCGCAAGCCTCGTCGGCACGACCATCGAATTCTTCGACTTCTACGTTTACGCCACCGCCGCCGTTTTGGTGTTCCCGCACCTGTTCTTCCCGGGCTCGGACCCGACCTCGGCAATGCTGCAATCCTTCGCGACCTTCTCGATCGCTTTTTTCGCCCGCCCCTTCGGCGCCGTGATCTTCGGCCACTTCGGCGACAAGGTCGGCCGCAAGGCGACGCTGGTGGCGGCGCTGATGACCATGGGCATCTCCACGGTCGTCATCGGCCTTCTGCCGACCTATGCCACGATCGGCGTCGCAGCTCCGCTGCTGCTCGCGCTTTGCCGTTTCGGCCAGGGTCTCGGCCTTGGCGGCGAATGGGGCGGCGCAGTGCTGCTTGCCACCGAGAATGCGCCTGAGGGCAAGCGCAGCTGGTACGCCATGTTCCCGCAGCTCGGCGCGCCGATCGGCTTCATCCTGTCGGCCGGCACCTTCCTGATCCTCGGCGAAGTGATGAGCAACGAAGCCTTCCTCGCCTGGGGCTGGCGCGTGCCGTTCATCGCCAGCATCCTGCTCGTCGCCGTCGGCCTTTATGTCCGCCTGAAGATCACCGAAACGCCAGAGTTCCAGAAGGCCGTCGACAAGCACGAGCGCGTGCAGGTGCCGATCGCCGAGATCTTCCGTTTCCACAAGCGCAGCCTGGTGCTCGGCACTTTCGTGGCGCTTGCGACCTTCGTGCTGTTCTACCTGATGACCGTCTTCTCGCTCTCCTGGGGCACGGCGAAGCTCGGCTATTCGCGTGAGCAGTTCCTGGTCGTGCAGATGACCGGCGTCGTCTTCTTCGGCCTGATGATCCCGGTTGCCGGTATCCTCTCGGACCGCTACGGCCGTCGCATGATCTTGATCATCACCACCATCGGCATCGGCGTCTTCGGCCTGTTCATGGCCCCGCTTCTTGCCGGCGGCCTTGGCGGCGCCTTCCTGTTCTCGATCATCGGCCTCGGCCTCATGGGCCTCACCTACGGCCCGATCGGCGCAGCGCTGGCAGCCCCCTTCCCGACCTCGGTGCGCTACACCGGCGCGTCCATGACCTTCAACCTCGCCGGCATCTTCGGCGCGTCGCTGGCGCCGTACATCGCCACCTGGCTCGCCACCAACTACAGCCTCGATTACGTCGGCTACTACCTGCTGGCCGCCGCCGCCATCACGCTTCTGTGCCTGGTGCTGTCGACGGAAGACGAGGTTTCGGCCTGATCACGACTGGCCCCGCCTAGCGCGGCCGATCACAACCAAGAAGGGCCGCAGCGGCAACGCTGCGGCCCTTTCGTTTGGCGCCCTCTGTTCGCGAAGCCTCCGAAGCCAATCCGATGACGATCGCAGCACGCGGCGGGCCAGCGCCAGCAAAGCGCTGGCTGCTCGACTCACTGCTGCTCCATGAGGTCCGGATCGTCGGCGCAGTCGCCGGTCATGGCGCAGCTAGAGCCGACCTGCCGCGTGGACTTGGGAAGACGCGCAATCAACTCGCAGCGATGCATCGATTCCGCGAAAATATTGTCGACCTCCGTGCCGTCGATCATGACAACGCCGTTTCGGATGGCTGGGTGAGTGCCGTTCGCGATCTTCATCGCGACGATGCGGATGGCAGCGTTGGCGTAGTGGCATGGCCCCATTGAGAGTGCGATCTGCTGCCAACCGGGCGTCGCGTTCGCTTGCTCCGGCTGCTCATAGAACTTTGCCAGCATGTCGAGGAAATCGCCGTCTTTCATCCGGATCTGTTCGGCCAGCTTTGCAAGCTCGATCTGGTCGCCTGATTTTACGAGATCGGCAACCCTGGCTTCGAGACGCTGGGCGTCAGCACCGTCACCGAGCGAGGCGACGGCAGCTTGCAGACGCACCTCATCCATAGCTTTGACGGGCGCAAAGAACGCAAGATTGGCCAATAGGGATGAAACGGCGAGCAACCTCGCATACGACAGTCTTTGCAAGCAACGCACTCGAGCTTTCTCCTCGACCGTGATTGAGTAGGGACCCCGGCATTCTGCAAAGGCGCTGGCAGCCGCTTGCCGCCCGCCGGAAAAACAAGAGGCCGCAGCGCTTCCGCCACGGCCTTTCAGATTACGTCTCGCAACCGAGCCTTACGCGATGCCGCGGCCGAGGAACTCCTTGATCTCGTAGCCCGGCATGAAGTTGCCGATGCGCTTGATCTCCCATTCGAGCCGGACGCCGGAATGTTCGAGCACGCGCTGGCGCACGGTTTCGCCGAGATATTCGAGCTCGTAGCCGGTCGCCTGGCCGGTGTTGATCATGAAGTTGCAGTGCAGCGGCGACATCTGCGCGCTACCGATCATCATGCCGCGGCAGCCGGCCTCGTCGATCAGCTTCCAGGCCGAGTGGCCCTCCGGGTTCTTGAAGGTCGAGCCACCGGTCTTTTCGCGGATCGGCTGCACCGTTTCGCGATGCTGGCGCACGGCATCCATGTCGGTGCGGATCTTGTTCTTGTCCTCGGCGTAGCCTTCGAACACCGCGTGGGTGAAGATGAGGTCCTTCGCCGCCGCCGAATGGCGGTAGGCATAGCCCATGTCGGCATTCGACAGCACATGCTGGTTGCCCTGACGGTCGACCGCGTGCACCTCGACGACCCGCTCGCGGGTCTCGGCACCATTGGCGCCGGCGTTCATGCGCAGCGCGCCGCCGAGCGAGCCGGGAATGCCGTAGTAGAAGTAGAAGCCGCCAATGCCGTGATCGAGCGCCATGGCCGCGATGTTCTTGTCCGGGCAGATCGCGCCGGCCTTGATGCGGTTTTCGCCGACCAGTTCCAGATCGCCAAAACCCTTGGCCGACAGCCGGATGACGACGCCGGGAATGCCGCCGTCGCGCACCAGCAGGTTCGAGCCGACGCCGACAACCATGACCGGCACTTCAGCCGGGACCAGCTTCAGGAAGGTGATGAGATCGTCGGTGTCGTGCGGCTGGAACATCAGCTCGGCAAGACCGCCGGCGCGGAACCAGGTGACACGATCCATCGGCGCATCCGGCGTGATACGGCCGCGCACAGCGCTGACGCCACTTCCGAGCGATTCCAGTAGTTTCTGACCGTTGACCTGTTTCATGCTCAATTTCCTGAAATATCCGCGAGTTCCTTAGGCAGGGCAGCCGCCCAGTAGGTGATGCTGCCAGCCCCCAAGAGAACCACAAAATCGCCGGGCTGTGCAATCTTGCTGACAACCGGCGCGATTGCCTCCGGACCGGAGACGTAACGGGCGTCGCGATGGCCACCCGCCTTGATGCGATCGACCAGTTCCTCGGCCGTTGCGCCCGGAATGAGGTCTTCGCCGGCCGCATAGACAGGCGCGATCAGGATCGTGTCGGCATCGTTGAAGCAGGCCGAAAAATCTTCAAACAGGCTCGAAAGGCGCGAGTAGCGGTGCGGCTGGTGCACGGCGATGATTCGGCCCCGGCAGGCCTCGCGCGCGGCGCGCAGCACCGCCTTGATCTCGACCGGATGGTGGCCGTAGTCGTCATAGACGCGCACGCCGTTCGTCTCGCCGGTCAGCGTGAAGCGGCGCTTGACGCCGCTGAAGGAGGCAAGCCCCTTGGCGATCGCTTCCGGGCTGACGCCGAGGCGCTGCGCAACGGCGATCGCCGCGGTCGCATTGGACACGTTGTGGCGGCCGGGCATCGGCAGGCGAAGGTCCTTCATCGGGATCACCTGGCCGGTGCGCCGGCGGCGGATCTCGATGTCGAAGACGGAGGTGGCGCCGTCCATGCGGATGTTGTGGAAGCGCACGTCGGCCTGCGGGTTCTCGCCGTAGGTCACGACCTTGCGGTCCTCGATCTTGCCGACCATGGTCTGCACTTCCGGATGGTCGAGGCAGAGCACGCCGAAACCGTAGAAGGGCACGTTCTCGACGAACTGGCGGAACGCGGCGCGCACGGCATCGAAATTGCCGTAGTGGTCGAGATGTTCCGGGTCTATATTGGTGACGATTGCAACGTCAGCCGGCAGCTTCAGGAAGGTGCCGTCGGATTCGTCGGCCTCAACCACCATCCACTCGCCCTCGCCCATTCGGGCGTTGGTGCCATAGGCATTGATGATGCCGCCGTTGATGACGGTCGGGTCGAGCCCGCCGGCCTCGAGCAGCGCTGCGACCATCGAGGTCGTGGTCGTCTTGCCATGCGTGCCGCCGATCGCGATCGCATTGCGGAAGCGCATGAGCTCGGCCAGCATCTCGGCGCGGCGCACGACGGGAAGGAACTTCTCGCGCGCGGCGATCAGTTCCGGATTGTCCTTCTTGATCGCGGTCGAAACGACGATCACCTCTGCTTCGCCGAGGTTTTCCGCCTTGTGGCCGACGAAGACCTCGATGCCCTTGGCGCGCAGGCGCTGCACATTGGCACTGTCGGACTGGTCGGAACCCTGGACCTTGTGTCCGAGATTGTGCAGCACCTCGGCGATGCCGCTCATGCCGATGCCGCCGATACCGATGAAATGGACCAGCCCGATGGTTTTCGGCATTTTCATGAGCGTGTTTCCCTGAATTTCTCGACTGTCAAACCGCTGGCAATAGCCTCTACGAGGGATGCAAGCAAGCTTGCTGCGTCCGGCTTGCCGGTTTCCCGGGCATTTGCCGCCATCTCCGCGAGCGATTGCGGCTTGGCGATCGCATCATTGAGGATGCCGGCGAGACGGTCGGCGGTGAGTTCGGCCTGCGCGATCACGCGTGCGCCACCCTTGGCGGCAAGGGCGGCTGCATTGGCCGCCTGGTCGTGATCGAGCGCATAGGGATAGGGCACGAGGATCGCCGGCCGGCCGATGACCGCAAGCTCCGATACCGTCGAGGCGCCGGAGCGGCAAATGACGAGCTGAGCGCCGGCGATGCGCTCGGCCATATCGGTGAAGAACGGCGAGACCTCGGCGGGCACACCGAGCTTCTCATAGGTGGCGATCACGCCGTCCCTGTCTTCCGGCCGGGCCTGCTGCGTGACCTTGAATCGCTGGCGAACCTCGTCGTCCAGACGGCAGATCGCCTGCGGTACTGCCTTGGAAAAATACTGTGCGCCCTGGCTGCCGCCGAAGACGACGAGATGGAATGGCGCGTCGCCGACAGCCGACACATAGGGCGTGTTGGCGGCGGCTAGCACCGCCGGGCGAACGGGGTTGCCCGTCGTCACGGTTTTCGCGGCAAAGGCGCCCGTGCCCTCCGGAAGAAAGCCACCGGCGATCGCCTTGACGCGCGAGGCCAGCGCCTTGTTGGCGCGGCCCATGACGGCGTTCTGCTCGTGGATGATCGACGGCACACCCATGCCGGTTGCCGCCAAGAGCGGCGGCACGGTCGGGTAGCCACCGAAGCCGACGACGGCCTTGGGCTTCAGCCGGGCAATCAGCTTTCTCGCCGCGCGCATGCCGCTCCACAGCGTCCAGAGCGATTTGACGACGCTGACCGGGTTCTTCGAGCCGATTGTCGCCGAAGGCACGACATGAACCTCGTCGGCCGGGAACTTGCCGGCATAACGTTCGGCGCGGCTATCGGTGACCAGATGCACCGAATAGCCCATGGCCTTCAGCTCGTGGGCCAGCGCTTCTGCCGGAAAGAGATGGCCGCCGGTACCGCCGGCGGCAAGCAGGATGATGCCTTTAGTCATATTTTACTCCGCCGGCACGCCAATGCCGGACCGAAACAGGCTGCGCTCCACGGCGCGCTTCTCCGGGCGGTGACGGGTCAAGGCCAGGATGAAGCCGGCAGTGACGCAGATCGCCACCATGGACGAGCCACCATAGGAGATCAGCGGCAGGGTCATGCCCTTGGCCGGAAGCAGTTCGAGGTTCACGCCGATGTTGATCATCGACTGGATGCCGATCTGAAGCACCAGGCCGGCAACGGCGAACCGGTTGAAGTCGTTGCGTTCGCGGAAGGCATGGTTGAGGCCGCGCATCACCAGGAAGGCGAAGATCAGCACGATGACCATGCAGAAGACGATGCCGAATTCCTCGGCGGCAACGGAAAAGACGAAGTCGGTATGGCTGTCCGGGATGATGCGCTTGACGATGCCTTCGCCCGGGCCCCGGCCGAACCAGTCGCCGCGGATGATCGCCTCGCGGGCGGTATCCATCTGGAAGGTGTCGCCTTCGCCCGTCAGGAACTTGTCGATACGCGCGGCCACGTGCGGCAGCAACGTATAGGCGACGAAGAAGCCGCCGAGGGCCGCACCGCCAAGCAGGATGATCCAGAGCCAGGGCATGCCGGCCATGAAGAACATGCCGCCCCAGACGGCGGTGGTCAGGATCGTCTGGCCGAGGTCGGGCTGGGCGACAAGCAGGGCCGCGACGATGCCGAAGAGCAGGATGGCAAAGAGATTACCGGGGATTTCCGGCTGGCGCGCATGTTCGGAAAACAGCCAGGCACAGACGACGACGAAGGCCGGTTTCATGAACTCCGACGGCTGGATCGAAATCCCACCGAGCGAAATCCAGCGCATCGAGCCCTTCACCTCTTCGCCGATGAAGAGCACCAGCACCATCATGCCGAGCGAACCGGCAAGAAGCAGAATCGCCGCGCGCCGGACCTGGCGCGGCGAGAGGAAGGAAATCCCCACCATCACCACCAGCGACGGCAGAAGGAAGAGTGCGTGACGCCGGACGAAGTGGAAGCTGTCGAGGCCGATGCGCTCGGCAACCGCGGGGCTCGCCGCAAAGGACAGCATGAAGCCGACGCCCATCAACAGGATGAAGGTCGCCAGAAAGAACCTGTCGATCGTCCAGAACCAGTCGGCCACGGGGCCACGTTCGGCTCGGCTTACCATCTTGTCAGTCCCCTTCTCCGGCGCCCATCGCGCCCACGTCCGAAATCCCGCACCACCTTCCGCATCGACCGGCACGCATGCGCGCCGGCCGAGGGATCAAATCAGCATCGTCACGCCTTCGATCGCGCGCACATGGCCGACGAAGGCATCACCGCGTACCTCGAAGTTCTTATACTGGTCGAAGCTTGCGCAAGCCGGTGAGAGCATCACCGCCGAGCCGCCCGTCTCGTCCCTGCCGGCATCGGCCGCGGCATGCGCTACCGCCTGCTCCAGCGTGCCCGAGATCTCATAGGGAACCGCTTCGCCAAGCGTCGCGGCGAAAGCCGGTGCGGCCTCGCCGATCAGATAGGCCTTGGCGATCTTCGGGAAGAAGGGTGCAAGCGTCGTGATGCCCCCTTCCTTCGGCAGACCGCCGGCGATCCAGTAGATGCGGTCATAGCTCGAAAGCGCCGGCGCCGCCGCATCCGCATTGGTCGCCTTGCTGTCGTTGACGAAGACCACCGTACCCTTGCGGCCGACCGGCTGCATGCGGTGCTTGAGACCGGGGAAGCTCTTCAGGCCGGCGTGGATTTCCGCCGCGCTGACGCCGACCGCAAGGCAGGCCGCGATGGCCGCGGCTGCGTTCTGGGCGTTGTGACCGCCGCGCAGCGTCTGGATGCCGTCGAGATCGACGAACAGGCCGGAAGTGCCACCTTCAGCCTTCAGGATGCGCGAGCCCTCGGCATAGAGGCCGCTTGCCAGCACATGGCGACGGGAGATCCGCACGGTCCTGGTGCCGGCGCGCTCGACCCGATCGGCGATCAGCGCCGAGAAACTGTCGTCGACACCGACGATTGCCGTGCCGCTACCGGCGACCAGCCGTTCCTTGATGTCGGCGTAATGCTGCATCGTGCCGTGGCGATCGAGATGATCGGGTGTCAGGTTGAGCAGAATGCCTGCCGTCGGGTTCAGCGTCGGCGCCAGATCGATCTGGTAGGACGAGCACTCGACCACGTAGAAGCGCCCGGCCTTCGGAGGATCAAGCGTCAGCACCGCGGTGCCGATATTGCCACCGAGCTGCGTGTCTCGGCCGCTTTCCTTGAGGATATGTGCGATCAGCGCCGTCGTCGTCGATTTGCCGTTGGTGCCGGTTATCGCGATGAAGGGGCAATCGGGCGCATGCGCCCGGCGTTCGCGCACGAAAAGTTCGACGTCGCCGATGATCTCGACACCAGCCGCATGGGCAAGATCCACAGTCCAGTGCGGCTTGGGATGCGTAAGCGGCACGCCGGGCGAAAGCACGAAGGCGGCAAAGGCCGCCCAGTCGACGGTGCGCAGGTCCGCCGTCGGCACGCCTGCGGCCGAAGCCTTGGCGACGCTATCCGGGTTGTCGTCCCATGCGGTAACCTGGGCACCACCGGCGACGAGCGCCTGCGCGGTCGCAAGGCCCGAACCGCCGAGACCGCAGAGAGCGACTTTCCTGCCCTTGAAGGAAGTGACCGGGATCATCGTCCGCTCACCGCAGCTTGAGGGTGGAGAGGCCAACCATCGCCAGGATGACGGCGATGATCCAGAACCGGATCACGACCTGGCTCTCGGTCCAGCCCTTCTTTTCGAAGTGGTGGTGGATCGGCGCCATCAGGAAGACGCGGCGGCCGGTGCGCTTGAACCAGAAGACCTGGATGATGACCGACAGCGTCTCCATGACGAAGAGGCCGCCGATGATGATCATGACGATCTCGTGCTTGACGGCGACGGCAACGGTGCCAATCAGGCCGCCAAGCGCCAGCGACCCGGTGTCGCCCATGAAGATGGCGGCCGGCGGCGCATTGAACCAGAGGAAGCCGAGGCCGGCGCCGATGACAGCGCCGAGGATGACGGCAAGCTCGCCCGTGCCGGGCACGAAATGGATCTGCAGATAGTTGGCGAAGACGGCGTTACCAGCGAGATACGCGATCAGGCCGAAGGCGGCAGCGGCGATCATCACAGGCACGATCGCAAGACCGTCGAGACCGTCGGTCAGGTTCACGGCATTGCCGGCGCCGACGATGACGAAGCCACCGAACAGCACGAAGAAATAGCCGAGATTGACGATCAGGTCCTTGAAGAAGGGGAAAGTGACGGAGGAGCCGAAAGTGGAGCCGGACGGACCGCCCGAAAGCGAGGCCTGCATCATGAAGAACACGGCGATCGCCGCGATCACGAATTCGATGCCGAGGCGTGCCTTTCCGGAAAAACCCTTGTCCGACTGCTTCGTAACCTTGAGGTAATCATCATAGAAGCCAATGGCGCCGAAGCCGAGCGTGACGAGCAGCGTCGAGACCACGTAGACGCTCGACAGATCGGCCCACAGCAGCGACGAGACGACGATGCCGGCCAGGATCATCAGGCCGCCCATGGTCGGCGTGCCGGCCTTCTTGAAATGCGTCTGCGGCCCGTCGGCGCGGATCGGCTGGCCCTTGCCCTGGCGGATGCGCAGCGAGGCGATCATCGCGGGCCCGAAGAGGAAGACGATCATGGCCGACGTGAAGAGCGCCGCGCCGGTGCGGAACGTGATGTAGCGAAAAAGATTGAAAAACTGAAAGTGGTCCGCCAGTTCCACAAGCCAAATGAGCATAAGGGACCTTTCCCCAAAGGTTTCCTGCACAATGATGCAGCAGTTTAAAGTGTTACAGCGAAGCTTTCCCGCCCCGGGAGACGCGGCGCCGTAGTATTTCGAAACACGTCCAACAGAATCATCTGAAAAACGATACGCGCTTGCATGCGAAAGTGTTAGGGCGCGCCGCCTAACCTCAAACTGTATCCACCGCGCCATCATGGGCGGTTCCGCCGGCTTTTATTACGCCGGCTACCCCTCGGCTTCGGTTCCCTCGGCCCCGTATTCCTCGGCTTGCGTCTCCGGATAGCTCTCGATCAGCGCCTGCACGATCTTGGCGCAGCCGGTTCCCTTGGACGACTTGACCATGACAACGTCGCCCGGCGCGACAGCGGCCAGCGCATAGGCTTTGAGGTCCTCAACGCTCTCGCGATAGATCACCGAAACTTCGGGCGGAAGCGCGTCGCGCAGGTGCGCCATCAGCGGTCCGGCGAGCCAGACATCGGTAATACCGGCTTCGATGAGCGGACGGGCAAGGGCCGCATGCACCTCGGCCGCGTGTTCGCCCATTTCGAGCATGTCGCCGAGCACGGCGACACGACGGCCGCCGACCGGCGGCTCGCTGTCGCGCAGCAGCGAAATTGCCGCCCGCATCGAGCTCGGATTGGCGTTGTAACTCTCGTCGATCAGCTTCAGCGTACCGCCGCCGATCGAAAGCGTGTGGCGCCGGCCCCTGCCCGTTTCGGCCTGCATGGTTGCGAGCGCCGAAGCCGCATAGTCGAGATCGCCGCCAGCAAGCTTCACCGCTGCGAGAACCGCAACGGCATTCTCGGCGATGTGACGCCCGGGGGCACCGATCGCGACTTCCAACGTGCGACCGCCGATGCCGGCCCAGAGAATGGAACCCTCCGCACCGCCGCTGAATTCAACCAGCCGGAATTCGGCCTTCGGGTTGGCGCCGAAGGAATGGATGTGGCTGACGCCGGCCGCTGCCGCGGCGTCTTCGAGCAGCTTGTACTGCGGGCTGTCGTGAATGATCAGCGCGTGGCCGCCATTGACGACGCCTTCGAAGATCTCGGCCTTGGCTTCGGCGATCTGGTCGAGGCTCTCGAAATTGCCAAGATGGGCGGCAGCGATGCTGGTGACGATGGCCACATGCGGGCGCACCATGGCGGTCAGCGGCCGGATCTCGCCCGGATGGTTCATGCCGATTTCGAAGACGCCGAAATCGGTTGCCTCGGGCATGCGCGCAAGCGTCAGCGGCACACCCCAGTGATTGTTGAAGGAGGCGACCGACGCATGTACGCGGCCCTGCGGCTGAAGCACGTGGCGCAACATCTCCTTGGTGGTCGTCTTGCCGACCGAACCGGTGACGGCGATGATCTTGGCGGCACTGCGGTCGCGCGCCGCACAGCCGAGCCGGATCATCGCTTCGAGCACGTCGTCGACGACGATCATCGGCGCATTCAGCCGTCCGAGCGCCGGCAGCTTGCCTTCGCTGACGACCAGCACCGCGGCGCCATTGGCGAGCGCGATACCCGCATAGTCGTGGCCATCCACGCGATCACCCTTGATCGCGAAGAAGGCTTCGCCCTTGCCGATCGAGCGGCTGTCGATGGAGATCCCCGAGATGCCTTCAGGCAGATTGCCGACCGGCCGGCCATTCATGGCGGCCAGGAGATCGCTGCTTGTCCAGAGCCAGTTCAAATCACAAGCCTCCCAATGCCTTGCGGACCTCCGCGTGATCCGAGAAGGGCAACGTGACGGAGCCGATCGTCTGCCCCTCCTCGTGCCCCTTGCCGGCGACGATCAGCGTGTCGCCGGTCTTCAGCATGCCGACCGCCGTGCGGATCGCCGTGGCGCGGTCGCCGATTTCGATGGCGCCCCTGGCCGCCGCCATGATTTCGGCGCGGATCACATCGGGCACTTCCGAGCGCGGATTGTCGTCGGTCACGATCGTCACGTCGGCAAGCCGGGTGGCGATCTCGCCCATGATCGGGCGCTTACCCTTGTCGCGGTCGCCGCCGCAGCCGAACACCACGACGACGCGGCCGGTCGTGAACGGCCGCACCGAGGCGAGCACGTTTTCCAGCGCATCCGGCTTGTGGGCGTAATCGACATAGGCGAGCGCGCCGTCCCTGGTCTGGCCGACCAGTTCAAGACGACCGGAGGCCCCCTGCAGCTTTTCAAGCGCGGAGAAGGCAGCCTTGGCGCTGATGCCGGTGGACATGGCAAGGCCGGCCGCCACGAGCGCATTGGCCACCTGGAAGTCGCCGGCAAGCGGAATGTGGATTTCGAAGATGTCGTCGCCGACATGCACTTCGGCCGACTGCTTGTGGCGGAAGTGCTCGACCCGCTTCAGAGAAATGTAATCGCCCTTGCGGCCGACCGTTCGCACGTCGAGCTTGGCCTTGCGGGCAGCAGCGATCGCCTGGTCCGACCACTGGTCGTCGGCAAAAATCACCGCGGGCGCGCCCTTCGGCAACAGCGCCTCGAACAGCCGCATCTTGGAGGCCATGTAGTGCTCCACCGTCGGGTGGTAGTCCATGTGATCGCGGCCGAGATTGGTGAAGGCGGCAGCCGACAGGCGCACGCCGTCGAGCCGGCTCTGGTCGAGGCCGTGGCTGGAGGCCTCCATCGCCGCATGGGTGACGCCGGCATCGGCAAGTTCGGCGAGCAGCTTGTGCAGCGACACCGGATCGGGCGTCGTCAGCGAGCCGTAATCGTTACGCCCGGGTGCGACGACGCCGGTCGTGCCGATCATCGCGGCTGCAAGACCGGAATGCGCCCAGACCTGGCGGGTGAAGGAGGCGACCGAGGTCTTGCCAGCGGTGCCGGTGACGGCGACCATGGTTTCCGGCTGGCGGCCATAGAAGGCAGCGGCAGCGCGGGCGAGAAAGGCGCGAGGTTCGGAAAGCTTCAGGACCGGCGCTGCCGAAGTGTCGACGTCTGAGCCAGCTTCGGTGACGACGGCGACCGCGCCGCGCTTCAGGGCATCGGCGACATAGGCGCTGCCATTGGCCTTGCTGCCGGAAACGGCGACGAAGAGATCCCCTGGCTGAACCTGCCGGCTATCGGCCGTCAGTCCGGCAACGTCGATATCGGCGGCAGCGCCGCTCAGTTGCGCCGAAAGTTCCGGGAAGCTCGATCCCGCCAGGTCTTTGATCTTCATGAACGCACGTCTCGCATCGATTTCGATCCGCAAGAATCGCGAATCGTCCGCTTTCTCATTTCATGTCTAATAAGACACAAGCAAGGCAGAACCGTCTTCTCCAAATTTTGGTTCGACACCGAGCAGCGGCGCAGAGCGGCTGATGATGTCGCGAACCATGGGAGCCGCGTTCGAGCCTGCGGTGCGCCCGCCACCCTCGCCGGTCTTCGGCGCGTCGATGAAGGTCAGCACGATGTATTTCGGGTTGTCGATCGGGAAGGCCGCGAGGAAGGCGTTGAAGTTCTGGTCGCTGGCATAGCGGCCGTTGACCACCTTGTCGGCCGTGCCGGTCTTGCCGCCGACGTTGAAGCCCGGCACCAGTGCGCGCTTGCCGGAGCCCGCAATGCCGTTCCAGCGAAGCAGGAAGCGCATGTCGTCGCTGGTGCTCTTCTTGACCACCGATGTGGAGACGGCGTCGGCCTGCTCCTCGGTGCGCGGCAGGAAGGTCGGTTCGATCAGCTTGCCGCCGTTGACGAGTGCAGCACCCGCGACCGCCGTCTGCAGCGGCGTCGTCGAGACGCCGTGACCGAAGGAGATGGTGACCGAGTTGATCTTCTTCCATTCGCGCGGCTGCGTCGGGGATTTCACTTCCGGCAGTTCGGTCGGCAGCTTCGAAAGCAGGCCGAGGCGCGTCAGGAATTCCTTGTGGCCGGGAATGCCGACGAGATCGGCAATCTTCGCGGTGCCGATGTTCGACGAATACTGGAAGATTTCCGGGACAGTCAGCACGCGGCGCTTGCCGTGGAAGTCCTTGATGGTGAAGCCGCCGATACGGATCGGCGCCGAGGCGTCAAAGCTGTCGTTGAGCGTCACCTTGCCGGAATCGAGGCCCATGGCGATGGTGAAGGTCTTGAAGGTGGAGCCCATTTCGAACGTGCCGTTCGACATGCGGTTCATCCAGCCCTCTTCCGCCCCTTCGGCCGGTTTGTTCGGGTCGTAGTCGGGAACGGACGCCATTGCCAGCACTTCGCCGGTATGCACGTCGAGCACGACGGCGCCGGCGGCGAGCGCCTGGTAGTTCTTCATGCCGGCGTCGATGACGTCGCGCACGATGTTCTGCACGCGCACGTCGATAGAAAGCTTCACCGGCTCGAGCTTGGCGTCGCTGGTCATGCCGATCGCGGCAAGGTCGGCCAGCCCCTGGCTGTCGATGTAGCGCTCCATGCCGGCAACGCCGCGGTTGTCGATGTTGACGTGGCCGAGGATATGCGCGGCGGTGTGGCCGCCGGGATAGAAGCGGCGCTTTTCCGGGCGGAAGCCGACGCCGGGAATGCCGAGCGCCAGGATCTCCGACTGCTGCTTCGGGGTCAGCTGCCGGCGCAGCCACTGGAAGCGCGATTTCGACTTCAGCTTGTTGTAGATTTCGCGGGCGTTGATGTCGGGCAGCACCGTCGCCAGCCGCTCGACCGCTTCGTCGGCATCGACGATCTTGTGCGGCTCGGCATAGAGCGAGACGGTGCGGATGTCGGTCGCGAGGATCTCGCCGTTGCGGTCGAGAATGTCGGGGCGCGACGCCATCAGGTTGTCGGCCCGGCCGATGCTGGAAACGGTTTCGGGTGCCGCCATGCCGTATTGCACCAGGCGGCCGCCGATGACGGCATAGACGATGCCGAAGCTGGCGATCACGATGGCGACGCGGTTCTTCGCCTGGTTCGTGGTCTTCTTGCGCGTCCCCTGAAAGGTGACGTTGACGCCGCTTTCAGCCGGTCGGTTGTTGCCGCCCGCCGAGAAGTGCGCCTTGCTTTTCAACACCATGATGCGGGAGAGAAACGACATCAGCGCGCCACCGAGCCAGTTGCGATCTTATCGGTCTTTTCGATGATGGCAGCGATGCCATCCTTGGCCGACTTGTCCTCGGGCACGGGCAGATCGGCCTTCAGCATCGGCAGTTCCTGCGGCTGGGCGAGCTGTGTCGAGGGGGTCGGCACGAGTTGCAGGTCGGCTCCGAAGGCACCGACGAGGCGCTCCAGGCGGTTCGGTTGGGTCAGAAGCGCCCAGTCGGCCCGCAGCAGATCGATCGTGTCTTCCTCGAGCTTGATCGCCACGTCGAGCTTGCGGACTTCCTCAAGCTTGTTTTCGGCGCGGTGCTTGATCGTATAGGTCACCGTGGCCGCGGCCGTCATGACGACGATCAGAACGATATCGAACGTTCGAAGCATGTCTTGTCAGCCCCCCAGCCGTGCAAGGCTTGCCAGTTCCGGCAGATTGAAAATGGACAGATCGTTTCCCGGCGACGCGGCTTGCGTGCGGATACCGGCGCGAAGCTTGGCAGAGCGGGCGCGCGGATTGAGGGACGCTTCTTCCTCGCTGGCTGCCACCATAGGCTTGCCAACTGGCGTGAAGGTTGCGGCACGCGCGGACACCATCGGCAGGTGACGCGAGCCGCTGGCCTTGCCGGAGCGGTCCTGGAAGAAGGCCTTGACGATGCGGTCTTCGAGCGAATGGAAGGTGACGACGACAAGACGGCCGCCGGGCTTCAGCGCTCGCTCGGCCGCAAACAGCGCCTCTGCCAGTTCGCCGAGCTCGTCGTTGACGAAGATGCGCAGCGCCTGGAAGACGCGGGTGGCGGGATGGATCTTGTCCTTGGCCTTGCGCGGCGTCACCACCTCGATCAGGCCGGCAAGATCGCGGGTCGTTTCGAAGGGCTGCTCGGCCCGGCGCTTCTCGATCGCACGCGCGATGCGGCCGGCCTGCTTCTCTTCACCGAGAAAGCCGAAGATGCGGATGAGATCAGAGACCTTGGCGCGATTGACGACATCGGCCGCCGAAACGCCCGAAGCCGACATGCGCATGTCGAGCGGCCCCTTCTTCTGGAAGGAGAAGCCGCGCTCGGCCTCATCGATCTGCATGGAGGAAACGCCGATATCGAGCACGACGCCATCGAGCCCGCCTTCGGGCGCATGGGCAGCAAGATCGGAGAACTGTGCATGAACGAGCTTCAGCCGGCCGGCCCACTCGGCGACCTGCGCCTGCCCTGCGGCAATCGCCGTCGGGTCGCGATCGAGCGCGATCACGTCGGCACCGGCCTTGAGGATTGCGGAGCTGTAGCCACCGGCACCGAAAGTGCCATCAAGGATGACCTTGCCGGGCGCGGGCTCGAGAGCCGCAAGCACCTCGGGCAAGAGAACGGGAATGTGACGAACCGGTCCGCCTTCGGCTTCAGAAACACCTCCGCCTTGATCCGTCACCATTCCCTCTCTCCATTCTATTCTGGACGCAACCCCCGTGACTTGCGCCCTTCCCGGGCCGCCGCCTGCGCCTTTTGAAAGGCCTGCGGCTCCCAGAGCTGAAAATAATCGCCCCGCCCGACGAACATCACGTCGGTCGAGATGCCGGTGAAGTCGCGGATAAAATCCGTCATCATCAACCGGCCTTCCGGATCGAGCTTCACAAAGACGCCACCCCCGTGAACCAGCAGCGACATCTCGTTGGCTTCCGGAGAAAATGGATCCTCGGCCGCCATCTGCTTCTCGAACCGATCCAGGAGCTCCGGCCCGCCGACGCTGATCGCCGGAAAGACGAAATCCTGAAAACAGTATAGCTCCCGAACGCCCCCATCCGACAGCACGGAGCGAAACGCCGAGGGAACAGAGACCCGCCCCTTCGCATCGATCCGATTGGTGGCATGTGACAAGAAGCGGTTCATAACGCGAAACGGCCGCCCAAGACTGACGGGCCACGATCATCGACCCGCGAGAACACGTCACTCCGCACGCAAGACCGCCCCGCCGAACAGTGGAATGTCCGACCACCCTCCGAAGCCGGAAGGCATTGGAATCTTGCGATATTGGGCCGCGAAGCAGCCCCTGCGCAGTGCCATTATGGGATATCATGGGACCATATGGGCGTCAATGGGAATGGATCACAAACAGCCGTCGGGCTGATCAAATATTGATAGGTTGTTAAGTTTAACGAAGGGTTACGAAGAGACCCCCACTGTGCGGGAATGCGACGGTCGAACGGCTTCAAATCGTTGAAAAATCAGAATGTGAGAAAAAGCGCAGAAACACCGTTGCGCAGAGGCGCTTGCGCGTCATCGCAAGAGAAGAATGCACGGCGGCAACGACACAACCGCCTAAACCTGCACCGCTGCCGGCCGCAAAAATGGCATGCGGATCAGCCCGATTTGCAAGGCGCGATCCGCGCGCGCTGAACCGTTCGGCCCGCATTGAGAGAGAGAGAGAGAGAGAGAGAGAGAGAGAAAATCGCCAGTTGGCCTGTAAGCCGGGTTCTGTATGGCCCCGTCACCCGAAGGCAACGGAACGTGGCAGCCATTCATCTGGGACTACGTTTGCACGCAGCCTCTTGCAACCCACCCGGATGACTGGCCCGGAAACAGGCTGGGCGCTTGCGCGTCCGCGTCATCCCTATTCGGTCTTGCTCCCGGTGGGGTTTGCCGTGCCGTCCATGTCGCCATGTCCGCGGTGGGCTCTTACCCCACCCTTTCACCCTTACTCCGCAAGCGGAGCGGTTTGCTTTCTGTGGCACTTTCCCTGAGGTCACCCTCGCCGGACGTTATCCGGCACCGTGCTTCCGTGGAGCCCGGACTTTCCTCCCCCCGCGGCCTTTCGGCACTTGCGGAGAGCGGCTGCCCGGCCAACTGGCAGGCGCTCCTTAACGCAAGCCCCCGCCCGGCGCCAGAAAAAACGGCAGTGTTTTTCACGCTGCCAACAGGGCAGATCGGTCGAGACCGGGTGGATGCCGCCGCACCTAGCGAAAGGCGACCGCGAAGTCGGCGTCATATTCGGGCTCATCGATCCGGCCATTTTGCACAAGGACAGCGCCGAGCCTGCCGATCTCGTCGGAGCTTTTTGCCGCCTGGCCGTTGCCGCCGGTGACGACGGCGATGCGGTCGCCCTCGGCAAAGCCGATATAGGGCAGCCCGTCGCGGGTAAACGAGGTGACACAGGGTGAAAAGCGGGTGGAGACCGGCCGGAAATCAGGCATCACCTCGGCCAGCAGCCGACGCAGATGCTCGGCCGCTGCCGCACCGCCCGGTCCGCGGAACCAGTGCCGTATCGCCGGCTCGTCACCCAGGATCCTGTCGATCGGATCGCCGCCGATCTTGATGTAGGTCCTGCCGTCGGCATAGCCGACCGGCGGCAGCAGGTAGTAGCTCTTCTCCTGCTCGGGTGCTGCACCGATCAGCGAGGGCATGCCCTCGAAGTCAGGCAGCTCGCTCGCCGCCACCTCCGCGAACAGCACCGTGCGAGCTTTGACCGTCAAGTCGATCGGCCGCGGCAGCAGTTTGTCGGACAGGGAAAATCCGCCGGCCGCAACGATGACCCGGCCCGCTTCCAGGCGCACGCCCGAGACCGTCGTGACGACAACGCGATCGTCCGCTTCGGAGACGGCGCCGACCTCGTCGCGCACGATCCGTGCGCCGGCCTTCTCGGCACAGATGACCTGCGCCGCAACGAGCGCGCGTGGATTGATGTAGCCGGCGCCAAGGCGTTCATAAACGCCGGCCGTGCCCTCGGGAAAACGGAACCAGGGAAAGCGCCGCGACAGCGCCTCGCTGTCATAGAGCGGCGCTTCGACGCCGAGCGCATCCCGCGCCTTTTCCACCTGCTCGATATAGTCGTAGCTCGAGCCCGGCGCTGGCCCCGCCATCAGGCAGCCGACCTCGTGATAAAACCGGATGCCGCTTTCGCGTTCGATCTCGTCGTAGCGCTCGATCGAGCGACGGGCGAGACGCGCCCAGACGGGGTCGTCGTCGATCGTGCGGGTGATGCGGGCATTGTCGTAGTGGCTGGAAAAGACGCCGGAATGACTGGCCCAGTCGGTCGGCTCGTCAGGACCGACGAGCGCGACGCCAGCACCCGAGAGCGCCAGGTGCCGGGCAGCCGCAGCGCCCATCATGCCCTTGCCGACGACAATGAAATCAAAGCTTTCCGACATGCTCATCCCCGCTCCGCTGACACGGAAGGAGGTAGCATATCGGTGCTCTTAGGGCACCACCACTCAAGGATTTAATTGGTGCGCCGGAACGCGAGACCTGTCCGGCTGGAGCATCCGCCATTGCCGCGTGGCCGGCGGACGATGCTCTCTCGTCGCGTGGGCAAATGGATCACCCACGCCTGTCAGGGACTAGAGCATTCCGCCCTCAAGCGGAAACACCGAGGCGGCCAGATGCTCTAGAATTGGGATGCCAAAGCGCCCCTCGTGCGTTCGCTGGAACGCACGGCGTTCTAGTCGATGATGTCCTGGACCTTGCCGCAATAGCGTTTGGAAACCGGGTTCATGCGCTTGGCGCCATGGCCGGCATTGTACTTGAGGATCGTGCCGCAGGTGGTGCCGCCCGAAAGCTCATGCGCCATGGCGAGATACTTCATGCCGAACTTGATGTTGGTTTCCGGGTCGTAGAGACCCTTGGAGGAGCCCGAATAGCCCATCATGCGCGCCGTGGCGGGCTTGATCTGCATCAGGCCGATCTCGCCGGCGCTGCCGCGTGCCTTCGGATTGAAGTTGCTTTCGACCTTGACGACCGCATGCGCCAGATCGACGGGAACGCCGTACTGCTTCGCATAGCTCTTGATCAGGGCCGTATACTGAACGTTCTGCGGAAGGTCCGGTTTCGGGAAGCCTGTGGTCCGGGTGACGGTCGGGATGGAAGAGGTCTTGATGGTCTTGTCGACATTCCCCGCATACGACGTACCCATCCCGGCGAAGAACATGCCAAGGCATGCCGCCACCGCAGCAACAGACGATATTCTCATGTAGTTTGAATTCTCCGGTCTGGGGATTGGACCGAAGCGCACCCCGCTTCGAGCCTCACGTCCCGATCGTTTCATTCACAGGACGTGAGCGTTGCGCCCCGAAGTTCCTGCAGTTTCAATGAGCGGGAAATGAACGGCGCATCATGGTAAACATGTGGCAAAGCTAAAAAAACATGCCACGAACATCCGGAAAACAGGCTTCGGGACGAAAAATTCTTCCGCGTCAGGCGATAAATTGCGGCAGCCCGGAAAGCAGGCGATGGAGCGTATCGAGGGTTGAGATGTCGGCGATGCCGTCTACCCTCTGTTGCCGGAAATGCCTTTGGAACGCGGCGACGGCGCCCTCGGTTTTTTCGCAGAAATCACCAGTCACTTCAATGCCGTAGCCATAGAGCGACAGCATCGACTGGATGGCCTCTACCGGCTGACCGCGGTCGCCGCGCTGAAAGAAGCGCCCGCCGCCGATCGGAGCCGGCTCAACCCAGTGCCCGACCCCTTCACGGTGAAGAACATGCCAAGGAAATTTTTCTCCCGGATCAACCTTGCGAATGGGGGCGATATCGCTGTGCGCCAGCACCCTTTCCGGGGCGATCGACCACCGCTGGCCACAGTCCCGACACAATTCGACGACCGCATCGATCTGCTTCTTCGGGAAATCCGGCAACCCGCCGGGGTGGCCCGGGTTGGCGATCTCAATACCGATCGAACAGGAGTTGATGTCGGTCTCGCCCTTCCAGTAGCTCTTGCCCGCGTGCCAGGCACGCAGCGTCTCAGGCACGAGCTGGTCGACGCGTCCGTCCTCATGAACGAAATAATGGCTGGAAACCTGGCTCTCTTCGCGACAAAGCCATTCGAGCGCCGAAGCGCCCGTTGCCATGCCGGTGTAGTGCAGCACGATCATATCCGGTGCCCGCCTGTCGGCGCGGTCGCCAAAATTGGGCGACGGCATGAAGCGAGCCCCCGGATAGTCGCAGTATTTCGAAGTCATGCGGCTCGGCGTTCTTTCTCGATCGCCTCATAGGCGGCGTTCAGCGCCGCCATGCGATCATTGGCGATCGCGTGGAATTCTTGCGGTACGCCGCGCGCCACCAGCATATCCGGGTGGTTTTCGGAAACCAGCACACGGTAGCGCTTGCGGATGTCGGCGAAATCATCCTTACGCGAAACGCCGAGCACCTGATAGGGGTCGCGACCGTCTCCGTGCACATGGCGGGCCATGATGAGCTCGAAATGCGCCTCGTCCATGCCGAAGATCTCGGCGACCCGCACCAGGAACGCCAGTTCGCGCTCATGAACTGCACCGTCGGACTTGGCGATGTGGAACAGGCCGTCGACGATATCCTCGAGGATCGGGCAGTTTTCTTCGCAGGACGAACACAGCGACGCCATCTTCTCCGCATAGGCCTCGTAGCCGGCGACGTCCTGGCGCGCCAGATTATAGAGACGCGCGACGTTCTGCGCCTGGTCGGGCGGGAACTGGAAGATGTCGCGGAAGGCGGCGACCTCGGCCTCGCTGACGATGCCGTCGGCCTTGGCCATCTTGGCCGAAAGCGCGATCATCGCGACGGAGAAGGCAACCTTGCGCCGTGTCTCCGGGTCGCCCTCAAACAGGGTACGCACGGCCTCGACCACACCGGCAAGCGCATTGCCGGTGGCGGTAACGATTTTGAGGAGGCTGTCCCAGAATGACATGCGAGAATCCCTGTCTCTCCAGCGTATAGCATGGACTTGTGTGGTGGCAAATTGCAAGCGGTGGGATGGTCCGAACCACGAGGATGACGAATTTGTGATGGCACCTCACTATTGTCAATCCATCGATTGGAACTTGCGACAGCTGGTAGACGGAAAGCTGTTCCCTTGGGAACAACCTAGCGATCCGAAGCGGCGAATTTATGCCGAAAAACACACCAAATGCACCGGCCGCGAAGGCCGCGCCGCCCGATTGCGCTCCTCCGGCTGCGACAATCGGCGCGACACCGAGCCCGCCCCGCGTTTCCGACGGCGCCCAGCAGCCGTTCTCGCGCAGCCTCGACACAACATCCACAGGCCCGTCATTTAAATTCCATCTGATTTGCGCTATGGAGGCCGCACCCATCGCATGCCAAAGTCCCGAGGAGGAAACATGGCCAAGAAAAAAGTCGCAATGCTGACGGCCGGCGGGCTCGCGCCCTGTCTGTCATCGGCCGTTGGAGGACTGATCGAGCGCTATACGGACGTAGCACCCGAATATGAGCTGGTCGCGTATCGCTCGGGCTACCAGGGCGTACTCCTTGGAGACCAGATCGAAATTACGCGCGACATGCGCGAAAAGGCCCATATCCTGCATCGCCATGGCGGCTCGCCGATCGGCAACAGCCGCGTCAAGCTCACCAACGCCGCCGACTGCGTCAAGCGCGGCCTGGTCAAGGAAGGCGAAAACCCGCTGCGTGTCGCAGCCGAGCGCCTTGCCAAGGACGGCATTTCGATCCTGCACACCATCGGCGGCGACGACACCAACACGACCGCTGCCGACCTTGCCGCCTATCTCGGCGCCAACGGCTACGACCTGACCGTGGTCGGCCTGCCGAAGACCGTCGACAACGACGTCGTTCCGATCCGCCAGACGCTCGGCGCCTGGACGGCTGCCGAATACGGCGCCCGCTTCTTCGACAATGTCAGCAACGAACAGAGTGCCGCCCCGCGCACGCTCGTCGTCCATGAAGTCATGGGCCGCCATAGCGGCTGGCTGACGGCAACCACCGCCCGCTCCTATATCCAGATGACCGACGACAAGGAATTCGTCGACGGCTTCATGATGAACCGCCAGATGAAGAACATCGACGGCCTCTATCTGCCGGAGATGAAGTTCGACCTGCAGGGCGAAGCCGATCGCCTGCGCAAGGTTATGGACCGCACCGGCTTCGTGACGCTGTTCGTCAGTGAAGGCGCCTGCCTCGACGCCATCGTCGCCGAGCGGGAAGCAGCCGGCGAGACCATCAAGCGTGATGCCTTCGGCCACGTGAAGATCGACACGATCAATGTCGGCAACTGGTTCTCCAAGCAGTTTGCAGCCCTTCTCGGCGCCGAACGCTCGATGGTGCAGAAATCTGGCTACTACGCCCGCTCGGCCCCGGCCAACGGCGACGACCTGCGCCTGATCCAGGGCATGGTCGACCTTGCCGTCGAAAGCGCCCTCAACAAGGTCTCGGGCGTCACCGGTCACGACGAAGACCAGGGCGGCAAGCTGCGCACCATCGAATTCCCGCGCATCAAGGGCGGCAAGCAGTTCGATACCTCCACCAAGTGGTTCGGCGAGGTGATGGATGTCATCGGCCAGAAGTGGAAGGCCCAGAAGCACTGACCGACACTTGCCGGCGGGTGGATATGCCACCCGCCGACAACGCTTGATTAGACGTTGACGGCTCCGCGTTTCCGTGGCTGGCTCGGCGAATTGATTGCCGAACACCACCTTCAGCGCGGAGCTTTTTCATGTCGTTCGAACACTGGTTTGCCTTTGCCGCGGCCTCGGCCGTGCTGCTCGCCATCCCCGGCCCCACCATTCTCCTCGTCATTTCCTACGCGCTCGGCCATGGCCGCAAGACGGCGGGCGCGACGGTCGCCGGTGTGGCGCTCGGCGATTTCACCGCCATGACCGCCTCCATGCTCGGCCTCGGCGCCCTGCTTGCCACCTCTGCCGCCATCTTCACCGTCTTGAAATGGGTGGGCGCTGCCTATCTTATCTGGCTCGGCATCAAGCTCTGGCGCGCGCCGGTGGCCGCCGGCGGCGACGCCGACCTCGAAACCACGTCGACGGAACGCCCGCTTCGCATCTTCTTTCATACCTATGCGGTGACTGCGCTGAACCCGAAGAGCATCGTCTTCTTCGTCGCCTTCCTGCCGCAGTTCCTCGATCTCAGCCAGCCGCTCTTTACCCAGATGGCGATTTTCGAGCTGACGTTCCTCACGCTCGCGATCCTCAATGCCAGCCTCTATGCAGCCCTTGCGACCGCCGCCCGCAGCACGATTTCCAAGCCGAATGTGCGGCGGATCGTCAACCGCGCCGGCGGCTCCATGCTGATCGGCGCCGGGCTTTTGACGGCCACGATGAAGCGGGCCACGGCCTGAAATTCGACCCCACGCTTGCCGCCGCCAGCCTCATAGGTTAATGGAGATTCACGCTTGGCGGCTGGCAACCGCTGATTTGCAGGGGCTACGGGGCCCAGAAGCACGAAAGTGACAGAATGGCGAATTACCGTATTTCCCTTTCCAAACAGACGTTTGGCGTGGCAGCTTTGTTGTCGGCGACCATCGTCTCGGGATGCTCAACGGTAGAGCACACGTCGCTGGCAGACCTCACGGCCGTGCAGACGGTTACGCCCCTCGCAAAGCCCGGCACCGAAATGACCGCCTATGCACTGCCGACGCCCGACGGCGCCGCCACCGCAACGAGCGCGGCCTTGACAGCTCAGACCGCTGGCGTCGCCGCCACCTATCCGGTCGCGACCGATCTGGCACAGGGTGCGGAAGCAGCACCCGCACTGGTCGCGGTCCCCGCGGCCAAGCCGGGCGACACCATGGCGCTTGCCATGGTTGCCCCGACGACGCAGACCGGCGCCAGCGCGGCGATTGCCGCAGCGGAAGCCCCCTCGCCCGCCGACTCCACTCAGGTGGCATCCGCCGCCCTCTCGCCGGCGGCAACCAAGACCGCTCGCGTCCAGGATCTGCCGGTCTCGACGCTCGCAGTTGCAGCAGCAATGGAATCGGACTTCGACACCGGCGAACCGGTCGGCCTCGAAACTCTGGTCGCCAACCGCATGATCGTTCCGACCGAGCGCCCGAAGACCGGCGTCATCGGCTCGACGGTGGCCGCAGTCGCCAACGTCATCCCGGATTCGATGAAGTTCACCAAGACGCCGACGAGCTCGCGTCCCGAACTCGACAAGATGATCAAGTACTATGCCGATCTCAACGGCATTCCGGTGGAACTGGTGCACCGCGTCGTCAAGCGCGAGAGCAACTACAATCCGCGCGCCTACAGCAAGGGCAATTACGGCCTGATGCAGATCCGCTACAACACCGCCAAGGGTCTCGGCTATGACGGTCCGGCGGAAGGTCTGTTCGACGCCGAAACCAACCTCAAATACGCGACCAAGTATCTGCACGGCGCCTGGATGGTGGCCGACAACCAGCATGACAGCGCAGTAAAGCTCTATGCCAGCGGCTATTACTATCACGCCAAGCGCAAGGGCCTGCTCGAAGAGCTCGGCATGAAGTAAGCCGGCCACCCGGCTGGCCCGAAGCGAAGCTGCTTCTCGACGGCTCTGGAATATCCTTACGAGGCGCTCAATCGAGCGCCTCTATTATTTTGGCGTTGAGTGTCTGCACGTCATAGCCGAGCCGCGAAGGCGTAAGCCCCAGCCGCACGACCGCCAGCTTCAGCGAAGGCACCAGCATGATCGCCTGGCCGTCATGCCCGAGCATCCAGAAGGCATCTGCCGGGAAACTGCCCGTTCCCGCCCGCGCGCCGTTTTCCTCCAGCCATACCTGGCCCTGGCCGTATTTGCCGCCCGATGCCTTGGTCGGCGTGCGCATGAAGGCGACATAGTCCTTCGGCAGCATCGCCCTCCCCTTCCAGACACCGTCCTGCAGCAGGAGCTGCGCGAACCGCGCCCAGTCCTGCGTCGTCGCATACATGTAGGAGGAACCGACGAAGGTGCCGCTCTCGTCCGTCTCCAGGACGGCGCTCGTCATGCCGAGCGGCGCAAACAAAGCGTCATAGGGAAAGGCAAGCGCTGCCGTCGGATCGTCGAAGGTGCGCATCCAGATCCGCGACAGCAGCGTGCTGGTGCCGCTGGAATAGCTGAAGTTCGTGCCGGGCTTTGCACCCAACGTCCGCGTCGCGGCAAAACCCGCCATGTCCCTTTCCAGATAGAGCATGCGCGTCACGTCGGTGACGGCGCCATAATTCTCGTTAAAGGCAAGCCCGCTCTGCATCCCCATCAGGTCCGCAAGCGTGATGCCCGCCCGCTCGTCCCCGGCCCATTCCGGCAGCAAGTCGCCCTGCGACACGTCCATGCGCCCTTCTGCAATCCTGAGGCCAATCAGCGCCGCCGTCACCGATTTGGTCATCGACCAGCCGAGCAACGGCGTCGAACGGTCGAAACCCTGGCCATAGGTTTCCGCCACCAGTTGGCCGTCGTGGATCACGGCGATCGCCCGCATGCCCGGCCCGGCGAGGTCAGCGTCCTCGACGAGCTTCTGCAAGGTCGGCTCGATCACGGCCCCCTCGCCTTCGGGCCAGGCCACACCCGGCACGGGCGCCGCTGCGGCGGTTTTCGTTTCGATTGGTGCCAGAGCCGCGGCATCGCCGTCCGGCAGGCTGGCGCAGCCGGCACCCGGACGATAGGCCGCGTAACCGGGTGCGGCAAAACCGAGGATGCGTGCCGTCACCAGCTGTTTCTCTTTGTCGACACCGACGCGCACCAGCTTGAGCAACGGGTGGCCGGGGGCCTGCACGTCGTCGGCGAGCACAGCCTGGGCATCGCGTCCGGCGATGAAGACGTTGGAACAGACGATTTTTGCCGCATAGCCGTCGCCGACCTTCAGCAGTTGCGGCGGCGCCAGCGCAAGCCAACCGAACAGACCGACGACGATCAGCGCCAGCACGGCACCCGAAATCTTCAACAAACGTCCCATGCGATCCTCCGGCCTGATGCGCAAAGAGAACCAGCATTTTGCTGCAAGGGAAAGCCCCGGCCGCCTCAACTTTTCATATTGGAAAAACGCACAAGCAGTCGAAAAAAGTGCAGCGCTTCGAGCTCTCGCTCACGCACTCGCAGAGAGGCGCGCCTCTCCCGCTTCGCCGTCGCCGACGAGCACCGACACGTCGGCCATAACAGGCGAAACCCAGGGACCGCGGATCTCGGCAGCGCCACAGGCCCGCGCGCAATCCGCCTCGCTCTCCTTCTCGACACCGCTGACGGCGATCGAAAGCCGCAGCACCTGTCCGGTCTTGATCAGGCAGGCGAGCAACGCCACGCTGCGTTCGCTGCCATGTGCGGCCCGCACGGCGGCGAGATCGACGGTCACCTGGTCGGGCTGCACCTCCGAGATCTGGTTCAGGGGCAGCGACGAGGCGGAGCCGCCGCCAAGCGCGACGCGAACGCCGAGCGCGCGCAGCCCCCGCAAGTTTTCGGTGACGATGACGAGATCGTCCGTCGAGACGCCCTCGGCGACCTCGATCGTCAGGCGTTCCGGCGAAAGGCCAGCATCCGAAAGGCACCGCTCCACGTGCGTGACGAAATCGCGGTCGCGCAGTTGCGAGACGAAGGGCGCAATCGTCAGCCCTTTCGGGAAAGACCAGCCGGCCGCCTGCCTGCAGGCGGACTGAAGCGCCCAGGCGGCAAGCGCCAGCGTAGTCGCGCTCTGCTCCGGCGGCTCGAACGTTTCCGCGCCGATGACGCCGAGATGCGGATGCCGCCAGCGCAGCAGCGCCTGGAACCCACCGATGGAGCCGCTTTCGATGCCGAGGATCGGCAGGAATGCGAGAAAGAACTCCTCTGCCTCGAAACCGCGCGTAAGATCGCGCTCGGCTTCCGCCCGCTGCCGCACGGCATGGCTCAGGGTTTCCGAGTGGAAGGCATGACTGTTGCCGCTGATCGCCTTGGCTTCGTAAAGCGCCAGGTCCGCCCTTTTCAACACGTCGGATGTCGATTTGTCCGACCGCTCGATGAAGGCGATGCCGATGCTGCAGCCTGAAGCGATGCGCGTTTCCCCGAGATCGAACGGCGCTTCGAACAGCTTTTCCACCCGCGTTGCGAGCATTTCCGCATCGGCCTGAGACGGCGCGCACGCGGCCGCAAGCACGAACTCGTCACCGCCGAGGCGGTAGACCGTCGCCTCGCCGGCAAAGGCACGCCTGAGCCGGGCGCCGAACAGAGCCAGCAACCGGTCGCCGGCGTCATGTCCCAGCGTGTCGTTGATCACCTTGAAGCGATCGAGATCGAGAAGAAGCAAGGCGTTGCGCGCAAACGCGGCACCTTCTGCGCTGAGTGCCTGGCTGATATCGGCCTCGAGCGCAGCGCGGTTTGCAAGCCCAGTCAGCTTGTCGCGATGGACTTCGTTGCGCAGGCGACGCTCGGCGCGCCGCGCGGCACGCAGCTCCAGCTCAAGCCGGCGCGAGTAGCGCCAGCGATAGAAGGAGCCGCCGAGGATGAAAGGCATGGCGCCGGCCGCCATAACGGCAGGGACGTCCCAATGCGGCGCCATCTGGTCGGGAAGAGCGGTTCCGCTGGCAAGCCACGCCACAGAAACCAGAGCCCCCAATGCCGCGCCGGCAGCCGCAAATCGCTGCTCGGGCTTCGGCAGAAACGTACCTAACATCATGTCGACGCCCCCCGTATGTAAGGCGGTGCTAGCACGTCAGGGTTTAATGAATTCTTATGGGTGAAAAATTGTAGATTTGCGTTCCGGAGACCGCCCCAGCCCTGTGAGAAAGCCCGTCATCAAAGTGTAGCCGAGTCACTTTAGAAGCGCCTAAGTTTCAACTGGATGACCGTCTGAGATGAATGAAATCGCTTCCGACGTTGGCTTTGGCAGAAAAAATCCGAAGCTGAAAAACGCCCTGCTCCAGCACAAGACCCTCTCCCTCGCAGGCTTCTCGGAACGTCTGTTCGGCCTGCTCTTTTCGGGCCTCGTCTATCCGCAGATCTGGGAAGATCCGATCGTCGACATGGAGGCGATGCAACTGACCCCGGAAAGCCGGATCGTCACCATCGGCTCCGGCGGCTGCAACATGCTGACCTATCTGTCGGCCGGCCCACGGAAAATAGACGTCGTCGACCTCAACCCGCACCATATCGCGCTCAACCGCCTGAAGCTCGCAGCCTTCCGCCATCTGCCGAGCCACAAGGATGTCACGCGCTTCCTGGCGATCCAGGGCACGACGACCAACGTCCAGGCTTTCGATCTATTCCTCGCGCCGAAGCTTGATACAGCGACGCGCAGCTACTGGACCCGCCGCGACATGACCGGTCGCCGGCGTATCGGCGTCTTTGGCCGCAATATCTACCGCACCGGTCTGCTCGGCCGCTTCATTGCAGCCAGCCACCTGCTTGCCCGCCTGCACGGCGTCAATCCGGAGGACTTCGTCCAGGCGCGCTCCATGCGCGAACAGCGGCAGTTCTTCGACGAGCGCCTGGCGCCTCTCTTCGATCGTCCCGTCATCCGCTGGATCACCGGGCGCAAGAGCTCCCTCTTCGGCCTCGGCATTCCGCCGCAGCAGTTCGACGAGCTCGCAAGCCTGAGTGCCGAAAAGTCGCTCGCCGCCGTTCTGCGCCATCGCCTGGAAAAGCTCACCTGTCACTTCCCGCTGCGCGAAAACTACTTCGCCTGGCAGGCCTTCGGCCGCCGCTACCCGCTGCCGCATGAAGGCGACCTGCCGCCCTATCTCGACGCCGGCGCCTATGAGGCGATCCGCAACAATGCCGAGCGCGTCGAGGTACATCACGCAAGCTTCACCGAGCTTCTCGCCGGCAAATCCGCCGGCTCGGTCGACCGCTATATCCTGCTCGACGCGCAGGACTGGATGACCGACCAGCAGCTGAACGACCTCTGGACCGAGATCACCCGCACGGCGGATGAGGGCGCAGTCGTGATCTTCCGCACGGCGGCGGAAGACAGCATCCTGCCCGGCCGTGTCTCCCCGGCCCTGCTCGACCAGTGGCACTACGATGCCGAAACCTCGCTACGGCTCGGCGCCGAAGACCGCTCCGCCATCTATGGCGGCTTCCACATCTACCGCAGGAAGGGCTGAGACGTGCAACAGGCCGGGATCTCCCACGCGCGGCGCATGGACCACATGTACCGCTATCAGCGGCACTTCTACGATCTCACGCGGAAGTACTACCTCTTCGGCCGCGACACGCTGATCCGCGACATGAACCCGGCCTCCGGTGCCTCGGTGCTTGAGGTCGGCTGCGGCACCGGCCGCAATCTGGCGCTGATCGGCCGCTGTTTCCCGTCGGCCCGCCTGTTCGGGCTCGACATATCCCAGGAAATGTTGACCTCGGCCGGCGCGAAGCTCAACCGTGGCGGCAACAGGCGCGCCACGCTGCATGTCGCCGACGCAACGGACTTCGATCCGGCGATCTTCGGCGAAAGGGGTTTCGATCACATCGTCATCTCCTACTCGCTGTCGATGATCCCCGACTGGCAGAAGGCGATCGACGCGGCGATCACAGCGCTTAATCCGGGCGGCTCGCTGCACATTGCCGATTTCGGCCAGCAGGAACGCCTGCCGACGAGCTTCCGCCGGGCGCTGCACGGCTGGCTCAACCGCTTTCACGTGACGCCGCGCGAGCGGCTGTTCGACGTGTTACGCGAGAAAGCCCGCGAAAATGGCGCCGATCTCGAGCGGCGCACGATCGGCCGCGGCTATGCCTGGCTCGCCGTCTATCACCGCCCTTCCGTGGCGATCGCCGACTGAACGGCAGGCGGTTTACACAAAGGTTTTGCATCCCGCCTGAGGGCAGCCATTCCGGCAAGCGCCGAAACCGCCTGGTTTTCGGCGCTTTTGCGCTTTTCTGCCGTCCGCAATTCCCGCTTGAGCTAACTCAATTTTTACGATGATATGGTGAAAATGGGGTTCACGCCTCACTGGGGAAATCACCGACAGGAAGCCATCGTGTGAGGCAGGATCATCGATCGTCTCTAGACAGGAAAATCATGCGCCGGCTTCTCCTGGCTCTCTTGCCGCTTGCCACCCTTCTTTCCGGCTGCTCGTCGACCGACTATGACCTGATGCAGACGGCATCGATCCCGCCGCGCTTCCACGATACGGACCCGCAGAACTTCGGCGACCGGACCCCGCAGCACCACAATATCCACGGCATCGACGTTTCGAAATGGAATGGCGATATCGACTGGATGAAGGTGAAGAACTCGGGCGTCTCCTTCGCCTTCATCAAGGCGACGGAAGGCAAGGACCGGGTCGATACCCGCTTTCCCGAATACTGGCAGAAGGCACGGGCCGCCGGCATCCCTTATGCGCCCTATCACTTCTACTATTTCTGCTCGACCGCCGACGACCAGGCCGATTGGTTCATCGCCAACGTGCCGAAGAGCGCCGTCTACCTGCCGCCGGTTCTCGACGTCGAGTGGAACGGCGAATCGAAGACCTGCCGCCATCGCCCGACGCCGGACGAAGTGCGCGTCGAGATGAAGCGCTTCATGGACCGGCTCGAAGCCCATTACGGCAAGCGCCCGATCATCTACACCTCGGTCGACTTCCACCGCGACAATCTCGTCGACCAGTTCAAGGAACATCACTTCTGGGTGCGCTCGGTCGCCAAGCATCCGGGTGAGGTCTACGTCGAGCGCCGCTGGGCGTTCTGGCAATATACCAGCACCGGGGTCATCCCCGGCATCGACGGCGCCACCGATATCAATGTCTTCGCCGGCTCGGCGAAAAACTGGAAGAACTGGGTCGCCGCGGTCTCGCAGCCGAAGCAGAACTGACATTCCTGCCGACAGGTGCGGCAGGAAGACCCATTTTCTTCTTTCGGTCATAATGCTCTGAGAGAGCAACGACAGATTTCGCAGCGATTTGATTGCCCGTGGTGGTGCAAGGCGCCCCACGGCAAAGAAAGGAATTTCATGATGACCCGCACAGCCCGGCGCGCGCTTGCCTCCGTCGCTCTTCTGGCGCTGACCGCCTCGGCCGCCGCCGCCCAGACCGCAGCCTCGACAGGCGCGAAGACGGCATCCCCGGCCGTTGCCTGCGGTGGCGATCTCGCAACCTTCCTTCAGGGCGTGAAGGCCGAAGCGGTCGCCAAGGGCGTTCCGGCCGATGTCGCTGACCGGGCGCTCGCCGGTGCCGCCATCAATGAAAAGGTGCTCAGCCGCGACCGCACCCAGGGCGTCTTCAAGCAGACCTTCACCGAATTCTCCAAGCGCACCGTCAGCAAGTCGCGCCTCGATATCGGCCAGCAGAAAATGAAGGAATATGCTGACGTCTTTGCTCGCGCTGAGAAAGAATTCGGCGTGCCGGCCCCGGTCATCACCGCCTTCTGGGCGATGGAGACCGACTTCGGCGCCGTCCAGGGCGACTTCAACACCCGCGACGCGCTGGTGACGCTGTCCCACGACTGCCGCCGTCCAGAGATGTTCCGCCCGCAGCTGATCGCGGCGATCGAGATGGTCCAGCATGGCGACCTCGACCCGGCGACGACGACAGGCGCCTGGGCCGGCGAGATCGGCCAGGTGCAGATGCTGCCAGAAGACATCATCGCCTATGGCGTCGATGGCGACGGCGACGGCCACGTGAACCTGAAGAAGAGCTCGCCCGACGCGATCCTGACCGCCGCCAAGTTCATCCAGAGCCTCGGCTACAAGGCTGGCCAGCCGGTAATCCAGGAAGTCAGCGTTCCCGAGCAACTCCCCTGGGAAAAGACCGGCCTGCAGCCGGGCATGAAGGCCAGCGACTGGTTCGCGCTCGGCGTCAAGCCGCGCAACGGCGACACCGCCTTCGGCAACCTCGAAGCCTCGCTGGTGCTGCCGCAGGGCCGCAAGGGCGTGGCCTTCCTCACCTACCCCAACTTCAACGTCTATCTCGAATGGAACCAGTCGTTCATCTACACAACATCTGCCGCCTATTTCGCGACCCGTCTCGGCGGCGCGCCGACCTATGAAGGCGGCAATCCGGAACCGGGCCTCGACGACACCGGCATGAAGGCACTGCAGAGCAAGCTGCAGACGCTCGGCCACGATGTCGGCAAGATCGACGGCATCCTCGGCTCCGGCACCCGTGCGGCACTCCAGAAGGAGCAGCTCCGCCTCGGCCGTCCGGCCGACGGCTGGGCGACGCTCGAACTCCTGAACGCGCTTTAAGCCCGAACCGCAGTTTCAAAACCATGACCCCGGAGATCGGATCGATCTCCGGGGTTTTTTCATGCCACAACGACCGACCGGATCCCGGTTGATGAGAGCCCACCGGCTCGCCCCCACGCATGCGGCCCTCATCATCGCCGCAAGAACCGGGTGGTTCCGCCGGGCGTGCCGGGTTATGTATCATGTGTCGGAGCACAACCGATCCGGGAGCGGTAACCAGGCGCTTGCGCCATGGCGTCCACCCGGCGGAGGGAGACTGACGCCACCACGCAATCAGCACGGATAGGCATCACCATGAATGCGCGAAGCACCGTCGATGGCAATCAGATGAGCGCCGGGACCTGGGCGCTGCTTGCCCTGCTCGGCCTGATCTGGGGCGGATCGTTCTTCTTCGCCCGCGTTGCCGTCGCCCATGTGCCGCCCTTCACGCTGGTGTTCCTGCGTTTGGGCCTGGCAGCCCTGGCGCTGCATATCTACATCCGCGGCCGCTTCGGCATGTACGAGGCGCTTGCCGGCCGCTGGCGCGAATTCGCGCTGATGGGGCTGATCAACAACGCCATTCCGCACGCCTTCATCTTCCTTGGACAAACCCATATCGGCGCCGGACTGGCGGCGATCCTCAACGCCACGACGCCGGTCTGGACGGTGATCATCGCCAACATGGCGACCGAGGACGAGAAGCTGAGTTCCGCCAAGATCGCCGGCTGTCTGCTCGGGCTCGCCGGCACCGTCGTCCTGATCGGGCCGAGCGCCGTTGCCGGTCTCTTCGGCACCACAAGCAGCGTGCCGCTCTGGGCGCTGCTGCTGCCGGTGCTTGCCGCCATCAGCTATGGTTTTGCGGCGACCTACGGCAAACGCTTCCGCGATCTCGCGCCTCCCGTGACGGCCGCAGGCCAGCTGACCGCCTCGACGCTGATCGCGCTGCCGGTGGCCGCCTTTACGGACACGCCCTGGCTGCTGCCGATGCCGCCCGTCGAGGTGATCCTGTCGATCCTCGGCCTGGCGCTGGTTTCGACGGCCTATGCCTACATCTTTTTTTTCCGCATCATGCGCGCGGCCGGCGCCACCAATGCCTCACTGGTCACCCTGCTGGTGCCGCCAAGCGCGATCCTGCTCGGCTACCTCTTTCTCGGCGAGACGCTGCAGGCGGCCGATTTTGCCGGCATGGTGCTGATCGCCCTTGGCCTCGCCGTGCTCGACGGTCGAATCCTGCGTTTCAGGCGGGTCGCCTGACATCTGATCGTGGTCGGTTACAGGAAAAGCCCACACACCTTGAGTGCTTCGCACCGCGTGAAAAAGACATGGTTTGCGGGGGAATCGACGGCCGATTTTCGTCCCGCTCCGGGCCACTCACGCACGGTAACAAACGTTTATATTAACCTTGGTGAAGCGATTGTGAAAAAAATGTGGCAGCCTGGAAAATTAAATAAAATCAGAACTATAGGCCTGTGAATAAGGCAGCGCCGGCTCACGCATTTCGCACTGCAGCACAAGTTTCCCTTTAACGTGTCGTGATTTCGCCCTATGTTTTAACGCGTTAACGCAGGGAGGGTCTTCCATGGGCCTTACACATTCGCTGAATGTCATCATGATCAGTGCAGCGTTCGTATTCGTGGCCACGATGCTCTTCATCTGAGGAGCGGCCGCTGAGAGTCCAAACCGAATAGGGACTTAAATTTCCGGGAAACCATTTTGCAGCACCAAGCCAGTTAGACCGCCAAGAGAGCATAAGGTCTAGACGCTGCGACAAACGAGAAAGCGCCTGAAGATCGATCTTCGGGCGCTTTCCTTTTTGGTGGATGCTGTAGCGATCGGGACGCTTGCTGCGACCGCAGCCGAAGAGACCCCAAAAGGCATGGAGCCATACCAAAGCGCGGCGGCGACCTCTGTCTGCCAGGACACGCGGCGCGTTCGCAGCCATTCGGAAGTTCAACATGGCGAAGCGCACCTTGCCCGTCGCAAGGTGCGAGCGAAGGTCAGGCGGCCGCGCCGGCCGCCACCATCCGCGGTGCATCGATCGCGCCCACCGCTTCCACAGAGGCCCGCTCGAAACCGACGAGATCCAGCACGGCTGTCACCAGCGGCGTGCGGTTCATCGAATAGATATGGAAATCGCGTACGCCGCGCCGGGCGAGATCGACGATCTGCTCGGCGGCGATGTGGGTCGCCTCCTTGAAGCGCTCGACCGGCTGGTCCTCGAGATGCACGAGCCGCGTGACGATCGCCTCCGGCACGGTGGCGCCACAGAGGCCAGCGAATTTCTGCACCTGCGCCAGATTGTTGATCGGCAGAATGCCCGGCACGATCGGGATGTTGACGCCAGCGCGCCGCACTCGTTCGAGGTAGCGCTCGAAATCATTGTTGTCGAAGAAGAATTGGGTCAGGGCCCGGGTTGCGCCCGCATCGACCTTGCGCTTCAGCATGTCGATGTCAGCGGCGACGTCAGGGCTTTCCGGGTGCTTCTCCGGATAGGAGGAGACGGAAATCTCGATGTCGTCCCCGCGCGCACGGATCGCCCGCACGAGGTCGGTGCTGCTGGCGTAACCCTCGGGATGCGGCTGGTAAGTGCTGCCGATGCCGCCCTGGGGATCGCCGCGCAGCGCCACGAAGTGGCGGACGCCGAAGCTGAGATACTCGTCGATCACGGCATCGACCTCCGCCTTCGGCGCGCCGACGCAGGTCAGGTGCGCAGCGGTATTGGCAAAGCCGCTTTCCGCGATCAAGCGCCTGACCGTCGTCAGCGAACGCGCCTTGGTCGAGCCGCCGGCGCCGTAGGTGACGGTGATGAAGGCCGGACCGAAGGCCGAAAGGTCGTCTGCCGTCTGGAAGAGCTGCGCTTCCATCTCGTCGGTCTTGGGCGGGAAATATTCGAAGGAGAGCCGGAGATTGCCGCGTTCGGCCGGGTAAAGCGTCTGTGCCGTCATTATTATACTCCCCCCGCCTGGACACGCGGCCGCGGCGTTTCATTCTCGTTCACGGCCCGCCGATCACGCGCGAGCCAGATCGTCACCGTCAATTTTCCATCATTCGCCCCCTCAGGCGAAAGATCCGTGGTCTTCTCGAGCACAAGGCCAGCCTTCGCCAGCCAATCGGCCATCGCCTGGTGCGAGAAGCCGAGGCGCGCATGGGCGTGCTCGTCGCGCAGATGCTCAAGTCCGTGCGGCGCGAAGTCGATGATGACCAGCCGTCCACCCGGCATCAGCATGCGCGCGGCTTCCGCGATCGCGGCTTCCGGCTCTTCGAGGAAATGCAGCACCTGGTGAATGGTGACGAGGTCGAAGGTCTGGCCGTCGAGCGGCAGGTTAAAGATGTCCCCATGGCGGATCGACGCCTTGGTGATGCCAGCGCGATCGAGATTGGAGCGCGCCACCGCAAGCATGTCGCGGCTGGCGTCGACGCCGATACCGCGCCGATAGAGGCCCTCGAAGAGCTGCAGGATGCGGCCTGTGCCGGTGCCGAGATCGAGCAAGCTTTCGACCGGCTCGTCGCCCACCATTTCGCGCAGCTTCGCCTCGACGTCACGCTCGCTGACATGCAGGCGGCGAAGCTCGTCCCAGCCGGCGGCGTTGCGGCTGAAATAGGCCTGCGCCTTCTCCGAGCGCGCCTTCTTCAAGGTGGTGAGCCGGGCTGCATCACGCGCCAACACCGCGTCGTCGACGGAGGCGGAGGCCAGCATCGCCCGCACGAGCCCGACCCGGGCACCGTCCTGACGGAGGCGGAAATAGGCCCAGGCGCCCTCCTGGTAGCGGTCGATCAGCTCGACCTCCGCCAGCAGCTTCAGATGCCTGGAAATGCGTGGCTGCGATTGACCGAGAATTTCGGTAAGATCGGTGACGGTCAGATCGCCGGCGGCGAGAAGCGCGACGAGACGCATGCGGGTCGGCTCGCCCGCCGCCTTCAGCACGTCCACCAACGCATCCAGACCCAGTTCTCTCTGCAGAGCCATAGCGATCCCCATCAACACATAAAGATATGTTTATGTGATTTGCGGTGGTGACGCAAGCGGATTTGCGCGGAGAGGCCAAACAATGGCGCCGGCGGAACGGATGCTTGTGTATGGACGCCATGCGCCCCAAACGATGTCTCGGGCGGCACGTCAGGAGACCTGCGAAGGTCCCGCTAGTAGGCCGACTTCACGACCCGAATGAGGGCAGCCCCACGCAACCGTGACAAACCCGGCGCCCTTCCCGGTGTTGGGACGCCACCCTATCCGCGCCTCTGCCGCCCGAGGTACGCGTCATCCGCCAGCCCATCTCGCCGCAGCGATAGACAAACCTGCAAACGCCCGTTCGCGCCCGCCATCGGGACGGCAATCGCAGAGCTGATCGCTACGCCGACCCCTGGAGCGTCCCGCACGTTCATCCCCCACGCGGGCACAGCGATAAACAGACCCTGGCGCGCAACCGAGCGACAGCTGGTCTTCGCCTCAGGTCAGGAGACAAAGGAAAACGGGCGAAGCCTGCGCCTCGCCCGTTCCTAGAGCAAATGTTGCAGCGCCCGCTTCAACGGACGCAGCAAGGTCCAGCGCCACGATATGGCGGCGGCTGAAATCAGCGCGTCAGGCGCTTGTAGGTGACGCGCTTCGGGTTGACCGAGTCCGGGCCGAGGCGGCGGATCTTGTCCTTCTCGTAGTCTTCGAAGTTGCCTTCGAACCACTCGACCTGGCTGTCGCCTTCAAAAGCGAGGATGTGCGTTGCCAGGCGGTCGAGGAACATGCGGTCGTGGCTGATGATAACGGCGCAACCGGCGAAGTTTTCGAGCGCGATTTCGAGCGCTGCCAGCGTCTCGGTGTCGAGGTCGTTGGTCGGTTCGTCGAGCAGCAGCACGTTGCCGCCGTTCTTCAGCATCTTGGCGAGGTGAACGCGGTTGCGCTGACCGCCCGAGAGGTTGCCGACCTTCTGCTGCTGGTCGCCGCCCTTGAAGTTGAAGGTCGAGCAATAGGCGCGCGAGTTCATCTCGTGCTTGCCGAGCTTGATGACTTCAGCACCGCCGGAGATTTCTTCCCAGACGGTCTTGTTGCCGTCGAGCGCGTCGCGGCTCTGGTCGACATAGCCGAGGTGCACGGTATCACCGATGCGGATTGAGCCGCTGTCGGGCTGTTCCTGGCCGGTGATCATGCGGAAGAGCGTCGTCTTACCGGCGCCGTTCGGGCCGATGATGCCGACGATGCCGCCCGGCGGCAGCTTCAGCGACAGGCCGTCGATCAACAGGCGATCGCCATAGCCCTTGGTGACGCCTTCCATCTCGATGACCACCTGGCCGAGACGTTCGCCGACCGGGATGATGATCTGCGCGTCGCCGGGGCGCTGGTTTTCCGCCGCGTTGACCAGTTCGTCATAGGAGCGGATACGCGCCTTGGACTTGGCCTGACGAGCCTTGGGGCTGGATGCGATCCATTCCTGTTCGCGAGCGATCGCCTTCTGGCGGGACGCCTCTTCGCGACCTTCCTGCTGCATGCGCTTGGCCTTCGCAACCAGGTAGGCCGAGTAGTTGCCCTCGTAGGGGATGCTGCGGCCGCGGTCGAGCTCGAGGATCCAGCCGGTGACGTTGTCGAGGAAGTAACGGTCGTGGGTGATCATCAGCACGGCGCCCGGATACTCGCGCAGGTGCTTTTCGAGCCAGGCGATCGTCTCGGCGTCGAGGTGGTTGGTCGGTTCGTCGAGGAGCAGCAGGTCCGGCTGCGAGAGCAGCAGCTTGCAGAGCGCAACACGACGCTTTTCACCGCCCGACAGGTTGGTGACTTCCGCGTCGCCCGGCGGGCAGCGCAGCGCTTCCATGGCCATTTCGACCTGACTTTCCAGATCCCAGAGGTTCTGGCTGTCGATGATATCCTGGAGCTTGGCGCCCTCTTCCGCCGTCTCGTCGGAATAGTTCATCATCAGTTCGTTGTAGCGGTCGACGATCGCCTTCTTCTTGGCGACGCCTTCCATGGCGTTTTCAAGCACCGTCTTCGTCGGATCGAGCTGCGGCTCCTGCGGCAGGTATCCGACGGTCGCACCTTCGGCCACCCAGGCCTCGCCGGTGAATTCCTTGTCGAGGCCGGCCATGATGCGCAGAACCGTCGACTTACCGGCGCCGTTCGGGCCGAGGATACCGATCTTGGCATCCGGGTAGAACGACAGATGAACGTTCTCGAGAACCTTCTTCGCGCCGTAGGACTTATTAAGTCCGGCCATATGATAGATGAACTGACGTGCCATGAGGGAATGCTCCGCAGGGATAAGGAAATTTGCCCGCTATGTAGGCGAATTATAGGAAGGGGGCAATGATCAAAGGCATCCGCCCCCGCCCTATCCCAAAACGAACATCCCGATCGGAACGCCCGGCAGGCTCTCCCGGAAGGCGCCTAAAGCCGGCGCGGTCAAGGCCGCACCATAAGGCGCTGCCATGGCCGACCGGGCGAAACGCCCTACCCGCGACCGGCAGTATCGGCGATACCCTTGGCGCACTTGAACTCGGTCGTGCCTGCGGCCTGGATCAGCGGCCCGAGGCTCGCAGCCTTCATGACATCGCCCGTGAGCCCGATCGTCAGCCCGGTGATGATGCTGCGGCCCTGCACGGTCTGGCAGCGCATGCGCACCCGGTCGCCGGCTCCAGCGCCAAAACTCTGGTCGAAGGCCTGCTTGATCGCCGCCTCATCGAGTTCCGCACCCACACGCTGGCGGAAAAGTGCCCCGACCGCCGAGCGGTTGAGCTCTTCCAGCATGCGCAGCTGCACCGAGAAATAGTCGTCGACCGAGCCGCTCTGGCAGGTGCCGCTTCGCAGCCACTGGTGCCGGTCGAGACCGGATTGCACGCCGGGCATGGCGATAAGCAGCCGCGCCGCGGTGTCGTCGGCCATGGCAAGCTTCGGCAGCTCCAGCCAGCTGCCCTTGCGGTCGGTTGCCCGCGCTTCTGCCGCGACCCCGCAATAGCTCTTGCGCAGCGGCCACAGGCGATGCAGCGAGAGGTTGGTGGCATCGAAGCGTTCCGCCGTCTGGCTCTCGCATTCCTTGCGTTGCGGCCGCGTCTCGCAGAAACCGGGCTGCCAGCTGACCGCCAGCACGTAGTCGGTGCGGCTGGTTGAACTCGCCGGCGGAGCACCCTTGGATGCGTCTTCACCGGCAGCAAAGGCGCCGGAACCAAGCAACAGCGTCAGCGCTGCTAGGATGCCCGCCACAGAACCTGATATCGCTTTACAAAAACGGACCATGATATCCTCCCGCAAAAACAAAACGGGAACAAATATCGCCCAAAACGGGAAAATTGCAACCCCTAATGTAATGCACCGTCAAATCGCTTGTGACCTCATGCGCAACGATCAACAAGCGGCGATTGCCTTTGCCACGCAAATCGATTTGAAATCTCAAAGGTCTGTCGATTGCTTCCGGGAGTAGAGATGTTCGGGCAGGTGAAGACGCATCAGAGCCCGACCGGTGCCAGCTTGAGCTGGCGGCATTTTCCGGCAACCACAGAAGCCCGCGGCATCCTTCTCGTCAGCCATGGCCTTGCCGAGCATTCCGGCCGATATGCCCGCTTTGCCGAGGCGATGGCCGGCCACGGCTTCCATGTCTATGCCCACGACCATCGCGGCCACGGCGCGACGCAGGCGCCTGACGCCCAGCTTGGGATGTTCGCAAGCCGCGACGGCCTCGACAAGATATTCGCGGACATCCGGGCAGTGCGGGAGATTGCGACCACCGCCCATCCGGGCTTGCCGGTCATCCTCTTCGGCCATTCCATGGGTGGACTGATCGCGCTCAATGCCGCCGAAACCGATCCCGGCCTCTACGATGCGCTTGCCGTCTGGAACTCCAACTTCCGGCCGGGCCTTGCCGGCCGTGGCGGACAGGTGATCCTGAAGATCGAAAAGGCGCTCAAAGGGTCTGACGTGCCGAGCCCGCTTCTGACCAAGCTCACCTTCGGCATGTGGGGCGGCGCCATCAAGGATCGCAAGACCGATCTCGACTGGCTGTCGCGCGACGATGCCGAGGTCGCCAAATACGCCGCCGACCCGCTCTGCGGCTTCGATGCGACGGTCTCGCTCTGGCTCGATCTTTTCCGCCTGTCCTTCGATGGAGCCCGGCCCGACCGGCTGGCGCGGCTCCGGAAAAACCTGCCCATTCATCTCGTCGGCGGCAGCGCTGACCCGTCGACCGAGATGGGCAACGCCGTCCGCTGGCTTGGCACGAAGATGAAAGCCGCCGGTCTCAGCGACGTTAGCGTCACCGTCTATGACGGCATGCGCCACGAAACACTGAACGAACTCGGCCGGGACGAGGCGACGGCCGACTTTGCCGCCTGGTGCCTGCGCGCCGTCGCAGGGCGGCGCTGACCGGAAATATCATGGCCGACATGTCGCTTCCCAAGATCGCCGCCGACCACAACCGCATCTCCTTCGGGCTGACACTGATGGTGATCTCGGTGCTTCTGTCGCCGCTGATCGACATCTTCGCCAAGCTCGCGATCGCCACCGTTCCCTCGGCCGAAATCACCGCCGTGCGCTTTCTGCTGCAGGTCGTCTTCATCCTGCCGATCGTGCTCTTCCGCGGCAGCCTGTTTGATCTCACCTGGAAGAAGACCGGGCTGCACGCGTTGCGCGGCGGTCTGCTGGTCGTGACCATGCTCTCCTTCATTACCACGCTGAAGGTCATGGAAGTCGCCGACGCGATCGCGATCTTCTTCGTCGAGCCGATCATCCTCACGATCCTTGGCAGCATCTTCCTGAAGGAGACGATCGGCTGGCGGCGCTACACCGCCTGCGGCGTCGGCTTCTTCGGCGCGCTGCTCGTCATCCAGCCGAGCATGCAGGAGGTCGGCTGGATCGCCCTTCTGCCTGTTGTGGCCGCCTTTGGCCTTGCCGTTTTCCTGCTCGTCACCCGCATGGTCGCGCAAAATGAGGACCCCTGGTCGATGCAGTTTCACGCCGGCGTCTGGGGCGCGCTCTTCTGTCTCGTGCTGCTTTATTTCGGCGAAGGCACCGGTTCCGGCATCTTCGATCCGGTCTGGCCAGAAGGGTACACCTGGTATTACCTGCTCGGCGTCGGCGTCACCGCCACCATTTCAGGCGTGCTCGGCGTCTATGCCTATCGCGCCGCCCCGGCCTCGGTGCTGGCGCCGCTGCAGTATCTCGAAATCGTTTCGGCCACGATCTTCGGCTGGCTCGTCTTCGGCGACCTGCCCGACGCGCTGAAGTGGCTCGGCATCGCCATCATCATCGGCTCCGGCCTCTACATCATCTGGCGCGAGCGCCGCGTGCACAAGGACACGAGCGTCGCTCCGGTGTCGCCAGCCATCTGACAACAAAGCCATCTGAAAACAAAAGAAAGACCATCGGGAGGAATATCATGAAAACTGGAGGTCAGCTCATCGTTGACGCGCTCGTCGCCAACGGGGTGAAGCGCATCGCCTGCGTGCCGGGGGAAAGCTATCTCGCCGTGCTCGACGCGCTCTACGACACCGACATCGACGTGCTCGTCTGCCGCCAGGAAGGCGGGGCCGCGATGATGGCGGATGCCTGGGGGCGGCTGACCGGCGAGCCCGGCATCTGCATGGTGACCCGCGGCCCTGGCGCGACCAACGCTTCCGCCGGCCTCCATGTCGCCAAGCAGGATTCGATCCCGATGATCCTCTTCATCGGCCAAGTGCAGAGCGAAGCGCGCGAGCGCGAGGCCTTCCAGGAGATCGAATACCGCCGCGCCTTCACCGAGGTCGCCAAATGGGTGGGCGAGATCGACGATCCCGCCCGCATTCCGGAATTCGTCACCCGCGCCTTCGCGGTCGCCACGTCCGGCCGCCCCGGCCCTGTCGTGCTGACGCTCCCCGAGGACATGCTGACCCGCAGCGCCGAGGCGCCCGCCGCCAAACCCTACCAGCCGGTCGAGGGTCATCCAGGTCCGGCGCAGATGAAGCGGCTCGGCGAAATGCTGAGCAACGCCAAGCGCCCGATCGCCGTCCTCGGCGGCACTCGCTGGACAGCGGAAAGCGTTGCTGAATTCCAGCGCTTCGCTGAACGCTGGAAGCTGCCGGTCGGCTGCTCCTTCCGTCGCCAGATGCTGTTTGATCACCTGCACCCGATGTACGCCGGCGACGTCGGCATCGGCATCAACCCCGCTCTGGCAAAAGAGGTCAAGGAAGCGGATCTCATCCTGCTTATCGGCGGCCGCTTCTCGGAAATGCCCTCGTCCGGCTACACGCTGATGGACAGCCCCTACCCGCACCAGACGCTGGTGCATGTGCATCCTGACAGTTCCGAACTCGGCCGTGTTTACAGGCCGGAGCTGGCGATTGCCGCCAGCCCGCGCGACTTCGTCGCCGCGCTCGAAAGCCTTGCACCGCCGAGCGAACCGAGCTGGTCCGCACGCACCGAGACCATGCACGCCGCCTATCTCAAGTGGTCGACCCCGCCGGAAACCGGCCCGGGCGCGGTGCAGATGGGCCCGATCATGAACTGGATCGAGGCGAACGTGCCGGAGGATACGATCTTCACCAACGGCGCCGGCAACTACGCCACCTGGGTGCATCGCTTCCACCGCTTCCGCCGCTACGCCACCCAGGCAGCCCCGGCTTCGGGCTCAATGGGTTACGGCCTGCCGGCGGCGGTCGCCGCCAAGCAGCTGCATCCGGATCGCGAAGTCATCTGCTTTGCCGGGGATGGCTGCTTCCTGATGCACGGCCAGGAATTCGCAACCGCCGTGCGCTACCGCCTGCCGATCATCACCGTCGTCGTCAACAACGGTATCTACGGCACGATCCGCATGCACCAGGAGCGCGACTATCCCGGCCGCGTCAGCGCCACCGATCTCACCAACCCGGATTTCGCAGCCCTTGCCCGCGCCTATGGCGGCCACGGCGAGACGGTCGAGAAGACGGAAGAGTTTGCCGACGCCTTCCTCAGGGCGCGCGCCAGCGGCAAGCCGGCGATCATCGAGATCAAGCTCGATCCCGAAGCGATCACCCCGACGCGCACGCTAAGCGAGATCAGGGCGGGCTGAGCAAGTCTTGTTCGTGAAGGGTCCAATCACGGCGCAGACGCGCCGTGATTGGATTTCTGTGACAAGCACAGGAATGAGGGCGATGGAGCATTTGCGATAGGGCCCTTCTACCCACGCGCCCGCGCTTCTGTGCCTGCGAGCGCGCGGGCGAAGCGACGCTTCTCAGGGCGTCGTGCGCCAATTGAACGCCGATCGGCCACCATTATACCTCCCTCATTCCTGCGTTTGTCACAGGAGTCCAGCAGCGCCGCCTCGGCGGCGCGGGGAACGATCACGCCCGCTAACTGCCTGCGAGATACGTCCAGCCGCTTACTCCAGCCATTCCGTCGAAAACGCACCGGCCTCATGCAGATCGGTCGTCTCCAGGCGCCCCGGCCCGAGGTTCTCGAACTTGTGCGGCACATTGGCCGGCGCCACGACGATCTGACCGGCCTCGGCATCGATGATGCGGTCGCCGACGGTGAAGCGGGCGCGGCCGACGCGGACGATGAAGGTTTCCGGATAGGGATGGCGGTGCAATTTCGGCCCGTACCCGATCTCGTCGGTGGAAACGAAGATCACCGAAAGGCCTGCGCCATAGGCGCCGCCCTCGAATTCGCCCTTCCAGGCGTCGGGCTCATCCGCCCATTGCTCCCGCGAAATGAGATACGCTTCGGCCATGCCGATCCTCCACTGTCAGATGGAACGATGCGGCCGAGCGCGAGAGTTTGGATTTTGCGTGGCTCAGCCGCGGATATGCTGGGTCTGCTGGTAGACGGCCGTCGAGCGCGCGCCGGAACGGCAATAGCCGAGCATCGGCCGCTGGAACTCGTCGAGCGCGTCGACCATGCTCTTCACGGCATCGGCGGTCACGCCCATCGGGCCGACGGGAATGTGCTTGGTTTCGATGCCGAGTTCTTCGGCACGGGCGGCGATGGAATCAAAGGTCGGCTGGTCCGGCGCCTCGAAGTCCGGGCGGTGGCAGACGATGGACTTGAAGCCGAGCGCCTTGATCTGGTCGAGGTCCTCGACCGCGATCTGGCCGGTAACCGAGTATTCGTCGTTGATCTGGCGGATGTCCATGGTCGTCTTCCTTGAGGCAAATTTCCCGGCCTCTGATGTAGGCGCAGCCTTATCTCCCGTCAATTCAAAAGCCGCATCGTCAAGGCGCAGGATCAGACGACCGAAAAGGCGATGGCGTAGCTGCGCGCCTCGCCCGGCTGAAGCGGTGTCAGTTCCCCGGCCGCGGCCAACTCCGGCCGTTTGGCGATCCGGTGCGATACCGGCTCGATGCTGATCACGTTGGCCTCGCCGCGCTGGCAGCGCCACATCTGCAGGAAGGGCAAAGTATCGGCCCGGAACCGCACTTTCAGATTTCGGCCGCCGAGCCCCGCGAGATCCGCAAGCGTGACCTCCGACCAGCCATCGGAACCGACGGCCGCCGGCAGGCAGAAATGTGCGCTCTCGCCGGTGCCGAAGCACCAGGCGCTCTCCCCGCCTGCAAGCGAAGCGCTGACGATGCGGGTCTCGTCCCCGAGCAACCGGCCGCCAATGTTGAGGTGATACATCATGACAGGCGGAAAGGCGGTGACGCCGGAATTGACGACGCGATCTTCGAGCACCACTTCGTGCCGCGCGGCATCGATTCGCCAGCGCCGCTCGACCCGGGCCCGCCCGCCATCGGCGAGCGCCACCTCGATCGTCGCCGTGCACTCGGCCCCGTCGCTCGCCATCTCCATGTGGCTGACGGCTGTTCCGGCCAGTGACCCGTGCAGCGGATAGCGTGCGCCTTCCGCGCCACCTTCGATCGCCTCGGGATGGCGGATATGGTCTGGACCGCAGGTAAAGAGAAAACCGGCCAGCGCCCGGTCGATCCTCGGGTCCCCATCCGACGGGATCGCAGCACCCGGCGACAGGTCGACGCCGTCGACGACGAAGGCGGCGATATCGAGCGCCGAGAGCCGGTCGAACAGCACATGATTCTCTTGAAAATCCTGTGGTTCTTCGAGCGTCTTCAGCATGTTCTCTTCCTCAAATCGGCCGCAGAATCACTGCAATCACAAAGAGATGATAGCTGAGGAGAGACGCATTTCACCGGTTGAAGCCCGGGATTGCGCCGCCTAGATAGAATTTAACTGCTTGTTCATGATGAATTCATTTTTTTCACATTAACGTCGAAATCGAAATGTATCGCGCCACATTCACCACAATGAAAACAGGTTCTCTCGTGACGTCAGCGACCCGCACAGGCCTCTCGCTCCTCGCCGCAGTCGGCTTTCTTGCCGTGGATCTGACGGCCGCCTTCGCGCAGGACTATCGCGGCTACAATCGCTATGGCGACGATGTCATGCTGGTCACGCCCGACGGTGAAATCCTCGATTATGTACCCCGCTCCGACGAAGTACAGACCATGCGCGACAGCCGCGGCCGCACGCTTCTGATCGACAGCTGGGGTAATGTGGTCGCAACCGTGGTGCCCAATAATCGCGGCCGCCAACGCGACTACGGCGGCAACCGTCAGGGCGATTACGGCGGCTATCGCCGTCAGGGTGACGTGGATATCTATTCCAACCGACGCTACCGGGAAACCGAGCGCGGCTACGGCTATTCCGAGCCCGGCGACGTCACCGGCTCCGTTCCCGACTACCGCGACGTCGTTCCGCCGTCGACCGACGGCAACGAACTGCCAAACAGCCTACCCGGCCTGATCGACGGCACCCAGGAGGCTTCCGTCGATCCGAACGACGGCAACCCAATGCGCCAATCGATGCCGCCCGCGATCTCGGTCAAGTCGAAGTCGCGCGCCGAGATCACAGCACTTCAGGTCTTCCTCGACCGCGAAGGTTTTTCGCCGGGCGTGATCGACGGCAAGATGGGCTCGAACGTCACCAAGGCGATCGAAGCCTTTCAGCAGTCGACCGGCGAAACGCTCGATCCCAACAACACCGACGACATTCTCGAGCGGCTGCGGATGAACGGCGGCATGCCGATCACCAGCTACACGATCACGGCCGCCGACGCCGCCGGCCCCTATGTCGCGTCGATCCCCGAGGATTACGCGCACAAAGCGATGCTGCCGCACATGTCCTTCACCTCGACGACGGAAATGCTCGGCGAGAAGTTCCACATGGACGAGGCCTATTTGCGCGAGTTGAACCCGGGCGTCGATTTCACCATTCCAGGCACGATCATCAAGGTGATCAACCCCGGCGCCAACAAGACCGGCAAGGTCGCCCGCATCCTCGCCGACAAGGCGCGCAAGCAGGTGCTCGCCTATGACGACGCCGGCAAGCTGATTGCCGCCTATCCGGCAACGATCGGCTCGTCCGATACGCCGTCTCCGTCAGGCACGGTCAATGTCGAGCGCATCGCGCTCAATCCGGGCTACACATACAATCCGAAGATCAACTTCAAGCAGGGCAACAACGACAAGATTCTGACCCTGCAGCCGGGCCCGAACGGTCCCGTCGGCACGGTCTGGATCGCGCTCTCGAAGCCCACCTACGGCATTCACGGCACGCCGGAACCCTCGAAGATCGGCAAGACCCAGAGCCATGGCTGCGTGCGCCTGACCAACTGGGACGCGACCGAGCTTGCCAAGATGGTGAGCACGGGCGTCACGGTCGAGTTCGTCGACTGAGCGAAGCCGGCCGCCCGTTAACCGAACCGTTGTTTTTTTGGCATTTTTCTTGAGGCTTCCCCCAATTGGGTGAGTGACTTCGCGCCTGCAGCATAGATGATGGAGTTGCCTGGCCGACCATCCACGACGAGGCACTCTTTTTTAAATTTCTTTGCGCCGACCCGTCGGCTAAATCGTTTCAGACCTATCCATTTACGAAGACCGCAGCTGCCGACGACCCAGCTGCGGTTTTTTTTCGAGCGCCGGGTGCAAAAGCCCTCCCGCCGCTCTCCCCGTCCATCATGACTTCATGAAACATTGTCATGAGAATTTTTCCGGCAATCGGCTATCACCGGATATCTCAACGACAATGGCCGACCTGCGGCCGCACTTGAAGGATGGCCTGAATGGCGACGGAGCGCACCCTGCCCAACCTCTGGCATGCGACGGCACCGGCCGCCCCTGAGACCAGGCCGCTCAGCCAGGACCTGACGACCGATGTGGCGATCATAGGCGGCGGCTTTACCGGCCTCTCGGCAGCGCTGCACCTGGCCGAAAAAGGCGTGAAGGCAACGGTCATCGAAGCCAAGATGATCGGCTTTGGCGGCTCCGGCCGCAATGTCGGCCTCGTCAATGCCGGCATGTGGGTGAAGCCCGACGACCTGATCTCGACGCTCGGCCCCGAGGCCGGCAACCGGCTGCTGACCGAACTCGGCGACGGCCCTTCGATGGTCTATGCGCTCGTGGAAAAACACGGGATGCCTTGCGAGGCGGTGCGCAACGGTACGCTGCACATGGCCGTCGGCAGCGAGGGCGTCACCGAGATCAAGGACCGCGAAGCGCAGTGGCAGAAGCGCGGCGCGCCGGTCGAGGCGCTTTCGGCCGAGCGGGCGCACGCGCTCACCGGCGCTGAAGGTTTTTCCGGCGCCCTGCTCGACCGCCGCGCCGGCACCATCCAGCCGCTCGCCTATGCCCGCGGGCTCGCCCGCGCTGCCCTTGCCGCCGGTGCCGAGATCTACACCGACACGCCGCTGACCGGTGCGGAGCACCAGGGCGACAGCTGGGTACTGAAGGCCGGCAACAACACGGTCCGCGCGAAACAGGTGATCCTCGCCACCAATGCCTATGGCGGCCTCTTCGCCGAGAGCCCCTGGCAGGCCCATACGCAGGAACTGACGATCCTGCCCTATTTCCAGTTCGCCACCAATCCGCTGCCGGACGCCGTCGCCAAGCGCATCCTGCCGGAGCGCCAGGGCACTTGGGACACCGGCCTCGTCATGACCTCCTTCCGCATGGACCAGCAGAACCGGCTGATCTTCGGCTCGATCGGCCGGCTCGACGCGATCGCTGAAGGCACGCACCGCGCCTTTGCCGCCCGCTCGCTGCGCAAGCTCTTCCCCTTCATCGGCAATTTCCGGTTTGAGTACTGGTGGGACGGCCGCATCGGCATGACCACCAACAACCTGCCGGCCATGCACACGCTCGCCCCCAACGTCGTTTCCGTCAGCGGCTACAACGGCCGCGGCATCGCGCCGGGCACCGTCTTCGGCCGCGCACTCGCCAGCCACGTCACCGGCGAAACCTCGGCGATCCCGCTCGCCGAAACGCCCGTGACCCCGGACACCTGGCGCGGCGTGAAGTCCGCCTTCTACCACGCAGGCGCCCAGGCCAAGCACTTCATCGACCGTCGGTTCTGAGGTAGCGCACGGTGCGGACCGTTCATTTCGGTTCGCGACCATGCCATGCGGTTTCGCCACGGGGTGAAATGCGCGCCAGCCGGATTGCGCCGGCCCATGCTGACCTATCTTGAATATTGAAACCCTGAGGTGTAGCGACCGCCGCGGGTACCCCTCCAAACCTGCTGCCGGGTTGAAGGGCCGCGGAACTTTACTCGACGACCATGTTCATCAACGTCGAAGCGTAATCGGCAGACTTCGACCAGGAGCATCGGATCGTCTCATGCTGCACCCGCAGGTCAGGTTCTCGCCGTCCAATATCGCCGCCCTGAAGAAGTCCCTCCGGGATCGTTACCCGCACATCAAGTCATCCCACCTGGACGAGGCAATCGCCGCGTCGTTCGGCTTCAAATCCCATGCGGCATTGCGCCCGGCGCTGCTTCAGGTCGTCAACCACGCCCGGCTGATCGTCATCACCGATCATATGTTGCTTCTGCTTCGGCTGGAGGAACTGGGATACCGAGATATCGACGCCGGAGACTTGCGCCACCTGATGTGGGACATAAAATTCCCCGACCACTGGTACGATCAACACCTTGAAAAGGCCGTGACGAAACGCAGACGGCCGACAGCGGCCAATTCGCAATAGCGCAGCAGCGACCATCGGTGGCCCGTGCACGGTAGAGACCGTCGATGGCAAAGCCCAAAAACCGCTTGCGATTTGAAATCAGTCGGCTTAGCGTTGACCGATTGCACGTCGCAAGCAGACCCGTGCGAACGGGCCATTCGAGACAAGGAACTGGCCATGGCTAAGCTCGTGTTCGGAATGAACCAGTCGCTGGACGGCTACGTCGACCACATGGAGTTTGCGCCAAGTCCCACGCTCTTCCGCCATTTCATCAAGGAGGCCGAACAGCAGACGGGCAGCCTGTACGGCCGTCGGATCTATGAGATCATGCGCTACTGGGACGACGAGCATCCGGAATGGGATGCGGACAGACAGGCCTTCGCAGCCGCGTGGCGAAAGCAGCCGAAATGGGTCGTCTCGCGCTCCTCGGCGTCCGTCGGCCCCAATGCCCGGCTCGTCGACGGTGATCTTGCGGGCGCCGTGCGCAAGCTGAAGGCCGAGCACGACGGCGAGATCGAGGTGGCGGGCCCCGTCCTCGCGCACAGCCTCACCGAACTGGGCTTGATCGACGAGTACCGGATCTACCTGCACCCGGTCGTCCTTGGTCACGGCAACCCCTATTTCGCCGGCCCCCGCCCGCGGCTCCGCCTGATCGCTCATGATCGGATCGGCGAGGACGTGGTGCGGCTGGTCTACGTTCCCGCTTAGTCGCCGGACTTGCCGGTCCCGTCAGCGCGCGGCTCTGTGCTTCGCGCTAACGGCGTGAAATCCGCATTCGACCCGGTTCGTTTTTCAGCTGCAACCTTGGCTTTCAAGCCAGGTGAGCGCGCCGCGAACTGCGGCGGCAAGCTGGTGCTGCCTTTGCCCTCACTCGGAGCGTCTCCAGCGATATGACCAACCGTCGATCCTTTCTCCGGTGGCCTTCAGCAACAAGGCGTCAGGCAGGAACTGGCCACGCACCAGGCCAATCTTTTCGAGAACACGGCAGCTGCTCTCATGTGCTGCCGCGCATATGGTATGAACCTCGGATAGGGGTGACTGCTGCTTGACCCAATGCATAATCGCAAGACCGGCTTCCGTCGCCAGCCCCCGTCCCCAATAGGCCGGACCGATGCCATAGTGAATTTCCGCGCCGTCCCCATCCACAAACATGAGGAAGAGGCCCATCGGCCGCTGGTCGCTGCGGTCGATGATGCTCCAGATGAAGCGGTCACCATCCGCCCAGCTGCTTTCTCCCCACGCATGGATGACCGCCTCGGTGCTGGATTGTGCGGGATGAGCGCCGCGCGGCAAAAATCGTGCTGCCATGCTGTTGCCGGTGTATTCCGTAAACACGGACGCCGCGTGTTCAGAGCGGGCTGCACGCAGGTGAAGACGGCTTGTCTTTAGTTCAACGGGCGGCGTGATCAACTTCAGGTGTCCGGGCGAGGCAGAGCGCGGACATCTTAATTCCATCGGGACAAAGAGCGAAAGCCACCATCGATCGCTTCCGGCGTAGAAAGTCCCTGGCCGCGCGGTGAAGCTGCCCCCAACATCACTGCGCCGCGATCAGCAAAGCAAAACGCCTCGGATCATCCCTGACCCGAGGCGTTGTCTCTCGAACGGAAGGCGCGATTACGCCGCTGCGCGGTAACCCGAGCCGGCGCTGACCTGCACCTGACCCGACGTGCGGAACGCCCGCAGACGCGTGGCGATGTGCTCGGCCTCTCCCGTCAATGCCTGGCTTGCGGCGTTCGCCTGCTCGACCATGGCGGCGTTCTGCTGGGTGATCTGGTCCATCTGGGTAATCGCGGTGTTGACCTCCTGCAGGCCGGTTGCCTGTTCGGCGGTGCTGGCGCGGATGGCGCCGAAGACGGAGCTGACTTCGACGACCTGGGCGACGATCTGCTGCAGCGACTGCGCCACCTGATTGACCGAATTGACGCCGTCGTCCACCTGGCCGCGCGACTTGGCGATCAGGCCCTGGATGTCCTTGGCCGCTTCGGCGCAGCGCTGGGCCAGCGCCCGGACTTCGGAGGCGACAACCGCAAAGCCCCTGCCCGCCTCGCCGGCGCGGGCCGCTTCGATGCCGGCGTTCAGCGCCAGGAGGTTGGTCTGGAAGGCGATCTCGTCGATGACGTCGACGATCCGCGCGATGCTGGCGGAAGACGTCTGGATCTCCTGCATCACCTCGATCGCGTGGCTGACGATCTCGCCGCTCTGTTCGGCATTGGCGCGGGCGGCAATCACGGTCGAGTTCGCCTGGTTGGCGCCTTCGGCCGTCTGCTTGACCGTGCGCGTCACTTGCTCGACGGCAGCGGCCGTCTCTTCAAGGTTGGCCGCCTGCCGTTCCGTGCGCCGGGCCAGATCGTCGGCAGCCGCCGCAATCTCCTTGGCGCTCGTGTGGATCTGGCTGGCGCCGGCCTCGATGCCGCCGATGGCGCGTGCAAGCTCGCCGATCGCGTGGTTGAAATTTTCGCCAAGCTCCTGATAGGCAACCGGCAGGTCCCCACCGATGCGTGCCGTCAAGTCGCCATCGGCGATCTTCTTCAGCGCCGCGCCGAAGGTCTTGCTGATCAGCGCGCGTTCGGCAGCCAGCACTTCTTCCTGCACCGCACGTTGCTTGGTGACGTCGGAGGCGTCCATGTAGACGGAGATCGACAGATCCATGTCGAGGAAGACGCCCTTGATCAGGCTCGACAGCATCGCGCCCATGTCCTCGGCCGAGGTCCCCTTGCGCGAGAACAGGCCGGCCTTCGGCCAGTGCGCCTTGACGATTTCGGTGATCAGATGCTCGGCGATCAGCGCGTAGCCGCCGATGTACCAGCGCGGCTCGAGCCCGATGCGGGCGTGCACCAGGCCGATGGTGCGAACCTTGGCGCTGTAATCCTCGTTGAAATTGGCATCGACGATATTGGCCCAGTGGCCGACCTGGGCGCCCTTGGCGCGGTCGATATGAGCGTCGGAGGAGAAGAAGCGCTTGGTCTCGGGCGTCGTCTTGACCTTGACGTAGAACTTGTCGAGCGCGGGTTTAAGTTCCTTCTCGAGGATCGGCTTCAGCGCCTTCAGGCTCGTCTTGGCGGCGTCATCGAGCGCCATGAAATTCAGACGACCGGCAACGTCTTGCGTGCCGGCAGCGGCGTGTTCCGTTTTCATGCGCGAACTTCCCTGCATGCTCATTTCTGGATCATGGAGACAGGATCTAGGGCGCTGCAGCGTCTGAGATCATGGCCGCAATCATGGCGGCTGGTTGCCCTGTTCAGTCGGTCGCAGGGGCAAGCTGTGTCCTGGGCCACTGATAGAAGCGCAGGGTAAAGGAAGCCTTACGCGAAACAGCTATTTCGCGAGGCCTGAAATACAACTCAACCGGAACTGACGAATATCAATTCCGGTTGATACGCAATAAACGGTGGAACGGCGAAGGATCAGGCGGCGTTTCGCGAAGCCCAGGATGGCATGCGCGCAGCCCAGGAGCGGCGCGTCTTGACCGGCATCAGCGCCTGCACTTCCTTGGCGAGGGCTGCTGCGTTTTCCCGCGCCTTGTCGAGATTGCTGACGCGGTTCGGATCCATCGTCTGCAGCGTGCCGCCAAAATCGAAGATCTCGCGATAGGCGGCGCGCTCGACGATCGGCGTGTCGAGAACCGAGACGCCGCGCTCGGCGAGCATCGCCTTGATCGTCTGCAGCGCACGCGTGGTGACCAGCGAATTGACGCGGGTGAGCACCACAGAATGGTTGATGCGCAGGCCCGAACGGTCCTGGATCTGGCGGATCAGCTCAAGAATTTGAGCCGCACCCTTGGCATCCATGGCGCAGCCCTGCACCGGGATCAGCACCTGGTCAGAGATGGCGAGTGCAAGTGCTACGATCTGGTCCTTGGCGCCCGCGAGATCGATGACGATATAATCCGCTTCGTCCTTCGCCTCGCGGATATGACATTCGAGCGAGCCGGGCGTGATGTGCGAAATGACGGTGAGGTTGGCGATATGGCCGGAAGCCTCCGCCCAGCTGGTGATCCAGCGCTGCGGATCGGCATCGAGGACGACTACCCGGTGCCCCTGCCGCGCCAGTTCCGTCGACAGGATCAGCGCCGCGGTCGTCTTGCCCGCACCACCCTTTGCATTGGCGAAAGTGATGACCGCCATGATATTCCCCATTCTATGCCTGTATCGCGCTGAACCGGACGGCCACAGCCGGTGGTTCGCTTCTTAACGAAACCTTACAGAATTTGGTTAACGAAACGGTAACGCCGGCACGTCAAACCTGACAGTCGGCCTTAAGGCTGCGTGCCAGAGACACTGCTATGGTGATGAAAATGCTGGAGTTCTGGCCTCAGACCGGCAAAACTGCCGGTTCGCTCACGTGCTGTGATCGATAGCACATCGACGAGAACGGCCCGTGCCGCACCGCCTCGCCTGTCGGGCTGAGCAGGGTCAGCACGTCATTCGCAAACGCCTGGGCGTTGGCCTGCGCCTTGGCAAGGTTGCTGACCTTCGCGGGGTCGAGAGAGGAAAGCGTGTCGCCCCGCTCAAAGAGTTCGCGGAAGGCCGTACGCTCCACCAGCGGGGTATCGACGAGCCGGATCCGGTTCTCCGAAAGCAGCAGCTTGACCCGGCGCATCGCCCGCGTCGTCACGATCGGGTTGACCCGGGTCAGCAGAACCGCGTGGTTGATGTTGGCGCGCGCGTTGTTCTCGATGTGGCGGATCAGGTCCAGCACCTGGATGGCGCCGCGCGCATCCATCACACAGCCCTGCACCGGGATCAGCGTCAGGTCCGAAAGACCGATCGCCAGCGCCACCAGCACGTCGGCCGCCCCGGAGAGATCGATGATCACATGCTCGACCTGACCGCGCAGCCGCCGGAGATGATCGCTGAGCGTGGTTGTCGCTACACCTGAGAGAACGAAGAGATTGCCATCGTTGCGGCCGTGGCGGAACCAGTCGGTCATGCAGGCGAGTGGATCGCAATCAAGAACCGCAACGCGATCGCCGCGCCGGGCGAATTCGCAGGCAAGCAGCAAGGCTGCCGTTGTCTTGCTGGCTCCCCCCTTCGCATTCGCGAGGGATACAATCGCCATCGGTCGACCCTAACTCAACGCAGGCCCGGATTTTCGCGGGCCGATACATACGCACACCCTAATGCAAGCGTTCCAGACCGCGGTAAACAAAGCGTAAAGAAAACGCCCCGCGAGCCCGAAACGTGACAGTTCGATGACGATTAGGTGACAGATCCGCCGCAATGGCAAGTGGTATTTTTGGGCTAACTAAACCGATAGGCCGACGCCTTCGCCTGGGGGCAAAGGCGTCGGGAATTGGTCAGATGCACTCGCGGAAGAGCTTCTTCGCGGCGTCGAGCGTCAACTCGACCGGGTTGCCGCCGGCCGTCGGGTCGACGATCGCCATCTCCGACATTTCGTCGATCCGGTCGGTGCCAACGCCGAGGGCTGCGAGCTTGTCCGGAACGCCGAGTTCCTCGCGCAACTTCAGCACGTAGTCGTAGAAGCCGTCGAAGCCACCGGAAATGCCGAGATAGGCGGCAGCGCGCACTATTCTGTCCTCGATCGCCGGACGGTTGAAACGCAGCACCGGCGGCATCACGACCGCATTGGTCATGCCGTGGTGGGTGTTGTAGATCGCGCCCACCGGATGCGACAGCGAGTGGATGGCGCCAAGGCCCTTCTGGAACGCGACGGCACCCATGGCGGCCGCACTCATCATGTTGGCGCGCGCCTCGATGTCGGTGCCGTCCTTGTAGGCGCGCGGCAGGTATTCCTTCACCAGCCGCATGCCTTCAAGCGCAATGCCCGCAGACATCGGGTGATAGAAGGGCGAGGAATAGGCTTCCAGGCAATGGGCAAAGGCGTCCATGCCGGTGCCCGCGGTGATCACCTTGGGCATGCCGACCGTCAGTTCCGGGTCGCAGATCGTGACTGCCGGTAGGAACTTCGGATGGAAGATCACCTTTTTCACATGGCTTGCCGAATTGGTGATGACGCTGGCGCGGCCGACTTCAGAGCCGGTGCCGGCGGTGGTGGGCACTGCAATGATCGGTGCAATGCCTGAGACGCTCGCCCGCGTCCACCAGTCACCGATATCCTCGAAGTCCCAGACGGGGCGGCTCTGCCCGGCCATGAAGGCGACGCACTTGCCGAGGTCGAGGCCAGAGCCGCCGCCGAAGGCGACGACGCCGTCATGGCCTCCATCCTTGAACGCCTTCACGCCGGCGGCGAGATTAATGTCGTTCGGGTTCGGATCGACGTTGGCAAAGATCGCGCGGCCGAGGCCGGCGGCCTCGAGGATATCGAGCGCATTTTGCGTAATCGCCATCGGCGCGAGGCCCCGATCGGTAATCAGCAGCGGCTTCTTCATGCCGACCGCCTTGCAATGGTCGGCAAGCTCCTTGATCCGGCCGGCACCGAACTTGATGGACGTCGGATAGCTCCAGTTGGCGGTGATGGTCATGCGGTGACTTTCTTCAGATGATAGGATTTCGGACGGGTGAGGTTCTGGAAGCCGATGACCGAAAGCGAGCCGCCGCGGCCGGTTTCCTTGACGCCGGTCCAGCAAAGCGCCGGGTCGAGATAGTCGGCGCGGTTCATGAACACCGTACCAGTCTCGATGTCGGCGCCGATGCGCGCGGCACGCTCGGCATCCCTGGTCCAGAGCGATGCGGTAAGGCCATACTGGCTATCGTTCATCAACTCGATCGCCTGGCTGTCGCTATTCACCTTCATGATGCCGACGGCAGGGCCGAAGGTCTCTTCGCGCATGAAGGCCATGGAGTGGTCGACATTTACGAGGATCTGCGGCGCGAGATAGGCGCCGCCGTCGTCGGCAGGGAAAAGCTTCGGGTCGATCAGAGCCTTGGCGCCCTTGGCAACGGCGTCGGCGATCTGCTCGCGCACGGTGGCAGCAAAACGCTTGTTGGCCATCGGCCCCAGCGTCGTTTCCGGATCGAGCGGATTGCCGAGCTTGTAGTTGGAAACCCAGGCGACCGACTTCTCGACGAAGGCGTCGTAGAGCTTTTCGTGCACGTAGATGCGCTCGATGCCGCAGCAGCACTGGCCAGAATTGTAGGTGGCGCCGTCCATCAGCGTGTCGACGGCCGCGTCGAGATCCGCGTCTTCCATGACGTAGCCCGGATCCTTGCCGCCGAGTTCGAGACCGAGACCGGTAAAGGTACCGGCCGCCGCCCGTTCGATCGAACGCCCGCCTTCGACCGAACCGGTGAAGTTGACGAAATCGAAGCTCCTGGCCGCAATCAGCGCCGCCGTTGTTTCGTGGTCGAGGAAGATGTTCTGGAAGACGTCGGCGGGAACGCCGGCCTCGACGAAGGCGCGCACCATGCGTTCGCCGACGAGGATCGTCTGGCTCGCATGTTTGATGATGACCGTGTTGCCGGCCATCAGCGCCGGCGCGACCGTGTTGATCGCGGTCATGTAAGGGTAGTTCCAAGGTGCAACGACGAAGACGACACCGTGCGGCTCGCGGGCGATGCGGCGCTCGAAGCGGTCGCTCTCCTCGATCACCAGCGGCTTCAGTGCATCGGCGGCGATGGTCGCGACATAGTTCGAGCGCTCGTTGAAGCCCTTGAATTCGCCGCCATAGCGCACCGGCCGGCCCATCTGCCAGGCAAGCTCCGGCACCACTTCGTCGACCATCTCGTTGAGGCGCGCGACACCGGCCAGAACCAGATTGACGCGCTCGTCGAGCGGACGGCGCGCCCAGGCCTTCTGCGCCTGGCGGGCGCGGGAAACCACCTGCTTTGCCATGTCCAGCGGCATCGCCGGGCGTTCTGCGTAGACCTCGCCGTTCACCGGCGAAATGCACTTGATCATGCTCATGATCGTCTTCCTGCTTTCATTGCGAATGATGCGATGGCCGCTCCGGTCAGGAACGGCCATCCTTGTGAATGATTATGTCGCGGGTCAGGCCCGTTCGAAACCGCGTGCGACCTCCCAGTCGGTGACGCGGCGATCATATTCTTCCTGCTCCCAGCGCCCTGCCCGTGCATAGTGCTCGATGACCTCGTCGCCGAAGGCGGCGCGCAGCATCTTCGATTCCGTCAGCGCGGCCGTCGCATCGCGAAGCGTGCGCGGGATCTCGCGCACGTCCTTGCCGCCATAGGCATCGCCGACGAAGGGCGCTTCCAGTTCCATCTTGTTTTCGATACCGGAAATGCCCGCCGCGATCAAAGCGGCGAAAGCGAGATAGGGATTGAGATCGGAGCCGCCGACGCGGCATTCGATACGGATCGCCTTGGTGTCTTCGCCGCAGAGACGATAGCCGGCCGTGCGATTGTCCTTGCTCCAGACCGCCTTGGTCGGCGCGAAGGTACCGGCCATGAAGCGCTTGTAGGAGTTGATGTAGGGGGCGAGGAAATAGGTGATCTCGCTCGCATGGGTGAGAAGCCCGGCCACGTAATGGCGCATCATCTCGGACATGCCGTATTTGCCGCTCTCGTCGTAGAACTTCGACGACTTGCCGTCCGCGCTCCAGAGCGACTGGTGGATATGCGAGGACGAACCGGCGGCCGCATAGTTCCACTTGGCGAGGAAGGTGATGGCCTTGCCGCGCGACCAGGCGATTTCCTTGCAACCGTTCTTGATGATCGCATGCCGGTCGGCCATCGTCAGCGCGTCGGCATAGCGTACGTTGATCTCTTCTTGGCCGGCCGACGCCTCACCCTTGGAATTCTCGACCGGAATGTCTGCACCCTGGAGACCGTTGCGGATCGCCCGCATCACGTCCTCTTCCTTGGTCGTCTGGAAGATGTGGTAGTCCTCGTTGTAGCCGCTGACGAGCTGCAGGTCGCGATAGCCGGACTGGCGGGCGTCGTCATAGGACTGGTCGAAGAGGAAGAATTCGAGCTCGCTCGCCATATAGGCCTTGAGGCCCATCTTCTCGAGACGCGCCACCTGCTTCTTCAGGATCGCCCGCGGCGAATGCGGCACTTCCTCATGGGTGTGATGGTCGAGCATGTCGCAGAGAACCAGCGCCGTGCCTTCGAGCCAGGGGATGCGGCGAAGCGTCGAAAGGTCCGGCTTCATCGTATAGTCGCCGTAGCCTTTTTCCCAGCTTGTCGCCTTGTAGCCGGGAACGGTCTCCATCTCCATGTCGGTCGCCAGCAGGTAGTTGCAGCTATGCGTTTCCTTCCAGGCGCCATCGACGAAGAACTGCGCGTGGAAGCGCTTGCCCATCAGCCGGCCTTGCATGTCGACCTGGCAGGCGAGCACCGTATCGATGCGGCCGGCGGCGACGTCTTCCTTCAACTCGTCAAACGTATAGCTCATCAACTTCCATCCCATGTTTTGTCACGCGGCCGTTCCCTTGAGGTCACGATATTTTTTGGCCGCGTGAACGTGATCAGCTCGAATTGTCTGGCGCGGAGTGCGGGCCGGAAGCCGCGCACATTGTTTTCGATTTCGTCCGGCCCCAAAGAAAAGGCGGAAGTCGCGGTCGCGCTTCCGCCCTTTTGTCGTTGATCAGATCTGGCCGACGGCCTTCTCTGCAGCGGCGATCTCTGCCTGGCGGCGTGCCACTTCGTCACCGATCGGCGGGCCGCGGAAGCGGCGGCTCTCGAAGCCGAACCAGACAGCGCCGGTCAGCACCAGGAAGCCCACGGTGATGTAGAGTGCCCAGTCGTTCGGCGGCTGCACGCCGAGGATGAAGATCAGCACCATGGCGATGATCGAGAGCACCGCGAACAGCTTGAACATGCTCTCGCCGAGGTTCCACGGACCCATCTTGTCCCACTTCGAAGTGCCCCAGGCGAACAGGCCGAGGGTGATCGGGATCGCGAAGGAGAAGAACAGGAAGATGACCGTGCACGAAACGACGATGGTGTAGACCGGCGTCTCGCCGATCGAGACCAGCGACGAGCCCCAGACGAACAGGACCGACAGGATCGAGCCGATCCAGATCGCGGCAACCGGCGTGCGGTAGGTCGGGCTCACCTTGGCAAGCGCCTTGGAGGCCGGCAGGCCGCCGTCACGCGAAAACGCGAAGATCATGCGCGACACCGAGGTCACCGTTGCCAGGCCGCACAGCCACTGGCTGACGAGGATGGCGAGATAGAGGATGTCCTTGATGATGGGGTGCACCTGCGCATCCATTGCCCAGAAGAACACGTTCCAGCCCTGCTTGGCGGCTTCGTCCATGTTCGGGATCATCAGCACGAACGAGCACAGCATGATATAGCCGAAAAGCGCCGACCAGAGCACCGACGAGACCATGCCACGCGGCACCGAATGGGCGGCTTTGACCGTCTCTTCGGAGGTGTGCGCCGAAGCGTCATAGCCGGTGATCGTGTAGATCGGCAGGAGCAGGCCGAGTAGGAACACCCAGGTGCCCGAGGTCTGAGGCCACACGTTGCCGCCGGCTTCACCGGAATAGTTGGAGAAGGTGAAGAGACGGGCGATGTCGTAGCTGTCGGCTGCGACCAGGCACACGAGCGCCAGCAGGATCGACGTCGCGAAGATCAGGTAGCCCGAAAAGTCGGTGAGCTTGGCTGTCAGCCCGATGCCCATGTGGTTTACCAGCGCCTGCCCGCCGGTGATGATGGCCAGGAAGACGATGCGCGTCAGCGTCGTATCGGCGAGGCCGAAATAGGGCGTGCCGAAGGAACCCATGAAGAAATAATAGGTGCCGACGTTGATCGCACCGAGAACGGTGACGAGACCGAGCAGGTTGAACCATGCTGTCAGCCAGCCGGTGAAGCGGTTGCCGAGGATCGAACCCCAGTGATAGAGGCCACCCGCCGTTGGATAGGCCGAGCTGATCTGTGCCATGGCAACGGCGAAAACCAAGGAGATGAAGCAGCCAAGCGGCCAACCGATGCCGATCGCGGCGCCCCCCGCGCCGGCGGTCGCCTGGGCGAGCGAGTTGATGCCGCCCGAAAGAATGCAGATGATCGAGAACGACACCGCGAAGTTCGAGAACTGGCTCATGCGCCGCTCGAGCTCCTGGGCATAGCCCATCGAGTGCAGGACGCTCATGTCCTGCTTTTTGTCTGAATCACTGTAGTCCGACATTTTTCTTCCCCTGATTTCTTCAGACCACACCGCCCCATTGCGGCAGGGTCCCATCAACCACCTGCCCCGGTTGGCCGGAACAGGACCGCGGCAACGCCGCTCCCCAGGGTCTTTTATTGTGCTGAAACAGCCGCAGCGCCTTTGCGCAGCAGCCCTTCCAGGTAATCGGCCATGACCCTTTGGCCGATGTCATTGCCAATGAGATCGTTGCGGATCTCGATCATCACATTCGGCAGTCCGTTGTGGACGCCATATTCGATCAGGCTATGGGTAACGCCGTCGGCCGGCCCATAGGGCTCGTTGCGCCGGATGTCGTAGGCAACCTGCCCCTTGGTGGCAGTCGCGAGCATATGGTCGGCAAGCCGGCTGTCGGCATCGTGAAGCACGCCGACTTCGACGGCGCGCGGCTTGCCGAAATAGACGGGCGTGAAACTGTGCATCGTCACGAGAACAGGCGGGCGTCCCGCGGCCTTGCGATCGGATACGAACCGGGCGACGGCATCGTGGAACGGCCGATAGATCTCGTCGACCCGCGCCTGGCGCTCGTCGGCCGACATCGTCCGGTTTCCCGGGATCTCGTAGACCTCGCTGACAGCAGGCATCGCCGCGTCCGCTTCCGGCGGTCGGTTGCAGTCATAGGCAAGGCGGGAGAAGCGCTGGTAGATCAGGGACCCGTCGAGCTTTGTTGCGAGCAGCTTGGCAACCGCAAGCGCACCCGGGTCCCAGGCAATATGACTTTCGAGCGCCTGTTCGCTGAGGCCAAGCGTGCCCAGCCGTTCGGGAACGAGGCGCGAGGCATGCTCGCAGACGAGCACAATATCGCCTTTGCCTGCGGCGTTCTCGATCGCAACCGGATCGCCATCTGCTTCGGTCAAAAGTCGCGTCAACACCGGCATCCCCTCTTGCCCCGTTAGACGTTCGTTAATGAAAAGAATTCTTCAGAGGATGACGCATGTCAATCAAAATCTGAAACGATCTCTTCAAAATTGCGATTGACTCCAATTGTGACAGCGATGTTTAATCTGTCACAAACCGGCTTAAGATCGGTTCAGGGGAGACAATTTGAGCAGCAAGGCGACGTCCACCACCGTGTCGGATGTGATCAACGCCCACTTCACCGTGCTGACCCGCGCGGAGAAGCAATTGGCAGAGACGCTTCTCGACAATTATCCCGTTTCGGGACTCGGTTCGATCACCACGGTTGCCGAGAACGCCGGCGTTTCGACACCGACGGTCGCCCGCATGGTGCAGAAGCTCGGTTTCCGCGGTTTTCCGGATTTCCAGGCAAGGCTGCATCAGGAATTGGAAGCGACGATTTCCAATCCGATCACCAAGCACGACCGCTGGGCGGCCAATGCGCCCGGCACCCACACGCTCAACCGCTTTGCCGACGCGATCACCAGCAATCTGCGCGAGACGCTGACCCAGATCGAGCCGCAGGAATTCGACGAGGCGGCCGCGCTGATCGCCGACCGCAAGCGCAGCATCTATCTGCTCGGCGGCCGCATCACCCGCTCGCTCGCCGATTATCTCTTCACCCACCTTCAGGTCATTCGGCCGGGGGTCACCGAAATCGCCACCAATGCCAGCGCCTGGCCGCACTACGTGCTCGACATGCGCCAGGGCGACGTGCTGATTCTCTTCGACATCCGCCGCTACGAGCAGGAGATGGTGACGCTTGCCAAATCCGCCCGCGAGCGGGGTGTCGAGATCATCCTTTTTACCGATCGCTGGAGTTCGCCGGTCGCCAAGTCCGCCTCAAGGGTGTTTCGCTCGCAGATCGAGGTGCCCTCGGCCTGGGACAGTTCCGTCGTCATCCTGTTCTTGATCGAGGCTCTGATCGAGGCCGTTCAGAGTTCGAACTGGGACGAAACCCGGGATCGGATGAAGACGCTCGAGGGCCTGTTCGATTCCACCCGCATCTTTCGCAAACCGGTCTAGGAGAATTCGCCGACACGTTCACAGGATTTCATGCAGTTATGCGACAGTGGCCCGCCGAAGCCAAAAAAGAAATGTTCTTCCAACGACATACGCGGCGCGAACGGATAAACCCCTGTCACATTACTTTCATCGCATCTCTTTAACAGCTTCGCCGAAATCGACTGAAACCCAACGAATTTGACTAAACCCATAAGGAGAACTCCAGTGATTTCAAAAACCCAACGCCTGCTTTCGCTCTCCACCGCCATTTTCCTGGCGACGACGGCAATCGCCGCTGCCGAACCGAGCGCCGAGCTCATCGAAGCCGCCAAGAAGGAAGGCATGCTGACGACCGTCGCCCTGCCCCACGACTGGTGCGGCTACGGCGACGTCATCGCCTCCTTCAAGGCCAAGTATCCGGAAATCCAGGTCAACGAACTGAACCCGGACGCAGGCTCGGCCGACGAAGTCGAAGCCGTCAAGGCCAACAAGGACAACAAGGGCCCGCAGGCGCCTGACGTCGTCGACGTCGGTCTCGCCTTCGGCCCGCAGATGAAGGCCGAAGGCCTGCTGCAGCCCTACAAGGTCTCCACCTGGGACGAGATCCCGGACAGCGTCAAGGACGCCGAAGGCTACTGGTACGGCGACTACTACGGCGTCATGTCCTTCCTCGTGAACAAGGACCTCGTCCAGAACGCACCGAAGGACTGGGCTGATCTGCTGAAGCCGGAATATGCCGGCCAGGTTGCTCTCGCCGGTGACCCCCGCGCCTCGAACCAGGCGATCCTCGGCGTTCTCGCCGCTGGTCTCGCAAAGGGCGCAAAGTCCGGCAAGGAAGCCGGTGAAGCTGGTCTCGGCTACTTCGCCGAACTGAACAAGGCCGGCAACTTCGTTCCGGTTATCGGCAAGTCGGGCACGCTCGCCCAGGGCTCGACCCCGATCGTCGTTGCCTGGGACTACAACGCGCTCGGCTGGGCAAAGACCCTCAACGGCAACCCGCCGACCGAAGTCGTCGTTCCGGCCAGCGGCGTTCTCGCCGGCGTCTACGTTCAGGGCATCTCGGCCTACGCGCCGCACCCGAACGCAGCGAAGCTGTGGATGGAGCACCTCTACTCCGACGAAGGTCAGCTCGGCTGGCTCAAGGGCTTCTGCCACCCGACCCGCTTCAACGCCATGGTCAAGGCCGGCAAGGTTCCGCAGGAGCTGATCGACGCCCTGCCGCCGGCAGCCGCTTACGAGAAGGCCTACTTCCCGACGCTCGAAGAAGTCGACGCCAACAAGGCTGCCGTCACCGGCGGCTGGGATTCCGTCGTCGGCGCGAACGTTCAGTAAGCCTTTCCACAGACATGTCGCCCCGACCGGTTTTCCGGTCGGGGCGCATAGGTTATTCGTAAGAAATTCAAGTCCTTGGAGCGAGATCTGGGAGCCGTGCGCGGCTTCGTCGGTTTCCCGCTTCTTGCTTGCAACAATCGATAACGCCCGCGTGGAAAACGCGGCTTCAGGGGCGCGAACGGAATGTCATCTGCTAAACCCGACGCCAGCCCGCCGGCGCGTCGCCTACCGCTTCACTGGCTGGGCATTCTTCCCTTTGCCGCCTTCGTGACGCTGTTCCTGCTTTTGCCGACGATGAAGATCGTGGTCGGCGCGTTTCAGACGCCCGATGGCAGCTTCACGCTCGACAACATCCGCGGCCTGTTCACGCCCTCGATTCTGGCTGCCTACTGGATCTCCATCAAGATCAGCATCGCCTCGGCGCTTCTCGGCTGCCTGATCGGCTTTGCCATGGCGTCCGCCATCGTCTTCGGCGGCTTGCCGAAGGGGATCCGCGGACCGCTCCTGACCTTCTCCGGCGTCGCCTCCAACTTCGCCGGCGTACCGCTCGCCTTTGCCTTTCTCGCGACGCTTGGACCTGTCGGCATCGTCACCGTCTTCCTGCGCTCGAACTTCGGGCTCGACCTCCGGATGCTCGGCTTCAACCTGCTGTCCTTCTGGGGGCTGACGGTCACCTATCTGTTCTTCCAGATCCCGCTGATGATCCTGATCATCACGCCGGCACTCGACGGCCTGAAGCGCGAATGGCGCGAGGCCGCCGAGATCCTCGGCGCCACCGGCCTGCAATACTGGCGCATGGTCGCCTTCCCGATCCTGCTTCCGTCGCTGCTCGGCACGCTGGCGCTGCTTTTCGCCAATGCCTTCGGCGCCGTTGCGACCGCGATCGCACTCACCGGCTCGTCGCTCTCGATCGTGCCGATCCTGCTCTTTGCCCAGATCCGCGGCGACGTGCTCGGCAACCCGCATCTCGGTTACGCGCTCGCCTTCGGCATGATCGTCGTCACCGGTATCGCCAACGCGATCTACATCTGGCTGCGCAGCCGCAGCGAAAGGTGGCTGAAATGAAGAAGATCTGGGCCTGGGGAGCCCTCGTTTTCGGCCTCCTCTATTTCACCCTGCCGCTCATTGGCATGACCAACTTCTCCTTGAAGATGCGCCGCGGCGAATACTCCTTCGACGCTTACCAGAAGGTCTTCGCCGACCCGCGCTTCCAGGAGACCTTCACCTATTCGGTGCTGCAGGCCTTGTTCACCATCCTCTTCGGTGTTCTGCTCGTCGTGCCGACAGCCTATTGGGTCCGCCTCAAGCTGCCGCGGCTGCGCCCCGTCATCGAGTTCATAACGCTGCTGCCGCTGGTCATCCCAGCGATCGTCATCGTCTTCGGCTACATCCGGCTCTACAACACCTCGAGCTGGCTGCCGTTGACGGGCTCGCTCACCGGCACCAACATCCTCCTGATGTTCGGCTATGCGACGCTTGCGCTGCCCTACATGTACCGCGCGGTCGACACCGGCCTTCGCACCATCGACGTCGCCACCTTGACCGAGGCCGCCCAAAGCCTCGGCGCCGGATGGACGACGATCCTTGCCAAGATCATTCTGCCGAACGTGCTCGTCGCCGTGCTCTCGGGCGCCTTCCTGACCTTTGCCATCGTCATCGGCGAGTTCACCATGGCTGCCTTGCTCAACCGCCCGGCTTTCGGCCCCTACATGCAGCTCCTGGGCGCCAACCGCGCCTATGAACCGGCCGCACTCGCCGTCATTGCATTCGGCATCACCTGGGGCTGCCTCGGCCTCATCCAGCTCGTCTCGCGCTTTCAAAAAAGCGCGCCTGCTAAGGCCTGAGGACCGCACCCATGAGTTTCCTGTCACTCACCAGCATCAAGAAGTCCTTCGGCCCGGTTCACGTCGTGCACGATTTCAACATGGACATCGAAAAGGGCGAGTTCGTCTCGTTCCTCGGGCCATCGGGCTGCGGCAAGACCACGGTCCTGCGCATGATCGCCGGCTTCGAAAGCCCGACCAGCGGCAAGATCGTCATCAACGGCCGCGACCAGAACTCGCTGAAGCCCAACCAGCGCAACATCGGCATGGTGTTCCAGGCCTATGCGCTGTTTCCCAACATGAACGTGCATGACAACGTCGCCTTCGGCCTCAAGGTCGCAGGTACAGACAAGTCGGAGATCGACGCGAGGGTGAAGCAGATGCTCGGGCTGATCAAGCTCGAGCACCTGGCGGACCGCTTCCCCTACCAGCTCTCCGGTGGTCAGCAGCAGCGCGTTGCGCTTGCCCGCGCCATTGCGGTCAAGCCGCAGGTGCTGCTGCTCGACGAGCCGCTGTCGGCGCTCGACGCCAAAATCCGCGTGTCGCTGCGCGAGGAAATCCGGCAGATCCAGCAACAGCTCGGCATCACCACCGTGTTCGTGACCCATGACCAGGAAGAAGCGCTGTCGATCTCCGATCGCATCGTCGTCATGAATGCCGGCCGCGCCGACCAGATCGGCACCCCCTTCGAAATCTACAACACGCCGTCAACGCGTTTCGTCGCCTCCTTCGTCGGCACGCTCAGCATCATCGAAGGCAAGGTCGCGGACCCGGCCGCGGGTGCCGTCACGATCGGCAACCAGCAGATCGCGCTGAAGGATCCGATTGCCGGCATGAAGGGCGGCGACAGCATATCGCTGGCGCTTCGTCCCGAAGCGGGCTCGATCGCCGAGGGCGCCACGGGCGACACGTCGCTTGCCGGCGAGGTCGTCTCGACGAGCTTCCTCGGCTCGGTCATCCGCACGCGCCTTCGCGTCGGCGGCGACGTCATCTCCTTCGACATGTTCAACAATCCGGGTGTGGCCCCGCCGGTTTCCGGCGACAACGTCACGCTGCGCTTTGCCGCCAAGGACCTGCTGGTCATTCGGGAGTAGGCCGATTGACGCCATCGGAACGATTTCTTCCGATGGCTCCAAACACTGGAAAAATCTGTCGTGATTTCTGGCATTTTCGTCGCACCGTGCGTTTGACCGCGCGCGGTCGCGCTATATAGTCGCGTTGTTCTCAGGGCGGGGTGAAATTCCCCACCGGCGGTAGCGGCCGAAAGGCCGAAGCCCGCGAGCGCCTCAGGGTTTCGCCCTGGGGGTCAGCAGATCCGGTCAGAATCCGGAGCCGACGGTCACAGTCCGGATGGAAGAGAGCAAGCAGCAACGTGGGTCCCCGCGACGGGACCTCGCGCGCATGCATGTTCGCCCGACGGGATCATTGGAAAACGCCAAACCCTGAAAGGCTTGAGACCATGACCATTCTTTCCCACCCCGCCGCCAAGATCGCGATCGTTCGTGCCCGCTGGCATGCCGATATCGTCGGCCGCTGCGTCGATGCCTTCGTCACGCAATGGACGAAGCTTGGCGGGTCGGCCGCCGACGTCGAGATCTTCGACGTACCCGGCGCGCTCGAAATCCCGCTGCATGCGCAGACGCTGGCCAAGACCGGCCGCTATGCCGCGATCCTCGGCACCGCCTTCGTCGTCGACGGCGGCATCTACCGCCACGATTTCGTCGCCGGCACCGTGCTCGACGGCATGATGCGCGTGCAACTCGACACCAATGTGCCGGTGCTTTCCGCCGTACTGACGCCGCACAATTTCCAGGAAAGCGAACCGCTGATCGCCTTCTTCCGCGAGCACTTCGTTACCAAGGGTACGGAGGCGGCCAACGCCTGCGCCCAGATCCTCGACGCCCGCGCCAAGCTGGCGCTCGTCAACGCCTGATCGGCGAGATGCGCTTGAGGTTGGCTCGCCCCTCATCCGCCCGGTGAAGGCTCGCCCCTCATCCGCCCGGTGAGGGGAATGCCCCTCATCCGGCCTGCCGGCCACCTTCTCCCCGCCTGCGGGGAGAAGGCTAGCGTGAGGGGGCAGCGGCAGGGGCGAACAGCGCCAAACGCTGCGCTTGAATCAACCTCTGAACCACCTGAATCGGCTCACCAGCTTGAGCCGGCAACGCGCTGTTTCGACTCGCAAAATCAATGCGCAGCCTCGTTCTTGCGCAGGCTGCGATCCAGTGCCGCCACGCGGTGCCGGTGCCCCGCCACCTCGTAGCCGACGATGGTGACGACGGGCGCGAGCATCAGGATGATCAGGCACTTGGCCATGTCGAGCCCGGCCATGGCCGCGACCACTGACGCGGCCAGCACCACTGCCGTGCCCGCGAGCAGCCAGAGATGCAACCGCTCCACCTGCTGCATAAGATAGGCGTACATCGCATAGAGCAGCCCGATGTAGCACGCGACGGGCACCGCAACGGTCAGCACCGTTGCGACCGAGCCGATATGCGCCTTGTGCTCGATGTAATAGGCCGCCACATGCAGGCCGGCGCCAGTCGCCACGATCGAGGCGAAGATCGGCATGTGGCCGTAGCCCCAGACGAAGGAGCGTTTTTGACGGTGCCGGTGCAGGATCTCGGCGCTCGGCAGCAGAAAATAGATCCACCACATGCCGAAGGTGAGCCCCGTACCGGCGAGGCAGACGAGCGCGACATCGAGGTTCCAGCCCTGCCCTTCGACCACGGCGGAGATTGAGGCGACCGTGCCGACCACCCCTTCCCCAAGCGCGATGATCGCGAGCAGCCCGTAGCGCTCGGCGATGTGATGGGCATGCCAGGGCGTTCCGCCGTAGCGCATCTCGGCGACATAGGGGCCCAGCATCTCGATCGCCGTCAGCCCCACGACCATGACGAAGGTCACCAGCAGCGAGAAATCGAAGAAGATCAGAACGACCCAGCCAAGCTGGGCGAGGCTGATTGCTTTGACATAGGCCATGCAGGCATCCCGTCGGGCCGGGTCCTGCCGGCTGGCGCGCAGCCATTGGAAGAGCATTGCCACCCGCATGACGACATAGCCGAGCACCATGATGCCGTTGTCGAGATGCTCACCCTTGTCGATCGATTCGAACATTGGCGGCAGGGCGATCGCAAGGATCAGCACGCCGACCATCTGCACCATGGTGACGATGCGGAATACCCAGTCGTCCGTGTCGTAGGCGGAGGCAAACCAGCTGAAATTGATCCAGGCCCAGCAGATGGAGAAGGTCGCAAGCGCGAAGCCGAAGAGGCCGGAAAAGAAGTGCCCTTCGGCCAGGAAATGAGCAAGCTGCGAAGCCGCCAGGCTAAAGGCGATGACGAAGGTCAGGTCGAACAAGAGTTCGAGCGTCGTCGCCGTCCTGTGATGTTCATGCGTGTCGCGACCGCTCATGCGCGCCACATGGTGGTGCGCGCTTTGATGCGGCTCGGTCGGGGTGGTTTCACTCATGCGGCGACGCCCTTCAATTGACGATCCGCAAGAATATTCAAATATTTGCAGAAGCTTCGTCAAGGCGAAGCGGGAGACCGGACATGAAAACGCCCGGCATCGCTGCCGGGCGTGTCGTCACGATGCCTGAGGGAGGATCAACGGCATCGCGAGATAAGGTAGGCCTTGAACCGGGAACCGGATGCAGACGGCAAGCCGCCCGCCCCTTCCCTCAACCGGCTCTTGCGGCATCCAGGCGATTGATCGCCTCGACATTGCCGGCTGAAGAGCCGTTCGGGTCGAACTCGGACGCGAGCCAGGTGTCGACGATCGACTTTGCCAGCTCCGGACCGATGACGCGGGCGCCCATGGTGATGATCTGGGCGTTATTCGACTTGGCGGCCCGCTCGGCCGAATAGGTGTCGTGCGTCAGCGCCGCGCGGATGCCCGGCACCTTGTTGGCCGAGATGCATACACCGATGCCGGTACCGCAGAACAGTATGCCGCGGTCATGCTTGCCCTCGACAACCTGCTGCGCCAGGTTCTGTGCGAGGTCCGCATAGAAGCCGGACTGGCTGAGATCCACGACTTCCACGTCGCTGCGGCCACCGAGATGGGCGGCTATGACATCCAGCAGGGGCTTGCCGGCGCTGTCGGCTCCGATTGCAATCTTCATGATTGTTCCTTTCGTTCTTCTTGAGCTGCAACGGCCGGGGCTCAGATCGCCTTGGCGACACGCTGCAGAATGTCGAGATAGCCAGTGACGTCCCAGGCGGAGCGGCCGATGAAGAGGCCGTCGATATGCGCCTGGGTGATCAGTTCTTCGCAATTGCCGGGGTTGACGCTGCCGCCGTAGAGCACCGGCACGCGACGGCCGAGGGCGGCTTCCGCCACCTCTGCGATGCGCTTGTGGCGCTCGTCGGCATAGTCAGCCGTCGCCGGAATGCCGTTGACGCCGATCGCCCAGACCGGCTCGTAGGCCAGCAGGATCGTCGCCTTCTTCGCCGCGCCTTCGAGAAGTGCCAGCGCGCCTTCGACCTGGCGCTTCAGCACCTGATCCGCCTCGCCCGCTTCGCGCTCAGAAAGCGTCTCGCCGATGCAGATCAGCGGCACCAGACCATGGCGCACGGCGGCTGCCGTCTTCAGGCCGACGGTGCGGTCGGTCTCGCCGAAATGCTCGCGCCGCTCGCTGTGGCCGAGCTCGACCACATCGAGGTTGCAATCCGCAAGCATCAGCGGCGACACCTCGCCGGTCCAGGCGCCGGCATCGTCCCAATGCATGTTCTGCGCGCCGACCTTGACGCTGGTGCCGGAAAGTCGCGCCTTGACCTCACGCACCGCCGTGAACGGCGGAATGACGAAGCGCTGGATGCGGTCGTCGCGCGAAGCGTCGGCAGCCGCCAGGCCGTCGGCAAAGACCATCGCCTCGGCAAGCGTCTTGTTCATCTTCCAGCTGGTGCCGACCCACAGGCCTGACTTGCTCATGCTTTCTCCTTGAGATTGTCGATCCTGACCAGCCGGATGCCTGCCTCTTCGAGCGGTGCGGCATGTTCGGCCGAAACTTCAGCGCCGGTCAGCACCGCGTCGAAGGAATCGAGCCCGGTCAGGAAATGGAGCGCAGAGCGCCCGAATTTGTCGTGGTCTACTAAGAGGTATTTGCGCTTGGCCGCCTTCACCATCAGGCGCTTGGCCTGCACCACCTCCTGGTCCTGGTGGAAGGCCGTGGTGCCTTCGATGGCAGAACTCGAGAGAAAGGCGATATCGACGCGCAGCGACCGCAGCGCCTCGTCCGTGACGATGCCGAAGAAGCCGTTGAACTTCTTGCTGTATTGGCCGCCGAGCGCGATGACGTTGATGCCCGCAGCACCTGAGAGGCTGGTGATCACGCCGAGATTGTTGGTGATGACCGTCAGCGGCCGGATGTCGCGGATGCAATCGGCGATCGCGCCGGTGGTCGAACTGTCGTCGATGAGGATGCTCTGCCCCGGCTCGATCAGGCTCGCCGCATGTTCGGCGATCCGCCGCTTTTCGGAGATGGCGATCTTTTCGCGGTAGCGGAAATCGCTTTCGAATTGCGGGCTCGACTGGATCGAGGCGCCGCCATGGACCTTGCGCAAGAGGCCCGCTTGCTCGAGGTCGTCGAGGTCGCGATGCACTGTCATCTTGCTGACGCCGAAGCGCAAGGAGAGGTCTTCGACGGAGGCCGTTCCGGCCTCCATCAACACATCCATGATCGCCTGTCGCCTGTCTTCCGGCTTCATCGTCTCGGTCCCGATCCCGCGCAGCCTCGACCACGCTCACCGTGAGAAGGTAACACCTATTTGTGATATTTCAATTTATCTAACGTGATTTTGTGATCTTTCAGTGTGATTTTTCTGTGCGATTGAAGCCCGTATCGATATGCGGCTCCCAGAATTCGACCGACTCCCGGATCATCTCGACGACGTTGTGGTCCGTCGGCTCGCGTTCGCGGAAGGAAAGCTCCAGGCAGATCTCGTTGTCGGTGCCGCCACCGGCCTTGACCGCGCCGATCAGCCTCTCCGGCGTGATGCGGCCGTCGCGGTTGTAGGCGGCGGTGAACGGCCAATGACCGCCCTTGTTCATCGAGGATTGCTTGATGTGGATGATCGGCGAGCGCTCAGGGAACGCCGCCGCCCAGGCATAGGGATCGATGTCGTTGGGGTTGTCGGAGGTGACGTCGCCGTGGTCGATATCGACCATCATCTTCATCGGGATCGGCAAATGGGCTTCGGCGAGCCGCCGGTCGAGCGCACGGCATTCCTCGATCGTGTGGCCGAACTCGCGCCCGACCGACATCGGCTCCCAGAAGACATAGGAGAGCCCCGCCGCCTTGCCGTGCTCGGCAACTTCGCGCCAGCAATCGATGGCGATCCGCATCATCGCCTCGCGCCGCGACGGGTCGTCGTAATCGCGAAGCGTGAAGATCGCGAACTGCGTGCCCATGCCCGAGGCGCCAAGATCGGCGGAGATATCGGCGAAGGTCTTGAACCAGTCGACATAGTAGCGCCTGACATCCGGGTCCGGATGGCCGAAATGATTGAGCCGACCATAGGGGCCGGTCATGCCGGAGGTGATCTTCACGCCGGTACGGTCGAGCGCCCGACGAAACTGCCTGACGGTCTTGGCGATCGTTGCCGCCGGCCAGCCGGGATTGACGAACTCGTGGGTGAGCTGAACGTAGCCGATGCGGATCTTCTCGGCGATCGTGTCGATCAGGTCGTCAGGCTCGGCGAAGCGGTTGACCAGCGGATTGGTGTTGAGCGACAGCGTGAAGGCCACGACCTTACTCCCGGCTACCAGAGAAATTTCGGAAGGATGAAATCGGGGTTGGCGCCGTGTTCGGCAAAGAGCTTGCGGCGCTCCGCGTCCGAGGCGCGCTCCAGGATCCCCGTCGTCACCAGTATCGAGCGAAGTCCCGCGCTCGCGGCACCGGCAATGTCATGCTCGATGCTGTCGCCGATCGCGCAGACACGCGTCGGATCCGGATGGCCGAGGAATTCCAGCGCGGCTGCATAGATGTCGGCAAAGGGCTTGCCGATCCAGCGCACACTGCCGCCAAGCTCTTCGTAGAGCTCGGCGATACGCCCGGCGCCGAAGGCGGTACCTTCCTTGATCAGCATCACCTTGTCCGGATTGGTGCACAGGCAGGGCACGCCGCGTCTGGCGGCCGGCGCCAAAAGCGCCTCGTAGTGGGAAAGCGGATGGACATCGCCCTCGCTCGCGGCGAGCAGCACGAAATCGGCATCGGCACCACTGGTCGTGCGTTCGAGGTCTAACCCCGTCAGCGGCGAGAGGTCACCGTCGCGACTGATCAGCAGGCACTTGCGCCGCCCACCGGTGGCACCCTCGCCCTCCCGCCTGAGAATCTGCCAGGCGACCTCGCCCGAGGTCAGGAACCAATCCCAGCTCCCCGCGACGAAACCGAGATCGACGAGGCGACGGTCGTTTTCCGCCGAGCGCTTGCCGGAATTCGAGAGGATGATGATGCGCTTTCCCGCATCCTTCAGCTTGACCAGCGTTTCGGCCGCACCCGGATAGGGCCCGCGGCCATCGCGCAGCACGCCGAACTGATCGATCAGGAAGGCGTCGTAGCGATCGGCAATCTCGCCAAGCCTCGCTATCGCAGTCGTTTGAGCAAACGTCACAGCACACCAGCCTTTCTGGCACCGGCCAGCGCCAGCCGTGCCGTGCCGGCCGCCGCCTCCTCGGACAGGACGGGCAGGAACGGCACGCCGAGCTTGCGCGCCCGGATCGCGCTCCAGGCCGCGTTCTTGGCGCCGCCGCCGACACTGCGAAGCGATCGGAGCCCCGGTCCGCCAAGCGACGCCAGCCGCTGATAGGCGAGGCTCTCGACGCCGGCGATGCCCTCGAAGATTGCCTTGAGGAAGGTCGCGTCATCGGCCGGCCGCGGGCTCATGCGCGGGGCGAAATCCGGATCGGCGATTGGGAAGCGCTCGCCGGGCTTCACCAGCGGATAATAATCGAGCCCGGTGTCGACGGCCGGATCGATCCCGGCCGAAAGTGCAGCGATCCGCTCCGGCGAGAAATGCTCGGCCAGCACCACCCCGCCCGTATTGGACGCCCCGCCGGCGAGCCACATCTCGCCGATGCGGTGACTGTAGAGCCCGTATTCCGGCGCAAACAGCGGACGGTCGGACAGCATCTTCGCTGTCAGCGTCGTGCCGAGCGCGCTGACGCCGTCGCCCGGCTGATCGGCGCCAGTGGCGAGAAACGAGGCGCATCCGTCCGTGGTGCCGGCAACGACCACCACCTCGCTTGAAAGCCCGAAGGCTCCGGCCGCTTCCGGCGAGATCGTCGCGATCGGCGCACCAGCCGGCAGCACATCCGGCAGCAGTTCGACGCGGGCGCCGGTCTTTTCCATCCAATCCGGCCAGGACCGCGACACGGGATCGTAGCCGGTCTTCAACGCATTGTTCTCGTCGGAGACATCGTAGAGCCCGGTGAAATGCCCGGCCAGCCAATCGGCCTGATGGATCACCCGGAACACGCCCGGCACAGTCTGGAAAGCGAGAAGCTTGGCAAGGCCGGATGTGGCGCCATGGGCCGCACTTTCGCGCGGCGCATAGGCAGAGACCGCATCGAGCGGTGCGCGGTCGGCAACCGGGTCGTTGTACATCATAGGCGTTGCCAACGGCGCGCCCGCATGATCGACCGGCAGCATCGTGCCCGATGTACCGTCGATCGAAAGTGCAACGACCTTCTGCCTGTCGGTACCCCCAAGCGCTTCTTCGAGCGCCGCCTGCACGGCCTTCCACCAGCCGATCGGATCGCGGTGATCCGCAGAAAAAGCCGAGAGCTTCGCTGCACCCGATGCCACGACCGTGCCGTCCGCCGCCATCGCGACCGCACGGGCGCCAGAGGTGCCAAGATCGATGCCGACGACCAGCTTGCGATTGTCACCGCTCATTGCAGCACCTGTCCGGCGCGGTTGAGCTGCTGGCGGTATTTCTCGGCGTCCCAGCCGAGAAGCTCGGCGTTCTCCGCCTCGGTCAGGTAACGTAACCGTGCGTCCGCTGGAATGCGTGCCGTCACGTCGGCAAGGCACCGCGCCATGGCGAAGGCACCGGCAGAAATCTCCTTCTGCACGAGCACGCCCTTGCCCGGGAAGAGCAGCAAGGGCGGCAGGCTGTCGCCGCTCGCACGCCGCTTCGTCTCGATCGAAAGCGCGGTCTCGCCGGGCGCGGCCACCGACACCCCCTTGCCGAGGAAGATGACATGATCGGGATAGAGACTGCCGCCGGCAGCAAGCCGGCAACTGTCGAGATCGGCGGCGACCGAATGCAGGGCAATGTCCTCCGGCAGCCGGTAATCGCTGTCGACCGCAAGCCGACCGAGCGACGCGAGATCGGCGGCCAGCGCCTGCCGACGCGTGCCGGTCAGGCGGCGGGTAATGTCGGTGAGCAGGATCGCCGCGTCGACCACGGTTTCAGCGGCGACGACCAGGCCGTGATTGCCGAGGATCAGAACCGACGTGTTGTCCTGCATCCGCTCAGCGATTGCTCTTGCAAGCGGCAGGCCCGGGCGGGCATAGGGCACGAAAACATGGGGGTAGCCGGCAAGCCGCTCAGCAGTGATCGCCGCACCGTTGGTCTGCACCGCCGTCGCGATCGTCTCGACGCAGTGCACATGCACCACCACCTTCTGCGGCATCAGCGCATGCACGGTGGTTTCGATCGAGGGGCGCAGGCCCGAAGGGTTGCGCTCGGTTATCACGAAATCCTGCGCCTTCTCGGTTGCCGGGTCGTTCGCTTCCAACGCATTGAGCAAGGGCTCGAGTGCCACCGGCACCATGACGTCGCGCTGGCGCGCATGCGCCAGCCACAGGCCCGAGGCCTTGATCCAGAGCGTACCGCCCTCCTTGATCGAGGTATTGCCGCCCGCCCCCTGCACCAGCAGCGGATCCGCCCCGACGCGGGCCGAAAGATCGAGAAGCGCTTCGAATTCCAGACTTCGCATCCGTTCTCCTTCAGGCCGCGGCCTGCTGGCGGTCCAGCCAATGAGTAAAGGCCTGCCGCTCGGCCGGCGTCATGTGCAGGCCATGCTTGGTGCGCCGGTCGAGAATGTCGTCCGCCGTCAGCGCCCATTCGTTTTCGATGAGGAAACGCGCCTCGCGCTCGCGAAAGAGCGAACCGAAAGCCGGGCCGAGATCATCAAGCGATGTAGCGCCGGCAAGCAGCGCATGCGTGCGGGTGCCATAGAGCCGCGCATAGTGTTTGACGAGATCCGATGGCAACCAGCGATAGCGCGCCTTCAACTCACCCAGGAACAGATCGAAATCGGCCGCCGCCATGTCGCCGCCCGGCAGATGCGCCTTCGCCGTCCAGGCCGGCCCCATCTTGGGGAAAAACGGCTTCAGCCGCTCCAGCGCATGTTCGGAAAGCTTGCGGAAAGTGGTGATCTTGCCGCCGAAGACCGAGAGCAACGGCGCCTGGTTGTCAGTCGCATCGACCTCGAAAATATAGTCACGGGTGACGGCCGAGGGGTTTTCGGCATTGTCGTCATAGAGCGGTCGTACGCCGGAGAAGCTGTAGACGATATCGTCCGACGTCAGCTGCTGCTTGAAGTAGCGGTTCACCGATTTCAAGAGATAGGCGATCTCGTTGCCGTCGGCGGTCACGTCCTCCGGACGGCCTTCGTAGGGGATATCCGTCGTGCCGATCAGCGCCAGGTCGTTCTGGTAGGGATTGATGAAGATGACCCGCTTGTCCGGGTTCTGCACCAGATAGGCCTGCCGCCCCTCCCAGAATTTCGGCACGACGATGTGGCTGCCCTTGACGAGGCGCACGCTGCGGGTGGAGTTCAGGCCCCCGATCCGGCCGATGACGTCGTTGACCCACGGACCGGCGGTGTTGACGACACAGCGCGCCCTCGCCTCGGTCTTGGCGCCGGTGCGCGTGTCGGTCATCTCGATAAACCAGAGCCCGTCCCGCCTTCGGATCGCGCTGCAGGCGGTCCGGGTCAACACCCGGGCGCCACGAGCAGTGGCATCGAGCGCGTTGAGCACCACGAGGCGCGCGTCATCGACCCAACAGTCGGAATATTCGAACGCTTTGCGATAATCGCGCTTGATCGGCGCGCCCTCGGGCGCCGTCGCAAGGTTGAGGCTGCGGGTGCCCGGCAGGCGTTTGCGCCCGCCGAGATGGTCGTAGAGGAACAGCCCGAGCCGGACGAGCCAGGCCGGGCGGTCCTGAGGGTTATGCGGCAGCACGAAGCGCATCGGCCAGATGATATGCGGCGCGGACTCCAAAAGCACCTCGCGCTCGATCAGCGCCTCGCGCACCAGCCGGAACTCGTAATATTCGAGATAACGCAGGCCGCCATGCACCAGCTTGCCGGAGCGCGAGCTGGTGCCCTGCGCCAGGTCGTCCTTTTCGCACAACAGCACCGAGAGCCCGCGCCCGGCCGCATCGCGCGCGATGCCCGCACCATTGACGCCGCCGCCGACGACGAACAGATCGTATATTCCGGTCTCGGAACTCACCATCGTTGCTCCTGTCATCAGCACGGATTGACCGGCGGCAGACCGGCGATGTAGCGGCGGACTTCCTCGGCCGCCATTTCGGCGGCGAAGGTGACGGTGCGTACCGAGGCGCCGGCAATATGCGGCGTCAGCGTCACATTCGCCAGTTGCAGCAGCGGCCAGTCTTTCGGCACCGGCTCGATCGCGAAGGTTTCGAGCATCGCCGCCGACAGATGGCCGCTCACCAGGTTCTCATAAAGGGCGTCGTAGTCGCAGAGCGGACCGCGCGCCGTGTTCACGAAGATCGCGCCCGGCTTCATCCTGGCGAAGGTCTCGGCGTTCATCATGTTGCGCGTCTCCTCCGTGACGCGCGGATGCAGGGTCACGACATCGGAACGGGAGAGAAGCGTGTCGAGCGACACCTGCTCGACGCCGGCGTTCAGATCATCGGCCGAGAGCTGCACATAGGGATCGTGCACCACCACCTTGGTGCCGAAGGCGCGCAAAAGGCGCACCACCTTGGTCCCGATATTGCCGTAGCCGATGACGCCGACGGTCATTTCGCAGAGCTCGCGACCGGTGCGATCGGCGCGGTAGAGATCGCCCCGCCACTCGCCCTTGCGCAAGGCTTCGTGGCCGGTGCGGATCAGCCGCGTTTCGGCGAGAATGGCACCAAGCGTGAACTCGGCAACGGCGTTGGCATTGCGGCCGGGCGTGTTGACGACGCGAACGCCGGCATCGCGTGCGGCCCCCATGTCGATGTTGACAGGACCGCCGCGCGAGACGGCGACGAGCCTCAAGCCGGGCAGTGCCTGAAGCATTCCGCGCGACAGAGGCGCCAGCTGCGTCACCAGGATCTCGGCGTCACCGATGAAGTCGATAATGTCCTCCGGCTTGCCGAGATATTCCTTGAGCCCGTCCATGCCCTCGACGGCATAGCCGTGCTCCATCGGCACATCCGGCCAGGGCAGTTCGAGCGTGCGGATGTCATGGCCGTTGCCGGTCGCCTCGACGATCTTGTCGCGAAACACGTCCGGCAGCATGAACCGGTCGCCGATAATGGCTATCTTCTTCATTTCGATGTTTCCTGTTGAGTTCCCGCGGCCGCACCTTGGGAGAGTGCGTGCCAGACGGGCCTGAGCGCTGTGCGCGACTGCTGGTAGGTGGGAAAGAGTTCGTTGTAGCGGCGGGCAAGCGCCGGATCGGCGGCCTCCGCGGGGCGCTGATAGGGCGTCACCCAATCGCCGAGGCAATCGGCCATCGAGGGATAGATGCCGAGCGAGACGGCGGCGATCATCGCGGCACCGGCAGCACCGGCCTCTTCCCGCTCGCTCGTCTGGACGCTGGCGCCAAGGGCAGCACCGAGGATGCGGCGGAGCGAGGCGCTGCGGGCAGCTCCCCCCGTCAGCCGGATGCGGCCTGGAAGCGGCCCCATCTCGGCGTAGCAATCGCGCGCCGCCATGGCGAGCCCGTCGAACACCGCCTTTACCATGTCGGGAAAGCCGTGGGTGATTGACAGCCCGACGAAGGACGCCCGCGCCGTCGCGTCGACGAAGGGGCCACGCTCGCCGGCTTCCGAGATATAGGGCTGGAAGATCAATGGCGTGTCCTTGGCATCGGCCAGCCAGCCGTCGACAAAAGCGAGCAACTCGCTCTTGGATTTCTCGACCCCCATGCCCTTCAAGAGGCCTGAGGCCAGCGAGAGGATCCAGTCGATATTGAGCGTCGCGGCCATGTTCGACTGCATCTGCGCATAGGCGCCGGGGATCGGCATGCACATGGTGTAGCCGGTCAAGTCCCGGTTCAGCCGCACATCGTCGGCGCCATTGGCGAGCCGCATGTGCATGCCGGTCGAGCCGATGATCGAGCAGCCGGTATCGGTGCCCGGATCGTAGAGCCCGGCGCCAAGGGCTGTGCAGACGACATCGACGTAGCCGAGCACGATGGGCGTGCCCTCGGTGAGCCCGGTGATCCCGGCCGCTTCCGCCGACAGCGGATGATGGGTCGCCGCTCCGTCGACGATCTCGGGCAGCACATGCTTCAGCTTTTCAAGGCCGAGAAAGCGGATGACATCGTCGCTATAGCTGCGGCTGCGGAAATTGCCGAAACTGAAATTCGCCTCGGAGGGATCGGTGGCGCGTTTGCCCGTCAGCTTGAAATAGAGCCAGTCCTTGCAGTGGAAGGTGGTGGCGACGCCTGAGAGCATCTCGGGCGCATGGTCGCGCATCCAGCGAAGCTGCGGCCCCTGCTGGCAGGCGGCAAGGCCCGAGCCGGTGCTTTCGAAGCGGGCGATATCGCCGCTGTCGGCGCGCAGCCGCTCGACGGTCTCGCCGGCGCGCGCGTCGAGCCACAGCCAGCCCTTGCCGACCGGCACGCCGGCCTTGTCGATCATCCATGTGCCGTCGCCCTGACCGGTCACGGCGATCGCAGCGACACGGCCGGCGAGGTTCTCGATCTTGTCGGAGAGCTGCTTCAGCGTCGTTGCCGCGTCGGCCCAGGTGCGGTCGAGGTCCTGCACGCTGCCGGCGCGGCCTACGGCCTCATAGGCGTTCGGTAGTGCCGCCGTGGCGATCTGCCGGCCGGTGAGATCGAAGGCCACCGACTTGATGACCGACGTCCCCGCATCGATGCCGATGAGGATGTCCCGCATCAGGCGAGCTCCTGTCCGTGACTGATCGCCCGTCCGCTCTCGCCATCGAACACATGCAGGCTCGACGGATCGAGATGAATGCCGATCGGCTGGCCGACATCGAGCTCCGTGCGATCGTGCTCGACCAGCACCATGGTGCCGCCGGCAAAGTCCGCGGCGATATGGGTCTGGTCGCCGAGCCACTGGTTGACGGCGACGCGGCCCGTCACACCATCAGCGCTGCGGCGCACCGAATAGGGCCGGATTCCGAGCACCACCTTCTGCCGCTTGATGAGTTCGTCGCGCACCGCATGCGAGAAATCCGACGCCGCATATTCGAGCCGCACGCCGTCCTTGAGCCCAAAGGCCATCTTGCTGTCCGAGCCGGTGACGCTGGCCTCAAAGACGTTCATCGGCGGCTCGCCGACGAAGGTGCCGGTGAACAGATTGGCCGGCCGCTCCTTGATCTTCTGCGGCGTATCGAACTGTTGCAGCACGCCGCCCTCCATGACCGCGATGCGGTCGGCAAGCGCGTTCGCTTCGGTTTGGTCGTGGGTCACGAGGATCGCCGTCAGCCCGCGCTCCTTGATGAAGTGCTTGATGCGGCCGCGAAGCAGCGCCCGAAGCTGCGGCTCGAGCTGTCCCATCGGCTCGTCGAGCAGGTGCAGGTTGGCGTCGCGGATCAGCGCCCGCCCGAGCGAGGCGCGCTGCTGCTGGCCGCCGGAGATCGAGCTCGGATAGCGCCCGAGAATGTCCTCGATTTCGAGCAGTTTGGCGATACTGGCCACCTTCTCGTCGACGACGCCCTGCGAGAGCTTCGAGGCCTTCAGCGCAAAGGCGATGTTCTCGCGCACCGTCAGCGGCGGATAGAGTGAATAGCCCTCGAATGCCATGGCGACGTTGCGGCGCACCGGCGGCAGCGTCTGGACCTCTTTGCCTGCAAGCGAGATCGTTCCGCGCGAGACCGCCTCGAAGCCGGCGATCATGCGCAAGGTCGAAGTCTTGCCGCATCCGGAGGAGCCGAGCAAAGCGATGATCTCGCCCTTTCGCACATCCATGTTCAGCTTCTTCACGGCATGCACGCCGAAGTCGACGGGGCCGTAGAACTTGTCGACGTCCTTGATCAAAAGAGCGGTGTCGGTCATGCCGCTTCTCCATTACGCTTGGCTGCAAGGTCGGCGCGCGGCAAAAGAGCGCCGCTCGTCTTGTCGAAGAGAAAGGCCTGCGCGCCATTGACGGCAATATGGGCAGGTCCGGCGGTCGGACCAGGCGTGCCGGCCGGACGCGACACCAGGATTTCGCGGCCGCGTGCCGTCAGCGCCAGCGTCACGGTCTTTTCGTTGAGCGGCGTTTCCGCCTCGACCGTCACAGGAATGGCGCCAGGTGCTGCCGCATCGACGAAACTGATCGCCTCCGGCCTGAGCCCGATAACGCACGGACTGCCGACGACATCGGCGCCATAGTCGCCGAGCCGCACCCGTACATTCGAGAGCTCGACGAAGGCGTCTCCGCCGCTGCGCTGCGGCGTGACATCCAGCAGGTTGATCGTCGGATCGCCGAAGAGCCGTGCGATCTCGATGTCGGCGGGCGCGTTGTAGATCTCTTGCGGCGTGCCGATCTGGCGGATGCGGCCTGAGGCCATGACCGCGATCCGGTCGCCGAGCGCCATCGCCTCCTTGTAGTCCTGGGTGACGTAGACGACGGTGGCGCCTTGCGCTGCGAGCAGTCGCGGCAGTTCCAGCCGCATCTCGAAGCGGAGCTTCGCGTCGACGTTGCGCAAGGGATCATCGAGGAGAAGCAGCGGCGGCGAGCCGACAAGCGCACGGGCAAGTGCCGTGCGCTGCTTCTGACCGTTCGACAGTGCCTTCGGGTGATGCGTCAGCACATGGTCGATCTTTAAGAGCTTGGCGACCTTCTGCACGCCTGCCGCTATTTTCTCCTTCGACGATCGCGTCGCCGTCAGCGGGCTTGCAATGTTGTCGAAGGCACTCATGTGCGGGAAGAGCGCGAAGTTCTGGAATGCCATGCCGACGCCGCGATGTTCGGCATCGACATCGGTCATGTCCTCGCCGCCGATCAGCACCCTGCCCTCGTCCGGCTCGATAACGCCGGCAACCAGCCGGAGCAGCACGGTCTTGCCGGCGCCGGAGGGGCCGAAGAGCACCAGCCGTTCACCGTCGGCGACGTCAAGCGTAAGATCGTCGAGAACCGTCTGGCTCTTGTAGCGCTTGACGATATTCTTCAGTTGCAGCGTGGTCATGAGTTACCCTTTCACCGCGCCGAGCGACAGGCCTTCGACGAGGTAGCGCTGGGCGTAGAGTGCAAGTGCGAGCGTCGGCGTCACCGAAAGCACGATGGCCGCGGCGATCTGTCCGTATTGGATGCCCGAGGAGGTGACGAAGGCAAGCGCGCCGACCGTCACCGGCTGCTTGTCGGCAGATGCCAGCACCAGCGCGAAGACGAAGTTGTTCCAGGCGAAGATGAAGGCGAGCAGGCCGGCGGCGGCAATGCCCGGTCCGGCAAGCGGCAGGGCGATCTTGCGGAACGTCGCAAACCAGGAATGGCCGGCGATGCGATAGGCATATTCGACGTCGGCCGAGATGTCCTCGAAGTAGCCGCGCACGATCCAGAGAATCAGCGGCAGGCAGATCAGCTGGTAGACCCAGATCAGGCCGAAGTAAGTGTTGGAGAGCCCGAGCCACTGGAAGTACTGCGTCAGCGGCAGGAGCACCAGCAGCGGCGGCGCGAAGCGGAAGGACAGCAGCGTGAACGCGATGTCTTCCGATCCTTTGAACTTGTGGCGGGCAAAGGCATAGGCCGCTGGCACGCCGAGCACCAGCGCCACGGCGACGGAGGCGACCGACAGGAAGATCGAGTTGCCGAGATTGCGCATGAAGGCGATGTCGAGCGTTCCGGCCGCCGTCTGCAGCTTGCCGGTGATCAGCGCCGCATAGTTGGAAAGCGTCGGCGAGAACACGACCGATGGCGGGATCGCGAGGATCGTCTCGTTCGTCTGGAACGACATCAGGAAGATCCAGAAGATCGGGAACATGAAGAAGACGACGACGAGCGTGAGGGCGAGACCGCGCAAGGTCCGTTCGAGCGGAGACATGGTTTCCATTGGTCCCTCCTTTACGCTTCGCCGCGTGCGCGTTCGCGCAGCCGCAGCCAGTTCTTGATGAAGACGTTGGACAGCGTGTAGGTGATCGCCCACAGGATGATCAGCAGTGCCGCCGACCGGCCGACATTGGTCGACTGGAAGAAGTTGAGATAGGCCTCGACCTGGAAGACGGTGAGCGTGTTGCCGGGCCCGCCCTGGGTCATCGCGTAGATGATGTCGAACTGCTGGATACTGTCGAGCAACCGGAACAGCGTTGCCGTCAGGATGTAAGGTGTGAGCATCGGAAGCGTGATGCGGAAGAAGACGAAGCTGCGCGGCACGCCATCGAGTGCGGCCGCCTCGAAGGGCTGCGTCGGCAGCGAGCGCAAGCCCGCAAGCAGCAGGATCATGATGAAGGGCGTATAGACCCAGATGTCGACGAGCACGACGGTGAGCAGCGCTGTGTCCGGCGAGGACGCCCAGCGGAAATCATGCAGTCCGATCAGGCTTGCGAGATAGCTGAGGATACCGAAGCTCGGATTGGTCATCAGCTTCCACATCAAGGCGGCCAGCGCCGGCGCGATCATCAGCGGCAAAAGCAGCATGATCGAGATGAAGTTGTTGACCGCGGAGCGCCGCTGCAGCAGCAGCGCGATGCCGAGACCGAGCAGCAGTTCCAGCGTCACGGTGAGGCCGGCATAGAGCAGCGACACTTTCAGCGTGTTCCAGAAGGCCGGGTCGGTGAAGAAGTTGAGGTAGTTTTCGCCCCAGTTGAACTGGCGCGCCCAGGGCTGGCTCAACCGGTAGCGCTGGAAGGAGTAGATGACCGCCGTGAAGAACGGGATGAGGATGCCGATGCAGACGAGCAGCGCCGGCAGGCTCAGCACATAGGGAAGCATCTTCCTGCTGATCCTGAAACCGGAGGCTGGTCTCTTGAGGGTTTCTGTTGAAGCCATGTCGAGCTCCGTTCCTGACGTCTTTGAAGAGCACGCGGCACGCGGCAGCCTTCAGGCGCCGCGCCAGTTCCTCGGCATCTCAGGTTGATTTCGGCGCGACCTCAAACCGGTCGCAACAGGCCGGTCGAGCCGGCATCTCGGGATCCCCGGCGCGTGCTGGCGCCGGGGATCGCTTGGGAGGCCTATCAGCCGAGACCCGCCTCTTGGAGCTGGCGGTTGATGCTTTCCACGAGCTGGTCGAGACCCTCATCGACCGGCACCTGCTTGGCGACCATCTTCTGCAGCGTCGACGCCCATTCGGTGGTCACGTCGAAGAACAGCGGCTGCGGCGTGAACTTGATGGAGGCGCCGGCGGCCGAGGCGTCGAACATTTCGACGTAACCCGGATACTTGCCGTTGAGCTTCTCGCGGAAGATCTCGTCCTTCCAGATCGACTGGCGAACCGGATCGACGAAGTCCATCTTGGTGGCGCCGAACAGCGCATGCTCCGGACCGGAAGCCCATTGCAGGAAGTACCAGGTGGCGTCCTTGTCCTTGGAGAAGTTGGACATGGCGAGCGACCAGATCCAGATGTTCGGCGTCGAGGCAGTGGCTTCCGGGTTGGCGGCGAAGGCGGCATAGCCGAGCTTGCCGGCCATCTTGTTGTCGCCACCGTTCATGAAGTAGCCGAGGCAATCGGCGTCGAAGATCATCGCCGAAGCGCCGGCGCCAAGGTCGGTGCCGACCTGATACCAGGTGTAGGTCGACCAGTCCTTCGGACCGCTTTCCTGGATCATCTGCACGAACTTGGCGTGGTAGGCCTTGGATTCCGCCGTGCCCATCGCCGCTGACAGCTTGCCGTCGGCCGAGACGTTCAGGTCCTTCTGGTTGAAGTTGGCATAACCCGACAGGAAGCCCGGATGGATCGTCGCCCAGGAGCGCGAACCGCGAACGCCGATGCCGTAGATGCCACCGATGTCCTTCTGCAGCTTGGCCGCCACCGTGATCATGTCGTCGAGGTTCTTCGGCAGCTCGACGCCGGCCTTGTCGAACATCTCGCGGTTATAGGTGATGTTGTTCTGCTCGAACGCCCACGGAATGCACCACTGCTTGGCGTCTTCCGAGCCGAGCGCCCCGCCCGGCTGGCCGTTCCAGGCGCAGGAATTCTTCACGCCTGCGAGGAAATCGTCCCAGTTGTAGTTGGGGTTGGTCTTGGCCGGATCCTTGATCCATTCGTTGAGGTCGGCGATCCAGCCGGCCGGTCCATAGGTCCAGGTCATGTAGGCGCCGGTCATGAAGGCATCGTATTCTGCCGAGCCCGAAGACAACGCCGCCGTCACCTTGTCGAAATAGACGTCTTCCGGAAACACGTCATAGGTAACGTCGATGCCGGTCAGGTCCTTGAAGGCCTGCAGGTTGGCGATCATCGCATCGGCGTAAGGGTGCTTGTTCAAAAGCAGCTTCAGCTTCTTGCCCGAATGCGCCTTCCAGTCGAAATCGGCGGCGAGCGCCTGCGTCGACATCATGTTGAACAACGTGCCGGCCGTGCCGGCTGCCAGGCCTGCAGCCCCCAATCCCTTGAGCATGCCGCGGCGGTCCACCTCCCCACGCAGGAATGCGCTGATGAGGTCCTTCTCCTTCTCGTACATTCGTCTTCTCCTCCGTTGCGGGTATGATTGCGACTGCCGGCTACCCCACCGGTATTCCTCCCGTTAAGGCCCGGATGGCAGATCCTCCCTGCCCTCCGCATGGCCTCGAATGTTTCAGCGCCTCATGCGCCGTCGGCGGCCAGCGCCCTCGCAGTCCTCTCGTCGGTGATGAGACCGCTCAATTGCCCGCTGGCGAGCACCGCCCGGATGGCCGGAACCTTGATCTTGCCGCCGGCAACAGCGACCGTGCGGCGGTTCTTCAGGTCCTCGCGGCTGAGCGTAAACGTGCGGTCGGAAAGCGTCGTCTCGACCGGCTTGCCGTCGCGGTCGAAGAAGTGGCCGAGCAACTCTCCCATCGCCCCGCCCTTCTGGATGTCCTCGATCTCGCTGGTCTCGATCATGCCGGTCGAAACCAGCGACGCCTCGCGCTCGACGGTGCCAATGCCGACCATCAGGAGATCGGCTGTCTTGGCGAGATCGAAGACTTCGCGCACGCCGCGCTGGCTGAAGAGCACGTCGCGATCCTCGACCGTGTTGGCGAAGAACGGCACTGGCATGACATAGGCCTCTGCCCCCGTACGCTCGGCGAGCCGGTGGATCACGTCATGCGGGTTGGCGGAGAACTTGCGGGTAAGCCCGCCGAGCAGCGACACGAAGCGGGTGTTGCCGCTGGCGATCCGCGGCAGATATTCGACGCAAGCAGCAAGCGTGCGGCCATGACCGACTCCGACCAGCGCCGTTTCGCCACGCTCGATCTCACGCTTCAGGAACTGTGCGCCGGAAATGCCAAGCGCCTTCAGCGGCAGGTCATCGGAATCGAAGTCCGGCACCACTTCGCAATAGTCGAGGCCGTAGCGCGCCGAAAGCGCCTGTTCGAGCTCCACGCATTCGGAGACTTCGCCGTCGATATAGACCTTCACCAGGCCTTCCTGGTTGGCCTTCATGATCAGCCGGTGGGCCTTGAGCGAGGTGAGCCCCAGGCGCTTGGCGACCTCCGCCTGGGTCAGGCCGCCGGCATAGTGCAGCCACGCCGCCCGTGTCGCCATGCTGGTTTCGTCATCACGAATGCCCGTCCCGCCAATCGTCATTGTCTCCACCCGGCTCTTGTTGCGCTGCATGATATTTTTTGCACCGCGTGATATTTTTATCCGTTAATGAAAGAAATTTCATGGCGTGAAATTTTTGTCAATAGCGTTTGACAAATGAGCGATCACGTTTGCGAAGAGACGGTTGAGCAGTTGCGGCGGCTGCACGCAGGGGCAGCGGTCGCAGGCAAGCGCCAGACGGCGTAGGCTCGTCAAAAGCGGAAAAAGGGCAACGCAGGCGGAAGATCGAACGGCCGATCAGCGGTGCAAGGATCGCAGGATTATTGCCCGAGATTTCTCAGATAGAGCGACAGAAGCTGGGTCTGCGAGGAGATGCCGAGCTTGCGATAGACGTTGCGGCGATGAACCTTCACCGTGCCGGTGGAGATGCCGAGCCTGAGGCCGATCGATTCTGACGAATGGCCCTGCAGCACCAGTTCGATGATCGAGGCTTCGCGGTCCGTCAGATTGAGATGCTGCCAGACGCCGTCGGCCGGCGGGTGCGTCGCCTTGCGCCTGCTGCGCCCGGTTTTCGCCAGCGCCGCATCGAACCGGCGGCCGAGATCGGCCCAGTGATGGCGCACCAGGCCGGAGACCAGCGGCTCCACCTTTTTCAACAGCGCGAACTCCGTCGCGCTGAAAGTCCCCGTCGCCTCGCGCCGCATCAGCGAAAGCACGACGGTGATCTGCTCGTCGATCGGCACGAAGAAGCCGACCTCTTCGGCAAGCCCCGTCTGCACATAATAGGTGCGATAATATTCCGAGGAGAAGAACCGGTCGGGCGCCAGCTCCCGCATCCGCCAGACGCCGGGCTCACTCTTGATCGCCGCGTGGTAGAACGGGTCGAGCAGGTACGGTCCAGCCTGATAGAGGCTGACGAAGAGCACGTGATCCTTGGCGTTGAAGGTGCTGTAGAGGTCGATCGGGCGTTCCTTGCCGCGATAGGCAAAGACAACCACGTAGTCGAAGGTCATCAGCGTCGACATCAGCCGCCGATAGGTGGAGCCGACAGCATCGTCGTCCATCGCGGCACCCGCCACCAGCGGCGCCATGACCTGAAAAAGTCCTTCGAGATCGACGCTCAAACCGCCCTCCCGGCCGGTGTTTCCTGCTCTGGGGTATACTCCTCACACAGAGCAATCTGCGTTGAAATACCTCTCTCGGGGTATATACCGGCAGGGCACGCGGTGACTAGGCTGTGTGTCAATGACGGTGGAGTGCCAGGATGCAAGATCCTGGCGACATCCGATAACAACCGCAGGGAACAGACGTGACATCCGCTTCGACGAACGACATCGAGTTCCGTTCGGTCGCCAAACGTTATGGCGCCGTGACGGCCGTTTCCGACATCAATCTTCAGGTGCCGCGCGGCGCCTTCATGGCGCTTCTCGGGCCATCGGGTTGCGGCAAGACCACGTGTCTGCGCATGATCGGCGGCTTCGAGCAGCCGAGCGAAGGCACGGTCTTCATCAGCGGCGAGCCGATGAATGGCGTTGCCGCCTATCGCCGCCCGGTCAACATGGTGTTCCAGCACTATGCGCTGTTCCCCCATCTCGACGTCGAGCAGAACGTCTCCTACGGGCTGAAGCAGATGCGGCCGCGCATCGCCGGCGCCGAGATTTCTCGCCGCGCCCAGGAGGCGCTGGAGATGGTACGGCTCGGCGGTTTCGGCAAGCGCCGCATCCACGAAATGTCCGGCGGCCAGCAGCAGCGCGTGGCGCTCGCCCGCGCCATCGTCAACAAGCCGAAGGTGCTGCTGCTCGACGAGCCCCTCGCCGCCCTCGACAAGAAGCTGCGCACCGCCATGCAGATCGAGCTGCAGACGCTGCAGCGCGAACTCGGAATCACCTTCGTGCTCGTCACCCACGACCAGGAGGAAGCGCTGTCGATGAGCGATTTCGTCTGCGTCATGAATGCCGGTCGCATCGTCCAGGTCGGCCCGCCGCAGGAAATCTACGACAGGCCCGCAAGCCTCTTCGTCGCCGATTTCGTCGGCAAGACCAACCGCATCTCGGCGACCGTCGACGGCAACGCCTCGATCGAGCTCGCCAACGGCACGCGTTTTGCCGCCCCCGCGATCAACGGCACACGGGGGGCGGCCATGGTGGCACTCCGGCCCGAGGCGATCCGCCTGACGCGCAACGGTGCCGTCAGCACGGCGGCGCTGGCCGGCACCGTCACCCACCGGATCTTCCTGGGGTCAGCGGTCGAATATTCCGTCGCGGTCGACGGTCTCGGCGACTTCCTCGTGACGGCCGACCGCCGCACGCTCGGCGACAGCGAGCTGGTCGAGCCCGGCGAAAAGGTCGGCCTCGCCTTCGATCCGAACGCGCTTCACGTCTTTCCAGCCTGACATCGCCCGGCTTCCGAAGCCGGTTCTGCCGCCTACGCATGAACGTCAAACGATAAAGGGAACAGCGTCATGAGCAAATGGTACAGAGAAAATGCCCCTATCACCGCCGACCAGCTCGCGGACGAACTGATGCGCCTGAAGCGCGGCTCGGTCACGCGCCGCCACTTCCTCGGCGTCACCGGCCTCGGTCTTGCGACCGCCGTTCTGGCGCGCCAGCCCGGCCTCTTCAATTCCACCGCCTTTGCCGGCGACCTCGGCACGCAGATGTCGATCGCCACCTGGCCGAACTACCATGATCCGGCGACCTTCGAAGCCTTCCAGGCGGCCACCGGCGTTGCCGTCGAGGTCAACGTCTTCGGCTCCAACGAAGAGATGCTGGCGAAACTCCAGGCCGGCGGCACCGGCTGGGACCTCTTCGTTCCCACCAACTACACGATCTCGACCTATGTGAAGCTTGGCCTCATCGACGAACTCGATCTTTCCAAGCTTGCGAACTACGACGCGTCGACCGAGACGGCGCGCTTCACCAACGAAGGCATCGTCGACGGCAAGACCTATGCCGTGCCGAAGAACTGGGGCACGACCGGCATCGCGGTCAACTCGGCGAAGATCAAGAAGCCGGTGACGAGCTGGAAGGAATTCTTCGAGATCGCCATGACCGAAGGCGACGGCCGCGCCATGGTGCACGATTACCAGCTCACCACCATCGGCAACTCGCTCGGCTATTCCTTCAACTCGATCAAGCCGGACGAACTCGCCAAGGCCGAGGAACTGCTGATCAAGGTGAAACCACACCTCTACGCCATCAACAGCGACTACCAGCCGTCGATGCGCGCGACCGATGCCTGGATGACCATGTGCTGGACCAATGACGGCGCCCAGCTCAACCGCGACATGCCGGAAATCCTGTTCACGCTCGGCAAGGACGGCGGCGAGATCTGGTCGGACTTCTACGCGATCCCGAAGAGTGCCGCCAACAAGGCCGCCGGCTACGCGCTGCTCAACTATCTGATGGCGCCGGAAAACGCCATGAAGGAGCACATCGCCAACGGCGCACCGACCACCGACAGCCGCGTCATGAAGCTGCTGCCGGTCGACGTTACCTCCAACAAGATCGTCTATCCGGACGAGGCCGCGCTGACGCCGCTCGAATTCGGCGCCGCCGTGACCCTCACCGACCCCGGCCGCGCCGAACTGATGGCGCGCTTCAAGTCGGCTTGATCTGGCATGTGACTGCCCCTCATCCGCCTGCCGGCACCTTCTCCCCGCAAGCGGGGAGAAGGAACAAGCGGCAAGCTCCCCGCCCTCCTGCTTCTGCCGGAAGAAAGGGACCGGGCGGGTGCCACAAATCCCCTTCCCCCACCTGCGGGGGGAAGGTGCCGGCAGGCGGATGAGGGGCCTTTCCCTCCCGCTCGCATCGAAGTGCTGATGAAACGCGAACGGAAGAATTTATGACCGCGGCAACGAACACGAAGAGAAACCTGGTGACGGCGGCGCTGGTGGCGCCGGCCGCGGCCTGGCTGATGATCTTCCTCGTGCTGCCCTTCATCGCCATGCTGGTCTTCGCTTTCGGCGAACGCGCACCGGAAGGCGGCTATCAGGCAGCCTTCACCTTTGCCCAATTCGCCAACCTGCCGACACGGGCGGCCGCCTTCTGGAACACGCTGATCCTCGCGCCGGTCGGCGCGCTCGCCTGCCTGCTGATCGCCTATCCGGTCGCCTATTATCTGGCGGTCAAGGCGAACCCGCGCTACCGGCTGATCCTCGTGTCGCTCGTCGTCGTGCCCTTCTGGACGAGCCTGCTCGTGCGCACCTATGCCTGGATGTACATTCTTGGCTCGCGCGGGATCCCCAATCTGCTCTCGATGATCGGCATCGAGGACGTGAGGATGTTGAACACGCCGGGCGCCGTGCTTCTCGGTATCGTCTACGGCTACCTGCCGCTGATGATCATGCCCATTTACGTGAGCCTTGAAAAACTCGATCGCCGCCTGCTCGAGGCCTCCGCCGACCTCGGCGGGAGGCCGGTGTCGACCTTCTTCGGCGTCACCCTGCCGCTCTCCTTGCCGGGTGTCATGACCGGCGTCGCGCTGGTGACGATCCTGCTGCTCGGCGAATACCTGATCCCGCAGCTCCTGGGCGGCGGCAAGGTTTTCTTCATCGGCAATGCGTTGGTCGATCTCTTCCTGCAATCGCGAAACTGGCCGTTCGGCTCCGCGATCGCCGTCACGCTGGTTGCCGTCGTCGTCGTGATCCTGATGGTGGCAATGCGCATTGCCTTCCGCGTCGCCGGCACAAGACAGGTGGATCTCGTCTGATGCGCGCCTTCATCTCCTCCGTCTACCTCTTCCTCTACGCCCCGATCGCGCTCGTCGTCCTGTTCTCCTTCAATGCCGGGCGCAATGCGAGCGAGTTCACCGGGTTTTCGACCGCCTGGTACGGCAAGGCGCTTGGAAATACCTTCCTGGTTTCGGCGCTGCAGAACAGCCTGCTGATCGCCTTTACCAGCGCCACACTCGCCGCGATCTTTGGCACCATGGCAGCCCTCGGGATGGAGCGGATGGCTCCGCGCAACCGGGCGATCTTCGATGCGCTGTTTGCAGCCGCAATCGTCGTGCCCGGTGTGGTCATCGGCATCGCCACGCTGGTCGCCCTCGTTGCCGTCTTCTCCTTCGTCAACCCGGCGCTGGCGACGATCTGGCCCGGCGACCAGCCGCCGCAGCTCGGCCTTGGCTACGGCTCTATCATCGCCGCTCACGGCCTGTTCTCGATGGCGCTGGTGACGATGATCGTGAAGGCCCGCATCGCCAGCCTCGGCCGCGATATCGTCGAGGCATCGAGCGACCTTTACGCGACACCGCTCACCACCTTCCGGCTGATCGTGTTGCCGCAGATCCTGCCGTCGATCCTTGCCGGCTTTCTTCTGGCCTTCACCTTCTCCTTCGACGATTTCATCATCGCCTTCTTCGTCGCGGGCTCGAAGACCACGCTGCCGATCTACGTCTTCGCCTCGATCCGCCGCGGCGTGACGCCCGAGATCAACGCGATCGCGACGCTGGTGCTCGTCGCCTCGCTGCTTCTGATCCTGACCGCCCGCATCCTGATGCGGGAAAAGAAAACGAAATCCGGGGAGTGAAACCATGATCCTGAAAGACCGGGTCGCGATCGTGACCGGAGCGGGCTCCGGGATCGGTCAGGCGGGTGCGGCCATCATGGCGCGCGAAGGCGCCCATGTCGTCGTCATCGACCGCAGCCTTTCGGCCGCGGCAACCGCCGTCGAGGCAATCGCCGCCAAAGGCGGCAGCGCCGAGGCGCTCACCATCGACGTGACGGATGACTCGGCCCTTTCTGACGGCATCGCCGATATCCTCTATCGCCACGGCCGCATCGACATTCTGCACAACCACGCCGGCGCCCAGGTCGCGGGGGACCTGGAAGAGGTCGAGGTCGCCGGCTTCGACCGCTCCTGGAACCTCAATGTCCGCGCCCATTTCATGGCAGCGCGGCTGGTCATGCCGTCGATGCGCGCCGCCGGCCGCGGCGTCATCCTCAACACCTCCTCATCCTCGGGCGTGCTCTACGACCGCGAGATGATCGCCTACACGACCACCAAACACGCCGTCATCGCCATGACCAAGCAGATGGCCGGCGACTACGCCCGCCACGGCATTCGCGTCAACGCGCTCTGCCCCGGCTGGGTCGACACCCCCTTCAACGAACCGTTCATCGCGCAAATGGGCGGCCGCGGCGCAATCGAATCCTATATCCGCGAAAAGGTGCCGCTCGGCCGCTGGGCCAGCGTCGAGGAGATCGCCGAGTCGATCCTCTTCCTCGTTTCCGACCGCTCCTCCTACATGACCGGCCAGATCCTGGTGGTGGACGGCGGCGAGACGGTGGTGTGATGAACAGAGAGTGCGGTAACATCCCGTCATGGTGAAGTGCCGCGGCGGAAAATCCGACACTGAAGAAGTGAGCGCCGGAAGGCCCACGCCGTGAGGCGGTCCCAATGCTCGCAATCACGAGATGGCAAGGCATGAGCCGGTTCAAGAATGGGCGCAGATGTGCCGCGTGTTGCATCACTTCGGCGTCATGAAGGATTACAGCGCAGCGGAATGCTACCGCATCGCCAAGGAACTGAAAAAGCTGGTCGCTGAAGGCAAGGTGGTGAAGATCAGTCGCGGGCGCTATCGCTTCCTGCCACCAGTCGACGACAGAAATGGTGAGGAATGACGGCGGCAAGTGAGGAGCCCGCTACGCCCCAGGAACAATCCCCCGGCAGGCCCAGGCAACCGCCGCAAAGGACCGCGGCCCATCGGGCTGGCCAGCCTGGTAGGCGGCCCTGACCGCCGCATCGATCTTCGCCCGCTGACCAGAATCCAGCGCACCGATGTATTTGCCGAGCGGTCCTTCGCCCGCCGCGATCGGCTGCCAGAAATCCTCGAACGACTGATAGTCCATGCGGATCATCAGTGACGTCTGCTCGACCCTTTCAAGACCGTGCGCCGCAAAGTTCTGCATCATTTCCCCGGGCCGCATCATCGGCTGGAAACAATAGCGACTGCGCACCTGCTCGGCATTTCCATCCAGCATCGCCGCCACATCGAGCACCATGCGCATGCCCGGCATGCCGCCAAAGTGATCCCAAACAACGGCTGCAACGACGCCGCCCGGCCGGGTGACTCGGCGCATCTCGGCGACCGCCTTTCCCGATTCCGGCACGAAATGCAGCACCAGCAGCGCCATCGCCCGGTCGAAGGATGCATCGGCAAAGGGCAGCGCGCAGGCGTCGGCCTGCTGGACTTTGATCCGCGGATCTGAACTCGCCCGGATCGTCGCTTCGACGAAAACAGGCGAAAAGTCGATTGCAACGATCTCGCTGACATCGGCCGCGCGCGGTAAGGCAAAGGTAAGGCTGCCCGTGCCGCAACCGACATCCAGCACCCGCTCACCGTCGGCAACACCCGCAAAGTCGATGAATGGCGGCGCAAGCCGCCGGCTCCACCGGCCCATCAACTGTTCGTAGCCGGCAGCACTCTGCACATTGAAGCTCGATGTCATGATCGCCTCCGGGCAGTGAGGCGTGCATTGTAACGTGTGGCAGGCGCGACACCAAGACACCGGCTCACCGCTCGAGCGCCGTCAGCAGAAACGGTGGAAGGTACGTCGTCAGATCGCCTGCGTGAGCGGGCGTGATTTTTGAGAATGGCAAAGCAGCAAGGAAGTCAGGAAGGTTGAGGCGTCTGAAGCAAGTTGCTCGGGATTTGTTGCAACAATTCCGCCAATCGTTTCTGCCAATGCGGATTGCGCTGTCTTAGCGGCTCTAGAGCGTCGCCTGACACGTTCTCCAATTCGCTCATCAACGCGCGCGATGATCGAGCCTCTGCAAGACGCCCGGCAGCCGCATAACAGCAGGCCAGCGTTTCTTGGACCGGCCGCCATCCGGGGCGCACCTTTTGGGCCTTCACGGCAGCAGCGAGCGCGTTTGTTCCATCGCCTGCAAACAGGTGGGCGAGCGCCAGAAAATTCAGCCAGACGAAGTTCTGCGGGTCATTGGCGTTCAACATGAGACCGTGTTCAAGCGACGCTATGGCACCGGACGCGTTCCCCCTGAACAGCTCCGCCATCCCCAGGACAAGGTGGCCAAGGGCGAAACTCGGGCTGATCTCGATCGCCCTTTCGGCGGCGAGGACCGCCTGCTCGGGCGCATTCGCGTACGCGCTGCAGATCGCCAGCGCATAGTGTGTGTACGGGTTCTTTTCGTCGAGCCGAACGGCTGCCAAGGCGGCGTCCAAACCCTCTCTGATGTCATCGGAAGGAAGCTCGCTCCATCCATAGGCGACGATGCCTGCGCTCACGCGACCAAGCCAGAGATGCGCTTCGGCAAGCTCGGGATCAAGCCGACACGCCTCCCTGAATAGCTCTCGCGCCATCAAGTGGGTCTGCTGGCCAACCTGGTGAAAATACCAGGTCCCCTGCCGCACGATCTCCCACGCCGACAAATTTCCCGTGTGCCGCGCCGGCGAGGGGAATGATGCCGTCTTCAACAGTTCTGGTTCAATCGCACCTGCAACTCTCTCTGCGATGGCGTCTTGAACTGCGAATGCCTCTTCCATTTCCAGGTCATACCGTTCGGCCCAGACCTGGCTGGCCGAGGTGGTCTCGACCAGTTGCGTGGAGACCCGAAGACGGCCGCCGGAGCGGCGCACGCTTCCTTCGAGCACGTAATCGACATCCAGGTCTCGGCCCACCTGCTTGGCGCTCACCGACTTGTGCTTGTAGACGAAACTTGAATTGCGCCCGATGACCCGAAACCACCGAAATCTCGTAAGCGCGGTGATCACATCTTCGGTGATGCCATCGACAAGATACGACTGTTGCTTGTCACTGCTCAGATTTGCAAACGGTAGGACCACGATCGATGGTCTGCCCGGGTTCGCGGGCGAACCTGGCAGTGCCGGCGACGCATCAGCGGCAACCGGATGCAGGCTATTCACCCGGGCGGCAAAACGATAGCCCGCACGCGGCACGGTGGCGATCCATTCGTTCCCCTCCGGTTGAGGGCCCAGCATCTTGCGCAAGGCAGCGATCTGAACCGAGAGATTGCTCTCCTCGACGACAGCCGCGGGCCAGGCTGCCTCCATCAGCGCGGACTTGCTCACGACCTGCATCGACGCTCGCACCAGCGCGTGCAGCAGCAACAAGCCCTTATGGCCAATTGCGACCCGCCGCCCTTCACGCGTCAGTGCGCCGCGCTCCATGTCGAGGATGAATGTCCCGAACGCGAACAGTTGCGGCTCGACACTATCGGCCACGACGTCTTCGGAAGAATTCGGAACTTTTCGCCCTCCCATTCAGGACTCCAGCCGGTCTTCTTGCGATCCTTTGCGCAGGTCGACCAGACTACCACAGAGGAGACCGAAAAATGACGATTTCAGAAGAACGAACCGACGCGCGTCCAGGCTTCTCGCGGGGCAAGGCCCTCGTATCCAAAGGGGACGCCGGTTACCGGGCTGAACAGGGGCCCGATTACCTGCCCGGCATTAGTGCAGAGTCGGTTGGCTCCACCGCACTGTGGCTCGGTATCGCTACGATACCGCCTGGAAAGCGCACCAAGGCGCATGTGCATGAGCGCCACGAAACTGCCTTCTACATGTTGAGCGGCGAAGAGCTGGAACTATGGAGTGGCGATGAACTCCAGCACCGGGATGTGATGCACCCAGGAGACTATCTGTACATCCCCGCCAACGTGTTGCACGTGGCCGTTAATCGAGCTGACCAACCAGCCGTATTTATCGGGGCGCGCAACGAGCCAACCGCGCAGGAGAGCGTTGTTCTTTATCCTGAAATGGATTCCAGAGTGCCGTAACAGGTGCAAAACTGCTTATGGCAAAGCCGCCGCCAGGTCCTTACACCTTCACAGGTCCTTACACCTTCACATGCCCGATGCCCTTGGCGGCGATCTCCTCAAGGCTCTCGTCATAGCCGGCATCCGCATAGCGGATGACGCCAAGCGAGGTGTCGTTGGTGAGGGCATAGTCGAGGCGCTCGTCGGCCTCGACCGTGCCGTCGGCAACAACGGTCACGCCGCAGCTCGTCATGTAGCCGGCATAACCGCCACCACCGGAATGGACGACCACGAGATCGGCCATGGAGGAGCAGAGCAGCATGGCGTCGAGTAGCGGCCAGTCGGCGATCGCGTCCGAGCCGTCCTTCATCCGCTCGGTCATGATGTTCGGATGCGCCATGGCGCCGGCATCGAGATGGTCGCGGGAAAACGCGATCGGGCCTTTGAGTTCGCCAGATGCCACCAGTTCGTTGACGCGCCGCGCCAGCGCCGTGCGTTCGCCGTGGCCGAGCCAGGCGATGCGGGCCGGCAGGCCCTCGAAGGGAATATGCTGGCGCGCAAGCCTGATCCAGTTGGTGACGATGCGGTTGTGCGGAAACATGTCGAGCAGCAGATCGTCGATCCGGGCGATGTCGCTCTCCTCGCCGGAAAGCGCCATCCAGCGGAAGGGGCCGATGGCGCGGGCAAAGAGCGGACGCAGATAGGCCTCGGTGAAGATCGGGATGTCGAAGGCATTGGCAACGCCGCCCTCGCGCGCCTGGGTGCGGATGAGGTTGCCGTTGTCGAAGACTTCCGCGCCCTTCTGCTGGAAGTCGAGCATCGCCTTGACGTGCTCGACGATCGAGGCGCGGCTCGCCGCCATCAATTGCCCCTGGCCGTCGTCGCGCAGCGATTTCACCTGGTCGAGGCTCATGCCCTTCGGCACATAGCCGTAGACAAGATCATGCGCTGACGTCTGGTCGGTGACGACGTCGGGCACGATGCCACGCCGGGCGATCTCCGGATAGATCTCAGCCGCATTGCCGACGAGGCCGACGGAGAGCGCCCGCTTGTCCTTCACTGCCGCGTCGATCATCGAGAGCGCAGTATCGAGATCGGGCGCGATCTCCTGCAGATAGCCGATCTCCCGGCGCTTCTTCGCCCGCTCCGCGTCGATATCGACACAGAGGATCGCCGCCCCCGCCATCCGGCCGGCAAGCGGCTGGGCGCCGCCCATGCCGCCAAGCCCCGCCGTCAGCACGAAACGCCCGGAGAGATCGCCGCCGAAACGGCGTTCGGCGATGCGCATGAAGATCTCGTAGGTGCCCTGGATCACGCCCTGGCTGCCGATATATTGCCAGGCGCCGGCCGTCAGCCCGCCCCAGCAGATCAACCCTTTTCGCTGCAAATCATAGAACACCTCGGCGTTCGCCCATTGGCCGACAATGTTGCAATTGGCCATGATGACGAGCGGCGCCTTGGCGTGGGTCTTCAAGAGCCCCACCGGCTTGCCGGACTGGATGACGAGCGTCTGGTCCTCGTCCATTTCGATGAGCGTCTTGACGATAGCCCGGTGCGCCGGCCAGTTGCGCGCCGCCTTGCCAAGTGCTGCATAGACGACCAGATTGTCAGGATCCTCGCCGACCGAAAGCACGTTTTCCAGGAGCCGCAGCAGCGCTTCCTGCCGCCAGCCCTTGGCGCGCAGCTCCGGTCCACCGGGGATGGGAAAACCAGGATGACGGGGATTGGCCTTGGGCATCGTCTCGTTCCTCTTTGTCTTGTCGGCGGGGTGGTTGCCCCACGCATTCATGGCGACGGGAGGTCGCTGCCTCTCGTTTATGGCGGGGGCAGATCCCTGCTCCCTTGCATTCGTGGCACGCGCAAGTCGCCGCCTCTCATGCTTGTGGCGACGGGTGGTGACGGCCCGACACGCACTGGCGAGAGCGGCCAATGAGGCTCGCCGCCGAGGCAGCGAGCCTCATTCACTTCGGCGGCAGCGTCTCGACGAACGCGATCGCCCCATCCAGCAACCGCCGGCGCAGCGCATCATCGCCATAGGCATCCGCCCCTGCGCGCACCCAGCCATGCATCGCCCGTCCGTTCATCACCATCAGCTCGATATCCGGCAACGCCAACGCCCAGCCGTCATTGCCCTTGCCGAGGCGCACGAGCAGAGAGCCCTCGCGCGCGCCAAGTAGCAGGTTGCCTTGAAGCAGATAGGCCCAGCCGCCGAACATGGCTTTTTCCGAAAGCCCGGCGCGGTCACCGAGCTCTTCGCGGATTAGTTCCTCTAGCCCTGCATCGCGCGCCATCACCCTGCTCCCGTCAGCTACGGCTGGAAAGCGCGTAGCGGGCGAGCTCGATGCCCATCGCCTTTTCAACCGATGGATAGACCGTCGGGTCGAGCACGCTGGAGGACAGCGGGATCACCGTCTTCGGCACATGCAGCACGAAGATCCTCATGCCCACCTGCAGCTGGCCGACACTCAAAGGCTCGCCCTCCCGCGACAGCGTGGTGATGACGTCGGGGAAGGTCCCAAGCCGCGTGCCTTCCGCAGAGTCAACCGCCATATACTCGTTCATCACGTGCAATACCGTTGAGTCAGCGCCCTTCCCCAGCGTCACCGTGCCGATGTCGAAGGCTTCCTTGGTATATACGACCGATTTGTCAGTGATCGTGCCCTCGGCGAGAATCGCGCCATTGGTCGTCTTGACGATCGCGTCGATCACTGCGCTGCCGCCCTTGGCTTCCGCCGCGATGATCGCCTCGCCGAGCGCCAGCGCCAGCGAGATGCCGCCCAGCGCCGCATTGGCTTTCACATAGGATGCCCTGACCGGATTGCGGCAGGAGGCAATGAAGCCGCCGGACATGTCGGAGGCGGTGCGCAAGACCGGCGAGACCTTGGCCGTGGCGCCGCGCACGACCAGCTCGATATAGCGGTTCTCGTCGCGATTGCCGCCGACCGCCGTCTGGATCATCGGCTCGGGCGAACCGGCAAGGCCGATCGAGCCCATGTCACCGGTCGGGTGCGCGCGGATGTCGCCGACCGCGTCCACCACCTTGGTGCCGAGTATCGCCGACGGCAGCCAGCCGTTCAGCGTCGAGGACTTGCCGTTCTGGCCGATGATGAGCCCCGAGAGCTTCTCGCCGAGCGCCTCCTGCAACAGCTGCACGGCCTTGACGTAATCGACCCCACGCATCTCCCAAGGCGTGGTCGAGGCCGGTGCACCGATCGCGGCGGCCGTAGCCACCCAGTCCTGTGCCTCGAGTTCGTCGATCGAGACGAGCTCGGGTTTGCCGATCGAGACCGCTGCATAGCCGAGCATACGACCATGATCGGCCCAGCCGCCGCCGCCTGCGGCATAGACGGAACCGCCCTTGACCGCTGCCTCGACATCCTTTTCCTTCAGTATCCGGCCCATCTCACACCTTCTCCTGCAATTTCTTGTCGAGTCGCTTCACCGCATCGAAGAGAACGGCCGCGCCGAGCGCGATATCATCGTTTTCGGCCCACTCCTCCGGCGCATGCGAGCGCCCGCCGAGGCAGGGAATGAAGATCATCGCCGAACGGGTGATGCGTCCCATCCAGGCGGTGTCGTGACCGGCGCCGGAGGCCATGCGCCGATGCTTGGCGCCGATCGCATCGCAGCTTTCTTCAAGCGTCGAAAGCAGGAGCGGATCGCCCGGCGTCGGGTGGTTGTCCGAGATCACATTGGCGGGCGGGATCGTCACGCCCGACGCCTCGGCGACACCCTGGCAAAGGGAGCCGAGCGTTGCCAGAAACCGCTCCATTTGCGGCCGCAGCTCGGCACGCGCATCGATCAGCAGCCGGACGCGAGACGGCACCACATTGGCTGCATTCGGCTCGATCGAGAATTCACCGACCGTCGCGGTGAAATGCCCGTCGCCGTGAGAAAATTCCGTCGCCAGCCGCTCGATCTCCAACACCAGATGCGAGGCGGCAACCAGCGCGTCGCGCCGATGCCCCATCGGAGTCGTACCGGCATGGTCCGCCTGGCCCTCGACGATGATCTCGATGCGGGTGATGCCCGAGATGGCGGTGACCACCCCGACATCGAGCCGCCCAGTCTCCAGTATGGGCCCCTGTTCGATGTGCAGTTCGAGGAAGGCCTTGATGTCGGAGCGTTTCGAGCCGGAAAGCCTGGAGGGGTCACCGCCCACTTCGACGATACCCTGCCTGAGGCTCAGATCCCCTTGCGTGCGGCTGAGCCACCCATCGGGCAGCACGCCCGCCATGCCGCGGCTGCCGACGCAGGAAACGCCGAAGATCGACACTTCCTCGGCCAGGAAATCAACGATCTCCAGATCGTGGTCGAGGTCGATGCCGTTGTCAGAAAGCGCGCGCGCCACTTCAAGCGCCGCCGCCACGCCGGCGATGCCATCGAAGCGGCCGCCATCCGGCACCGTGTCGGAATGGGAGCCGAGCAGGATGGTGCCGAGCGCCGACTTTTTCCCCTTGCGCCGGCCGATCAGGTTACCGGCGGCGTCGATGCGGGTTTCAAGCCCGGCCGCGCGAAAACGCCGGTCGAGAAAGGCCCGGCCTTCGAGGAACAGCGGCGTGAAGGCGCGGCGTGTGTAGGGCCGGTCCGGCTCGGTGATACCAGCCAGGCCGTTGACGATGCCGGCAATCCGGCTGGCATTGACGGGCAGATTGGCCGGAACTTTGTGGGCGGTCTTGCTCATCACATTTCCTACATCTCGATGCCGGATGCGGGCGGAAAATCGCACGCACTTTTCCGCATTCCGCTTTACAGAGCCAAAGTGGCGAGTGGCCGGACAAACTGTCCCGCGCCCGGCTCGGCCAAAACCTGGCGACCATCGAACGCAAGCCTGCCCCGCAGATAGGTCGCTGAAACGCGCCAGGGCAGTCGAATGCCATTATAGGGCGACCAGCCGACGACGTTGTGACCGCTCTCGGCCGCATCATAGACATAGGGCTCCGGCGTCATGACGATGATGTCGGCATCCTTTCCAGGTTCCAGCGCACCCTTCTGATGATCAAGACGGAAATGCCTGGCCGGGTTCAGCGTCATCAGCTCGGCTGCGCGCGTCAAGGGAATGCCGCGCTCCAGCGCGCCCTTGACGAAGAGCGGCACCATGACTTCGAGCCCCGGAACGCCAGACGCGTTCGCCAGCATGTCCGGATTGGTCTTGCGATCCTCAGACCAGCTGACGTGATCGGTCGAGACCATCGTCACCGTGCCGTCGGCCACGTGCCGCCAGAGCTTTTCCACCTCGGCGTGCGGCCGGATCGGCGGGTTGATCTTGGCCTTGCCGCCGAGACGGCGAACATCGTTTTCCTCGTCGAGCGTCAGGTAGTGGATGCAGCACTCGATCGTCGCTTTGTAGCCCTGGGCGCGATAGGCGGCGGCAATCTCATAGCCGCGCCCGAGCGAGCAGTGCACCACATGCGCCGGGCAGCCCGTGGCGGCACCCGTCTCGTAGATCTGGTTGGTGGCGAGCAGTTCCGTCAGCGGCGGACGCGACAGCCCATGGGCGCGGTAGTCGGTGATGCCAGCCGCCTTGACCTTGTCGATCGCGGCACGCACCGCCTCGTCATCCTCGTTGTGGACGCCGGCTGAAAGCCCGGTTGGCGCGATCGCCCGGAAGCAGTCTTCGAGAAGGGCTGCCGGAATGCGGGGAAAGCGCTTTGGATCGGTGCCGAAGGTCGAGAACTTGAAGGCGGCGACACCCGCCTCCACCATCTCGCCGATGCGCGCCGGTCCCTCCTCCGGGTCCACGGTGCCATAGAGCGCGAAGTCGACGCGCGCCTGCGGTCCCGCATGGTCGATCTTGCGACGAAGAGCCTCGGCCGAACAGACAAGATTGCCCTCGTCATAGGGCATGTCGACAATAGTGGTCACACCGCCGGCCGCCGCCGAGCGGGTCGACCAGAGGAAATCCTCCTGGTTCTTCTGCGACAGCGAATGCACCTGCGCGTCGACGGCCCCGGGCAGGATCAGCGCGTTGCCGAGATCATGCCGCTCCCGCGCGGCGGGTGCAGCCCCTTGCCCGACATGCACCACCTTGCCGTCGCGCACCGCCACGTGGCCGCCCTCGACGATCCTTTCGGGGAGAACAACGGTGCCTTTCAGAACGAGATCGAAATCGGACATGCTGCTCTCCCAGTCGGATTATTTGTCGAGCGCGAAGAAGTCGTCGAATTCCGGCATCGGCGCCAGAGCGACGAAGGAGCGCAACAGGTCGTGGCAGGTGAACGCATCCTGCAGCGCCTCGATCTCCTTCGAGAGCGGCCGGTCTTTGAGATACATGGGGCTGACCGAACGGGTCTGGTCATAGGCGCGCTTGACGATCCCCTGCGGCTGGTCGCCGACGAGATCGATCGCCTGGGCCGAAAGCATCGCCTCGATCGCGGCGAGCTGGCGCAGATCGCGCACCTGGGTTTCCATGCGCTCGACGATCAGCGGCAGGAAGGTCGCCTCCTCTTCGAGACCGCCGGCAACCACGATCGACTGCGCCGAAAGCGGCACGGCGAGCGACTGCACGCGCATATAGAGTTCGACCGCAAGCTTCATCAGCGGCCCGAGCCCGGTCGCGACTTCCCCCGGCGCCACCAGATTGACCGAGAGATTGCGGCGTCCGCCGTTCGACAGCAGGATGCAGCGGTTCAAAACATTGCGCGCCGCATGGGAAAAGGCGATCTGCGCCGCCTCGATATAGAGCGTCGTCGTCAGCGGCAGCGATGCGCCGGAGGAATGGACCTGGCCGCCGATGACAACAGGGTTGTCGTCGGAGAGATAGGTCTGCTCCACCAGCCGGCCGGCGGCGACCAGCAGCGTATCGACGACCGCGCCGAAGACCTGGGCGGTCATGCGCAGGCTCAAGGGATCGTGGATCGCCGTCGGTAACGGCCAGTCGGAAATGCCGGACTGGCCATAGAGCCAGGAGCCGACCAGCGCCTCGCCGCGGGTCGAGAGCGTCGCGGCCACCCGCCACGGGTCGGCGGAGGCACCGAGCGCCTGAGACGACATGACGCCGGTGACGAGCAACACGCGGATCGCGGCCGCCGCCTCGCGCAGCACGTTTACGGCAGCGGCAAAGGAAATGGCGTTGACGCTGAGAGCCGCCAGTGCATCGCGCGGCTGCATGACGAACGGCTTGAGACCCGCCTCGGCAAGCGCCGTATCGGCCGAAACGAGGCGCCCTTGGTAATAGGCCTCGCCGACACCGGTCAGCACCGAGGCGATCTGGCCCATCAGCCCGATATCGGCGCAGCCCATGGAGCCGTGGCGGCGCACCGCCGGAATGATGTCGTGCTCGCTGAGTGCCAGAAACGCCCGGATCAGGTCCGGGCTGCAGCCGGTGTGGCCCCGCATCGCGGTGTTCACGCGGATGGCGATCGCCATGCGTACGATCGCCGGCGCAAAGAATTCGCCGGTGCCGAAATGGTGGGCTCTGACCAGCGCATTGTTGAATTCGGCGAGATCGTCGGCGGTCCAGAGCCGGTCCTTCATCGAGCCGACGCCGGTGTTGGAGCCGTAGACGGGAAGCCCCATCGCGACACGTTCGGCAACCACCTTGTGGGCGGCGGCCACCCGTTCCATGCCGCCGTCGTCAGCCACCGGTCGCGCCCTTCCCGCCCCGATATCCTCGAGCGTCGCGAAGTCCAGCGGTTTCCCGCAGAGAACGGTGGTTTTGACCTGATACAGCATGCCGATAAATATCCTTCCGCGCCGAGCGCGCTTCGGTTTCGAAACGGTGCGCGGATGCTCTGATGTCTCGCACCCGACGCTCGAAAACGCCGGGGTGCTTCATGCATGCTATGCGCTTATCGCGCATCCATGCTATATCCCAAATCCGGAACGGGTGATGCATATTTCAGAACGCACCTGATGAAGGTGCCACGTCCGGGGTCATTGGAATGGATATGGCGACGATCGCTTTGGTCGATGCGGTGCTTCGTGAAGGTGGCGTTCGCCGCGCCGCAACTCTCTGCGGCCGGGCGCCGTCGAGCGTGAGCGCCGCGGTCAAGCGCTTCGAGCAGGCGATCTCCATGCCGCTTTTCCGTCGGGAAGAAACAGCGCTGGTGGTGACGCTCGAAGCGCGCGCGCGCGCCGTCGACGTCGAAGAGGCAACCGGCAAGATCACCGCCATCCTGGAAGGCGTCGAACGGGAGACGACCGCCCCCGTGCCGCCGATAGGCCTCGTCGCGCTCGACCGCTTCGTGCGCATCGCCCGCTCCGGCAGCATCCGTGCCACGGCAAAGGCGCTCGGCCTCGGCCAGCCGCAACTGACGCGGCAGATGGCGGATCTCGAACGCCATCTCGGCACCAGGCTGTTCGAACGCTCCCATGGCGGGGTCCTCTGTACGCCAACCGCGGAGCGGATCATTCCTCTCAGCGAGGCCCTGCTCGATATCTGGGCGCGGCTGACCCACGCCTCTGCCGACCGCTTTCGCCGCGACGTCGCCACCTGGCGGCTCGGCGCCGTCATGCCGCTTGGTCCGGAAAGCGAGATCGCCCGCATGCTGGCGGCCCTGACGGCGAACTGGCACCGCGCCCGCCCGCGCCAACCACTGTTCATTTCCAGCACCACGGCCGACGAACTGCTCGTCGGCCTTCGCAGCCGACGGTTCGATGTCGCGCTGCTCGATGTCGCCGAGATCCCGGCCGACTGCGACGGCCGGCTGGTGTCGCAGACGCCGCTGGTGCTGGCGGGGCCAGCCTCCGCCCTTTCGGAACTGGGCGGCAACCTGCCCCGGCTGCTCGCCGCCTGCCCGATCGCGGTGCCGAGCGTCCGGAGCGGCCTTCGCCGCGAGGCCGCGCGCTTCCTCGACGACACGCTTGATGAAGCCGAACGGCGGCGCATCACCCTCGTCGAGGTCGATTCCATCCCCGTGATCATCAACCTCGTTCGCCAGCACGGTTATCTCTCGGTGCTGCCGCAATCCTCGCTCGCCCGCGTGCATCGCCCGCCAGCCATGATCCGGCTCGGCCCCGCCTATCGGCAGTCGCTGACACTCGTCTGGCCGCGCGGCGCCTTCGCCGCCGAGATCGGCGAGTTGATGATTTCGATGATGAAGATGAGCGCCGAGACGAGATCGCCGGCGGAATCAGTTCCTGATCATCGGCCGCCAAACGCCTGAAACGACTCTGAAATTCCCGCCTGAATCGATACTTGAAGCGCGCGCTCAGCTCTTCAGCTTCAGCCGCCTGCGCGTTTCGCTCGGGCTTTCACGGTAGTGCGCCCTGTAGCTGCGCGAGAAAGAAGACGACGAGTTGAAGCCGGAGATCGCGGCAATGTCGGCAAATTCCATCCGCGTCTCGATCACCTTGCGCCGCGCCGCATTGAGACGAAGCGCCAGGTAGTGCTCGTGCGGCGCAACGCCCATCGTGTCGCGAAAGAGATCTTGCAGATGCCGGGTGCTGACGCCGATGCGGCGGGCGAGCCTGGCGAGCGTCAAGGGCGCTTCCACCGTTTCCTCCATCAGCTTGACGGCGGCACCGACGCGTGGATCGAGGATGCGCATGTTGCCGATCGTCGGCATCTGCAGGAGATCGCCGCGGGTGCGCTCCTGCTCGTAGATGAAGAGGCGGGAGACTTCGAGTGCCAGCGAATAGCCATGCGCCCGGCGGATCAGCTCCAGCATCAGGTCGAGCGTCGGCAACGAGCCACCGGTCGTGATGCGCTTGCCGTCGATGACGAAGCGCTCGCGCACCATCGTCACCTGCGGGTAGGCAGCGGTGAAATCCTCGAAATCCTCCCAGTGGGTCGTCGCCTTGAAATTGTCGAGCAGGCTGGTCTCGGCAAGCAGCCAGGAGCCGGATTCGATGCCGGCCATCAGCTCGCGGTGCCGCGCGGTCTGCGAGAGCAGCATCTTTAGCTGCGAAGTGGCGCTGCGCTGCCAGTTGTAGCTCGAGAGGATGAAAAGCGGCGACGTCTCGCGCTGCGGCCGGAAGATACCGGAGACCGGAATGGGGATGCCGCTCTTCGTTTCGATCGGCGCACCGTCGGGGCTGTAGATCGTCCAGTCGTAGAGCGGGCGGCCGGCAATGCGGTTGGCGGCACGCATCGGCTCGATGACCGAGGCAACGAGGATCAGATTGGTCTCCGGCAGCACCAGGACATCGACGTGCTGCACCTGCGAAACGTTCTGATCCATGCCCAAACTTCTCCACTCTGTCGCCGATAATGTATAGAATGAAGCCGATAATGAAAAGCAACGCGGTCTTTCTTGGCTCGTAATGGGCGCAATAAAAGGGAGACAGCAATGCCGCTCAGCATGAACCGCGAGGTATTCATCACCTGTGCCGTCACCGGCTCGGGAGACACCGTTTCAAAGTCCAGCCACGTGCCGATCACGCCGAAACAGATCGCCGAAGCGGCGGTCGAGGCGGCCAAGGCCGGCGCTGCCGTGGTCCACTGCCACGTCCGCGATCCGGAGACCGGCGCGCCGGCCCGCAGGCTTGATCTCTACAGGGAAGTGACTGACCGTATCCGCTCTGCCGATGTCGACATGGTGCTGAACCTGACCGCCGGCATGGGCGGGGACCTGATCTTCGGCAATGTCGAAAGCCCGCTCCCGCTCAGCGAGAAAGGCACCGACATGGCCGGCGCCACCGAGCGCGTCGCCCACGTGGCCGAATGTCTGCCGGAAATCTGCACGCTCGACTGTGGCACCATGAACTTTTCGCTCGGCGACTACGTCATGACCAACACGCCGTCGATGCTGCGCGAAATGGCCCGCCAGATGACCGCCCTTGGCGTGCGTCCGGAGATCGAAGCCTTCGACACCGGCCACCTCTGGTTTGCCAAGCAGCTGGTCGAGGAAGGCCTGATCGAGGATCCGGTCTTGATCCAGCTCTGCATGGGCATTCCGTGGGGCGCGCCCGACGACCTCAACACCTTCATGGCCATGGTCAACAACGTGCCTGCCAACTGGACCTTCTCGGCCTTCTCCATCGGCCGCAATGCGCTCGCCTATCCGGCAGCAGCCATCCTTGCCGGCGGCAACGTCCGCGTCGGCCTCGAAGACAACCTCTATATCGGCAAGGGCCAGCTCGCCACCAACGGTCAGCTCGTCGAAAAGGCGGTTGGCGTCATCGAGGGCATGGGCGCCAAGATCATCGGACCGAAAGAGGTCCGCGAGAAACTGAAGCTGACGAAGCGCTGAGCAAGGACTGGACACCATGAGCTTTATAACCAAAGCAGCCTGTGTCGGCGGCGGCGTCATCGGCGGCGCCTGGGTGGCGCGCTTTGCGCTTGCCGGCATCGACGTAAAAATCTTCGACCCGCATCCGGAAGCCGAGCGCATCATCGGCGAAGTCATGGCCAATGCCGAGCGCGCCTATGCCATGCTGACCATGGCGCCGTTGCCGCCGAAGGGAAAGCTCACCTTCTGCAAGAGCATCGAGGAAGCGGTCGAAGGCGCTGACTGGATTCAGGAAAGCGTGCCGGAGCGGCTGGAACTGAAGCGCGGCGTGATCACCAAGATCGATGCCGCCGCAAGGCCCGATGCGCTGATCGGGTCCTCCACCTCGGGCCTTTTGCCCTCCGACCTGCAGTCCGAGATGCACCACCCCGAGCGCATGTTCGTGGCGCATCCCTACAACCCCGTCTACCTCTTGCCGCTCGTCGAGCTCGTCGGCGGCAAGAAGACGTCGAAGGCGACGATCGAGCGCGCCATGCAGGGCGTCGAGCAGATCGGCATGAAGGGCGTCGTCATCGCCAAGGAGATCGAGGCCTTCGTCGGCGACCGCCTGCTCGAGGCACTCTGGCGCGAGGCGCTCTGGCTGATCCAGGACGACATCTGCGATACCGAAACGCTCGACAACGTCATGCGTTATTCCTTCGGCATGCGCTGGGCGCAGATGGGCCTGTTCGAGACCTATCGCATCGCCGGCGGCGAGGCCGGCATGCGCCACTTCCTCGCCCAGTTCGGCCCCTGCCTGAAGTGGCCCTGGACGAAGTTCACCGACGTCGTCGACCTCGACGATGCGTTGGTCGAAAAGATCGGCGCCCAGTCGGACGCGCAGGCCGCCGGTCGCTCGATCCGCGAGCTCGAACGCATCCGCGACGAAAACCTCGTCGGCATCATGCATGCGCTGAAATCCGGTAACGGCGGCGAAGGCTGGGGTGCGGGCAAGCTGCTTGCCGATTTCGAGGCCAAGCTCTGGGCCAACGCCCGGAAGCCGGAAGCCGACCTCGGCGACGTCAAGCCGCTGCGCATCCTCGACACCAAGGTCAGCGCCGCCTGGGTCGATTACAACGGCCACATGACCGAGCACCGTTATCTCCAGGTCTTCGGCGACACCTCCGACGGCGTGCTGCGCCTGATCGGCGTCGACCTCGACTATGTCCGCGACGGTCACAGCTACTACACGGTCGAGACCCATATCCGGAACCTTGGCGAAGCCAAGCTCGGCGAGGCGCTCTACTCGACCTGCCAGATCCTGTCGTCGGACGAAAAGCGTCTTCACATCTTTTCGACGATCTACAACGCCGCAACCAACGAGGCCGTCGCCACCGCCGAACAGATGATGCTTCATGTCGACAGCAAGGCCGGCAAGGCGGTCGCGGCACCCGAGGCGGTGCTGAGCAAGCTCCGCGCAATCACTGAAGCCCATGCGCAACTGCAGACGCCCGATGGTGCCGGACGCTTCGTCGGCCAGAAGCGCGCCTGACCGCAACAGCGGCAGGCCAGCAACAACAGGCAGCTTCGCCTTCCGGCGGAGCCGCAAACCGCAGCCGAAGGACGCTTGAGGAGGCGGCCATCGTTTGCGGCACCTACGTCAGCGGCGCGAAAACGAGGGGAACAACACAATGAACTTCGCACTGACCGAAGAACAGCAGATGATCGTCGATACGGTCAGGAGCTTCGTCGAAACGGAAATCTATCCGCATGAGGACGAGGTCGAGCGCACCGGCGTAGTGCCGCGCGAACTCGGTCAGGAGATCGCCCGAAAATGCAAGGAGATCGGCTTCTTCGGCTGTAATTTCCCGGAGGAAGTCGGCGGCGCCGGTCTCGATCACACCTCCTTCACCCTGGTAGAGCGCGAGCTTGGCCGCGGCTCCATGGGCCTGACCGTCTTCTTCGGTCGCCCCTCTGGGATCCTGATGGCCTGCAACGCCGAGCAGCGCGAAAAGTACCTGCTGCCGGCCGTCAAAGGTGACAAGTTCGATGCGCTTGCGATGACCGAGCCGGACGCCGGCTCGGACGTGCGCGGCATGAAGTGCTTTGCCCGCAAGGACGGCGACGACTGGATCGTCAACGGCACGAAGCATTTCATCAGCCACGCCGACATCGCCGATTTCGTCATCGTCTTCATCGCGACCGGCGAAGAGGATACGCCGCGCGGCCCGAAGAAGAAGATCACCTGCTTTCTCGTCGATCGCGGCACGCCCGGCTTCGAGATCCGCAAGGGCTACAATTCCGTATCGCACCGCGGCTACAACAACTGTGTCCTGACCTTCGACGATTGCCGCCTGCCCTCCGCCCAGATCCTCGGCGAGGTGCACAAGGGTTTCGACGTCGCCAACGACTGGCTGTTCGCCACCCGCCTGACGGTGGCGGCGACTTCGGTCGGCCGTGCCCGTCGCGCCTTCGACTATGCGCTGAATTACGCCGCCGAACGCAAGCAGTTCGGCAAGCCGATCGGTGCCAACCAGGGCGTCTCCTTCAAGCTCGCCGACATGATCACCGAGATCGACGCCGCCGACCTCCTGACCCTTTCGGCCGCCTGGCGGCTCGATAACGGCCTGCCCTCGAACCGCGAGATTGCGTCCGCCAAGGTTTTTGCCACCGAGATGCTCGCCCGCGTCACCGACGAGGCGATCCAGATCTTCGGCGGCATGGGCCTGATGGACGACCTGCCGCTCGCCCGCTTCTGGCGCGACGCTCGCGTCGAACGCATCTGGGACGGCACGTCTGAAATCCAGCGCCACATCATCAGCCGCGACCTGCTGCGGCCGCTGGGAGCGTGATCGGCCGATGATACGCTCCCTCGACCGCCTCATCCGCCCGCGCACCATCGCCGTCTTCGGCGGCAAGGAAGCCCGGCGTGTCATCGAGCAATGCGACAAGATGGGCTTTACCGGTGAGATCTGGCCAGTGCACCCGCGCGAAGCCGAAATCCTCGGCCGCAAGTGCTATCGCTCGGTGGCAGAACTGCCAGGCGCACCGGATGCCTCCTTCGTCGGCGTCAACCGGCAGCTGACGATCGATATCATCCGCGATCTTGCGAGCCGCGGCGCCGGCGGCGCCGTCTGCTACGCCTCCGGCTTTCGCGAGGCGGCAAGCGAGCTTGACGACGGCAACGACATGCAGGAGGCGCTGGTGGCGGCTGCCGGCGACATGCCGATCGTCGGGCCGAATTGCTACGGCTTCATCAACATGCTCGATGGCGCCCTGCTCTGGCCGGACCAGCACGGCATGCAACGCGTCGAAAAAGGCGTCGCGATCCTGACGCAGTCCTCCAACATCGCCTGCAACATTTCGATGCAGACGCGCGGTCTGCCGCTTGCCTATGTCATGACTGCCGGCAACCAGGCGCAGACGGGCCTCTCCGACATCGCCTGCGCCGTGCTCGAAGACCCGCGCGTCACCGCCGTCGGCCTGCATATCGAGGGTTTCGACAGCGTTGTTGCCCTCGAGCGGCTGGCGACGCGCGCGCGCGAACTCGGCAAACCGGTCGTGACGCTGAAGGTCGGCAAGTCGGAAGCGGCGCAGCTTGCGACGGTGTCGCACACCGCATCGCTTGCCGGCAACGACCGCGTCTCCTCGGCGCTTCTTGCCCGCCTCGGCATCGGCCGAGTGGACACGTTGCCGGCGCTCTTGGAAACGCTGAAGCTGCTGCATGTGGCAGGCCCACTCGAGAGCAACGACATCTCCTCGATGAGCTGCTCCGGCGGCGAGGCCTCGCTGATGGCGGATGCCGGCGAGCGCTACCGGGTCAATTACCGGCCCTTGCGCGACGAGCAGAAGAAGCCGCTGAAGGATGCGCTCGGCGAGATGGTGACGATCGCCAACCCGCTCGACTACCACACCTTCGTCTGGGGCAACCGCGAGAAGCAGACCACCGCCTTTACCGCCATGATGAAGGGCGGCTACGCGATCAATCTGCTCGTGCTCGACTTCCCGCGCCTTGACCGCTGCGACCCGGCAGACTGGGAAACCACCTGCCATGCGGTGATCGACGCGGCCCGGGCAACGGGTGCCCGCGCCGGCATCGTCGCCAGCCTTGGCGAAAACATGCCGGAAGCCACCGCCCTCTTCCTGATGAAGGCGGGCGTCGTACCCTTCTTCGGCATCGAGGAGGCACTGGCAGCCATCGAGACGGCCGCCGACATCGGAGCCGCCTGGGCCAAACCCGCCCCGCCCCGCCTGCACGATGGCGGTGTCGCCGCTGCCGGTGAAGCCATCACGCTCAGCGAACACGAGGCCAAGGTGGAGCTTGCTGCCGCCGGTCTGACCGTGCCGAAGGGCAAGACCGCAGCAACCGCCGAAGAAGCCGCAGACGCTGCCGAAGCGCTCGGTTTCCCGGTCGTGCTGAAAGGCCTCGGCGTCGCCCACAAGACCGAAGCGGGTGCCGTGAAACTCAACCTTGCGAGCCGCGCGGACGTCCTTGCGGCGGCCAAGGCCATGGCCGCCGTCACCTCCGGGTACCTTGTCGAGAAGATGGTGGCGAAACCGGTCGCCGAGCTCATTATCGGCGCCACGCGCGACCCCGTCGCCGGCCCGGTTTTGACGATCGGTGCCGGCGGCATCCTCGTGGAACTGCTCGATGATTCCGCCATCCTGACGCTGCCGACGACGCCGGAAGCGATCGGGGAAGCAATCGGCGGGCTGAAGATCCGCAAGCTGCTCGACGGCTATCGCGGCGCGCCTGCTGCCGATTACGCCGCTTTAACCGCGGCTGTCGCGGCAGCGGCATCCTATGTCGTTGCAAACGCTTCGAAACTCGAAGAACTGGATATCAATCCATTGATGGTGTTGCCGAACGGTCAGGGTGCCGTTGCCGCCGACGCTCTCATTCGCCGGAGGAACTGACCCTCATGACCGGACCTATCCTCACACGCCGCGAAGGCGGTATTCTGGAAGTCACGATCGACCGGCCGAAGGCGAACGCCATCGACCTGAAAACCAGCCGGGTCATGGGCGAGATCTTCCGCGACTTCCGCGACGACGACAGTCTACGTGTCGCGATCATCACCGGCGCCGGTGAAAAATTCTTCTGTCCGGGATGGGACCTGAAGGCTGCTGCCGACGGTGACGCGGTCGATGGTGACTACGGCGTCGGCGGCTTCGGCGGCATGCAGGAACTGCGCGATCTCAACAAGCCGATCATCGCCGCGATCAACGGCATCTGCTGCGGCGGCGGCCTCGAGATCGCGCTTTCGACCGACCTGATCCTTGCCGCCGAACACGCGACCTTCGCGTTGCCCGAAATCCGCTCCGGCACCGTTGCCGATGCTGCCTCGATCAAGCTGCCGAAGCGCATCCCCTATCACATCGCCATGGACATGCTTCTGACCGGCCGCTGGCTCGACGTGCAGGAAGCCCACCGCTGGGGCTTCGTCAACGAGATCCTGCCGGCGGGCAAACTGATGGAGCGCGCCTGGGAGCTCGCCCGCCTGCTCGAAAGCGGCCCGCCGCTGGTCTATGCGGCGATCAAGGAAGTGGTCCGCGCCGCCGAGGGCGAAGCCTTCCAGACGACCATGAACAAGATCACCCAGCGGCAGTTCAAGACCGTCGATATTCTCTATTCGAGCGAAGACCAGCTGGAGGGCGCGCGCGCCTTCGCGGAGAAGCGCGACCCCGTGTGGAAGGGTCGCTGAGACCGAACGAGAATGCGTGCGGTTTCCGCCCGCAACGCGCTTCGAACAGCACCGCCGACCCTTGGCGGCGTAGGCAACAGAGCCGGATGACCGGCACCGGAACGTGACGAGACGCGCGGGCAACATCGCGCGCCATTAAACACGTGTCCATAAGCCACGCTTATGGAAATAAATTGTAATTTAGGGCGTTACAACAAGAGTTCCAGCGATTACGCTTATCGATCTGAACGAAGGACGCCCGGCCAGAAGGAAGGAGAGACAAGAACCCGGAAGAAAACAAGCGGCCCTCCGGCCCAGTCCGAAGCCATCGATACAATGGCTGTACGCAGCAATCTCTACCAACCACAACGAACGGCGAATGCCGACGAGAAAAGGGAACAGGGGAATGAGCGATTACAAGGATTACCTCACACGACAGGTCATGCTCGGCAAGATGAACCGGCGCGAGTTTTTGGGCCGCGCGGCAGCAGCCGGCATTCTCGCCTCGACGGCCGGCACTTTGTTTGCCACCAGCGCTGCAGCGCAGGAGCCGAAGCGCGGCGGTCACCTGAAACTCGGTCTCGAAGGCGCTGCCGCCACCGACTCGAAGGACCCGGCCAAGGCGCTGTCGCAATTCATGTTCGTCGTCGGCCGCAACTGGGGCGACATGCTCGTCGAAAGCCACCCGACGACCGGCGCGCCGGTGCCGGCACTCGCCGAATCCTGGGAGCCCTCGACCGACGCGTCGACCTGGACCTTTACCATCCGCAAGGGCGTAAAATTCCACGACGGCAAGGAGCTGACGCTCGACGACGTCATCAAGACGCTGCAGCGCCACACCGACGAAAAGTCTGAATCCGGCGCGCTCGGCGTGATGAAGTCGATCAAGGAAATCAAGGCCGACGGCGACAAGCTGGTGCTCGTGCTGACCGAAGGCAATGCCGACCTGCCGCTGCTTCTGACCGACTATCACCTCATCATCCAGCCGGGCGGCGGCATCGACAAGCCGGACGCAATGATCGGCACCGGCCCCTTCAAGGTGACGAGCTTCGAAGCCGGCGTTCGTGCCACCTTCGAGAAGAATGCCGACGACTGGCGCACCGACCGCGGCTATGTGGACTCGGTCGAGCTGATCGCCATGAACGACGCCACGGCCCGCATCGCCGCGCTTTCCTCCGGCCAGGTGCACTACATCAACCGCGTCGATCCGAAGACGGTCAACCTTCTGAAGAAGGCGCCGACGGTCGAGATCCTGAACACGTCCGGCCGCGGCCATTACGTGTTCATCATGCATTGCAACACCGCACCCTTCGACAACAACGACCTGCGCATGGCGCTGAAATATTCGATGGACCGCGAGACCATGGTCCAGCGCATCCTCGGCGGCTACGGCAAGGTCGGCAACGACTTCCCGATCAACGACACCTACGCCCTCTTCCCCGAAGGCATCGAGCAGCGTGCCTATGATCCGGACAAGGCGGCCTTCCACTACAAGAAATCCGGCCACAGCGGTCCGGTACTGCTGCGCACCTCCGACGTCGCCTTCCCGGGTGCTGTCGATGCAGCGGTGCTCTACCAGGAAAGCGCCAAGAAGGCGGGCATCGAGATCGAGGTCAAGCGCGAGCCGGGTGACGGCTACTGGACCAACGTCTGGAACGTGCAGCCCTTCTCCACCTCCTACTGGGGCGGCCGTCCGACCCAGGACCAGATGTACTCCACCGCCTATCTTTCGACCGCCGACTGGAACGACACCCGCTTCAAGCGTCCGGATTTCGACAAGATCCTGCTCGAGGCCCGCTCTGAACTCGACGAGGCCAAGCGCAAGGACATGTACCGCACCATGGCCATGATGGTGCGTGACGAAGGCGGCCTGATCCTGCCGATGTTCAACGACTTCGTGAACGCCTCCACCAAGCAGGTGAAGGGCTACGTGCACGACATCGGCAACGACATGTCGAACGGCTATGTCGCAACCCGGGTATGGCTGGACGCATGATGATGGAAAGCGGACCGCTCACTGGTCCGGTTCCGACGGATGGAACCGCGGGTGCAACACACCCGCGGTCTGCCGAACTTTCCGGAGTACCAGCAAAACCCAACCCTGCCACCAATCCCTCGAACGGTGAAATCGGCGGCACCTTCTGGCGGCGCTTCACCTTCCGCCGCCCGCTCGCGGCGCTGATCCTGCAGCGCCTCGGCTTGAGCGCCGGCCTTCTCTTCGCCGTATCGCTGATGATCTTCGGCGGCATCGAGGCGCTTCCCGGCGACTTCGCCACCACCTATCTCGGCCAGTCGGCAACGCCGCAGGCGGTCGAAAACATCCGCAAGGATCTCGGCCTCGACCGGCCCTGGACCGAACGCTACGTCTCCTGGCTCGGCGGCGCTGTCCAAGGCGATTTCGGCACCTCCTGGGCGAGCAAGAATTCGGTCGGCGAGCAGATTTCCAAGCGCCTCGGCAACTCGCTGTTCCTTGCCTTCTTCGCAGCCCTCGTCTCCGTACCGCTCGCCGTCGGCCTCGGTATGCTGGCGGTGCAGTTCCGCAACCGGCTGCCCGACAAGATCATCAACGTCGTCTCGCTCGCGGCGATCTCGCTGCCCGAGTTCTTCGTCGGCTATCTCCTGATCATGTTCTTCGCCGTCAAATACGGCGTCGCGACCTTCCCCGCGACCGTCTATGACAGCATGAGCTTCACCGAACGTCTCTCGGCGATCGCGCTTCCCGTCGCGACCCTCGTTCTCGTCGTTCTCGCCCACATGATGCGCATGACCCGCGCGGCGATCCTCAACGTCATGTCGTCGGCCTATGTCGAGACGGCGGAACTGAAGGGCCTCGGCATGTTCCGCATCATCGCGCGTCACGCCGCCCCCAATGCGGTGGCGCCGGTCATCAACGTCATTGCGCTCAACCTGGCCTATCTCGTGGTCGGCGTCGTCGTGGTCGAAGTGGTCTTCGTCTATCCGGGCATGGGCCAATATATGGTGGATGCGGTGACCGTGCGCGACATGCCGGTCGTTCAGGCCTGCGGTCTGATCTTTGCCGCCTTCTACATCTTCCTGAACATGGCGGCCGACATTCTCGCGATCATCGCCAACCCGAGACTGAGGCATCCGCGATGAACCTGAGATCCATCCCCTTCAGCGCCTGGATCGGCATCGCCGGCATCGCGATTGCGATCTTCTGCGCCCTCTTTGCGCCTGTCATCGCCCCCTTCGGCGAACGCGACGTGGTCGGCGACGTCTGGCTTCCGGCCGGCGGCGACTTCCTGCTCGGCACCGACAATCTCGGCCGCGACCTGCTGTCGCGTCTGATCTATGGCGCCCGCACCACCATCTTCGTGGCATTTGCGGCAACCGTGCTTTCCTTCTCGCTCGGCATGATCCTGAGCTTCACCGCCGCTGTTGTCGGTGGTTTCACGGACCAGCTGTTTTCCCGCTTCAACGACCTGATGATGGCGATTCCGACGCTCATTTTCGCCCTCGTCGTTCTCGCCGTCCTGCCGCAGCATCTGTGGATCCTGATCCTGGTGATGGCGGTGCTCGACAGTACCCGCGTCTTCCGCATCGGCCGCGCCGTGGCGCTCGATGTCGCGGTCATGGAGTTCGTCGAGGCGGCAAGGCTGCGTGGAGAAGGTTCGCTCTGGATCATCTTCCGCGAGATCCTGCCGAACACACTGTCGCCGCTCTTGGCAGAATTCGGCCTGCGCTTCGCCTTCTCGATCCTGTTCCTCTCCACCCTCTCCTTCCTCGGCCTCGGCATCCAGCCGCCGGCAGCCGACTGGGGCGGCATGGTCAAGGACAACAAGGACGGCATCATCTTCGGCATTTCGGCAGCGCTCATACCCGGTGCTGCGATCGCGACGCTCGCGATCTGCGTCAACCTCGTGGTCGACTGGCTGATGAAGAGAACCTCGAGCCTCAAGGGAGGACGCGGCGATGCCTGAGATGCTCTCCGTCAAGAACTTGAAGATCGAAGCGACCAGCTACCCGCCGGGCGAACCGCCGAAGGTCGTCACCCTCGTCGAGGGCGTCTCCTTCGACGTTCAGAAGGGCAAGGTGCTCGGCCTCATCGGCGAGTCCGGCGCCGGCAAGTCGACCATCGGCCTTTCGGCGCTCGCCTATGGCCGCGGCGGCGTGCGCATTACCGGCGGTCAGGTCCTGCTCGACGGCAAGGACATTCTGACGCTCGACAAGAACGGCATCCGCTCGATCCGCGGCGCCCGCGTCTGCTACGTCGCGCAATCGGCAGCGGCCGCCTTCAATCCGGCGCATCGGCTCGGCGACCAGGTGATCGAGGCGTCGCTCCGCCACGGCATCATGAGCCGCGAGGAGGCTAAGAAGCGGGCGCTCTATCTCTTCCGCGTGCTGGGCCTGCCCAATCCGGAAACCTTTGGCGAGCGCTATCCGCACCAGGTCTCCGGCGGCCAGCTGCAGCGCGCCATGACCGCCATGGCGCTCTGCCCCAACCCGGAGCTGATCGTCTTCGACGAGCCGACGACCGCGCTCGACGTCACCACCCAGATCGACGTGCTCGCCGCGATCAAGCATGCGATCGAAGAGACGCACACGGCAGCCCTCTACATCACCCACGACCTCGCCGTCGTCGCCCAGATCTCCGACGACATCATGGTGCTGCGCCATGGCAAGACGGTGGAATACGGCTCGACGAAGCAGATCATCGAAGAGCCGCGCGAGGAATACACCCGGGCACTCGTCAGCGTCCGCCAGACGAAACGCGAGGAAGCCGCCGACCAGACCGGGACGCAGTTGAAGATCGAGCATATCAGCGCCGGCTATGCCAACGGCTTCAAGGTGCTGCATGATGTCTCGATGCATCTGCCGAAAGGCCAGACACTGGCGATCGTCGGCGAAAGCGGCTCGGGCAAGTCCACCCTTGCCCGCGTCATCACCGGGCTTTTGCCGCCGACCGAGGGGCGCATCACCTTCGAGGGCAAGGAGCTGCCGCGGGCGCTGAAAGGCCGCAGCAACGACGAGCTCCGCCGCATCCAGATGATCTACCAGATGGCCGATACGGCGATGAACCCGCGCCAGACGGTGCGAGACATCGTCGGTCGACCGCTCTCCTTCTACTTCGGCATGCACGGCCAGAAGAAGACGGAGCGGGTCAAGGAACTGCTCGACCAGATCGAAATGGGAACGCGTTTCCTCGATCGTTATCCGGCCGAACTTTCGGGCGGCCAGAAGCAGCGCGTGGCGATCGCAAGGGCGCTCGCCGCCAAGCCGGAGCTGATCCTCTGCGACGAGCCCACCTCGGCACTCGATCCGCTTGTGGCCGAAGGCATCCTGAATCTGCTTCTGAAGCTTCAGGAGGAAACCGCTGTTTCCTATGTATTTATCACCCACGACATCGCCATCGTGCGGGCGATCGCCGACAGCGTCGCGGTCATGCATCGCGGCCGCCTCGTGCGCTTCGGGCCGAAGTCGAAGGTGCTGTCGCCGCCCTTCGACGACTACACGGACCTGCTGTTGAAGTCGGTTCCGGAGATGGAAATCGGCTGGCTGGAGCGGGTGCTGAAGACACGCCGCATGGAAAGCGCCGGCAACTGAAAAACGAGACGGCGGCACGATCGCGTGCCGCCGTCTCATGCCTTCGTCAGGCAAGCTCAGCGTTGCCAGAAGGCCTTGCTCGTCTCTGCGCGAACCTCAGCCCTCGTCATCCCGATATCCTTGAGCCGCTCCGGATATTGATCGGCCATAAGCTGAAGTTGCTCGCGGACGCGAACGCGGTCCTCCCAGACGACAAGGATCCGGAAGGGATCGTGGCGGCCGAGGCTGTCGGCCAGATGCTTGGCCGGCTGGTTGAGATCAAGCCGGACGGCATGATAGAAATCGGACATTCCCGAAAGCAGGCTGCTCATCGCCGTTCCCACCTCTTCCTGCCCCTCAGGGCGTTGAAACATTGTCGGAACTTTAGGCCCGTGGAACGCGTCCCACATCGCGCAGCTGCTGTGTTTTCCTCTCCTGCATTTGTAGTATTTTGCCTGCAGCACCGCGCGCCCCGTTGGACGCGCAAGAGGCACTGTGGCACCTTGCCTTATGTCGCCATTGAAAACGGCCCGGTCAGATGGCAGGAAGCAGCCATGAACCGTATCCCGACACCACAGGTCGCCACCGAAGCCTTGTCAGACCGCGAGCGCGCCGTGGCCGAGCGTTTTGCCGCCGGCCTGACCTATCGCGAAATCGGCGGGGCGCTGTTTATCGCGCCGTCGACGGTGCGCACGCATCTGGCGACGATCTACGGCAAGCTCGGCGTTCGCAACAAGATCGAGCTTGCCGCCTCGGTCGCGCAGATGGTGGCCGGCAGGACGGCGACCGAGGCGGTCGCGCCGTTGCGCGACGCCGAGCCCGCCTCGCCGACGCTCGCCGTCTTTCCCATTGAAAGCCTCAATCCGGAGGAGCGCTGGCGCCGTTTCGCCGACGGGCTGTCATCCGACATCTGCGTCGATCTCGCGCGCTTCGCCGATCTGCCCGTGATCGCCTTCCACACAATGAAGCTGCTCGGCAACCGGCCGGAAAGCTTCGAAGACCACGTCCAGGCGGTCGGCGCCACCTATGCCATCACCGGGCAGCTGCGCGCGGACGACCGGCGGGTCCGCCTGACGATCCAGCTTTCCGATACCCGCACCGGCATGACGCTCTGGAGCGAGCGCTACGAGCGCACGATGGAGGACGTGCTGACGCTGCAGGACAGCCTCACCGAAAGCGTCATCAACGTGCTCGCCGGCTGCTTCGGCACGCTGGCCGCCATCGGCCGCAAGGCGAGCCGGCAAAAGCCGCCGGGCAGCCTGCAAGCCTATGACTACTTCCTGCTGGGCGTCGAACAGCACAATCGCTTCAGCCCCGATGGCAACGCCGCCGCCATGCAATTGCTGACGCGCTCGATCGAGCTCGATCCGGGGCGGGCGCGCGCCTGGACCGAACTTGCCTATGCCCATTCCATCCAGGCGGCGAACGGCTTCGGCGACGACCTCGAAAGCGCAAGAAAGAACTGGCGCAGCGCCGCCGAGGAGGCGCTGCGGCTCGATCCGACGGATCCGGCCGGCCATACCTGTATCGGCGATTTCAAAGCCTGCATCGGTGATCTGGCGGGTGCCGCCGAGGCCCACGCCCGGGCGCTCGAATATGGCAGGAACAACGCCGATACGCTGGCGCTGCTCGCGGGAGCCAAGGCCCTGATCGTCGGCGATCCCGCCGACGGGATTCCCTTCATCGAGCGCGCCCTCTCGCTCAACCCGCTCGGCCCTCCCTGGTACCACGGCATGTTCGCGCGCGTTCTCTTCGTCGTCGGGCGCTATCGCGCGTGCTTGTCCGCGCTTGAAAAGAGTTCGCAGGAATCGCCGAACACACTGATGTTCCAGGCGATGGCACACGCGTACCTTGGCGAGATGGAGGAAGCGGCAGAGGTCGTATCGCGGCTGCAAACCCAGTTCCCGTCGTTCACGGTCGAGGGCTTCATTGCCGGCTATCCCATCTCCAATCCGCCGGCGCTTTCGGCCGTTCGGGAGGGTGCCCGGTTGGCCAGGCTCGTCTGACGATAGCTGTCACTTCTGCCGGCAATCGACGTCGCCCACCCTCTGCGCCGCCTCGCCTTCGAAGGTCACCGTCGCCTCGCCCTTGGCCGAGCAGTCGCCCTTTTCGCCGCTGCCGGCGCGGAAGTGCACCACCGGCTGGCCTTCGACCATGATGCTCGGCACCACCTCGTAGAGTTCCGGCGGGCAATTGGCGACATCGGAAAGCCTGAGCGCCGGCTGCCCGCCGATCATCACGCTGGACGCACCCGAAAGCGCACAGGACGGGATCAGCGCCCGTGCCTCCTCGGCCTTTGCCGGTGACATCGGCAATGCGAAGCAAAGGCAGGCGATAGCGGCCAAAGCAGATTTCATGATCCCCTCCTCGATCGGTGCGTTCGGCGAAACCTACCACATGGCGACGCCGCCTCAATATTCGGTCGGCACGGTCAAGAGCTCGGCATCGGGCGTATCGAGGAAGGCTCGCACCGTCTGCGGCAGGTGCCGCGAGCCGAAGGACAGCACGCCGCAGCGTGAGAGCATCTGCCGCAGATCCGGCTGCGCCCCGAGCGAGCGCCAGATCATCCGGGACGCGTAAGGCAGGTTTTCCTTGCGCCAGGAGACCCCCATGGTGGTGCCGCGCAGATAGACCCGCTGATGCACTTCGAACGGCAGAAGGATGGTCTGCGCCAGCATCGGCTCGCGCCCGATGCTGCGCTCGGCGATGAAGATGCGGTTTCGCCAGAGAGTGACGAGGCCGACATATTTTGAGAACTGCTGGATCTCGTTTGCGGGATCGCGGATGCGCTCGATCGATTTCACCCGGATCGAGCCTGCCTCCTCGTAGATCCGCGCGCAGGAGCAGACGACCAGCCCCGGCCAGGAGAGCGACACGTGATAGGTCTGGTAGTAGCCGACATGGCGCCGGAGGCCCGCGATGTCGCCCGGGAAACCCTCAAGCAGCAGGCCGGCATCCGAGCGGTCCCGATCGGGGCGCGTCATGCGCGCCTCGAACTGTTTGGCCGGCAACGCGAAGTCTTCGGCCGAAAGCCCGAAGAAGCGGGCAATGCGCGCCACATTGTGCGCCGATGGCCGCGCCTCGCCACCGATGTAGCGGTTGAACTGCTGGCGGTTAATGCCGATTTCGCGGCAGATCTGCGAGATCGACCGTCGCGTCGCACAGGCAAACTTGAGATTGGCGGCGAAGATGTCGATGTCCTGCACGATGCTTTTCGAACCCCATTCAACGCGCTTCCAATCCCTGTCGAACAGGAAGCATTCAGGTAGCGTAAAAGAGCGTAAAGAAGCGTCAAGTCGCGAAATTGTGTGCCGGTCGGCAAACGCTAGGTTTTCCCTAACAAGCATCACTCCAAAGGGAACCCTAGAATGACCGAATTCACGAAGCGTCCTGACGGCCTCCTTATCCCCGCGAGCCTTGCCTCGACCGGCCTCAGCCGGCGCGGCTTCCTGGCCGGCACGGCAGCATTGGGCCTTGCGGCCGGTTTCGGCGGCACGCTCGCCGCCACGGACGCAAGGGCTCAGGAGCCGAAGCGTGGCGGCCATCTGAAGCTCGGTCTCAAGGGCGGCGCCACGACGGACTCGCTCGACCCGGCCGCCTATAGCGGTTCCGTTTCCTTCGTCATCGGTCACCTCTGGGGTGATACGCTGGTCGAATCCGACCCGAAGACCGGCGCGCCCCTGCCGGCGCTTGCCGAATCTTGGGAGCCCTCGGCCGATGCGTCCGAGTGGACCTTCAAGATCCGCGGCGACGTGAGCTTCCACGACGGCAGCAAGCTGACCGTTGCCGACGTCGTCGCCACGCTGAAGCGCCATGCGGACGAAGGCTCGAAGTCCGGCGCGCTCGGGCTGATGCGCTCGATCAAGACGATCGAGGAGAAGGCAGGCAGCCTGGTGCTGACGCTCACCGAAGGCAATGCCGACCTGCCGCTGCTTCTGACCGACTATCACCTGATCATCCAGCCGAAGGGCGGCGTCGACAATCCGGCCTCGCCCGTTGGTACCGGCCCCTACAAGCTTGCAAGCTACGAGGCAGGCCTGCGCGCCACCTTCGAGAAGAACGCCGATGACTGGCGCTCGGACCGCGGCTTCGTCGACAGTGTCGAGATCATCGTGATGAACGACACGACGGCGCGCATCGCAGCACTTTCTTCCGGCCAGGTCCACTTCATCAACAACATCGACCCGAAGACCGTGCCGCTCCTGAAGCGCGCCCCGCGCGTCGAGATCCTCAGGACCTCCGGCAAGGGCTTCTACAGCTTCCTGATGCATTGCGACACCGCGCCCTTCGACAACAACGATCTGAGGCTGGCGCTGAAATATGCGGTCGATCGACAGGCGATCCTCGACCGGGTGCTCGGCGGCTTCGGCACGCTCGGCAACGACTATCCCGTCAACGGCAACTATGCGCTGGCACCCGAAGGCATCGAGCAGCGCGCCTATGACCCGGACAAGGCGGCCTTCCACTTCAAGAAGTCCGGCCATGACCGGCCGATCCTGCTGCGCACCTCCGACGCCGCCTTCCCGGGTGCTGCCGACGCCGCGGTGCTCTTCCAGGAAAGCGCCAAGAAGGCGGGCATCGAGATCGAAGTGCGCCGCGAGCCGGAAGACGGCTACTGGACCAATGTCTGGAACGTGCAGCCCTTCTGCGCCTCCTATTGGGGCGGCCGGCCGACGCAGGATTCGCGCTACTCGACCTCCTATCTCTCGACCGCCGAATGGAACGACACCCGCTTCAAGCGTGAAGATTTCGACAAGCTCCTGCTGCAGGCCCGCTCCGAGCTCGACGAGGCCAAGCGCAAGGAAATGTACCACACCATGGCTATGACGGTGCGCGACGAAGGCGGCCTGATCCTGCCCGTCTTCAACGATTACGTGAACGCCGCCTCGGCTTCGCTCAAGGGCTTCGTCGACGACATCGGCAACGATCTCTCGAACGGCTACGTCGGCAGCCGCGTCTGGTTCGACAGCTAAGCCATTGTGACGAAAGCCGGACGCGGGCTCGCGTCCGGCATTTCCCGAGAAAACAAAGAGATCGTTAGAACCACATGTCAGAGCGCGAATTCACAGTCATCGAAAACGAATGGATCCGGCTGAAGGACGGCACCGAGCTTGCCGCCCGCATCTGGATGCCGGCCGGCACGGAGGCCGATCCGGTTCCGGCCGTGCTCGAATACCTGCCCTACCGCAAGCAGGGCGGCACGAGCCTGCGTGACGAATCCACCTATCCTGTCTTTGCCGCCGCCGGCATTGCCGGCGTGCGCGTCGACATCAGAGGCTCCGGCGAAAGCGAAGGCGTGATCGACGGCGAATATACGCCGCGCGAGCTTTCCGACGGTTGCGAGATCGTCGAATGGATCGCCGCCCAGCCCTGGTCAAACGGCAAGGTCGGCATGATGGGCATCTCCTGGGGCGGCTTCAACTGCCTGCAGGTCGCGGCCTTGAAGCCGCCGGCGCTGAAAGCCGTCATCTCCATCGCCTCGACCGTCGACCGCTACAACGACGACATCCACTACAAGAACGGCTGCCACCTCTCCGCCCAGCTGTCCTGGGCGGCGACCATGCTCGGCTACCAGTCGCGCTCGCCGGATCCCGCCATCGTCGGCGACCGTTGGAAGCAGATGTGGATGGAGCGGCTGGAGAAGGAGCCCTTCTTCATGGAGGAATGGCTGGAGCACCAGCGTCGAGACGAATTCTGGCAGCACGGATCGATCTGCGAAGATTTCGACAGGGTTGGGATCCCCGCGCTGGTCATCGCCGGCTGGGCCGACGGCTACCGCAACACGCCCTTGAAGGCGGTCGAAGGCCTTGGGGACAAGGCCAAGGCGCTGATCGGCCCCTGGGTGCACAAGTACCCGCATTTCGCCTTTCCGAAGCCGCGCGCCGATTTCCACGGCGAGGCGATCCGCTGGTGGAACCGCTGGCTGCGCGACGAGGAAAACGGCGCCGAGAACGGGCCACAGGTGCGCGCCTATATTCTCGACGGGCCCCGCCCGTCGCTCCGGCGTGACAGCGATCCCGGCCGCTGGGTGGCGAAGGACGCCTGGGCAACGCCGGAAATGCAGCTCTTCGGCATCTCCCATGACGGCCGGCTGACGCCGTCGGCCGGCGGCACCGGCATCGGCGAGGTCTACCTGAAATCGCCGCTCGATACCGGCACGGCATCCGGCGAGTATTTCACGCTGAAGCCCGATGCCGAAATGGCCGGCGACCAGCGCATCGACGATGCCGGCTCGCTCACCTTCGAGACGGCACCGCTACTGGATGCCGCCGACTATCTCGGCCAGCCAACGCTGACCGTCGACGTCACCTGCCAGGAGCCTACCGCCAATCTCGCCGTGCGCCTCGTCGACGTGCATCCTGACGGTACCGCCACCCGCGTCGCCTTCGGCGTGCTCAACCTTTCGCATCGCGACGGCAACGCCCAGCCGCGCGCCATGGAGCCCGGGCGCAAGACGCGCATCACGCTTACGCTCGATGCCTGCGGCTACCGCTTCCGCGCGGGAAATCGCATCCGGGTGTCGCTCTCGACCTCCTATTGGCCGCTGATCCTTCCCACCCCGACCGATCCGGGCCTTTCGATCGACACAGCAAGCCTCTCGCTCGCCCTTCCCCTGCTCGGCGCCCACAGGGAGATCGCCGTGCCCGAGCCGGAGAACCCCGACCCGCTGCCAAAGTATCGCGAGCTGACGCGCGGTATTTCGAGCCGCACCGTCGAGCGCGACATGACCCACGGCATGACCCATTACCGTATCTACGAGGACACCGGGCTTTCAGAACATCCGGATACGGGCCTTGCCACCCAGGATATCCGCGACGAGACCTGGTCGATCGCACCGGACGACCCCTCGTCGATGATCGGAACCTCGACCTGGACCTGTGTTGCCAAGCGCGAAGGCTGGTCTGTGCGTACCGTCTCGACCTCGACGCTCCACTGCACGAAAAGCGAGTGGATCACCGAGGCGGAGGTCGTCGCCTATGAGGGCGAGACACGGATTTTCGAGAAGCATTTCAAGAAGCGCATCCCCCGCGAGTTCATGTGAAGGGCACGGGCGGCCGGTTCCAACGCGCTGCCCCGCCCCCGCATTGACATCTCACACAAGTCATTGTACCAATCGGTAAAGAGTTTACTAATTGGTACAACCATGCGCCATTTCTTCTCGCGTCATCAGCCTCCCGTTCATATCAACCGCGGCTTGATTGCCGGCATCGGCGGCCTCGTCGCCATCGCCGCCGTCGGCGCCCTCACAGGCCTTGTCGGCCACCCCATGTTGATGGCGCCCTTCGGCGCCAGCTGCGTGCTGATCTTTTCCGTCACGGCGAGCCCGCTGTCGCAGCCGGCCAACGTCGTCGGCGGCCACTTCGTTGCCACCCTCGTCGGCCTGATCCTCAGAACCGTCTTTCCGAATGAATGGTGGGCGGTCGCCATCGCCGTCGGCGCGGCGATCGCGCTGATGGCGGCATTGCGCATCACCCATCCGCCGGCAGGCGCCAACCCGCTCGTCGTCTTCGCCGCCGATCCCGGCTTCGAATTCCTGCTCTTCCCGGTGCTGACCGGCTCGCTTATTCTCGTCGCCGTTGGCGCGCTGTTCCACCGTTTCGCCAAGGTCGAGTATCCGCTCGCGAGGAAGCCCGCATGAGCCGCGTCGTCGCTGAGCGAAAGGACGTGATCGCCATGCTTGCGGAAATCTTCCGCGAGCACGGTTATGACGGCACCAGCCTCAGCCTGATCACCGAGAAGACCGGGCTTGGCAAAGGCAGCCTCTACCACTTCTTCCCCGGCGGGAAGGAGGAGATGGCAGAGGCCGTGCTTGGCGATATCGCCGCCTGGTTCCGCACGCACATCTTCGAGCCACTACGCAATGCGGAAGACCCGGCCGCAGCGCTGGACGCGATGTTTGCCGCCGTCGACGGCTACTTCCGCCAGGGCAGACGCCTCTGCCTGATGGGGGTAATCGCCACGAGCGGCGCACACGACCGCTTCGCCCGCGAACTCAACCGCTATTTCTCCGATTGGCGTGCCGATCTATCCGCAACGCTTGAACGCGCCGGCACACCGGCCGCCGAGTGCGACGGCGTTGCCGAGGAAATCGTCGGCGGCATCCAGGGCGCGCTGATCCTTGCCCGAAGCCTCGAGGACCCCGGCGCCTTCGTCCGGGTGCTGGCCCGCCTCAAGGCGCGCCTGCCCGTATCATCGTAAAAGCAAGCGACCACCCTTCCTCCCCCGCCCAAATTGACAAAAATCAGATCGCGGCTTGAGCCTGCCTTGACAATCGCCTTTTCGCACGGATATTAACCGCTAAGTTAAATAACTCTACGGTTAAAGACTGGGCGTATTGGGGCGCCCAGAGGAGGATTCATGACAGCGGCGACCGCAAACGCAGCACGCAAGGATATCAGCCTGGAAATCGTGCGCGACTTCGAGGCGCCGATAAACCTCGTCTTCAAGGTCTGGTCGACGCCGGAGCACCTGTTGCGCTGGTGGGGACCGCAGGACTTCACGCCGCATTCGGTCAACATGGACTTCCGTCCGGGCGGGGCCTGGCGCGCCTGCATCCGCTCGCCCGAAGGCCAGGACTATTGGATGAGCGGCATCTTTCGCGAAGTGCGCGAGCCCGAGAAGCTGGTCTTCACCTTCGCCTGGGACGAAGACGGCGAGCCCGGCAGCGACACGCTGATCACCGTTTCCTTCGCCGATATCGGCGGCAAGACGCGGCTCACCTTCCAGCAAACACCATTCGAGACCGTCGAAGAGCGCGACTCGCACCAGGATGGCTGGGGCGAGTGCCTCGAGCGGCTCAGGGATTACGTCGACCATGTCTGAGATTTCGAACCTTGAAACCGAAAACGCGCCCGGTCCGAAGGCGACCCGGCGCGAATGGATCGGGCTCGCCGTGCTGGCGCTGCCCTGCATGCTCTATTCCATGGACCTGACGGTGCTGAACCTCGCGGTCCCGCAGCTTGCCGAACAGCTCAAGCCCTCGGCCGCCCAGCTTCTCTGGATCATCGATATCTACGGCTTCATGGTCGCAGGCTCGCTGATCACCATGGGCACGCTCGGCGACCGCATCGGCCGCCGGCGCCTGCTGATGATCGGCTCGGTCGCCTTTGGCCTGGCGTCGATCTTCGCCGCCTTCGCCTGGAATGCCGAGACGCTGATCATCGCGCGCGCGGTGCTTGGTGTCACGGCAGCAACGCTTGCGCCCTCCACCCTCTCGCTCATCCGCAACATGTTCCTCGACGACCGCCAGCGCACGTTTGCGATCGGGGTGTGGATCGCCAGCTTCTCGGCCGGCGGCGCCATCGGCCCCGTGGTCGGCGGGCTGATGCTGTCGCAGTTCTGGTGGGGCTCGGTCTTCCTGCTCGCCGTGCCGGTCATGGTGCTGATCCTCATCCTCGGGCCGATCCTCCTGCCGGAATTCCGCGATCCCGAGGCCGGCCGGATCGATCTCGTCAGCGCCGCCCAGTCGCTCGTCGCCGTGCTTTCGGTGATCTACGGCATGAAGCACATCGCCGAGGCCGGGTTCGATACGATCGCAGTCTTCTTCATCCTGCTCGGCATCGTCGTCGCGATCCTGTTTGCGCGGCGCCAGCTTCGTCTCGCCGATCCGCTGATCGATCTGGCGCTGTTCAGGACGCCGGCCTTCAGCGCCGCCCTTGGTGTCAATATCCTCGGTCTCTTCGTCGGCTTCGGCGCTTTCCTGTTCGTCGCGCAATACCTGCAGCTGGTGCTCGGGCTCACGCCCTTCGTCGCCGGTCTCTGGTCGGTGCCGACGGGTGTGGCGATGATCGTCGCCTCGATGACCGTGCCGATGCTTGCCACCCGTTTTGCCGCCTCCAACCTGATTGCGGCGGGCTTCGTGCTGACGGCGATCGGCTTTGCCATCTGCACCCAGGTCGGCACCACAAGCAGCCCGCTTCTCGTCACCACAGGCCTCGTGGTGCTCTGCCTCGGTTTTGCCCCGGTCGGCACGCTGACGACGGATATGATCGTTGGCTCTGCCCCGCCGGAGCGCGCCGGCGCCGCCTCGGCGATCTCGGAGACCAGCTTCGAGTTCGGCGGCGCGCTCGGCATTGCCGTGCTCGGCAGCCTGCTGACCTCGGCCTATCGCGGCCGCATGGACCAGCTGGTGGTCACCGGCCTGCCGGAGGAAACCGTTGCCGCAGCCCGGCAGACGCTCGGCGGAGCGGTCGCGGTGGCTGCCGACCTGCCTCCTGCAGAAGCCGAACGGCTGCTGACGGCGGCGCGCGACGTCTTCACCCAGTCCTTCGCCTTCACCGCCTCGATCTGCGTGCTGCTATCGCTCGGCACCGCACTCATCGCCTTCCTGCTCCTGCGCAAGGCCAGCGATGACGGTGACGGCAAGGCGCAGGTGGCCGCCGATCAGCCGGCGCATTCGGGCAACGCCGGTTAACGGTGCCCGGCGCCAGACGCCGGGCCGGAAACGCAAAGTAGCGCAATATCAAGCGGCGCCGGCCAGATGGCCGGCGGGCGATGATCTGCGTCCAATCCCAGGGAGGAAACCGATGAAGAAGCTCTATCGCGGCAGCTGCCATTGCAGCGCCATCGCCTTCGAATGCCAGCTTGATCTCGCCGAGGGCATCCGCCGCTGCAACTGCTCCTTCTGCGCCAAGACGCGCATGCAGAAGGCCTTTGCGCTGCGCGAAGAATTCGAGATCACGTCAAGCAAGGACCGGCTGACGAGCTACCGGGCCGACAATTCGAGCTGGATCGAGGGCGACGTCGATCATTATTTTTGCAGCCGCTGCGGTGTCCGGCCCTTCTCGCGTGGCTACCACAAGGATTTCATCGGCCATTTCTACGCGGTCAATGTCGCCTGCCTCGATGGTGTCAGCGACGCGGAACTCGCCGAGGCGCCGATCATCTACGAAAACGGCCGCGATGACGACCACTTCAACGCGCCCGCCGACACGCGCTTCATGTGAGCGCACACGGCCAGTCAGGCGACGGTCAGCGCCCGGAGCGCATCGAGCGCTCGCTCGGCATCCGCTTCCGGCACGAAGATGTGGTCATGGTAATAGGCGGCGATCACATTGGCGCTGATGCCCTCGCGCGTCAGCGCTGCCGAAACGGCCGCCGTCAGCCCCACGGCCTCGAGCGCCGAATGCACGTTGAGCGTGATGCGGCGAAGCAGCGGACCATAGGCGAGCCCGGCCTCGTCGGCGGCCGCGCGGGTAACGACCAGGGTCAGCCCCTCGTCCTCGCGATAGGTGGCAAGCGCCTCCAGCGCCTGGTAGCGCGCCTGATCCTGATAGGCGACGGTACAATAGACGTAGGTCTGCGGAAACAGCACCGGGTTCATCGTCGAAAGCAGTTTCGCGAGATCCGTTACTCCGGCCATGTCATCGTCCCTCGTTCTCGACGCCTCGTGCTTGCCCACTGGTATCGGATCGTCACGTTGGCGTGAAGCACGCGATCGCGATTTGACCGTTGCCAATCCCATGAAAACATGAGGTCATCGAACACCGGCGCTGGAGCCGGGCGACGGGAGGACGCGATGGCGCGCAGCAAGTCGGTACAAACCTCTGACAGATCCCTCACAAGATTGACCGCGGCCTTCGCCGCGTTGCTGGCGTTTTCGCCCATCGCCGCCGCCCAGGAGCCGGCCGTCGTCATCCCGCCGCCGTCACTCGACGAGAAGTCATCCGCTTCGACCGAAATCGCCGTCTTTGCCGGCGGCTGTTTCTGGGGCGTGCAGGGCGTCTTCCAGCACCTTAAGGGCGTGAAGAAAGCGGTCTCCGGCTATTCCGGCGGCACCGCGGCAACCGCCGACTACGAGACGGTGAGCGGCGGCAAGACCGGCCATGCGGAGGCGGTGGAAGTGACCTTCGATCCGCGCGACGTCACCTATGGCCGGCTGCTGCAGGTGTTCTTCTCCGTCGCCCACAATCCGACCCAACTCAACTATCAGGGGCCGGATCACGGCCCACAGTATCGATCGGCGCTCTTTACCGTCACCGATGAACAGAAGCGGATCGCCGATGCCTATATAGCCCAGCTCGGCAAATCAGCCGCCTTCCCGGCAAGGATCGTCACGCAGGTTTCGCCCTTCAAGGGCTTCTACGCTGCCGAGGACTATCATCAGGATTTCCTGACGCGAAACCCGACGCACCCCTATATCGTCTACAACGACCTGCCGAAGATCGAGAACTTGAGAACCCTGTTCCCCGAGGCCTTCCAGGCAAATCCGGTGCTGGTGTTCAAGCCGAAGAGCTAGGCCCGCTTCTCAAACGGACACAGCAGGTCGTCAACGCGTTCCGACAAGGACCGCCACGCCTTCCGCCAGCCGGCGAAACCCGTCGCGCGCGCCCTCGCTCATGTGCCGCGCCCTCAGCCACGCATGGATCATCTGCGGCTCCTCGCGGAAGGTGACGTTCACGCCCGCCATGGCAAGCCGCGCCGCATAGAGGCGGGCATCGTCGCGCAAGGGGTCGAAGAAGGCGCCGGTTACATAGCTCGGCGGCAGGCCCGAGAGATCCGTTTCCGCCAGCGGCGCGGCGAAGGGATTGCCCATCGGCGCCTTGAGGATATCGCGATAATAGCTGACATCGGCGGTCGTCAACCCCGGCGCCTCGGCCATGTCGGCATAGGAACCCGACACGAGATCGCCGCCAAGGCCGGGATAGATCAGCACCTGGCCAACGATGCCGGAAAGCCTTTCCGCCCGTGCCTTGAGAACGATGCCAGCCGTGAGATTGCCGCCGGCGCTGTCGCCGGCCACGACGACCGGGCGGCCGTCGGACAGGAGGTGTTGCAGCACGGCGTAGCTGTCGTCAAAGGCAGCCGGCCAGACATGCTCCGGCGCGAGCCGATAATCGACCGAGACCAGCTCGGCCTGAGCGAAATCCGCAAGCTCGGCACAGATCGCATCATGGCTGTCGAGTGAACCGACGACGAAGCCGCCGCCATGGATGTAATAGATGCGCGTTTCGCTCGAGACCTTGGCCGGCCGGTAGCGCCGGGTCGGGATACGGCCGTCGACGAGTTCATCCATGCGCGTCAGCCCGGCCGGGCTCGGCGCATCGAACTCGGCGCAGAGCGCGTCATACCATTTGCGCTGCTGCTCGATCGAGGCGTCGACCGCGTCGGCGGGATAGAAGTCCTCGCAGCGGCGATGAAAGGCGAGGATCCCCTCCTCTGTCGGCATCGGCCGCTTGGTCACCTGATCCACGTCGTCCTCCCTGCAATCCCGAAGTCGCCTGCAGCTTAGCACCGGCGTGCCGGCTCCCTGTCCGAAAACCGACATGACGGGAAAAAATCGGCGGTCGATCCGGTTGCATCGGCCACCCGCTTGCCAGCCCTGCCTCGCACCTATTAACTCTCGCCATGGCCTTCACTTTCAGACAGTTGCAATATTTCGTCGCCGTCGCCGAACAGGGATCTATCACCCGTGCGGCGCAGAACCTCTCGATCTCGCAATCCTCGATCACCGAGGCGATCAAGGAGCTGGAAGGCGATCTCGGCGTCGAGCTCTTCGACCGGCATCCGCGGGGCCTGTCGATCACCCACAACGGCCACCAGTTCCTGCGCCACGCCACCAAGATCCTCTCCAATGTCTCGGACGCCCGCCGCAGCTTTTCCGACAGCCGCGAGGAAACCGGCGGCAAGCTCAACCTCGGCGTCACCTCGCTGGTGGCCGGTTACGTGCTCTCCGATCTGCTGGCGCGATACCGCCGCGCCTGCCCCGGCGTGGAAGTCAGCGCCATCGAGGACAACGGCTCCTATCTCGAACATCTGCTGATCGGCGGCGAGCTCGATGTCGCCGTCATGGTCATCTCCAACCTGCGCGACCGCATGGCGCTGCAGGCGGAGATTTTGGAGACCTCGCCCTATCGCCTGTGGCTGCCGATCGGCCATCCGCTTGTCAGCGCCGACATCATCTCCGTCAGCGATATCGCCAAGGAACCGCTGATCATGCTGACAGTGGACGAAATCGAGGAGAACACCGGCAAGCTTTTGTCCGCACTTGGCGCCCGCCCGCATGTCGCCTTCCGCACCCGCTCGGTCGAAGCGGTGCGCAGCCTGGTGGCGACAGGCGCCGGCATCGCGCTTTTGCCTGACCTCGTCTACCGCCCTTGGTCGCTGGAAGGCGACCGCATCGAGAGCCGCGACGTGTCGGGCGCGCTTCCCGTCGTGCAGGTCGGCATGGTCTGGCGCAAGGGCTCCGGCCTGCCACAATCGGCACGCGATTTCGTCGGTATCGCCGAAGCGCTGAGAAGCGCCAGACCGCGCTAATTCACTAAATTTATTAGTCTTCTCCCGACACTGGCCACACCTTTGGCGTGCCGGTGGGTGACCGATATCGGAAAAACCGAAAGCGACATTCTGTTTAATGAATTTGCGAATACGGTGAAATGAAGGCACGCTTCATCTTGGGAACGAAGCCGCAAAACGCGGCTCAAAACTGGGAGAATTCAGATGAAGCAGATGCTCAAATCCTGCACGGCATTGACCCTGTCGCTCGGCCTTGTCGCCCCGGCCTTCGCGCAGGAGCCGCTGAAGGAACTCGGCAAGGGCGAAGGCGAACTCTCCATCGTCGCCTGGGCCGGCTACATCGAGCGCGGCGAGACCGACAAGGCCTATGACTGGGTCACGGATTTCGAAAAGCAGACCGGCTGCAAGGTCTCGGTCAAGACCGCCGCCACCTCGGACGAAATGGTGGCGCTGATGAACGAAGGCGGCTTCGACCTTGTCACCGCCTCGGGCGACGCCTCGCTGCGCCTCGTCGCCGGCAAGCGCGTCCAGCCGATCAACACCGATCTCATCCCGAGCTGGAAGACGATCGACGAGCGCATGCAGAACGCGCCCTGGTACACAGTCAATGGTGTCCACTACGGCACGCCCTACGTCTGGGGCCCGAACGTGCTGATGTACAACAAGGACGCCTTCAAGGGCGAAGCGCCGAAGAGCTGGAACGTCGTCTTCGAGGAAATGAACCTGCCCGACGGCAAATCCAACAAGGGCCGCGTCCAGGCCTATGACGGCCCGATCCATGTGGCCGACGCTGCCAACTACCTGATGAAGCACAAGCCGGAACTCGGCATCAAGGACCCCTACGAAATCAATGAAGACCAGTACAAGGCAGCGCTCGAGCTGCTGCGCGGCCAGCGCAAGATCGTCGGCCGCTACTGGCACGACGCAATGATCCAGATCGACGACTTCAAGAACGAAGGCGTCGTCGCCTCCGGCTCCTGGCCGTTCCAGGTCAACCTGATGGAAGCCGAGAAGCTGCCGATCGCCTCGACCATTCCGGAAGAAGGCGTGACCGGATGGGCCGACACCACCATGCTGCACGCCGACAGCCAGCATCCGAACTGCGCCTATATGTGGATGGAGCACTCGCTGTCGCCGAAGGTCCAGGGCGACGTCTCCGCCTGGTTCGGCGCCAACCCGTCGGTCGGTGCGGCCTGCAAGGGCAACGAACTCTTGACCGACGCCGGCTGCAAGACCAACGGCTACGAGGACTTCGACAAGGTCAAGTTCTGGAAGACGCCGGTGACGAAGTGTGAAAGCCAGGGCGAATGCGTGCCCTATCACCGCTGGGTCTCCGACTATATCGGCGTGATCGGCGGCCGCTAAGCCGTCAGACCTATCGCAAGCATTTGCCCCTCACCCTGACCCTCTCCCCGCACGCGGGGAGAGGGAACGCCCCCGGCCAAACCGTAGGGCGTGAACTTGAGGCAAGACGCCCGCCGCACGTCCCCTTCGCCCCGCCTGCGGGGCGAAGGTGCCCGGCAGGGCGGATGAGGGGCCACATTTCCCGGAGCCATACAATGACCACCGCCGTTCTCTTCGACAATGTTTCCCGCCACTTCGGCGCCGTGCGCGCCGTTGATGGCGTGAACCTCGAGATTGCCGAGGGCGAGTTCTTCGCCATGCTCGGCCCCTCAGGCTCCGGCAAGACCACCTGCCTGCGCCTGATGGCCGGCTTCGAGCAGCCGACCGGCGGCCATATCGAGATCTTCGGCGAAACGGCGGAGGGCGTGCCGCCCTATCGCCGCAGCGTCAACACCGTCTTCCAGGACTACGCGCTCTTCCCGCACCTCTCGATCCTCGACAACGTCGCCTATGGGCTGATGGTCAAGGGTGTCGGCCGCGAGGAGCGCCGCAAGGCGGCCGAGGACGCACTCGCCATGGTCAAGCTGCCGGGCTATGGCACCCGCCGTCCCGGGCAACTCTCCGGCGGCCAGCGCCAGCGCGTGGCGCTCGCCCGGGCACTTGTCAACAAGCCCAAGGTGTTGCTCCTCGACGAGCCGCTCGGCGCGCTCGATCTGAAGCTGCGCGAGCAGATGCAGGAGGAACTGAAGAGCCTGCAGAAGTCGCTCGGCATCACCTTCGTCTTCGTCACCCACGACCAGGGCGAGGCGTTGTCGATGGCCGACCGCATCGCCGTCTTCAACGATGGCCGCATCCAGCAGCTTGGCAGCCCGGAAGACGTCTACAAGCAGCCGAAGACGCGGTTTGTCGCAGATTTCGTCGGCTCGTCCAACGTGCTGCCGCAAAAGCTCTGCCAGCGGCTCGGGCTGAAGGCACCCTTTGCGAGCCTGCGTCCCGAAGCGATCGTCCTCGCCCAGCCGGTAGATGGCGCGCTCAGCCTCTCGGGCACCGTCTCGGCCCATAGCTTCCTCGGTGCCGTCAACCGTGTCGTCGTCGATGTCGATGGCGCCCGCGTCGCGGTCGCCAGCCCCGCAGCGCTCGCCGTGCCCGCGCTCGGCAGCCCCGTCACCATCAGCTTTGCCGCAAACGAGCTGCACCCGATGGAGGACGCATGACCGCCTTTGCCGAACCCCTCGTTCTGCCTGAACGCCGAGGCCCCGCCGGCCGCCTGTCGGACTTCTTCTGGAAGCACCCGCATCTGCTTCTGTTGATCATGCTCGCCCCGCCGCTGCTCTGGCTCGGCGTCGTTTATCTCGGCTCGCTGTTTGCGCTTCTGCTCCAGAGCTTCTTCTCGATCGACGATTTCTCGGGCCTGATCAACTACGAGTTCACGCTCGCGACCTATCGCCAACTGCTCAGCGAAACCAATCTCGACATTATCCTGCGCACCGTGCTGATGGCGGCGACCGTCACCGTCGCTTCCGCCGTCATCGCCTTCCCGATCGCCTATTACGCCGCGCGCTACGCACAGGGGAAATGGAAGGTGCTCTTCTATCTCGGCGTGATGCTGCCGCTCTGGTCGAGCTATCTGGTCAAGATCTATGCCTGGAAGCTGATTTTGGCCAAGGAGGGCATCCTCACCTGGTTCTTCGAAAAGCTGCATCTCATGTGGCTGCTCGACGGCTGGCTGTCGCTACCCGTGGTCGGCGGCAACTCGCTCTCGGTCAGCTATACCGGCACCTTCATCGTCTTCGTCTATGTCTGGCTGCCCTTCATGATCCTGCCGATCCAGGCAGCGCTGGAGCGCGTGCCCGGCAACCTGATCGAGGCCTCCTCCGATCTCGGCGGCACGCCGGCCCAGACCTTCCGCCACGTGCTCTTTCCGCTGGCCCTGCCCGGCATTGTCGCCGGCTCGATCTTCACGTTCTCGCTGACGCTCGGCGACTACATCATCCCGCAGATCGTCGGCTCGTCGCGCCTCTTCATTGGCCAGGCCGTCTATGCCCAGCAGGGCACGGCCGGCAACATCCCGCTGGCCGCCGCATTCACGGTCGTCCCGATCGTCATCATGGGCGCGTACCTCTTCGTCGCCAAACGCATGGGAGCCTTCGATGCGCTCTGAACGAAACCGCTCACCGATGGGCCTGAAGATTGCGGCCGCCGCCGGCCTCGCCTTCCTGCACCTGCCGATCCTCCTGATCTTCCTCTATGCCTTCACGACGGAGGAAAAGAGCTATCAGTTCCCGCCGCCGGGGCTGACGACGCAGTGGTTCGCCGTTGCCTGGAACCGGCCCGACGTCTGGGCGGCGCTAACGCTTTCGGTCAAGGTCGCCTCAATCGCAACCGCGGTCGCGCTGGTGCTCGGCACGCTCTGCGCCGCAGCCGTCAGCCAGACGCGCTTCTTCGGCCGCGAGACGGTCTCGCTGCTCGTCATCCTGCCGATCGCGTTGCCCGGCATCATCACCGGCATTGCGCTGCGCTCCGCCTTCTCGATGGCCGATATTCCGTTTTCCTTCTGGACCATCGTGCTCGGCCACGCGACCTTCTGCATCGTCGTCGTCTACAACAATGCGGTCGCCCGCTTCCGGCGGATTTCCGGCTCGCTGATCGAGGCCTCGATGGACCTTGGCGCCGACGGCTTCCAGACCTTCCGCTACATCATCCTGCCCAACATCGGCACGGCTCTGCTTGCCGGAGGCATGCTCGCCTTCGCGCTCTCCTTCGACGAGGTGATCGTCACCACCTTCACTGCCGGCCAGCAGTCCACGCTGCCGATCTGGATGCTCGAAGAGCTGATCCGCCCGCGCCAGCGCCCGGTGACCAATGTGGTTGCCATGGTCGTGGTGCTCGTCACTTTCCTGCCGATCCTCGGCGCCTACTACCTCACCCGCGACGGCGACCAGATCGCCGGCGCCGGCAAATAACTCGACTATCAAGGGAGAACAGACATGGACACCCAACTGCTGATCGGATCGCGCTTCGAGGCCGGCACCGAGGCCGACGAACACATCCTGAACCCGCGGACGGGCGGCAAGATCGTCGATCTGCCGGAAGCCTCGCATGCCCAGGTCGAGGCGGCCGTCGACGCTGCTGAAAGCGCCTTCACCAGCTGGTCGCAGACGACACCGGCCGAACGCTCCAACTATCTCTTGAAGATCGCCGATGCGATCGAGAAGGATGCGGACGGCTTTGCAGCCCTCGAGGCGCTCAACTGCGGCAAACCGATCAATGCGGTCAAGAATGATGAGCTGCCGGCGATCGTCGACTGCTGGCGTTTCTTTGCCGGCGCCGTGCGCAACCTGCACGCCCCGACCGCAGGCGAATACCTGCCCGGCCACACCTCGATGATCCGCCGCGATCCGATCGGCATCGTCGGCTCGATCGCGCCGTGGAACTATCCGCTGATGATGATGGCCTGGAAGCTGGCGCCGGCGATCGCCGGCGGCAACACCGTCGTCTTCAAGCCATCCGAACAGACGCCGCTGACGGCGCTGAAGCTCGCGCGGGTGCTTGCCGACATCCTGCCGGAAGGCGTGGTCAATGTTGTCAGCGGCCGCGGCGAAACCGTCGGCAATGCGCTGATCAACCATCCGAAGATTTCGATGGTCTCGATCACCGGCGATATCGCCACCGGCAAGAAAGTGCTGGCGGCGGCCGCCAAGACCGTGAAACGCACCCATCTGGAGCTCGGCGGCAAGGCCCCGGTCATCGTCTATGACGACGCCGACCTCGAAGCGGTGGTCAACGGCATCCGCACCTTCGGCTATTACAATGCCGGCCAGGACTGCACCGCCGCCTGCCGCATCTATGCCGAAGCCGGTATCTACGAGAAGCTGGTCGCCGACCTCACCTCGGCCGTCTCGACCATCCGCTACAACCTCGCCGACGACACCGAAAACGAGATCGGCCCGCTGATCTCGCGCCGCCAGCGCGATCGCGTTGCGAGCTTCGTCGAGCGCGCCGCCGACCAGAAGCACATCGAGATCACCACCGGCGGTGCCGCCGGCAGCTCGGACGGCTTCTTCTTCCAGCCGACGGTTGTGGCCGGCGCCACGCAGGAAGACGAGATCGTGCGCCGCGAAGTCTTCGGCCCCGTCGTCTCCGTTACCCGCTTCACCGGCAAGGACGATGCCGTCGCCTGGGCCAACGACAGCGACTATGGCCTCGCCTCCTCCGTCTGGACCAAGGACATTTCCCGGGCGATGAAGGCCGCCTCCCGCCTGCAATACGGCTGCACCTGGATCAACACCCACTTCATGCTGACCAACGAGATGCCGCATGGCGGCGTCAAACAGTCGGGCTACGGCAAGGACATGTCGGTCTACGCGCTCGAGGACTACACCGCCGTTCGCCACATCATGATCAACCACGGCTGAGGCTCACCGCCCCGGGCGCGGAGAATGCATGCAAACGAAACAAACGGGAGGAGTTTGCGATGTACCGTCGTCAATTGCTTGTTACCGCTGGAGCCCTCGGCCTCAGCGCCCTCGTGCTCACGCCGGCGGCGTTTGCCGCCGACGCGGCGCCGGATGTGGTCGCGGCCTATGTCGCGGCCTGGAATGCCCATGACTCGAGCAAGGCCGCATCCTACTTCGCCGATGACGTCACCTATTACGACGCGTCGGTCGGCAAGCCGGTCACCGGCAAGGATGCCGCCAAGACCGGCGTCATCGACAATTTCCTGAACGCGGTGCCTGATGCCGTCTGGACCATGAAGGGTGATCCGATCGCTAGCGGCGACAAGGTCTCCTTCGAATGGGAGTTCTCCGGCACCAATTCGGGCGCCTGGGCCGACGGCACGGCCGCGACCAACAAGAGCTTCAAGTTCACCGGCGCCTCGGTCTTCACCGTCAAGGATGGCAAGATCGCCGCCCAGAACGACTATTACGACGCGCTCGGCTTTTACAAGCAGCTCGGTCTGATGCAGTAGACGAGCCGAGCGGCGGTTTCGCCGCTTCGATGGCCGCAGGCTTCGGCTTCCGGCCATCGTCTCTTGGCTTCAAATCATGAATACAAAACTCATAAATGACTTGCACCGGAAAAAATCTTGAGTAACACGATCACCTTATGAGTTTCTGACCACGCTCAGAAGGTATCGCATGCTTGCAGGACGGCGTTCTTCCAAGGCTCCATTTCCGATCGGGCTTACCCGCGCGCGGGTGACGTCTTGACGGCGGCCGTGTCCGAACCGGTCGTCGCGACAGGCGGCCCCAAGGCGCTGTCGGCCGCCTTTGCCGGCACCCATGCCTGGTGCAATGAGAAGATGGTGCTCTCGGACGAGCTTTCCGACGGCATGGCGCTGCCGGACTTCTTTGCCTCCGGCGCCTTCGACCGCGCGCTCGATATTCACACGGAGAAATCCGGCGCCAGCGACCGCCGTGCCGTCGCCTCCATGTGGTCGCTCTACTATTTTTCGAGCCTCACCATTCCCTATCTCGTCGCGCGCGTGCTTGACCATCAGGTGCTGCCCGTCGCCTTCGATCAGATGAAGGTGGCGCTCGCCGAGGATGGCCTGCCGCGAACCTTCGGTGTCGCCACACCGGGCGACTGGCAGAAAGCGGACGATAGCGACGTTTTCGCCACGCTTGCCCCCCTGATGCAGGGGCATCTGCGTGAGGTCGTCAGCTATCTCAAGTCCGTCGGCGGCATCGCCCCGAAGCTCGCCTGGAACAATGCGCTCGTCTATATCGACTATGCGCTGCGCGCCTCCGGCATCGAGCCGCTGAACGCGCAGGCCGACGCGCTGATCGGCAGCAAGTCCCTGCCGGACGGTACACCCAATCCCTTCTTCGATTGCCTGCGGCACGAGGAGGAAGATGGCGCCCGTGTCTGCCGGCGCAAGATCTGCTGCCTGCGCTATCTGCTGCCCGGCGTCCCGAGCTGCGGCAGCCTCTGCGCCCTCCCAAGCCAAAGGAACCAATAGGTTTTGTCTTCCCGCTTCCTCTTCCCGGCCGCCCTGCGGCTGACGCTCGTTTTCATCACCGCCCTGCTCTTTGCTGTCTCCGCCCGCGCCGAAAGCAACTGGCCGATGACCGTAACCGATGCGGTCGGCCGCGAGGTGACGATACCGGCAAAGCCGAAGGCGATCCTGCTTGGAAGCGGCTTCAATCTCGTCGCCCTGTCGCTCATCCATCCCGATCCCGTCAGCCTGCTTGCGGCCTGGTCCGGCGACATGAAGACCGACAACCCCGAGATCTACGAGAGCTTCCGGCGTAAGTTTCCTGATATCGCCGACGTGCCGCAGATCGACGATGGCACCGGCCCGGGCCTCTCCTTCGAGACGCTGCTGACGGTGAAGGCCGATCTCGCGCTGCTCAATAACTGGCAATCCGACACCGAGTCCGGCAGGCGCGCCATCGAGTATCTGACCGGCATCGGCGTGCCCGTGGTGGTGGTCGATTTCAACAACGACGCGCTGACCGGCACGCCGCGCATGATGCGTCTGCTCGGCCGCATCCTCGAACGGGACGAACAGGCAGAAGCTTTCGCCCGGTTCTACGAGGACAAGCTCAAGCTGATCCGCGACCGCATCGCCGCCAAGCCGGAACCGCGCCCGCTGGTGCTGATGGACGCCTTCCCCCAACCCGACCGCTGTTGCTGGGCCTATGGCACCGGCGGTCTCGGCGAATTCCTGACGGTGGCCGGCGGCCGCAACTTTGCCGAAGGCGTGCTGCCACGGCCGGGCGGGACCGTCAACGCCGAGGCGATCATGGCCGCCAATCCGGAAATCTATATCGCCACCTCCTCGCCCGGCGGCAAATACGGCACGCTCTCGATCGGCCCCGGCGTCAGCGAAGACGAAGCGCGCGAGACGCTGGCCCGCACCATCGAGGCGCCGGCGCTGAAGACCATCCGCGCCGTCGAGGAAAAGCGCGTGCACGGTCTCTGGAACTTCTTCAACGCGATCCCGCTCAACATCGTCGCCGCCGAAGCCTTCGCCACCTGGATCCGGCCGGATCTGTTCGGCGATCTCGACCCCCAGAAGAGCCTTGCCGAGATCAACGCCCGCTTCGCCGCGGTGCCCTTCGAGGGCACCTACTGGGTGGACCTGACACCCGCCAGATAGGGAGACGTCCTGTACACGCGAGCGCGGACCCACGCGGCATCGTCATGCGTGTTCACCAATTCGTCAGGGTGCTTCCTTTCGTCCGACGCCCCGGCGTGTTGCCAGTCGGCGCCCACCCTATATAAAGGCCAGGTGGTATAGAGCACCGTTCCAAAATGCGAGCGTCGCTGTAACACGTTGATCGGCTGCACGATTTCTCTGTTGCGTCGATTCCGGACCAAGGAATGATGCGGGGTTGAGGAGGATCTTGATGCTATGGTTGATCGCGTTACCGCTGGGTCTTGTCGTGGTGTATCTGGCAGCGCGCTTCAGCCGCTTTCGTCATTGGGCCGAACCGATCCTCTCCGTCGCCGTGGCGCTCGGCCTGCTCGTCGCCTTCATCATCTGGTTTGCCGACCGCGACGGTCGCACGCCGGCCGCGCCCCCGCCCGTTGAGACGACCCAACCGGCCGGCCTCACGGCCGCCGACGTTGCCCTCGAAGGCCTGACCTTCGAACAGAGCCAGCCGGAGAGAAGCTTCCGGCTGCGCGGCACGGTGACGAACAAAGGGCCGCAACTGCTCGAATATTTCCGCCTCGCGGTAACGCTCGAAAACTGCCCTGACGGCAATTGCGAGACGATCGGCAACGACACCGCACTCATCCTCGCCCGCGTGCCGGCGGGCCAGAGCCGTTCGTTCGAAACCTTCCTCACCTTCCCCAACCGCGAGGGCGAAAGCCTGACGGCGCCGAAATGGACGACCGAGATCCAGGAAGTCCGCGGCGCCAACCGGTAGTCGGCGGCGCGGGAGCGGAAGCACCTGAACGGTAGCCCCGTCTGCCCGCGCCCGACCGTCAAGCCGCTGCCGGTCGCTGCAACGCCTCGACGAGCTTCGCCGTCGACAACACCTCGGCAAATTCCGCCCGCAAGGTCGCCACGTGGGCGCGGTGGATTTCGCGCGCCGAGATCACTCCGCCTTCGCCGTCCGGCTGGTCGAAACAATCGCAGGCATCCTCGACGAGGATCATTCGGTAGCCGAGATTGGCGCCGACGCGCACCGAGGTCGAGACGCACATGTCGGTAGAAATGCCGAAGGCGACGACCGTCTCGACGCCGAGACGACGCAGGCGCAAGTCGAGGTCGGTACCGATAAAGGCGGCGTTGACGCCCTTGGTGACGAGTGCCTCGTCTCCCATCGGTCCGAAGCCCGGCCGGAAGCCGTTGCCGGGCGCGCCGAGGGAAAGCGTCGAGCCGGGCATGACGCTGTCGTGGCGCACGTGAATGACTGGTCGGCCGCTTGCCCGCCAGGCGGCAAGAAGCGCAAGGCCGTTGCTGTCGACCGCCTCATTCCAGCGACGCGGCCAGGGGGTGCTGTCAAAGGCCTGCTGCATGTCGATCGGCAGCAGCACGGCGTTGTCGGGGACACTCATTTTGGGCATGGCAAGGCTCCTTGGTTGTAGGGAGACGCTATCTTGCCTATCGTCCGATTTCACTGGACATGATGACGCCTGACCGGACATATGTCCGGAAATGGCGACAAGGAGGCGACGTTTTGACGGAAATCGATGAAAAGGATCGCCTGCTTTTGGCAGCGCTCAGGCAGGATTCGCGCCAGAGCCTGGTGGCACTGGCCCGCCACAGCGGTCTTTCGCGCAGCGCGGCCCATGACCGGCTGCGACGGCTGGAATCGAAGGGCGTCATTGCCGGCTACACCATCCGCCTCGGCATCGAAGACCAGAGCCCGACCGTCAAATCGCTGATCGCGATCACCTTCCAGCCCGGCAAGAACTGCGACCATATCGTGCCGCATCTCTCGGCCATGCCGCCCATCGTCACCTGCTGGTCGCTCGCCGGCGCCACCGACCTGATGGTGCTGGTCGAATGCGCCTCCAACGGCGATCTCGACACCATCCGCCGCCAGATATCGATCATCCCGGGCGTCGCGACGGTGCAGACGCACGTGGCGCTGAGGACGCATTTCAACCGGCGGGACTAGGCAAACGAAATGCGTCGCCGGCACGCTTGCACCGGCGACGCGATTTGCCTGCAGCTTGCCGCTCAGGCCGGCCGGCTGATCTCGTCGAGATACCAGTTGATGTAGCGCAGCTCGTTCTGCTCCATCGGCGCGATTGGGCCTGGCACGAAGTAGTGCGAACGCACGCCGCGCGACGTGTGCTCGATGATCGCCTTGTCCTCGTCGGTCGTCACCTTCCAGAGCCAGGTGAGCTTTTCCAGATCGTAGTCGCGCCCCTCCTCGGCCTTGCCGTCGACGAGCCAGATCAGCTCCATCTCCGAGGTTTCGGCCGTCTTCGGGATGAAGCGGTAGATCATGCCGTGGTCCGGATAGCAGACGAGGAAGGTGGTGCCACCCAGATGGATCGAGGTGACGCCGCCGTCGAAATCGGTGAAGCGGCCCATCAGCGTGCTCAGCGCCTGCCCGTCCTTGCTGCCGGTCTGGACGCCATCATAGAGCGCGTAGCGGAAGGCATGAATGGTCTCCTTGCCGCCGGTGGAATTCTGCCAGTGATTGCCGGAGGCGACCTCGATGCCGAGCGCGCAGGTGCGCGCCTCCATCCTGGCGTTCAGTTCCTCGATCAGGTGCAGCGGCTGTTCCAGCGCATGGGTTTCGGAATATTCCGGATGCGCCGGCCCGCAATGGTAGCACTCGACATAGTTTTCGACCGCAAGCTTCCAGTTGGCGTCGATCGCATAGCTCTGACGATGGGCGATCTTCGCCGATCCCCAGCCATACTGGCCGCAGGTCGCACGCAACAGGCGCTCGACTTCGGAGAAATCAAGCGGCTCGGCGGCAAAGGAGATGAAGATCAATCCTTCGACGACACGCACGTTGAGCTTCTTCAGGCCGTGGTCCTCGCGCTTGAAGTCCTTGGGCATCAGCCGCGCCGCCTTCAGCGCGCCATCATTGCCATAGGTCCAGGCATGGTAGGGACAGACGAAGGCACGGGCATTGCCCTTGTCCTTGGTGCAGACCTCGGCCCCGCGATGACGGCAGACATTGAGCATCGCATGGATCTCGCCGCTTGCCGTACGGGTGACGATCACCTGCTCGGAGGCCATGCGGAAGACCTCGAAATCATTGGCGTTGGGGATCGCGCTTTCATGGGCGACGCAATGCCAGTGACGCCGAAAAACCCGCTCGAGGTCCCGTTCATAGATCTCCGGGTCGAGGTAGAAGGCGCGGGCAAGCCCATGGCCCGGACGATGGCCGGCGACCAGCTGATCGATGCGGTCGCCCGCAACTGTCGTATCCTTAAGCTCCGATGCGAGCATGGACTGAACTCCAGAAAGAAGACCGGAAACCCGCGATCCGGCACGCGTATTTTCGTTGTGCCTCGAAGAGCCCCTCATCCGCGCGGTGAGGGGCTGTCTCAAGCGCCAGGCACGCCACCCAACGCCTGCCTACATCCGCACCCGCTCCGCCCGCGGGTCGTACATCGGCTTCAACGACGCCTCCGCCTTCACCCGCGTTCCGGCGATCTCGATCTCGAAGCTTGATCCGAGCACGTCCTCTGCGCTCTCGCCTTCCGAGGGCACGTAGCCGAGGCCGATGGCGCCGCCGAGGTGGTGGCCGTAATTGCCTGACGTGATCGTGCCGACGATCTTGCCGTCGCGAACGATCGCCTCGTTGTGGAAGAGCAGCGGCTCTGGATCTGCGAGCCGAAACTGCACCAGCCGGCGCGAAAGCCCGCGATTGTGCTTGGCAAGCACCGCCTCGCGGCCGATGAAATCGCCCTTGTCGGCCTTGACCGCAAAGCCGAGTCCGGCTTCGAGCACATGATCTTCGTCGGTGATGTCGTGGCCGAAATGGCGGAAGGCCTTTTCGATGCGGCAGCTATCCAGTGTGTGGATGCCGCAGAGCTTGAGGCCCAGGTCCTGCCCCGCCGCCTCCAGCGCCTCGAACACATGCGCCGTCTGGTCGGTCGAGACATAGAGCTCCCAGCCGAGCTCGCCGACATAGGTGACGCGGTGGGCGCGGGCGAGGCCCATGCCGACCTCGATCTCGCGCGCCGTGCCGAACGGATGCCCCGCGTTGGAAAAATCGTTCGGGCTCACCTTCTGCATGAGCTCACGCGCCTTCGGCCCCATGACGCAGAGCACGCTTTCGCCAGCGCCGACATCAGTGATCACCACGAACTCGTCCGTCAGATGCTTGCGCAGCCAGGCGAGGTCGCGCTGGAGCGTGGCACCGGGCACGACCAGCAGGAAGGCGGTTTCCGACAGCCGCGTCACCGTCAGGTCGCTCTCGATGCCGCCGCGGGCGTTGAGCATCTGGGTATAGACGATCCGGCCGGGCTCGACGTTCATCTCGTTGGCGCAGAGCCGCTGCAGGAAGGAAAGCGCATCGCGCCCTTCAACCCGGATCTTGCCGAAGGAGGTCATGTCGAACAGGCCGACGCCGTTTCGCACCGCAAGATGCTCGTCCCTCTGGTTCTCGAACCAGTTCTGCCGCTTCCATGAATAGCGGTACTCGCGCGACTGGCCTCCCTTCGCAAACCAGTTGGCGCGTTCCCATCCGGCGACTTCACCGAAGACAGCGCCGCGAGCTTTCAGATGCTCGTGCAGCGGCGAACGGCGCACCCCGCGCGCGGTCGCCATCTGGCGATAGGGGAAATGGTCGGCGTAGAGCAGGCCGAGCGTTTCCGAGACGCGGTCTTTCAGATACGCGCGGTTCTTCTGGAACGGCTGCGCCCGGCGGATATCCACCTCCCAGAGATCGAAGGGCGGCTCGCCGTCATTCATCCATTGGGCGAGCGCCATGCCGGCGCCGCCCGAGGAAACGATGCCGATCGAATTGTAGCCGGCCGCGACCCAGTATCCCTTCACCTCCGGCGCTTCGCCGAGATAGTAGCGGTCGTCGGGCGTAAAGCTTTCCGGGCCGTTGAAGAAGGTATGGATCCCAGCCGTTTCCAGCATCGGCATGCGGTTGACCGCCATTTCGAGGATCGGCGCGAAGTGGTCGAAATCGTCCGGCAACTGGTCGAAGCAGAAATCCTCGCGGATGCCGTCCATTCCCCAGGGCTTGGCCTTGAGCTCGAAGGCCCCGATCAGCATCTTGCCGGCATCTTCCTTGTAGTAGGTGCACTCGTCCGGCACGCGCAGAACCGGCAGGCGCTTCAGCTCCGGGATCGCCTCGGTGACGATGTAGAAATGCTCGCAGGCGTGCAGCGGCACCGTGACGCCCGATTGCCGCGCAAACTCCCTGCCCCACATGCCGGCGCAGTTGACGACATGATCGGTCTCGATCGTGTAGCTCTCGCCATTCTGCTCGCAGGTGACGCCGGTGACCCGGCCGTCCTTCTTCAGGACGGATGTCACCTTGACACCTTCGATGATCGTTGCGCCGTTTTGCCGGGCGCCCTTGGCGAGCGCCATGGCGATGTTGGCCGGGTCGCACTGGCCATCGAGCGGCAGATGCACCGCCGCCTTCACATCCGAGGTGTTGAGGTGCGGATACATCGCCTTGACCTCGTCAGGCGTGATCTCGCGCACGTCGACATTGAAGGCGCGCGCCAGCGATGCCTGGCGGTAGATCTCTTCCTTGCGTTCTTCCGTCAGTGCCACGGTGATCGAGCCGTTCTGGCGCATGCCGGTGGAAATGCCGGTTTCGGCCTCGAGCTTGACGTAGAGGTCGGCCGAGTATTTCGCGAGCCGCGTCATGTTCTGCGAGGCGCGAAGCTGACCGATCAGGCCGGCCGCATGCCAGGTGGTACCGGAGGTCAGCTGCTTGCGCTCAAGCAGAACCACATCGGTCCAGCCGAGCTTGGCGAGGTGATAGGCGACGGAACAGCCGGAGACGCCGCCACCGATGATGACTGCGCGGGCTTTCGAGGGAATGGGCTTGCTCATGCGCGCAGTCTTTCATTGGAGGGATCCCAGAGCGGCTGGTCGGCCTCGACCGTCGCCTTGAAGCGATCGCCGAAGATCTCGACCTCGATCTCGTTGCCGGGCACGGCGAGATCGGCGCGCAGCATGCCGAGCGCGATCGACTTGCCGACGCGGTAGCCCCAGTTGCCCGAGGTGGTCTCGCCGACAACCTGGCCGTCCGACCAGAGCGTCGACATATAGGGCGCATCGCAGCCGTCGGCGGCGACGGTCAGCGTCACGAAGCGTTTGGAAACGCCCTGCTGCTTCTCACGCTCCAGCGCCGCCTTGCCCTTGAAGCCGGGCTTGCCCCAGTCGACGAAGCGCTCCAGCCCACCCTGCAGGATGGTGTAGTCGGTCGACAGATCGCCCTTCCAGGCGCGGTAGCCCTTCTCGATGCGCAGACTGTCGAGCGCTTCCATGCCGAAGGGTTTGAGGCCATGCTTCTGCCCGGCCGCCCAGACGGCGTCGAAGATGGCGGCCGTATCCTCCACCTTGGTATGGATCTCCCAGCCGAGTTCGCCGGCGAAGGAGACGCGCACGAGCTGGCAATAGCGCCCGGCGATCTGCGCCGTCTGGTGCGTGAGCCAGCCCTTGGCGAGATCCGCTTCGCTGACCTCGGCGAGGATCGCGCGCGACTTCGGCCCGGTCAGGATCTGGCAGGAGAAGGACTTGGTGACGTCGTCGATGGTGAAGGCGGCGTCGGCCGGCCGGTGCTTCATCAGCCATTCGAAATCGTGCCACTGCGCGGTTGCGGCGGTGATGAGGAAGAAGAAGTCTTCGTCGAGCATCATCACCGACATCTCGGTAACGATCCGGCCCTTGTCGTCGGCGAAATAGGCCAGGCCGATGCGCCCAGGCTTCGGCACGCGGCCTGTGATGAGGCCGGAGAGCCATGCGGTCGCGCCCTCGCCCTTTACCCGGAAGCGCGAGAAGCCCGGCAGGTCGAGTATGCCGGCGGCATCGCGCACGGCCAGGCACTCTTCTTCGATGCGCTTGGCCCAAGGCCCTTCGCGGCCCCAGGTCTGCGTCGCCTCTTCCGAGGTGTCGTCGCCTGGTTTGGCGTACCACATCGCACGCTCCCAGCCGTTATAGGGCTTGAACTGGGCGCCGAGGGCGGCGATGCGGTCGTGGATCGGCGATAACTTCTTGCCGCGCCCGGCTGGCCAGTAATGCTTCGGAAAGTGCATCGCGTATTCGTGGCCGTAGATCTCCATGCCCTTGGCGATGCAATAATCCTGGTCGGTATAGTCGGTGTAGCGGCGCGGATCGCAGGACCACATGTCCCACTCCGTCTGGCCCTCGGTGATCCATTCGGCGAGCACCTTGCCGGCGCCACCCGCCTGGCAGATACCGAAAGTGAAGACGCAGGCTTCGAAGGCGTTCGGCACGCCCGGCATCGGGCCGATCAGCGGATTACCGTCGGGTGCATAGGGGATCGGGCCATTGATGATCCGCGAAAGGCCGGCCGTGCCGAGGATCGGCACGCGCTCCACGGCATCGTTCAGGTACCATTCCAACCGGTCGAGATCGTCCGGAAAGAGCTGGAACGAAAAATCCTCCGGCATCGGATCGTCAGGCGTTACCCAGTGGGCGCGACAGTTGCGCTCGTAGGGGCCGAGGTTCATGCCGTTCTTCTCCTGGCGGAGATAGTAGGAGCTGTCGACGTCACGAAGCAGCGGCAGCTTGTGGCCGGCCTCCTTCGACCAGGCGGCAAGCTCCGGGATTTCGTCGAACAGGATATACTGATGGCTCATCACCATCATCGGCACGTTGCGGCCAAACATCTTGCCGACCTCGCGGGCGTAGTAGCCGGCGGCGTTGACGACGTATTCGCAGCGGATCTCGCCCTGCGGCGTAGAGATGACCCATTCGTCGTTTTCGCGGCGCGCGCCCGTGACCGGACAGAAGCGGATGATCTTGGCGCCCATGTCGCGCGCACCCTTGGCGAGCGCCTGCGTCAGCTGCGCCGGGTCGATGTCGCCGTCATAGGGATCGTAGAGCGCGCCGGTCAGCTCGTGTGTCTCGAGAAACGGATAGCGGGCGCGCATCTCGTCGGGCGACAGGATATCGAGATCCATGCCCTGGTAGCGCCCCATGCCGACGACGCGCTTGAACTCCTGCAGCCGCTCCTTCGAATGGCCGAGCCGGATCGAGCCGGTGACGTGATAGTTCATCGGATAGTCGACGAGCGCGCCGAGGTCACGATAGAGCGACGCTGAATAGCGCTGCATGTTCATGATTGACCAGGAGGACGAGAAAGTCGGCACGTTGCCGGCGGCATGCCAGGTGGAGCCCGCCGTCAGCTCGTTCTTTTCCAGAAGCACGCAGTCGGTCCAGCCGGCCTTGGCGAGATGGTAAAGCGAGGAAGCCCCGATCGCTCCCCCACCGATGATCACGACGCGTGCGTGCGACGGCAAATTCGACATCAACTGTTCCCTCGTTTTGGCGAATTCTTGCCGGTGAAGCCGGGCGCCATCAAGCAACGGAAACAGGCTTTATTGATCGATGCTTTCGATTAGATTGGAGCGATTGCAGCGGGAGAGAACGGCATGCAGGTGGAGCTGATCGAAACCTTCCTGGACCTGATGGAGAGCCGCTCCTTCAACCGCACCGCCGAGCGCCTGAATCTCACCCAGTCGACCGTCTCACATCGGGTGAAGGCACTGGAAGCGCAGTTCAACCGCAAGCTCTTTACCCGCAACAAGGGTGGCACCGTGCCGACGGCCGCCGGCCTGCGCTTTCTAGATTACGCAAAAGCCCTGCAAAACCAATGGCATGAGGCCACACGCGCGGTCACCAATGCCGGCGCGCTGGAGCGCTCCATGCGGCTTGGTGTCCAGCATGATCTGGCGGAAGCCTTTGCCGGGGAATGGATGGCAACGATCCGCCGGGAGCTGCCCGGCATCGAGATCTATATGGAGGCGGACTACTCCAACCAGATGAACCGCGATCTCGGCGCTGGCGACCTGGATCTGGCGATCCTCTACACGCCCCACTACCTGCCCGATCTCTATTACGAAAGGATCGGCGATCTGCATTACGTGATGGTGAGCACGGAGGCGCAGATGCTCGCCGAGATCCGCTCCGAGAGCTACATCCGCTCAAGCTTTTCGCCAGGCTTCGATCGCGCCCACCGGCTGGCGCTGCCGCATCTCTCCGCAGCGCTGCTTGCCGCCGGCCAGAACATGGCGATCACCCGGCTGCTTCGCACACTCGGCGGATCGGCCTACGTGACGGCAGCAACGGCCGAGCGGCTGGCGGACGATGGATTTACTGCGCGCGTTCAGGACGCGCCCGTCATCCCGCAAACGGTCTATGCCGCCACCAGCCTGCGCACCCGCCACGCCCACCAGCACCGCAAGATCATCGCCGCCATGGCCGATCTGCTCGCGACGCTGCCGGTGCCGAATTCGGAAGCGGGTTAAGCCATGCGCCGCTGGATCAGCCGCTGCAGAAACATCAGGATCGAAACGATCGCGAGATAGTAGACCAGCGCTGCCGAATACCACTCGACGAAGCGGAAGCTGGAGGCGATCGCGTCGTTGACGACCGCCATGATCTCGCGCATCGAGATTACATAGGCGAGCGAGGTCAGCTTGATCAGGTTGATGAATTCGTTGACCAGCACCGGCATGACGATGCGCAGCGCCTGCGGCAGAACCACCAGAAAGAAGGTCTGCCAGCGATTGAGCCCGAGCGCGCGGGCGGCATCCGTCTGCCCCTGGCCGATCGCCGCAAGCGCCCCGCGCATCGCTTCCGCCATATAGGCGGCCGTGACCAGCGTAAACGCGATGAAGGCAGCGACGAAGGGCGTGTACCAGGGCGCCCGCGTGAGCCCCGGAAAGAGCTGCGGTGCGCCGTTCCAGACGATCAGGAGCACGAGGATCAGCGGCGCCGAGCGAAACAGCCAGACATAGACCTGCGCCGCTGTGCGCCTGACCGCCGCCATCGAATTGAGCGCGACGGCCAGCGGCAGGCAGAGCAGGAACGACGCCGCCTGCACCAGGATCGACAGCAGGATGGCGATGCCCGCCCCCTGCAACATGACGGGCATGGTCAGGGCATCGAAAAACAGTTTCGTATCGAAGTTCATGCCCCGCCTCCTTTCGCTCAGGAGTCGTAGTCGACGTCGAAGAGCGCCGGATCGAGCCCGTATTTCCTGGCGAGATCGCCGAAGAAGCCCTTCTCCTTGAGCGCCTTCAGCCCTGCCTTCACCGCGGCTGCATCGCCACCGTCACGGCGGCTGTAGATGCCGTATTTGAAGTCCGAGGCCCAGATATAGGGGAGCGTGAGCGCGCCGTCGGAGCGCGACGCGCGATAGGCGCCCTCCGCCTCTTCCGTTACGGTCGCATCGACGCGGCCGACGAGCACCTGCTGGTAGGCGGCCTGCTGGGTCGGGTATTCCTGCACATCGACCGGCGGCAGGCCCTTGGCCGCGAGCGCCTCGTTTAAGGGCCCGATCCGCTCTTCCTTGTAGTAGGCGCCGGCTTCGAGCGCGATGACCTTGCCGCTGAGATCCTCCGGCGCCTTGATCGTATCGCTGCCCGCTTTGGTGACCATGGCGGTCGCCGATTTCATGTAGGGCACGCCGTCATAGGTCTCGCGCCGCTTGGCGTTGATGTAGATGCCGCTGACGATGACGTCGCAGCGCCCTGCCCCGAGCGTCGGCAAGAGGCCGGCGAATTCGGTGACGGTGTAGTTCACCTTCGCATTCCATTGCGCGGCCAGCGCTTCGGCGATCTCGATGTCGATGCCGGTCGGCTTCGCATCGGCCGGATGCTCCTTGAAGGAAAGCGGCGGAAAGGCCGCGGTGGTGCAGACGCCAACCTCTCCATCGGCGGCGAAAGCCGGCGGCTCGGCCTGTGCGGCGCCGGCCGTAAGCACGGCGGTCGTCAGAAGGGTTGCGCAGGATGCCAGTCTGATCATCTTCATTCCCCTCATTGTGCTGGTGAAACGCGGCCGACGATGTCGCCATAGGTCTGGCTGTCGAAGGCAGGAAGGATGAGCGGATCCACGAAGCCGTCGCGCCGCGCCGTCAGCACGTATTGCATCATCGACGCATTGTCCGGCATCTCGAAAACCTGGACGAAGTCATAGGTCCCGAGCGTGGCATAGAAGGCGACCGAGCGGCCGCCGAGCGCTGCGACCCGATCCTCGCTCACCTTGCGCCGGCTGCCACTATCGGCAAGCTCGGCCAGTCCCTTCGAGGTCAGTCGCATCAGCGAGATGTATCGTTGCATAGGGCATCATTCCGTTGATGGTTGGCAAAAGGCTTTGGAAATGTGAGGACCGCGCCTGGAGCAATTCCAGGAGAAGCGTGAAGCGGCTTTTCGCCCGGAATTGCGCGGTGCCAGAGCGCTAGCGGGCGGCGGCCTTGGCCAGTCCGGCAATAACGGCATCACTGGTCGAGACCGTGCCGAAGATGCCGTTCTCGATCGAGATCATGTTGATCGCCGCCTCATGCGCCCACTGCTCGCCGCTGGCGCAGCAGTCTGAAATCGTCAGGCACTGGAAATTGCGGTCGCAGGCTTCGCGCAGCGTCGTATGCACACAAACGTCCGTGGTGCAGCCGGTAAAGAGCATGTGGGTGATGCCCTGGGATCTCAAGACATGCTCGAGATCCGTATAGGTGAAGGAACTGTTGCAGGTCTTGTCGATGATGACGTCGGTGTCGGCGACATCGAGTTCCGGAAGCAACTGGAAGCCGGGGCTGGAACGCAAAAGCACCTGCGTGTTCTCAAGTCCGGAGCGCTTGCGCCGCCATTTCTCGTAAGGCGTCATGTCGGCGAGATCGGCGCGGTAGCCCTGGCGCGTGTGGATGATCAGGCAGCCGGCTTGCCGTGCGGCCGCAATCACCCGGTTGACCGCGGGCACGATCGCGGCCAGCGGCGCCGGATCGTAGCCCATCGAGGCGAAGTAACCGTTGGCCGAGCAGAAGTCGATCTGCAGATCGATCACCATCAGCGCCGTCTGCGCCGGAACCAGCTTTCCATCATAAGGAAAATCAAACGGTTGTGCCTCGATCATTGTGTTCTCCCTCTCTCAGGCCCGATTCATAGGAGCAAAAATCGATTGGGAATAGCGATTTTTTATGCTTGATATTGTGCAGTCTGGCTAAACGATTTCACGCCGTGAGGGGCGCGATCAGAGCGGGAGGGCTCACGTGAAGGCGTTGCATTTCCTGCCCTATATCCGGGCGTTCGAGGCGGTCGCGCGCATCGGTTCCGTGCGCCAGGCGGCGGATGAGCTCGGCTTGAGTCCCGGCGCCGTGTCGCTGCAGCTGCGCCGGCTCTCGGAGACGACCGGCCTGACGCTGCTTGAAAAATCCGGCCGCAACATCAAGCTCACGGCCGCCGGCCGCGAGTTCGCGCAGACGGTTTCCCACGCGATCGGCAACCTTGCCGCCGCCGTGGAGGACGGCACCGACCGACGGCTCGAAAGCCACCAGCGCAAGCTGACAGTCGGCCTGCCCCCGGCGCTCGCGATTGCCTGGATGGCCGGCCTCCTCGTACAGTTCGCGGGTGCGCGCGGCGTCACCGATCTTTCGATGCGCAATTGCATCCGCGCCAGCGACGTCGTCTGGGACGATGTCGATCTCGCCGTCGTCTACGACAATCCGCCCTTCGACGGCCTGTGGTGGCAGCCAGTCAGCGACGTGAAGCTCAGGACGGTCTGCTCGCCGCTCCTCTTCCCCCGGCTTGAAGGCCCGCTGCGCGAGCGGAAGCTGCGCGACGTCACGCTGCTGCATGAGGATGACGGCCGGGAATGGACGCGCTGGTCGGCCGCATCGCGCATTTCGCTCGAAGGCAGCCGGAGCGTGCGGGTGCAATCGGTCGCGATCGCCGTCGCCTCGGCGCTACAGGGCCAGGGCATCGCGCTCGTCTCAGACGTGCTGACACGCTCCTATCTCTACGAAGGACGCCTGATCCAGCCCTTCCCGACGGCGATACCGGCCTCGGCCGGCTACTATCTGCTCTGCCCGACGGAAAAGGCGGAGGAGCCGCTGATCCAGGCCTTCGCCAACCAGATCGCCGCGCACCTGCGTGGCGAGCGGTCCGGCGACAAGCAGGCTCAGTAGCGACCCTTGAGCAGCGCCTTCAGCCGCTCGGCGTCCGCCTCGCTGACATCAGCCGGTGCCATCACCTGCATCCACGCGTCGATATAGTGCTCCGGCGCATAGACATGGCCGTAGCCGATCGGCGAGGTCGTCGCGAGCGCCATGTCGGCAAGCAACTGAAACATGGTGACGACGGGGAACCATCTGAGCGCAGGAGAGACGTCGGCACCGCGCGGCGCCTTCATCCAGTCGGGCTCGCGGTAGAAGGAGTATGGATCGAAGAAGGTGATCGGATCACTGGCATATTGCAGATAGACGATGCGGACATTGCCCCAGGTCGCGCCCGGGATGTTCAGCGCATTCTCCTGATTGGTGAAACGGATCACCGAGCCGTCGCGATAAAGCGGCCGCCATTCCGGCGAGCCCGGATTGCGGTTTCGGGTGATCTGCAGCCAGGTCTTGGTCGGGAACGGCGAGCCGACCCAGAGCGCGCCCTGGAACGGATCGCTGATGATATCGAAGGGATCGACCGAGCCTTGCGAGTTCATCGAGCCGAGGCTGAGGCCATAGAGATAGAGCTTCGGCCTTCTGTCCTTCGGCAACGTCGTCCAGTAGCCATAGACCGCATCGAAGAGCGCATCGGCAGTCTCCGCGCCATATTCCGGCTCGACCAGCAGCGACAGCCAGCTCGTGAGATAGGAATACTGCACCGCGACGCTGGCGACATCGCCCTTCAGCAGATATTCGAGCGAATCGAGGCCCGGCGGGTCGATCCAGCCGGTGCCGGTCGGCACCACGATCAGAAGGTTCGATCGCTCGAAACCACCGACGCGCTTCAATTCCTCCAGCGCGAGCTTCGCCCGCTCCTTGGCGGTCTCGGCCGAGTTGAGACCGGCGTAGACGCGCAATGGCTCTTGTGCCTCTCCGCCGAAGAAGCCGCCGATGTCCTTCGCCGTCGGACCGGAAGCGATGAACTGGCGGCCCTGGCGGCCGAGTTCGTCCCACGTCATCAGCGACGCGCTGCTGCCGGTCTTCAACGGATCGGTCGGCGGCGCGACATCCGGATCGATCAGCGCGTCCAACCGCTGGAACGAGCTGTCGGCCGCATGCAGCGCGAAGCGGAAGATGACGCCGTCAACGGCGGACCAGAACAGCGCGACGGCGGCAACGACGGCTGCGACCTTTGCCAGCGGCCGGGTCAACACATGCTCGAAGCGGCGGGTCAGAAACCGGAAGGTCAAGCGGAACAGGCGCGCGATGAGCACGATGGCGACAAACACGAGTGCCGCGATCAGCCCGAGCTTGAACGGCTCAGCACTTTCGACCGGGTCGAGCCCCATGATCTGCCGCACCGTGTTCTGCCAGTAGGCGGTGCGCCAGAGGAAGGCGAGCGCAACCGCGGTGCAGCCGAGCGCCGCTAGCACCTTCACCGTAAGGCCTGTGCGGCCGCGGATCTCCGGCAGGTCGAGCAAGGACCACAGCCAGCGCAACAGTACGCCGATCGCATAGCCGGCGGAAAGCGACAGGCCCGAAATCACCGCCTGCACCACATAGGGCCGCGGGATGAGGCTCGGCGTCAGCGACATGGCAAAGAAGAAGACGCCGACGATGAGCCCCGTGGTCGAGAACGATGCCAGCAGCGTCGAGAGAAAACGCGGCATCGGCAACCTCGACAGCGGCGTCTGTTGAAGATGGTCCATGGCGTCGGGTCCCCACTGATGCTGGCACGGTCACCGGAACGACTGCGGGCTGTTCCGGCGCCGGCAATGTCGCTTCCCCGGCGTGTCCAGTCAATCGCCACAACCGCAAGACACCCTGACGCGAACCGGCCGACGGGCACTTCGGCCCCTAAACCCGGGTGACCTCGACCGGCGTCTTCATGATGATTTCACGGTGCGGGAACGGGATCGAAATGCCCGCCGCCTTGAACGCATCCCAGAGCGCCATCAGCACCTGGCCGCGGATGTTGGTGAGCCCGTTACTCGGATCGGAGATCCAGAACCTCAGCTTGAAATCGAGCGACGAGGCGCCGAAACCCGTCATCCAGCACACCGGCTGCGCGTAGCTGCTCGCCACCCGCGGCAGCGATGCGGCAGTCTCGATGGCGATGCGCGCCACCTCGTGCGGGTCGCTGTCATAGGAGGTACCGAAATCGACCTCGATGCGGACGAAGTCGCTGGAGAACGACCAGTTCACCACCTGCTGCGAGATGAAATCCTCGTTTGGAATGAGGTATTCCTTGCCGTCCCGGGTGATGACGGAGACGAAGCGGGAGCGCAGGTCGCGCACGGACCCGAAGGTATCGCCGAGCGTGATCGTGTCGCCCGGCTTGATGGATTTGTCGAGCAGGATGATGATACCGGAGATGAAGTTGGAAACCACCTTCTGCAGACCGAAACCGATGCCGACACCGACCGCCCCGGAAAAAACCGTCAGCGCCGTCAGGTCGATGCCGGTGGCCGATAGCGCGATTGCGCCGGCAAAGCCAATCAGCGCAATCTTGACCAGCTTGCTGATCAGAACCTTGAAGGAGGGGGTCAGGTCCGCTGACCGCTGGATCCAGTGCGACGAGACATTGCCGATCAAAACGGCAAGCCAGATCAGCGCGGCGGAGAGCACGATGGCTTTCAGGACGAGCAGCAGCGACAGGCGAACCGCACCGAGATTGATGGCAACGCCATCAAGTGTCGTCAGGATCACCCGGTCGAGCCCGACCGCATAGAGCGCAAAATAGATCCAGCCGACGACGGCGGTGACGCGCGCCAGCATCTGGTTGCGGATGATGCGTGTGAGCACCGAGATGACGAACCACGCCGCCGTCAGCGTCAGCGCGGTCGCCACCAACCAGCGATAGGACGGCCAGCCAAAGCGCAGGATCATGCCGTCGGCAATCCAGAGCCAGACGATCAGAAACAGCCACCGCAGCCGCCGCATGAAGGCGATGATGACCCGCAAAAGATCCGGATTGCCCTTGATCAGACGGGCTCGAGCCTCGACCCGCGGCTCTATTCGCTTCGCCAGTGCGCCGCAGACCAGGTAGCCGGCGACGATGACGGCGAGCTGATAATAGGTCCACTCGTTCAAAAAGACCGTCTGCAGCCAGGAAGCGGCGGCATCGAGCGCTGTTGCGAAATCCATCGTCTCTCTCCGAGAGAGCAAGGCGCCCGCCGAGCGTGTGGGACGCCCTCCTAACTCGAATCTAGGGCATCCCTGATGGTTTCAAAGCCGGATGGACGATTATCGAACCGCTTCAGAGGCTTATGGAGGGGTTGGCGCTAGACTCGCCGCTCCTTGATCGTGTTCATCACGAAACTCGTCTCGATCGAGGCGACGCATTTGAGCCTTGCGATCTTCTCCTTGATGAAACGCTCGTACTGATCGAGGCCGGCGCTCATCACCTTCAGCACGTAGTCGCGCGAGCCGGTCACCAGATGGCATTCGAGCACCTCGTCCCAGCCGCGCACCGCCTCTTCGAACATGACGATCTCGTCTTCGTGCTGGCGGCTGAGCGTGACGGTCGCAATCGCCGTCATCGTCCAGCCGTCGACTGCGGGATCGACCAAAGCCGTATAGCCGCGGATGACCCCGGTCTCCTCCAGCCGCCGTAGCCGACGCAGACAGGGCGACGCCGAGAGCCCCACCCGCTCGGCGAGCTCGTTGTTGGTCAGGCGGGCATCCGCCACCAGTTCCTTCAAAATCCTGCGATCCGTCTCGTCGGCTATTTTCTGCGCCATATCTTCTCAACTCAGCCAAATCTTTGCGCAACTCAAGGCGATCCCGCCGGAAATAGCAAGGATCGGTCCAAGCATCTGATATAATTTGCCTGTCAGTCGAGTCCGCTTCGCTTGAGGAGACAAGCCATGACCGCACCGCATCCCTCCAAAACCCACATCGGAAACCACAAGCTGCATCCTGAAACGCAGATGCTGAACTATGGCTACGATCCGGAACTGTCGGAGGGCGCGGTCAAACCTCCGGTCTTTCTGACCTCCACCTTCGTCTTCCGCTCCGCCGAAGAGGGCCGCGACTTCTTCGACTTTGTCTCCGGCCGGAAGGAACCGCCGGCGGGTGTCGGCGCCGGCCTCGTCTATTCGCGCTTCAACCACCCGAACAGCGAGATCGTCGAAGACCGTCTCGCCGTCTACGAGCGCACCGAAAGCTGCGCACTGTTCTCGTCGGGCATGTCGGCGATCGCCACGACGCTGCTCGCCTTCGTCAAGCCGGGCGACGCGGTGCTGCACAGCCAGCCGCTCTATGGCGGCACCGAGACGCTGCTTGCCCGCACCTTCCTCAATCTCGGCGTTTCCGCCGTCGGTTTTGCCGATGGCGTGAACGAGGCGGCCGTCAGCGCCGCCGCAGAAGAGGCGATGGCCAAGGGCCGGGTCTCGGTGATCCTGATCGAGACGCCGGCGAACCCGACCAATAGCCTCGTCGACGTCGCCATGATCCGCCGCGTTGCCGATGCGATCGGCAGGAAGCAGGGCCATACCCCGATCGTCGCCTGCGACAACACGCTGCTTGGGCCCGTCTTCCAGCGGCCGATCGAGCACGGCGCCGACATCTCGCTCTATTCGCTGACCAAGTATGTCGGTGGTCACTCCGACCTGATCGCCGGCGCCGCGCTCGGCTCCAAGGCGGTGATGAAGCAGGTAAAGGCGCTACGCGGTGCGATCGGCACGCAGCTCGATCCGCATTCCTGCTGGATGCTCGGCCGTTCGCTCGAAACGCTGGCGGTGCGCATGCAGAAGGCCGACGACAATGCCCGCATCGTCGCCGAATTCCTGCACGACCACCCGAAGGTCGAGCGTATCCACTACCTGCCCTTCCACGGCGAGGACACGCCGGTCGGCCGCACTTTCAAGACGCAGTGCACCGGCGCTGGCTCGACCTTCTCCTTCGATATCGCTGGCGGCCAGGAGGCGGCCTTCCGCTTCCTCAATGCGCTGCAGATCTTCAAGCTCGCCGTCAGCCTCGGCGGCACGGAATCGCTCGCCAGCCACCCGGCGGCGATGACCCATTCCGGCGTGCCGATCGAGGTGCGCCACCGCATCGGCGTGCTGGAATCGACCATCCGCCTGTCGATCGGTATCGAGCATCCCGACGACCTCGTGGCCGATCTTTCAAACGCGCTGTCGCTCGCCTGATGCAAGAGGCCGCCGGTCCAGCCGGCGGCATCCTTCGCGAGTTTGCAAGGACGCAATTCCGGACGGAAAACCGCTGCGCACTTTTCCTGGAATTCGCTCGCTTGGCTGGCGCAATTGCTTCGCACTTTTCCTGGAATTGCTCAGTGCGCCAGGATGTTGACGATATTGCCGAACGGGTCGCGCATGTAGAAACGGCGCACGCCCCAGGGCTCGTTGGTGATGTCGTAGACGATCTCGACACCGGCGGCCTTGGCTCGCTGATAGGCCCGGTCGACATCGTCCACCTCGATCGAAAGCACCGGCACCGGCGTATCGTTGCCGCCCTCGCTGGCGATGCTCACCTGTGGCATCGCGGCCTTGCCCTCGGCGGCAAAGGTCAGGATCCAGCCGTGATCCATCACCACGTCGAGTTCCAGCAGGTCGCCGTAGAAGGCGCGCGCCACTTGCGGGTCCGGGGCGTAGAGGTTTGAGACGATACGCTTGACTGTCATGGATTTCCTCCTCCGGTGAGCCGCAACGCGGCCACACCGGCGCTCAATGGTTGTTCGGCTGATAACGATACAGCCCATACTGCCCGCCAACGGCAGCCGATTGAAAGCGGAAATCGCCTCGCTTCAGAATGAAGCCGCCGCATGTTCCGATGGCGCCTTCGGGTTTGCTCCGGCAAGCGCCACCCGCACAAGCGTCGCCGCAGCCTTGCCCGCCACCTCCATGTAGTTTGGATCCCGGTGCAGCAGCACGACCGCGAAACTGCCGTCGAGCAGCAGCAGGATCTGCTTTGCCAGCACGGCCGGCTCGGCGACACCGGCTTCGGTAAAGGTCTCGGCAATCCAGGCCTCGAACTTCTTCTTGTGGGCGGCACCGATGCGGATCGCCGGATGACCGGGCATGTTGGCAAGCTCGGCGGAGGTGCGCAGGAAGCCACAGCCCTTCCATTTCGGATGGCGCGCCGCCCGCGCCAGGTTGACGAAGATCGCCTCGACCTTGTCGGCAATGTCCCCGTCGCCCGCGTCGAACCACTTGCGGAAGAGTTTCAGATTGGGCTGGTCGCGGCCTTCGAGATAGGCGGCGATCAGCTCGTCCTTGCTGTCGAAATGATAGTAGAGCGTGCGTTTGGTCACGCCCGCGGCTTCCGCCACCGCATCGACGCTGACGGCGCGGATGCCCTCGGCATAAAATAGCTTTTCCGCCGCTGCGACGATCAGCTCCCGGGTCGATTTCTCTGCTTTCGCCATCTCTCATGTATACCGACTAGTGAATATACATGGCATCTTCCCTCACCTAGCCTCTCCCCGTCAACACCTGCCGGAGAGCAACCATGTCGAACACCGTGCTGATGCAGATTTCCGAGGGCATCGCCCTCCTCACTCTCAACCGCCCAGAGAAACTCAACGCGCTGAACTACGAGCTGATCGACCGGCTCATGAGCCTTCTCGACCAGATCGAAGCGAACGACGGCGTCGGCGCCGTGATCATCACCGGCACCGGCGACCGCGCCTTTTCCGCCGGCGGCGATATCCATGAGTTCTCGGAAAGCGTGGCCAAGGGCGTAAACCCGGCCGTGCGCGATTTCGTCCGTCGCGGCCAGGGCCTGACGGCCCGGCTCGAAGCCTTTCCGAAGCCGGTCATCGCTGCCGTCAACGGGCTTGCCTATGGCGGCGGCTGCGAGATCACCGAAGCGGTGCATCTCGCTGTTGCCAGCGACCGGGCGCGTTTTGCCAAACCGGAAATCAAGCTCGGCATGCCGCCGACCTTCGGCGGCACCCAGCGCCTGCCGCGGCTGGCCGGCCGCAAGCGCGCGCTTGAACTGCTGCTGACAGGCGAGGATTTCTTGGCCGATCGCGCGCTGGAGTTGGGGCTCGTCAACCACGTCGTCGCTCATGAGGAACTGATGTCGGCCGCCCGTGACCTGGCAAAACGCATCATGGGCCACTCCCCGCTTGCAGTGCGCTCGATCATCACCGCCGTCACCCGCGGCCTCAACATGTCGATCGCCGAGGGGCTGCTGGTCGAAAGCGAACAGTTTGCCCAGATGGTGCCGACCGACGATCTTGCCGATGCGCTTGCCGCCTGGAAGGGACGGCGCATCCACGACGACCCACCGCGGCCTGGTCTCTTTTCGCGATACTTTTAAATTCAACCGAACGGTTGACAATTAGGTCGGCCGAGAGGATATTCAACAATATGGTTGAATATCAGAACGCACATCTCGATGCCGTGTTTCACGCGCTTTCGGACCCGACGCGGCGCGCCATGCTCCAGGACCTTTCGCAGGGCGAAAGACTGGTGGGTGAGCTTGCGGCGCCGTTCTCGATCTCGCTGGCCGCGGCATCGAAGCACATCAAGGTGCTGGAAGGAGCAGGTCTGGTGCGCCGCGAAGTGAAAGGTCGCACGCATGTGTGCCGGCTCGATGCCGCGCCGATGCATGCAGGCATGGAATGGATGCGCCACTACGAAGCCTTCTGGCGCACCCGCATCGACGCACTCGAGGCGCTGCTTCTCGCCGAAGACGCCACAATCCAAACTGATCCGGAGGAAAAGCCATGACTTCGTCTGCCACAGCCTTTGCCGGCGCCGATTACGGCCGTGTCGTCGCACCGGACGCGGTGCGCATCGAGCGCCTGCTTCCCGGCCCGATCGAGCGGGTCTGGTCCTATCTGACGGAGGAAAGCAAGCGCCGGCTCTGGATGGCGTCCGGAACGATCGGATCGAAGGAAGGGGCCGAGGTCGAGCACGTCTTCCGCCATTCGGAACTGACGACGGAGGACGATCGGCCACCGCAGAAATACGCCGAGCACGCCGGCGAGGTGCGCAATTACGGCCACGTGCTCGCCTGGGAGCCGCCACGACTACTGGCCTATACCTGGAACGAAGAGACCGGCACCCCGTCGGAGGTCCGCTTCGAGCTCAGCCCCCGCGGCGACAAGGTGCTGCTCGTCGTCACCCATAAGCGCATCGCCGACCGCGCGGTCATGACCAGCTTCTCTGCCGGCTGGCACGTACACCTCGACATATTGCGTTCTCTGCTCGAAGGCGAAAAGCCGGCAGCCTTCTGGAGCAAGTTTGCCGACCTTGAAGCGCAATACGACGCGCGTATTCCGAAGCCCTGACGGCGGGATGTGCTTGAAGGTCAAGGCGCGTGCAGGCGCCGGCAAGGATCGACTTGCCGGCGCTTTTCGTCAGGCGCGGGCGAAACCGAGAACGAAAAACGCCAGCGCGCCGATCGAGGCCCATGTGCGCACGTGGTTCCACCAGACCCAATCAGTCAGATAGCGCTCACGCCAGAGATCGGTCGCCGCCTGACCGGGGGCTGCCGCGGCGAGCGCGTCATTCATCGGCACGTTGAAGACAATGGTCACCAGCAGCACGCCAACGACATAGGCAATGCCACCGGCGGCAAGCCACCACCTGCCCTCGCCCCCCGAGATGAAGGCGACGACGACGAGCGCAAGGGCGAGCAGCGCCGTGCCCATGAAGGCGCTGAGGAAGATCGGGTTCTGGATCACGACATTGATGGCGTTCATCGCGGCGATCCCCTGCTCCGGCGGCAGCCGCGACAGGGCCTGCATGATGCAAACCGAGAAGATGAAGAACAGCCCGGCCATCAGGCCGGAACCGATCGCGGCGGCAAACGCCAGAGCGGGGATCAACGGGATCATGCGGCAAGACTCCAAACACCAGTTGCTGCGGTTTCCCGGGCGTAATCGGCAAATTCGCGCGGACGCCGCCCAAGCACGCGCTCGACATCGGACGTCATGCTGGAATTGCGTCCGTCGAGCACCGAGGTGAAGAGATAGCGGATGAGTTCGACATAGTCATCCGGCACGCCGTCCGCCTTGAGATGCGCTGCGAAGTCGGAAACCGGAATGGCCTGATAAGAGATCCGACGGTTGGCGGCCGCGGCGATCTCGGCGACGGCCTGGGCAAAGGTCATCAGGCGCGGGCCGGTCAAGGCATAGACCTTGCCGATATGCGCATCGTCCAGAAGGGCCTCAACCGCCACGTCGGCAATGTCGTCGCAACTGACGAAGGGCTCGGTGACCTCGTCCACCGGCAGGAAGACCGAACCACTCACCACGCTGTCAGCCAGGAAGCCTTCGTCGAAGTTCTCGAAGAACCAGCTGCCCCGGATGACCGTCCAGTCGGCGCCGGAGGCCTGCAGCGCACGCTCGGAGGCTTCCGCCTCGTCCTCGCCGCGGCCCGACAGGAGCACCAACCGTTTGATGCCGGTGCGAACGGCAAGGCTCGAGAACTTGGCGATGACGTCGACGGCGCCCGGCACCGCCAGATCGGGCTGGTAGCAGACATAGATGCGATCGACATTTTCAAGGGCGGGCGTCCAGGTCGCCTCATCCGTCCAATCGAAGGAAGGCGACGCCGAACGGGCGCCGATGCGGACCGCTACGCCCCGCTCCCGAAGGCGATCGGCCACCCGCCGCCCCGTCTTGCCGGTACCGCCCAAAACCAGTGTGACTTTCTGAGACATCGCTTCCTCCTGAGGTTCCACCAACAAACATGAGCATCTCTCACATTTGCAAATGTGATAAATCCTCGTATTTTAGGAGTCAAGTCAAAATGTGAGCATTACTCATGATTCCAGATGCAAGTCCCGCCACGCTTCCCGCCGACGACGAGCCTGCGCTGCGCCGGACGCCGAGCCAGAAGCGCAGCCGCGAGCGCGTCGAGCAGATCCTTGCCTGCGCGACGGCGCTCATCCAGGAGAAGGGCAGCGACGCCATGCGCATGAGCGAAGTCGCTGAAAAGGCGGGGATCTCGATCGGCTCGCTTTATCAGTACTTCCCCGACAAGGCGGCAATCGTGCGCACGCTGGCCGAGCGCTACAATGCGGTCTGCAACGAGTGCATCGCGGCCGAACTGGCAAAGGTCACGTCGATAGCCGAACTGCGCGACGCCTTCTCGCTGCTGTTCGACATCTACTACGACATGTTCCTCGCCGAGCCGGTCATGCGCGACATCTGGTCGGCGATGCAGGCCGACAAGGCACTGCGCGAGATCGATCTTGCGCAAAGCCGCGCCGGCGGAAAGCTGCTTGCCGATGTCTGGGCCTGCCTTGTGCCGGAGACGCCGCGCGAAGAGATCGACAGCGCCGCCTTCCTGATCATGCATCTCGGCGACTGCACCATGCGACTTGCAGTCTCGGTCGACCGGGCCGAGGGTGACCAGATCGTCGAAGCCTACAAACGCATGACCATCAAGGATTTTGTCGCGGATGGACCGCGCGGCGGCGCGCACTCAATTGACAACTCCATGACACAATCCTAATCATCTGGGATCGATTGGTTCCCGGGACGCGAACGTGTTTCGGGAGTAAACGGGAATGTGACGGATGGACCCAAGCTGGGCATTCAAATCACGGCCGACCCCGCGACTGTAGAGCGACGTCGATCCACCGTTCCGGAGCGATCCGGAAGAAGCCACTGGCAAGACCGCGAGAGGGCGGCCGAGCTGGGAAGGCGAGGCAGATCGAGGGCATCGAGCCCAACGCCGTGAGCCAGGAAACCTGCCACTCGATACGGGCATAGGGCCCAACCGGGAATTTCCCGATGCCATCACGGAGGTTGTCATGGCTACGTCTACCATTTCGAGCACCCCGCTCTCCCTCAGCGATCGTCTGACCGCTGGCGTCATCGCGCTCTTCATCGGCGCATTCCTCGTCTTTGGCGCCGGCCTTGCCAACTCGGCAGTGCTGCACGACACGGCGCACGACACTCGCCACTCCTACGGCTTCCCCTGCCACTGACCGATGCGCCGGAACGTGAACAACGTTCCGCATCGAACAATCTGCGGACCTGAACGCATCCGGCCTGAGCCGGATGGAGGCCTGCGTGCATCCCGGTTTTTCCGGCGCGCGAAGGCCATCCGCAGCATTGGGAAAATGGGAAGGCTCAAGGACCACGCCACAGGGCGTGGCTTTTGTCGTTATCGAGGGATTTCAAGATGATTGTCAGAACGCTTCTGGCCGCGATCGTGGCTGGATTGATTGCCGGTGTCTTCATGACCGGCGCCCAGGAACTGCGCGTCACACCGCTGATCCTGCATGCAGAAGAATTCGAAGGCGAGGCACCGGCCGCCACCGAACAGCCCGCCGCCCAGCCGGGTGCGGCACAGCCGGCCGCAGAAAACCACGACCAGCATTCGTCGCTCAAAGCCGTGTCGCCGTTCGGCGCTTTCCTCGACGCTTTGTCGCCGATCACCCCGGCCTATGCCCATGAGGGCGAGCATGAGGAAGGCGGCATCATGTTCGGCATGAGCCGCTTCTCCGGCACGCTGATGGCGAACCTCGTCACAGGTTCCGGCTTCGGCCTGCTGCTCGCCGGCGTCAGCCTGGTGATCGGCTACCCGATCACGCTCAGGAACGGCGCGCTGTGGGGCGCCTGCGGCTGGCTTGCCGTGCACATGCTGCCGGCGATCGGTCTGCCGCCGGAACTGCCGGGCTTTCCGGCAGCCGAACTCGGCGACCGCCAGACCTGGTGGCTGGTGACCGTGGCGCTCTCCGCCGTCGGCCTCTATCTCGTCGTCCTGCGCGAGGAGATCGTCTCCAAGGTCGCAGGCCTGGTGGCGATCGCAGCACCCCATGTCTACGGCGCGCCGCAGCCGCTCGATATCACCAGTAACGTTCCGGCCGTGCTCGGCGCCGAGTTTGCGGTTGCCGCACTCGCCACCACGCTTGCCTTCTGGATCGTGCTCGGCGTCGTCTCCGGCTTCATCAACGAGCGCTTCGTCAAGGCACAGTGATCACTGATCACAGATCGTCAGCAAAGCGACGGCGGGGTTCAGGTCCCGCCGTTTTGCATGAGATGCGCCGCCAGCCGCGCGCGGCGATCTTCCGGCTCCAGCAGCACGCAGGTGTCGCAGAAACTGCCCCCTTCCGTCTTGAAGTAGAGACAGCAGCCGCAACGGATCCGATACTGGCGCGACAGCTGAGCGCCGCTTGCCGGATCGAGAGCCGCGATCTGCTCGTAGCAGAGCTCCTCTGAGTAGAGCCGCGAACCCGGTCGTTTGACGATCGCCAGCGCCTCGGCCATGCCGCGCGCCTCGTCGCCGATCGCGCGGCCGATTTCCAGGAACGCGCCGGCCAGGGCATCAGCCGCGAGCCGCCATTGCGCCCCGCTCGACAGCCCTGCTCGCGCTTTCAGAACCGCAACGACGGGTGCCAGATGGGCGATGAAGCCCGGTTCGAATGCGCTGACGCCTTCGCCACCCTGGCGCTCCGTCGCCGGCGGATGCAGGCGAAAATGATAGCGCTTGCCCGCGACTTCGACGCCACGGTGAAGCCGCGTCCAATCCTCGAAACGAATGCCGGCCACCTCCGCCTGCAACCCGGCGCCGAGATGGAACGCGCCAAGGACCACGCTCAGCTGGCGGCTATAGAAGGCGATCAGATGCGCCGCCCGGATCCGGTCGGCCATGCCGACCCCGAAGAAATCCTGATAGGCGAGCCCCGCCTCAAGGCCAGCGCTGCCCGCAGCCCAGAAGTCGCCCGGCGCGCTGAAATCACTGGCCGCCGGCCCGAGCGAGACGGCAGCCTCGGGAAACTGGGCACGCAGATGGTCGGCGACGGCCAGCGCCTGCGGCGCAAACGCCGCGGTCTCCGCTGTCGGCCGGTGGTCGTTCAAGCGCATGCCGTCTCCGTCGTCCATTCTCATCCTCTGGCGCGGGATGCGGGCGGATTACCACACGCGCCTTCCCCCTCCTGCAGCCAGCCACCGTCGAAGCCCGCCCGCTCAAGGCCGAGACGGATCGCCGGCATGCTGCGCATCAGCGCCCAGCTAAGGCCGCTTTGCCAGTTCTCGATCATCATGACAACGATGCCCTGGTCAAGACCGACGACACGCGCATCGATCCAGCCCTCCGGGCCTGCGCCGGCGGCCAGGCTCGGGTTAAAGCCGCCGGGAAAGCGCCCTTCGCTCAAAAGTCCCGGATAACTGTCTGCCATATGCACGAGGGAGGCCCGCGCCGCGTCCGGCTCGAACGGCAGGCAGGCGAGCGGCGCCCAGGGCACGAGCGTGCCGTCATCAAGGCCGTAGGGTGCGCCGCGGTTCACATAGCCGAAAAGCCGCTGCTGGCGCCCATCCGCAAGCCGCAGCCGGCCGCGCGGCGCATGGCAGGCGCTCAGGCCCCACAGGTCCTCGCCATATCCGGCGAAACCGCCGGGATTGGAGCGCGCATGGTCCCGCTGCAAGGCGATGGCGCGTCGGGTATTCTCGAAATAATCCGTCCCCCGCTCCCGCATCGTCCGGTCGGAAAGCCCGCGCAGATCGAGCCAGGCCTGCGGAAAGAGATGGATGAAGAGTGGCGCCGCATGCAGATGCGGCCGGCCGTCGACGGGAATCCAGTCATGGCCCTCGGCAAAGGCCGCATAGTGCTCCGGTTCGATCGAATGGTCGGGCGCGCCGAGTGCCAGCACATAGAGCAGCAGCGCTTCGCTGTAACCCCGCCAGCGATGCTTCAAGAACCGCCCCGGCGGCCGCCAGCCCATCGTCAGCGTGTCGGCCCGATTGAGCGCCCAGCGCCAGTCCACCCGCGCATAGAGCCGATCGGCAAGCGCGCGGATCTCGCATTCGTCCGCATCCCTACCGGAAAAATATGCAGAGGCGGTCAGGCAGCCGGCGATCAGCAGCGCCGTATCGACGGTCGAAAGCTCGCTCTGCCAGGTGCGCTCGCCGGTCCGCATGTCGAGGAAGTGATGGTAGAAGCCGCGATAGCCGGTCGCCTGCCGGTGGCGGGACTGCGGGCTTTGGACAAGGAAGCGCAGGGTCGTCACCACCCGCCGCGCGGCATCGCTGCGCGAGAGCCAGCCGCGCTCGACGCCGATCGGATAGCAGGAAAGGCCGAAGCCGGTCGCAGCGATGCTCGCCGGCGCGCCCGGCAACGCGGTGTCGGCGATCAGTCCGGTGACCGGATCCGAATGTTCGAGGAAATACCCGAACGCCGCCTGCTGCAATCGATCGATCTGAAATCGCTCAGTATTTTCCGTACGCTGCGGCATTTCGCCTTTCCTGTCCGACATCCGGCCTCATGCAGGACCCGGCAAAATCACTCTTTAGTGAAGGCCAACTACACCCAAACGGTCGCCGAAATCCAATCTTGTGTTACAGTCTTCTAATCTGACCGCGCGCAATGACTGGTTGAAGCGATGTTGAGCGTGTTGGCGTTACTCCTTTCATTGAGTGGTGGCCCGAGCCCATCGACCGCCGAGGCGACGAATGTCGACGTCGAACTGATCCTGGCGGTCGACATGTCCGGCTCGATGGATCTCGACGAGGCCCGCATCCAGAGGGCCGGCTATGTCGAGGCACTCCGGCATCGCGACTTCCTTGATGCGGTCGAAAGCGGCCAGCTGGGCAAGATCGCCATCGGCTATTTCGAATGGGCCGGAACGGTGAACGAGTCCTCCGTTGTCGCCTGGAAGGTCATCGACAATGCCGCCGACGCCGACGCCTTCGCCAAGCTGATCGAAGCGCGGCCGGTCGGCACACGCCGCGGCACCTCCATCTCCAACGCCATCACCTATGGCACGGCGCTGATCGATTCCAACGCGTTCAGCGGCGTGCGAAGGGTCATCGACATCTCCGGCGACGGGCCGAACAACATCGGCCCGCCGGTGCTTCCAGCCCGCGAGATCGCGATCACGCGCGGCATCACCATCAACGGGCTTGCCATCCTCATCCGCCCGTCGGTTTCGACCGGCCCGCTTGACCAATATTATGCCGAATGTGTCATCGGCGGCCCCGGCTCCTTCGTGCTGCCGGTGCACGAGCCCGAAGATTTCTCCATCGCGATCCGCCAGAAACTGGTGCTCGAAGTCAGCGGCCTGCCACCACCGCCGACCATACGCTATGTCGATGCCTTCCCGGCGCCCGATTGCCTGATCGGCGAGAAATTGCGACCGGGCTTCCTCGACCGGGTCTATCCGGAGCTCGACAAGTAGCCTCGCTCGACCTGACGATGCCCCCGCAACCTTTGCGCGTCAGATTGTCGTTTCCCTTCGCTTCGTCCGACGATAAGATGGCGCGTTGCTTCGCGGATCGATTCATGTCCTTGACCACCACGCCCCATCAGGCCGAACTGGCCACAGACCCGACCACCGACACCGGCAGTCAGCACATCCGCGATACATTGCGCGATGCGATCGTCGAGCGGCGGCTTGCGCCTGGCACGAAGCTTTCGGAAAGCGACGTCGGCGAACTCTTCAACGTCAGCCGAACGCTGGTGCGCGCCGCCCTGCAGGCGCTGTCCTATGAGGGCCTCGTCAACGTCGAGAAGAACCGCGGCGCCTTCGTTGCGCACCCTTCGATCGACGAGGCGCGCCAGATCTTTGCGACCCGCCGGCTGATCGAACCCGGCGTCGTGCGCGCCGCCGCCGCCCAGATCGGCAAGGCGGAGCTTTCCGAACTCAGGCGCATGCTGGCAGCCGAGCGCCAACTGACCGAACAGCGCGGTCAATCGGCCCGTCGTGCGGAAATCAAGGCATCGGGCGATTTCCACCTGGCGCTTGCCGACCTCTCGGGCAACACCATTCTGCGCCGCTTCATGGACGAGCTCGTCGCCCGCTCCTCGCTGGTCATCGCGCTTTACGGACAATCGACCGTTTCGAGCTGCGGCCACAGCGAACACGACGAGATCGTCAACGCGATCGAGCGTGGCGACATCGACGCGGCCGCGCGGCTGATGATCCACCACATCGACCATATCGAAGCCGACCTCGACCTGCGCGTTCTGAAGTCGACCGACCTCAAGGCAGCGCTGGAACTCTAGTGCCGCCACCTGCGCCGGGCCTGGATTTTCAAAACTTTTCAACACCGGTCCGAGCTCGATGGAGCTCCCCGCCGCACCTCCCTTCGTCCGCCGTCGGCAAAAGCGACGCAACCAAAAGATCAGGTTCGCAAAGCCGGAGAGAACTCGCCTGCCGTCAGCGCGAATAAAATCGGTCGACAACATGGAACCATCCCGCTGCTCTCGCGTTGCCCTCTCGCTCGAAAAGACTGTGAACGAGGAATGCAATGAGCGAGAAACTCTTTCCCACTCCCATCCCCCTGAAACTTTCGGCACGACGGCAGACCGTGGTCAGAACGGTGTTCGAAGCCGTGGAACTGCTCAGGCAGTGGCCGGGCCGTCGTGGCCGGGAATATCGCGCAGCCCTCAGACGCTGCCTGGATGCGCTGGATGGATTGACGAGTACGGACCGGGCGAGCCGCTGCTTTGCCGCAGCCGCCCGGGAATCGGGCCTGTTGCTGGCCTGATCCGGGCGACCGGGATGATCCGGAACCGCAAAGGTGATCCGGGATATCAAGGGCTCGGAGTTTGAAGCTTTCACGATGCGCCGAAGGACGATCGGCGCATCGCCCCGACCGAAAGCACCTCAGCTGCGATCAGCAAGATTTCATGCCACGCGCGGCGATCAGTCGGCGAGTTCGGCCGCTTCCTTCGGTCCACGGTCGGCAAGCGCCTTGAGCGCCGCCTTGTCGAGCCGCCAGTCCGGCGCGCCGTAACCGAGCGGCCACTTGTACGGCTCCTTGTCGTTGAAGAAGACGACGGTCGTCAGAAGCGGGAAGGCCTGGCGGTAGGTCTGCTGATCCAGGATTTCGGCATACCATGCACGCTTGTAATCGGCCGAGCCGGAGACCCCGAGTTCGGCAACGATCACGGGCTTGCCGTAACGCGAAACGCGCTGGTACTTTTCCTTGAGCGCTTCGCCGAAGCGACGCTCGCGGCCCCAATAGTCGACGTCCATCTTCTGCAGGCCCCAGACCGGGATGCCGATCGCATCGACGACATCGTCGCCCGGATAATAGGCCGCGAGATTGCGATGGCCCTTCGGCGACCAGACGTAGCGGGCGGCCGGCGCGAGTTCCCGGCACTTGCTGACGAAGTAGCGGAACGCCGTCTTGTAGCCTTCGCTGTCGCGCCGCGCCCAGGGATAGCGCTCGCCGGGCTCTTCCATCTCATGGCCCCAGCGAATGTAGACCGGCCCGCGGAAGTCGGCGGCGCGCGTGCAAATATCGGTAATCTCGCGATCGAAGCGGCCCTTGCCGATATCGGCAAACAGCCGGTTGCCGCCGGCGCGCCAGTCGGCGGCATGGGTATAGGGCTCGACCGAAAGCATCAGCGCCCGCCCCTGTCGCGCGGCATTTGCGAACTTCCGTTTCAGCTGCGCCCGATCCGGCTTCTGCCAGTAGACGAAGACATGCTCGAGTGTCAGCGCGTCGCTGGATGCGACCGCATCATGCGGATCGTAAACACCGATTTCGACCGTGCGTGTTTCCCGCTCCCTTGCCTCAGGCGTGATGGCGGCGGTCGTCAGCGACCGGTCGATACCATCTACGGGATCCTGCGCGCGGCCCGGCGTGACACCGGCAACCGCCAGAAGCGCCAGCGCGCCAGCACCGAGGACCGATCTTGGGACAGCAATAGGCAACGATTTTCTCCGGCGTGCCACATCTGGCACCGCATAAAACCAGACATGGCTTGCTGCGCGCTGGAAGCCGGTGCGATCGCGAGGCCGTGGGCGTCATGCCCGGATGGCAAAAAGGCCGCCGCCAAGGCTGGCAACCGCCCCGTCTCCATGATCGATTGCGCCTGCCTTCCCGAACGCGACAGACTGTTAGAGCGAGGCTCTGAGGAAACAGTGCGACGTGCGCCCGAAGCCGCTCGGCGAGCAGATATAGGGCGCGCGGCCGAGGTAGGTTGCCGTGCGCCTGCGCGTCGGTGCCGGCTCGACGATGTCTTCATCCGCCTCGGCGATCTTCAGCTGCTTCTCTTCCTTGCGGACCTTGATCGAAGGGCTCGCATAGGCACTCGAATGGCCCGATGCAAACAGCGGCGTTTCGCTGACGACCGTCGACGAGCAGCCGGCGGACAGAAGCAGGAGGCTTAGAACTGATGTCGTCGGTACGAGAAACTTGAAACCCGAAACGGCGGTGCGGCCTACGCCGGCACATGCGGTTTTGATTCGCATAAACGTCCTTTCGAATAGCGGTCCAGCCGCCTGGGGCTTCCTTTGGGCGAAAAGGCGGCGATCTTCAACCCCCTTTTTCATTATTCATTGCTTAAATTAACAATTCCTTTCTTAGAGATTCCGCCATGGTTGTGCCGCCGCTTTCGCCCTGCGCTGGCGAACATCGACGCCATGCGGACGGCGGACGCAGGCATCGGCGCGGGCTATGAGCGAAACAAATACGGAAAAGCAAAGGCTTGCCGGGCCCCCTGTATCACGGCATCGGCGAACGGCGACCCGTCTCTGCCGCTTCCGCGCCACCACGCCCGGTGGCAATATCCGGCCGATGCTACGGCTGATGTCCCCGGACAAAAAAATCGACCCCACCCACCGGTTCTCCGCTGGAATCCGGACGGCGGCGGCTGGCGGGGACGACGGGCCGCTGCCATTCGCTATTTTTAGCTATCGCGCATTTACGGATCCTTGACCTCTGCCGGCCACCTTGGAGCGAGGCGCAACATGTTTGAGCGTATGCGCCCACTCCAAAACTGCCCGCCTCCCGCGGGCATTTTTTTGCGCGCACGGTAGCCCTGCGAGCACCAGCCGCCCGGTATTCCCAGAAACGACGCCTTCCCCCGCGCGCCGCTTCATCCCGCCCCATCCTCGACGCCCATTGCACGGGCTGAGGCCTTCCAACGTCTGGCCTCGCCTTGCCGATGGGACATGCGAACTGCGCGCCGGCCAGCCGCGATCGGCTGCTCGCCAGCGCGTTTACCACACTGCGAAAGTCCCATTGCGCGAATTTAAGGAGTTGTTAATAATAGAAAGCGGAGAGCGAGGGGCAATCCAAATTGGATCAAGATACAGGTGCCGACATCGTCGGAGCCGCCGGCATCGCTGGCGCGCGCATAACCATCATTGTTTCTGCACTCGGCGCCGGGGGTACCGAGCACGTCGTCAGTCTCGTTGCCAGCCACTGGGCCCGCCTCGGCTGCACGTCACGGTCATTACACTCGAAGCGCCGACCTCCGAACCCTATTACAGGCTCGATCCGCGCGTCACCATCGAGCGGCTCGACGTGCCGGTTCAGAAGGCTGGCAAGCTGCGGGCCGCCTGGCTGGTGGCAAGGCGGCTCTACCGACTGCGCTCGACGATCAGCCGCACCCGTCCCGACTTCGTGCTGAGCTTCCTGACGCGCACGAACGTGTTGACGCTGCTCGCAACACGAGGCCTCAGGCTCCCGGTGATCGTGTCCGAGCGCAACAACCCGGCGGTGCAGCCCTTCGGCCCCTTCTGGAAATGGCTGCAGCTTCGTCTCTACCCGCGCGCCTTTGCGCTGGTGACGATGACCAAGGCGCGCTGGACTATTTCCCGCCGAATNATCGTGTCCGAGCGCAACAACCCGGCGGTGCAGCCCTTCGGCCCCTTCTGGAAATGGCTGCAGCTTCGTCTCTACCCGCGCGCCTTTGCGCTGGTGACGATGACCAAGGGCGCGCTGGACTATTTCCCGCCGAATGTTCGCCGCTCCAGCCGGGTGATCGCCAATGCGATCAATCTGCCCGACGGCTGGCAAAAGAAGCGCGGCAACAATGTGCTCACCGCCGTCGGGCGCCTGACTGAGCAAAAAGGCTTCGATCTGCTGCTCGAAGCCTTCGCCAAGGTGGCCAGTGACCACCCCGAATGGAAGCTCGTCATCTGGGGCGAAGGCGAGGCGAGAAAAGCGCTGGAAGCCCAGCGCAATGCGCTCGGATTGGCCGACCGGGTGGAAATGCCCGGCGTCACCGCGAAACCCGGCCTCTGGGTCGAAACCGCCGACCTCTTCGTCCTGTCATCCCGCTACGAAGGCTGGGGCATCGCCCTGCTTGAAGCGATGGCCGCAGGCCTCCCCGTCGTCTCCTTCGCCTGCGAATGGGGCCCGACCGACATGATTGCCAACGGCGACGACGGCATCCTCGTCGAAAACGGCGACATCAACGCCCTGGCCGAAGCCCTCTCCAACCTGATGGGCGACGAGACCCTGCGCGCCCGTCTCGCGGCCAACGCCGAAGCCAATGTCCGACGCTACGACGCCGAACATATCCTCTCCCAATGGGACGCCGTGGCGCTCTCGGCACTGGAAAACTCGAGCACCCCGAGGGCCACGATGAAGCCCCGGGCCATCCCCGCTTCCGGCTAAGGATCTGGCCGCGTTGGCGGAGACAACTGCGAACGTGGCCTCGGAAAGGGTATGTCCTGTCAAACCGGTCGCGACAGGCGAGCGCTTTGTAGACCAATGCTGGTCAGCGTGCCGCCATAGTTGAAGACCCGGTAGATGCCGGCGCCGAAGCTGCCGCCGGAGGAGACGGAAACGTTGAGCGTGCCGTCGAGCACCAGGTTGCCACCGACATCGACAAGATCGTTGAGCGCGCCACCGGCGACATTGGCCTGGCCGAATTCGAAATCGACGATGGAAGCGGCAGCGAGCGACAGATTGCCATTGATCGTCAACGTTCCCGGGCTGTTGCCGAGCGCCAGCGTGCCGCGTCGTTCACGACGACGCTGCCGCCGATCGTGCCGTTGCCGCCGAGCACGGCGCCAGAACCAACCGTCGTCAGTCCGGTTGCAATCGACTGGTTGCCGTTGACCAGCAGCTTGCCGGCATCGACGTTCGTGGCACCCGAATAGCTGTTGCGCCGGAGAGGATCCGTCGCTCACGATCCTTGCATGAGGTGACGTGCAATCTGCACCAGCGCTGCATCGCTGCCGTCTGACCCCTTTGTTCGTTTTCCCGCCTCCAGCCAGCAAACGTTCATGACCGCCAGAATGTCGTCATCCGACTGGACCACGCCTGCCGCGTCAAAGTCTCTTCGAATGATCGCAAGAATGTCGCTGCGTTCGACCTCCAGCGCCGCCATCGCAAGACCATCCGAGTAGGTCTTGGCATTTTCGCCGGCAAGGGCCAGTTTCTCCGCCGCCCAAAAGCCAACCAGCTTGTTGCGACGTACGATTCGCACCATTTCCGCGCCCGGACCAGCCATCGAAATTCTCCATTGCCGCCTGGCCGGCCATCCTAGCAGAAACCACGAGGAAGAGGGTTGGATTATCCGACGTTGGCGGAACATGCCGTGCGCAATTTCGCGTCGTGCAAAGTCGCTGGAAGTGTCCCCAACCTGCGCGCACATCAAATCTGGGCAAAAATCAGCCAGAAAACCTAGAAAACTCAATGTTCGCAAGTGACTGGTGGGCCCGGAGGGACTCGAACCCCCAACCAAGCGGTTATGAGCCGCCGGCTCTAACCATTGAGCTACAGGCCCACTCTGGATCCGCTCCTGTCCTTAAACCGTAACGGTCCAGGGATAAGACACGGGGCAGCAACTTTAAGTGCTACGGTGGCCTTTGCGCTTCTGAACGAGGCGTGGCACCGTCGTGATCCAGGCCCGCGAACCAATGGCAGTTTGCGGGTGGCCAAGGCTCTAGCGGAAAACCTTTTTGCGGACAAGCCATTGCCGCAATGCTCACACAATCGATAGCCAAGAAGACGCTTGGGACGGAACAACCGGAGAGACATTGAAGATGATTTCCACACGCACTGCCCGCACGCTTTCGATCGCCGCCTTCGCTGCGGCTTTTGCTGGCGTTGCCGCCGCTCAGGCGCAGGAGACGGACAAGGACAAGGCCACCATCGTCGTTGCCGGCGAAGGCCGCGCGACGACCGCGCCGGACATGGCAGTCCTGCAGCTGAGCGTCGTCAAGGATGGCAAGACCGCGCGTGAAGCGCTGGACGCCAACAACAAGACCATGGCCGAAGTGCTGAAGGCGCTGAAGGACGGCGGCATTGCCGATCGCGACCTGCAGACGAGCGGCTTCATGCTCAACCCGCAATACAGCTACCCGACCAACACCGACGGCAGCAACCGCGCGCCGGAGTTGATCGGCTACCAGGTGACGAACGGCGTCAGCGTCCGCGTTCGCGATCTCGCCAAGCTCGGCGAAGTGATCGACAAGTCGGTTTCGCTCGGCGTCAACCAGGGTGGCGGCGTACAGTTCACCAACGACAAGCCGGAAGCCGTGATCACCGAAGCGCGCAAGGCAGCCGTTGCCGATGCCGTTGAGAAGGCCAAGGTGCTGGCCGAAGCGGCCGGCGTCTCGGTCGGCAAGATCGTCAACATCTCCGAGCAGGGCTTCCGCCCCGAGCCGGTGCCGATGATGCGCGCCGGCATGGCCAAGGAATATGCCGCCGACGCCGTTCCGGTCGCAACCGGCGAAAACAGCTACAACGTGACGGTCAACGTGACCTTCGAAATCAAGCAGTAAGGCTTGTCAGCAACGCCCGCGGCCAAGCGCGGGCGTTCAGCGATCGAACGCCCCTGGTGCCAAGGATGGGTGCCGGGGGCTTTTCTTTTGGGCGCTGGTGCTCGCGATGCACTCGACTAAGACCGGGCCCGGCGCTGAACGCCGTCCGACCTCCAGGCTTAAATTTGCCGGCACCTGCTTTGACATCGCTTCCCGCGCGCGATTTGCTGCCGCCCCTAGCCCTTCGGCATCGCCCGCGACCGCTCCGCGATCTCCGCCTGGCGTCGCCCTCGCCTCCACGTCCTCGTCATCTTCGCCGCTAAAGCGGACCTCCAGCCACATCGCATGGATCGTTGGTCCCGAGTGTTCGGTCGAGGAGATCCTTGGCAGGTATTCCGGGCGATGGCTGACACATGGGCTGGATCTGGTCTGAAGAAGATCAGCCGATGCCTAGGCCGCAGATGTCCGCGATGGAATTGCGCCGCGCGTTCATTCGTCTGGCAATGCTAGAGGGCAAACCGGCCGGAACCTTGCCGTCGGTTCGGCAACTACGGTGCCTGACACGACGATCGCCCGAGCGGACGATTCGCACGTGTGGACCGCGCTGTCGGCCTGATCCACTTCGCTTCGTTCACGCGTCCCGACCAGGACTGCGCGCAACCGGCGCCCCTTGGTCGCTGCGGCGTCAAACAAAAAGCCCCCCATGCCTTGGCATGAGGGGCCATTCTTCCGCCGGCCGGGGGAGACGAGGCGGGAAGATTGCTTAGGTGTTACCAGCGGCCGATCGTCGGGCAGCCGCGGGCGTTCGCAAACACGATCGTCTGGCGTTGGCCGTGGCGACGGCCTTCGACGACGACGCGGCGCGAAGAGACGTCGGCGACATAGGCGCGGCGGAGTCCACGATCGCGGGCCTTGTCGACGGCCATCCAGGGCGCGCAACGGCCGCGGCGGTCACGGTCCCAGTGGCGGTCACGGCCGCGACCCCAGTCGCGCTCGTCACCGTAGCCGCCGTCGTAGTCGCGATACTGGACATCGACGCCACCGCGCGGGCCGAAACCGAATTCGATCGATTCCGCCGAAGCGGTGGAGGCGGCACCCAGCAGGCCGGTAAGTCCGATGACGGCGGCGGCAGCGGCGTTAAAAAGGCGGTTCTTCATAAGATCTCTCCAAGCTTGAAGGGTTCGAGGGGCAATCACCGTCCCAAGCGATTGATCAGAGAATAGGGTCGCCAAGCTGAACGACAGCGGAACCCGATGTTCATGGGACGTTCAGATTGCCAGAACGTGATGACCACACGCGCGTGGAGGAGACTTTCGTGCAAGTCACAGTCGATAAGGCATTGCTTATAAACAAGTATTTCGAAGGGCTTTGACCGCGGCCAAGGCGCTGGGACGCGCCTTCGCCTGCGCTTGGACAAGCGGCGAATCAGCCGCCGTCATCGGCGTGCCAGAGGTGATTCGCGCCCGTATTTTCCCGATCAAGACATGATCGGTCATCCGGCGGTCAGTAAGAAAACTTGAAAATGAAGGGGCGCGACCGTCAGGAGCGGTCGGCTACGCGTCGCTCAGCCGGCAAGCGCCCGCTCAAAGACGCGAATATTGCGATAATGGCTGAGGCGGGTGATGGCGCCGTCCTCGATCTCGAAGACGAGCACGCTGGGAATGGAGTAGCTCTGGCCAGTCGCAGGGGGAAAGCCTTCCATGGTCTCGCGGTAGGTGCCCCGTACCGTCAAATCGGCGGCCACGCGCTGGCCGAAGGCATCGCGCATCAGTACCACGTCTCCGAACTGCTCGTCGAATCGGCGCAGATAGTTCATCAGCCAGGCGCGCAAGGGGCCGACGCCGACGGTGCGTTGACCGGTCAGCGAATCGAGTTCGATGTCCTCATGCACGAGCCGCGCCAGCGCCTCGAAATCCCGCTGGTTCAGCGCCTCGATAAAGCCGCTGGCAATCGTCTGTGCATCGGTCATTCCGGTTCCTCCCTAGCCTCGAAGGCCGGTTCCCAAGCCCTTGCTCTCGCCCCTTTATCTAGAACCCTTGCGCCGCCGTTCAATCGTCGGCGCCGGCCAATCAGGCGGAAAGATGCAGGACGATCTCGCGGCGATGCGGGCGGTCGCGATGCTCGAAGAGGTAGAGCCCCTGCCAGGTGCCGGTGAGCATCCGGCCACCACTGACGGGAATGCCGAGCGATACCGGCGTCAACGCCGCCTTGATATGTGCCGGCATATCGTCGGGGCCTTCCTGGGTGTGCACGATCCAGCGCATGGAGGGATCCGAGGACGGCGGCACGAGGCGGCGGAAAAAGGCGTCCAGATCGCGCTTCACGTCCGGGTCGGCGTTTTCCTGGATGAGAAGCGAACAGGAGGTGTGCCGCACGAAGACCGTGAGCAGCCCCTCGCCTGCCGCGTTGGCGCGCACGAAGGCCGCCGCCTCGTCGGTAAATTCATAGAGCCCCTGGCCATGGGTGGCGATGGTGATGCGCGTTTGCGGCATGAAGGCCTCCGGCAGGCGGTCGCATCCGCCCGAGAGGCGGTGCGACCCGTTGATATGCCCAATGCTTTTATCCCCGGACCGTTCCCGGTCCAAGGCGATCTGCCGCAATCCGTCGCGGTGGCGTGCCTACATCTCCAGGAAGGTCTCGAAGCCGCCATAGATCATGCGCTTGCCGTCGAACACCTGCTTCCAGGCATCGCCCTGCAGCCGCGGATCGGCCATGACCTTGGCAACGATCGCGTCGCGCTCGGCGCGGGATTTGTAGGTGATCCAGGAGAACACCACCGTCTCATCGTCCTTGGCCTGCACCGAGCGGGGAAAGGACGTCACTTCGCCATAGGGCGCGTCATCCGCCAGGCATTCGGTGTAGGCGAGCGCGCCGTGCTCCATCCACACCGCACCCGCCGCCTTCGCCATCGCCTTGTAGGCCTCGATATTCGCCTTCGGCACGGCAACGATAAAGCCATCCACATAGGTCATCGACATAGTCTCCTCTGTTCGTTCTACGAGCATAGGACGCAGGACGGCCAAGAGTTCCGACATCGGGACGGAATTTTCTTTCAAGTGCGGCGCTGCTTTTGTCGGAACCGCGCTTCCCCGTTCGTCCTTGGCCGGTAGCATCCAAATCGGGAGACACCCATGCAGAAGATCACGCCGTTTCTCTGGTTCGACGATCAGCTGGAGGACGCCATCGCTTTCTACACCGCCATTTTCCGCAACAGCCGCATCACCGACGTGAAGCGGGGCCCCGACGGCAGGGCCTTTACCGCGTCCTTCGAGATCGAGGGGCAGCACTTCATGGGGCTCAACGGCGGGCCGCATTTCAAGTTCAGCGAGGCCGTGTCGTTCTTCCTACGCTGCTCCGACCAGGCGGAAGTCGACTACTTCTGGGAAAGGCTCTTGGACGGCGGCACGCCGCAGCATTGCGGCTGGCTGAAGGACAGGTTCGGTCTTTCCTGGCAGATCATCCCGGACGCCCTGATGCGTCACCTCGGCGATCCTGATCCGGCGCGTGCGGCCCGCGCCCAGCAGGCGATGATGGGCATGGTGAAGATCGATGTCGCGGAACTTGATCGCGCAGCCGCTGGTTAAGCGGAAGAACGGTCCCCTGGCGCCGGCTCAACCGGGCTGCGGCGTCAGCTGCCGCAGCCTCTGAGCTGCTTGCTGTAGACCTGGGCCATGCCGGCCGCCCGCTTGGCGCCGTTCTTGGCCGTATCGCTCCAGTTGCCTCGGGAATAGCCGCCGTGGCCATGGTAATAGGCGATGTAGAGCCTGTAGGCGTCGTTGAGGGCGATGCCGTTCCGCTGGGCACTTTCGCGATGGTACCAGGCGATGAAGCGGATCGCGTCGCCGAAGTCCGAACGCCGCGCTGCCCAGCGGCCGGTCTCGCTCTGATAGCGCGCCCAGGTGCCGTCGAGCGCCTGGGAATAGCCGTATGCTGTCGAAGCGCGCGTCCAGGGGATGAAGCCGAAAAGCTTGGTGCGTGGCGGACGGGCATTATGGCGGAAGCCGGATTCGGTGTAGATCGTCGCCATCAGGATCGGCACGGGCACGCCGTATTCACGCTGGGCGCTATAGGCTTCCCGGCGCCAATTGTTGAAAAGGCCATCTTGCTGCTCGAAAACCGCGCAGGCATTCCGGGTGTCTCTCGGCACCGTTCCGCAGCCGGCCAGCAACAGGAGGACGACGACAAATACGCAACGCATCGCAGAACCTCTTGCTTCCCCGCAGCACGGCGATTGCGCGCAAGGCAATGCCGCGGGAAAAATGCTCGAACACCACGGGCCGCCCGTCGGGGCCGCGGCGCTCCAGAGATTGATAAAACGTAAACCTTAAGGATCTCTTTTGATTCAAAGGAGAACCATCGAAGGCCCGGCCATTGAACTTTCGCCACCGGAGGTTTTACGATCCACGGGAGACATGCAGCGCCAGCCATAGGGCGCAAAGGAGCGTATCGATGAAAATATCCGCCTTGATGGTGCTCGCCTTCACGGGCTTGTTCGCCGCGACTGGCCTTGCGCGCGCCGACGAATGCGCCGATGCGAGCGACCAGGCGACGATGAATGTCTGCGCCGACAAGGCGCTGAAGGCCTCCGACGCCGAACTGAACGCCCTTTACAAGCAAATCCAGGGACGCCTGAAGGACGATGCCGACAAGACGAAGCTGCTGGTTGCCGCGCAAAGGGCCTGGATCGCCTATCGCGATGCCGAATGCGATTTCGCAAGCTCGGGCGTTGCCGGCGGCTCGGCCCAGCCGATGATCACGCTTGAATGCCGCGACGATCGCACACAGAAGCGCGTCGCCGACTTCAAGACCTATCTGAGCTGTGAGGAGGGCGATCTCAGTTGCGTCCTGCCGCCGGCAAACTGATCCGGAAAAGAGCGACGGTCACGGCGCTCGTAGCGGCGCTTCTCTGCCACGCCGGCAGCAACGCCGGGGCGGCAGATATCGACGCGCTTTATCGCAGTGACGCGATCGTCACCGGCACGGGTGAGGCCAACCGTGCTATCGGTTTTCGCGAATGCCTGCGTGAAGTGCTCGTCAAACTATCCGGCGATCCGATGATCACAGAGGCGCCTCGGTTTGCTGCAGCGGAGGCCAAGGCCGGCAGCTTCGTCTCGACCTTCTCCTACCGCGATCGCCTCGAAGGCATCCCGATCCATGACGAACAGGGCACGCACGACCGCCCGCATGACCTCACCTGCCGGTATCACCCGGCAACGCTGGACCCGCTTCTCGCAGAACTCGGCCGCAAGCCATGGCTCTCCCCTCGCCCGGCGATCGCCGTATGGCTGGCGGTCAAGGACCAGAAGCGCCGCTTCGTGCTGACACGCGACAGCAGTGAAAGTCCCTATATGGCGGATTCGCTTGAGGCAGCTGCAAAGCCGCTGGCGCTTTCGACCGTGCTGCCGGATGCGGCGACCGTAACCGCCCGGAAACCCGCGCTCGACACCCTGCCGCAAGCGGATCCGGCGCAGCTCTTTTCACCCGTGACACAAACCGACGGCGACGTGCGGCTCATCGGCACGCTCGTCTGGTCCGACGCCGCCCGTGGCTGGATCGCCCAATGGCAGATGGACGCGGGCGGCAAGCGTTACCGTTGGCAGTTGAGCGGCATCAGCTTTGACGACGCCTTTCGCAACGCCATGCGCGGCGCGGCCCGCATCCTCTCGGGAAACGGTGCGCCGTGAACGAGGCATCTGGCGTTGTGGCCGCGATTATCCTCACGGCCGCAACACCGGCTGTTCATCCAAGCGAGGCAATCAGTTCGCGATAGGCAGCCTCAGGGAAGGCTTTCAGCGTCGTCGAGCGCACATTGCCGGCCATGCCAAGCGTGAGCGCGAAGCGTGCGGCCACCGCATCGTCAGGCGCTTCGACGATGGCCACCATGTCGTAGTCACCCATGGTCAGGAAGAAATGCTTGAAGGAGCCGCCCATCTCGCCGAGCACATTCCGTGCGAGGTCGAGCCTCTTCGGGGAATCACGCACATTCTTGACGCCCTGCTCGGTCCAGTTGAGGAGCATGACATACGTCGTCATCTGACACCTCCACGGGGGCACGCTTCACGCCCGCGGTGCGATTGCTCCCGCGTACAAGACGGGGTGCCCCAGATTACTGCGAAGGGGCGACTATACTCCCCGGCGAAAGCGCCCACAATAAATCGCATGGGTGAGGCGGAAACGAAAAAGCCGGGCACGTGGCCCGGCTTTCGATCTTTCCATGTACCCGACTTTAGCTGTCGAGGAAGCTTCTGAGCTTCCTGGAGCGGCTCGGATGCTTGAGCTTGCGGAGCGCCTTCGCCTCGATCTGACGGATACGTTCGCGGGTAACCGAGAACTGCTGGCCGACTTCTTCGAGCGTGTGGTCGGTGTTCATGCCGATGCCGAAGCGCATGCGCAGAACGCGCTCTTCGCGCGGCGTCAGCGAGGCGAGAACGCGGGTGGTTGTCTCGCGCAGGTTCGCCTGGATGGCGGCGTCGATCGGCAGCAGTGCGTTCTTGTCCTCGATGAAATCGCCGAGGTGCGAATCCTCTTCGTCACCGACAGGCGTTTCGAGCGAGATCGGCTCCTTGGCGATCTTCAGGACCTTGCGGACCTTTTCGAGCGGCATGGCGAGCTTTTCGGCCAGTTCTTCCGGCGTCGGCTCGCGGCCGATCTCGTGCAGCATCTGGCGCGAGGTGCGGACGATCTTGTTGATCGTCTCGATCATGTGCACCGGGATGCGGATCGTGCGGGCCTGGTCGGCGATCGACCGGGTGATCGCCTGACGGATCCACCAGGTGGCATAGGTCGAGAACTTGTAACCGCGGCGGTATTCGAACTTGTCGACCGCCTTCATCAGGCCGATGTTGCCTTCCTGGATGAGATCGAGGAACTGCAGGCCGCGGTTGGTGTACTTCTTGGCGATGGAAATGACGAGGCGCAGGTTCGCTTCGACCATTTCCTTCTTGGCGATACGCGCTTCGCGCTCGCCCTTCTGCACCATCGAAACGATGCGGCGGAACTCGGCGATCGAGATGCCGGTTTCCGTGGCCAGATTCTGGATCTCCTGGCGGATGTCGCGGATCGTCTGGTTTTCGCTCTTGGCGAATTCCTTCCAGCCCTTGCCGGCCAGGTTGCTGATCGACTTCATCCAGTTCGGATCAAGTTCGGCGCCCGAATACTGCTCCAGGAACGAGTCGCGCTTGACGCCGTAGGATTCTGCGAGACGCAGCAGGCGGCCTTCGTTCTGCATCAGGCGCTTGGAGATGTCGTAGAGCTGCTCGACCAGGCTGTCGACGCGGTTCTGGTTGAGCGACAGCGACTTGACCGCCTTGATCAGCTCGTCCTTGAGTTCCTTGTAGCGGCGCTCCTGGGCGGGCGACAGCGTGCCGGTGGCAGCAAGGCGGGCTTCCACCTGCTGGTCCTGCAGCTTGCGCAGCTTCTTGTAGGTCTCCGCGATGATGTCGAGGGTTTCCATGACCTGCGGGCGCAGTTCCGCTTCCATGGCGGCGAGCGAGAGGTTCGACTCGTCGTCGTCTTCCTCTTCCTCCTCGGCCGGCATGACGTCGCCGCCGACATTGGTGATGTCGTCGTCGTTGGCAGGCGAGCGAACCTTGCGGGTCTTTTCCTTTTCCTCGGCAGCCTTGCGGTCGGCCTCGATCTTTTCCGGGCTCTGGAACTGCGGAGCAGCCTTGGCCTCGGGACCGGAATAGGTGGTCTCGAGATCGATGATCTCGCGCAGAAGCGTCTGGCCTTCATTCAGTTCGTCGCGCCAGATAATCAGCGCCTGGAAGGTCAGCGGGCTCTCACAGAGACCGGCGATCATTGTCTCGCGGCCAGCCTCGATGCGCTTGGCAATCGCGATTTCGCCTTCGCGCGACAGAAGCTCGACCGAACCCATTTCGCGCAGGTACATGCGAACCGGGTCGTCAGTGCGATCGGTCGGTTCCTTCTTCTTGCTGGTCGCAAGCGAAGTACCGCTGGAAGGGGCCAGTTCGCCGCCTTCGCTTTCGTTATCGTCGTCGCTGGCCTCATCGTCGCCGCCGCCGGCAGCTTCTTCGGCTTCCTCGTCCTCGATCACGTTGATGCCCATGTCGGACAGCATTGCCATCGTGTCTTCGATCTGTTCGGAGGTGACTTCCTCGGACGGAAGGACCGAGTTCAACTCGTCCATCGTCACGTAGCCGCGCTTCTTGGCGGCCTTGATCATCTTCTTGACAGCGTCATCGGAAAGATCGAGAAGCGGGCCGTCCGGAGCGCCTTCGCGTTCTACGTCAGCTTCTTCGTTTTCTTTGACTTTGGTTGCCATTTAGTTCGTCGCTTTCCTTGTCGCAACCGGCGTGAGCCCGGTGCCAATGCCGCTCGAAGGTCCGGGTGCGCCGCGCACCCGCCACCGAATCATTTCCCCTGACGTAACGGGATGATGTTTAATTCCTGTTTAACCACGAGTGTACTCGTGGCAAAGCGGACAAGCTCCGACAGTCCTGCCACTGAAACGTCTCTGGCATGATTCCCTAACCGCCGTGTCATCTCGCCATTTCTTATTCGGAAATGGTGATTCCCAGAATTTTCGATCCCGTCAAGCATTTCCGCTGAAAAACCGGATGATTCGATAAAAATCACCGTTCCTGTCGCTTTTTGGGGTTTATCAGCTTCCGCTGAAGATGTAGGCGCTGCCCGCCAAAAGACAAGGGTAGCAACAATTTAATCGGCAAGGTCTCGTTGTGCCATATGCGCACGCGCAACCAGGACTGAATTTTTCGGTCCGGTGCTAAACCGATCGGCCGTCGTATTTGACGACTTTCACCGCCTCGATATCGAACTCCGGCAGGCAGCGCAGGTTGATCGCCGCCATCTTCCCATGCGGCCCGTCGCCCTCACCGAATGGCGCGATTCCGCAGGTGTCGCAGAACCGGTGCTGGATCACATGCTTGTTGAAGACATAGGTCGAGAGGTCCGCTTCCGGCGTCGTCAGCGTCAGCTTGTCGCGGGCAACGAAGGCGAGCAGTCCGCCGCGACGACGGCAGAGCGAGCAATTGCAGTCGATCGCTTCGCCAAATTCCCCTTCCACCTCGAAGGCGATCTTGCCGCAATGACAGCTTCCCTCATAACGCATGCATGCATCTCCTCTACTTCCCGGTGCGACGACGTCGCCACTGCCATCAAGATAGAGCCTCCCTGCCCTCAAGCAAGCGCAGGCGGCAGCCAGGCATGTGCACGCAAAACGATTCCCGAAGGAGCCCATTGTCGAGGAAAAATCGCAAGATTATTCCGGCTTTTTGCTTGCGCTTGACCTGATCGCGCAGGACCTTCGCACCGAAACGGAGGCTCGAATGCTCATCAAGGAAACCGACGCCATGCGGGTGTTATCGATCGGTCGGCGGCTCACCATTCCAGACGTCAAGACGGAGAGCGCCATACTGGCGCCTCTCATCGAGGCGGAGATGGAACGTGCAGGCATGATGCCCGCAGGCCCCTGGATCTTCATCGCGAACGATCTACCGAAAAACGCCAAGACGCCGTTCGACTGGCGCATCTGCCGCCCGGTCACGGGCGGCAAGGATTATCGCGGCGCGCTCGATCTGATCGAACTGGAGCCGATCATGGTGGCGTCCACGCTGCACCAGGGTCCGATGCGCAGCCTTTTCACCCAGGGTTACGCGCCGCTGGTCGCAAAGATCGAGATGTCCAGGCACAATTTCTCCGGCGAGAGCCGCGAGATTTACCACCGCTGGGCGGGCCAGGGCGCCCGCTATCACGAGATCGAGATCCAGTTCGGCCTCGCCAACTGAGCCGCCGACCCTCAAGGGGTACGCCGGCCCTTGCGGCCCTACCAGTCCATGACGACCTTTCCGGAATTGCCGGAGCGCATGGCCTGAAAGCCGTCGCGGAACTCGTCGATCTTGATGCGGTGGGTGATGACGGGGGCAAGGTCGAGCCCGCCCTGCACGAAGGCGATCATCTTGTACCAGGTCTCGAACATCTCGCGGCCATAGATGCCCTTGAGGTTGAGCATCTTGAAGATGACCTTGTTCCAGTCGATCTCGAAGCCGGCCGGTGCGATGCCGAGAATGGCGATCTTGCCGCCATTGTTCATCTTGTCGATCATGTCGCGGAAGGCAGGGGCCGCTCCCGACATTTCCAGCCCGACGTCAAAACCTTCGGTCATGCCGATCGCCTTCATCACGTCGGCAAGGTTTTCCTTCGAGGCATCGACGACATGGTCGATGCCGACGCTTTTGGCGAGCGCGAGCCGCGTCGGGTTGATGTCGGTGATCACCACCTTGCGCGCGCCGGAGCGCTTGGCAACCAGCGCCCCCATGATGCCGATCGGACCGGCGCCGGTCACAAGCACGTCCTCGCCGACGAGATCGAAGGAGAGTGCTGTGTGCACCGCATTGCCGAACGGATCGAAGATCGCCGCGATCTCGTCGGGCACATCCTCTGGGATCGGCACGACGTTATACTCCGGCAGGCAGACGAACTCGCCGAACGAGCCCGGCCGGTTGACGCCGACGCCGAGCGTGTTGCGGCACAGATGCCCGCGGCCGGCCCGGCAGTTGCGGCACTTGCCGCAGACGATGTGGCCCTCGCCGGAGACGCGCTCGCCGACATGGTATTTGGTGACGGCCGATCCGACCTCGGCGATCTCGCCCATGAACTCGTGACCAACGACCATCGGCACCGGAATGGTTTTTTGGGCCCACTGGTCCCAGTTCCAGATGTGCACGTCGGTGCCGCAGATCGCCGATTTCTTCACCTTGATCAGCACGTCGTTCGGGCCGATCTCCGGCACCGG